>NZ_JBEXGS010000007.1:191712-373761 GCF_040607455.1 Sphaerisporangium sp. NPDC005289
ACGGCCGGGACCCTTCACCTACCGCTGGCCCTGGCACGTCCGACGTTGTCACTCGTTACCCGTTCACTACCTGACTGCTGTGGCAGCGCGTCCACGGCCTGGACCCTTCAACCGCTCGACCCTGGCACGTCCGACCTTCTGCCTGTGTACTCCTTGCCGCAGCTGCTTTGTCCACGGCCGGGACCCTTCACCTACCGCTGGCCCTGGCACGTCCGACGTTGTCACTCGTTACCCGTTCACTACCTGACTGCTGTGGCAGCGCGTCCACGGCCGGGACCCTTCAACCGCTCGGCCCTGGCACGTCCGACCTTCTGCCCCTCTTCACTGCGTCGTCTTTGTCTCCAGCTATCCACGCTCGTCCGGGCAGTTCGTCGTGATGCCTACGTCCTGCTCTGCCCTGGTGGATTCGTTCCTTGCGATGTCAGGAACACTACTGCCACCCGTCACGGATGTCTACTTCAGCCACTACAGATTTTCGGTGCCGGGGACGTGAAGGGTTGAGTGTTAGGTCGTCGGGAGCAGCTCGGCGAGGTCGAACCTCCCATCGACGGGTACACGCTCCGGCTGCTCACCAGGCAGAACGCGCGCTGCCCGCTCTGCGGAGACCACCTGCTGACCGCCGAGTCCCGGGCCGTGTCGCGGGGGCGGGGCCCAAGGAGAGGTCAGGTGGTTTATTTCCCCCGGGCGGCGGAGGGTTGGCGGAGGCCGTCGAAGGCTATTTTGCTGATGGTTTCGGCGAGGGCGTCGGCGCCCAGGCCGCCGCGGGGTTTGTACCACTCGGTGAGCGAGTTGACCAGGCCGAACAGCAGGCGGCTCGCGATGGCGGGGTCCACGTCGGGACGGACGTCCCCCTCGGCCTCGGCCTGCCGCACCAGCTCGCTCACCATGTGGTCGAACTCGCGGCGGCGAGCCAGCGCCCGGCGCTCCACCTTGGTGTTGCCCCGCACCCGCAGCAGCAGCGTGACGAACGGGAGGCGCTCGACCAGCACGTGCACGCTGCGGCGCACGAGGTGCTCGAGCCTGTCGATGGCGCGGCCCTCCATGGCGGCGGTCTCCCGCGCCGCCTCGGACAGGCCGTCGAGCGCGCGGTCGACGGCCAGGCGGAGCAACTCGTCCTTGCCCGAGACATGGTGGTAGATCGCCGACTTGGTGATGCCGAGCCTGCGGGAGAGGTCTTCCATGCTGGTGGCCTCGTACCCTCGCTCGTTGAACACCTTGACCGCGACGGCCAGCAGCGACTCGAGGTCGTAGCCGGGACGGCCCCGGCGGGGCGGCGTGACGCGGGCGGTGGTCATCGCTGGAAGTATCTCAGAAGGCCGCGCCTCGGCCCTTCCCGTCGTCAGGCTTGAGCGCGTCCGACGGCGCGGTGTTCTCGTGGCGGCGGTCGAACACGCGGCGCAGCTTGCCGACCGAGCGTTCCAGGGTCTCGGGGTCGACCACCGCGCACTCCACGCCGACGCCGATGGTGTTCCGTACGGTCGCCACCACCTCGGCGGCCGCGAGGTCGCGGCGCTCGGCCGGGCAGTCGGGACGGGCCTCGACCCGCACGGTCATGTGGTCCAGGCGGCCCCGGCGGGTGAGCAGGAGCTGGAAGTGCGGGGACAGCCCCGGGACGCGCAGGACGATCTCCTCGATCTGGGTCGGGAAGACGTTCACCCCCCGCAGGATGATCATGTCGTCGCTGCGGCCGGTGACCTTCTCCATCCGCCGGAACGGCCGCGCGGTGCCGGGCAGCAGCCGGGTCAGGTCGCGGGTGCGGTAGCGGATGATCGGCAGGGCCTCCTTGGTGAGGGAGGTGAACAGCAGCTCGCCCTTCTCGCCGTCCGGCAGCGCCTCGTCGGTGAACGGGTCGACCACCTCGGGGTAGAAGTGGTCCTCCCAGATGTGCAGGCCGTCCTTGGTCTCCACGCACTCCTGGGAGACGCCGGGACCCATGACCTCCGACAGTCCGTAGATGTCCAGCGCGTCGATGTCCAGGCGCTCTTCGATCTCCTGGCGCATCCGCTCGGTCCACGGCTCGGCGCCGAACAGCCCGATGCGCAGCGAGGTGGAACGCGGGTCGACGCCTTGCCGTTCGAACTCGTCGACCAGGGCCAGCATGTAGCTGGGCGTGACCATGATGACGCCGGGTTCGAAGTCCATGATCAGCTGCACCTGGCGGGCCGTCATGCCGCCCGACACCGGCACCACCGTGCAGCCGAGTCGTTCGGCCCCGTAGTGCGCGCCGAGGCCGCCGGTGAACAGCCCGTACCCATAGGCGACGTGGACGATGTCGCCGGGCCGGCCGCCGGCGGCGCGTATCGAGCGGGCGACGAGGTCGGCCCAGGTGGACAGGTCGCGTTCGGTGTAGCCGACCACCGTCGGACGGCCGGTCGTGCCGCTGGAGGCGTGGATGCGCCGCACCTGCTCACGGGGGACGGCGAACATGCCGAAGGGGTAGTTGTCCCGCAGGTCGTGCTTGGTGGTCATCGGGAATCGGGCGAGGTCGGCCAGTGTGCGGCAGTCCTCCGGGCGCACCCCGGCGCGGTCGAACGAGCGGCGGTAGAACGGCACGTTGTCGTAGGCGTGCCGGAGCGTGCACCGGAGGCGTTCCAGCTGGAGCGCGCGCAGCTCGTCCTGGCCGATGCGCTCGACCGGCTCCAGGCGTCCGGGGTCGTCGGGGCCCGCCGTGTGTCGAAGGCTGCTCACCGAGCCCGCTCCGTTCGTCCGTTCGTCCGGTCGCCACCGTGTCGAAGGTTCCCGGCCGCCCGGAGCGTCCTGTGGGCGCCGCCGTCCTGCGGGCGCCGCGAGCCGTCACCGCCCACGGTACTGACCGAATGGCCGGTTGATGCGGATTTGTCGTCAGTTAAGGGTTACAGCTCACCTGCTGTCAAGAGTGTCGTGCGGCTCGGAGAGTGGGTAGGAGCCCATGGGTCGCCGTGCCGTCACGGCTCCCTGCGCCCGGGCGGCGCGGGGTTACCATCCTGGCGAACGGCCCGCATGGTGTTCCTCGATGGGGAGGTCGGCTATGGCCCCGCTCAGCAGCTATGTCACCGGTTCCTGGCACGTCTCGCGCGACGAGGGGGCCCCGCTGCACGACGCGGTCACCGGGGAGGAGGTCGCCAGGATCTCCTCGGCGGGCGTCGACTTCCGCGCCGCGCTGGAGTACGGACGCCGCACGGGCGGCCCCGCCCTGCGCGAGCTGACCTTCCATCAGCGCGCCGCGCTGCTCAAGGCGCTGGCCTCCCACCTGCGCGGACACCGGGACGAGCTGTACGCGCTGTCGCTGCGCACGGGCGCGACGCTGAACGACTCCCGCTTCGACGTGGACGGCGGCATCGGCGCGCTGTTCTCCTATTCGAGCAAGGGCCGCCGCGAGCTGCCCAACGCGACCGTCCACCTGGACGGCGGCGTCGAGCCGCTGAGCAAGGGCGGGTCGTTCGCAGGCCAGCACGTCTACACGCCCTTGCGAGGGGTGGCCGTGCAGATCAACGCCTTCAACTTCCCCGTCTGGGGGCCGCTGGAGAAGCTCGCTCCCGCGTTCGTGGCCGGCATGCCGTCGCTGGTCAAGCCGGCCGGGCAGACCGCCTACGTCACCGCGCGGCTGGTGGAGCTGATCATCGCCTCCGGCATCCTGCCCGAGGGCGCGCTGCAACTGGTGTGCGGCAGCGCGGGCGACCTGTTCGAGCACCTGACCGAGCAGGACGTGGTCGCCTTCACCGGCTCGGCGTCCACCGCCCAGAAGCTGCGCACCCACCCGGTCGTCGCCGCCCGGTCGGTCCGCTTCAACGCCGAGGCCGACTCGCTGAACTGCTCGATCCTGGGCCCGGACGCCGCGCCGGGCGGCGCCGAGTTCGACCTGTTCGTCGAGCAGCTCGTGACCGAGATGACCGTCAAGGCCGGGCAGAAGTGCACGGCCATCCGGCGCGCCCTCGTCCCGGCCGAGTCGCTGGACGCGGTGGCCGAGGCCGTCGCCGCGCGGCTGGCGAAGGTCACGGTCGGCGACCCGGCCGACCCGTCGGTGCGCATGGGCGCGCTCGCGAGCGTCGGACAGCGCGAGGAGGTCCGCCGCGCGCTCAAGGCCCTGATCCCGGCCGGCTCGGTGGTGTACGGCGATCCCGAGCGGGTGGAGGTCGTCGGCGCGGACGCCGAGCGGGGGGCGTTCATCTCGCCGCTGCTGCTGCGGGTGGACGACGCCGACCGCCCCGAGCCGCACGAGGTGGAGGCGTTCGGCCCGGTCAGCACGCTCATGCCCTATGACTCGGCCGCGCGGGCGGTCGAGCTGGCCGCGCGGGGCCAGGGCAGCCTGGTCGGCTCGGTGGTGACCGGCGACCGCGACTTCGCCCGCGAGGTGGTGCTCGGCGCCGCCCCCTGGCACGGACGCCTGCTCGTGCTGGACGCCGAGGCCGCCAAGGAGTCCACCGGGCACGGGTCCCCGCTGCCGGTGCTGGTCCACGGAGGCCCCGGGCGGGCCGGCGGCGGCGAGGAGATGGGCGGCGTCCGCGGGGTGCTGCACCACATGAACCGCACCGCCGTCCAGGCGAGCCCGTCCATGCTCGGCGCGATCACCGGCCGCTGGGTGCCCGGCGGCGAGCGCACGGTGACCGACGTCCACCCGTTTCGCAAGCACCTTGAGGACCTGCGCCCCGGCGACACGGTGGTCGCGGGGCCGCGCCGCGTGGACCTGGCCGACATCGAGCACTTCGCCGAGTTCACCGGCGACACCTTCTACGCCCACATGGACGAGGAGGCCGCCAGGGCCAACCCGTTCTTCGACGGCAGGGTCGCCCACGGGTACCTGATCGTCTCGCTGGCCGCGGGCCTGTTCGTCGACCCCGACCCCGGGCCGGTGCTGGCCAACTACGGGCTGGAGAACCTGCGCTTCCTCACCCCGGTCTATCCCGGGGACGAGCTGACGGTCACCCTGACCGCCAAGCAGATCGACCCGCGCGAGGGCGCCGGGCACGGCGAGGTGCGCTGGGACGCCGACGTGACCAAGCAGGACGGCTCGTCGGTGGCCAAGTACGACGTGCTCACGCTGGTCGCCCGGCGCGATGGCTGATCGCCTGCCGGTGCCGGGCATGCCCGCCCCGAGGTGCGGCCTTGCGCGTGACGGATCGCTGAGCGAGACTGATAACTGACCGAATGTTCGGTAAAGGGGTGGCGGTAGATGGCTGACCTCCAACGGCATTTCGACCGGACGATCGAGCAGGACCGCCGCGTCGAGCCGCGCGACTGGATGCCCGACGGCTACCGCGCGACCATGATCCGGCAGATCGCCCAGCACGCCCACTCGGAGATCATCGGCATGCAGCCCGAGGGCGAGTGGATCACCCGCGCGCCGACGCTGCGGCGCAAGGCCATCCTGCTCGCCAAGGTGCAGGACGAGGCCGGGCACGGGCTCTACCTTTACTCCGCCGCCGAGACGCTCGGCGCCGACCGCTCCGAGCTGACCGCGATGCTCATCGAGGGGCGGCAGAAGTACTCCTCGATCTTCAACTACCCGACGCTGGGCTACGCCGACGTCGGGGTGATCGGCTGGCTGGTCGACGGCGCGGCCATCTGCAACCAGGTGCCGCTGTGCCGCAGCTCGTACGGCCCCTACGCGCGGGCCATGATCCGCATCTGCAAGGAGGAGTCCTTCCACCAGAGGCAGGGATACGAGCTGCTGCTCACCATGATGAAGGGCACCCCCGCCCAGCGCGACATGGTGCAGGACGCGGTGGACCGGTGGTGGTGGCCGTCCCTGATGATGTTCGGGCCGCCGGACGACGCCTCGCCCAACACCGCGCGGTCCATGGCCTGGAAGATCAAGCGGCACACCAACGACGAGCTGCGCCAGAGGTTCGTCGACATGACCGTGCCCCAGGCCGAGGTGCTCGGCGTCACCCTGCCCGACCCCGAGCTGCGCTGGAACCCCGAGCGGGGCCACCACGACTTCGGTCCGGTCGACTGGTCGGAGCTCAAGCGGGTGATCAGCGGCGACGGGCCCTGCAACGCGCGGCGCGTCGCCGTACGCCGCTCCGCGCACGAGGACGGCGCCTGGGTCCGCGAGGCCGCCGTCGCCCACGCCCGCAAGACCGCACGCCGCACCGCCCCGGACGCCGGGACGACGAGCGCGGACGCCGGGACGGCCGCGGGGGCGGAGGCGAGGGCATGAGCGACTGGCCGCTGTACGAGGTGTTCGTGCGCAGCAAGCGAGGGCTCAACCACGTCCACGTCGGCTCGCTGCACGCCGCCGACGACGAGACGGCGCTGCGCCACGCCCGCGACCTCTACACCCGCCGCAACGAGGGCGTGAGCATCTGGGTCGTCCGGTCCGACCACATCGCCGCCACCAGCCCCGACGAGAAGGACCCGTTCTTCGCGCCGAGCGGCGACAAGGTCTACCGGCATCCGACCTTCTACACCCTGCCCGACGACGTCCCGCACATGTGAGGCCACGATGTCCTCCGAAGCCTCCGCCACGCCGGACCCTCGTGGATCCGCCACGCCGGACCCTCGTGAACCCTCCGCGCCCGACGTCCGCGTCCCGTCCGCGTCCGATGTGCGCGTCCCGTCCGTGTCCGATGTGCGCGTCCCGTCGTCGGCGGACGTCCGCGCTCCGTCGTCGGCCGGCGTTCACGAGCCGTTTCCGGGCGATCCTCGCGAGCCGTCCCTGGCCGACGCCTATGAGGCGATCAACGACGCGGACGACCCCCGCTGGGCGTACGGGACCGGGTTCGCCGACCCGCTGGCCGGTGTGGACACCCGGCTGCCCGGCGGTGTGGACGCCGGCGACCTGTCGGCCTACTGCCTGATGCTCGGCGACGACGCGCTGGTCATGTCGCACCGGCTCCAGGAGTGGTGCACGCACGCCCCCGAGCTGGAGGAGGAGGTGGCGCTGGCCAACATCGCGCTGGACCTCCTCGGGCAGGCCCGCCTGCTGCTGTCCCGCGCGGGCGCCGCCGACGGCTCCGGACGCGACGAGGACGCGCTGGCCTTCCTGCGCGGCCCGGAGGAGTTCCGCAACGTCCGGCTCGCCGAGGCGGAGAACGGCGACTTCGGGCAGGAGATGGCCCGCCTGCTGGTCTTCGCGACCTGGCGGCTGGCGTTGCTCGACCGGCTCGCGAGCTCTCGCGACCCGGTGCTGGCCGCGGTCGCCGCCAAGGGCGTGAAGGAGGTCGCCTACCACCGCGACTACGCCGCCGGCTGGGTGGTCAGGCTCGGCGACGGCACGCCGTACTCCCGCGAGCGCGTCACCGAGGGGCTCGCGGCCGTGTGGCCGGATGTGGCGGAGCTGTTCGTCCCGCACGAGGTCGAGGCGCGGCTCGCGCGGGCGGGCGCCGGCGTCGACCCCGCCACCCTCCGCGAGGAGTTCGACGACGTCATCGGCCAGGTCCTCACGGCCGCCACCCTCACCCGGCCCTCCACCACGGTCGCAGGTTCCGGGCTCGGGCGGGGGCGCGACGGAGATCACACTCCGGCCCTGACCCGCCTGCTCGACGAACTGCAGAGCGTCGCCCGCGCCCACCAGGGGGCGACATGGTGAGCCCGCGAGCCAGGTCAGGGGCGCCGGGACGGGGAGCGCCGAGCGCGTGGGAGGTCGCGCGGGCCGTTCTGGACCCGGAGCTGCCCATGCTCACTCTGGACGACCTCGGCATCCTGCGCGGCGTCGATGAGACCGGTGACGGAAGCGTCGTCGTCACCGTCACCCCCACCTACAGCGGCTGCCCGGCGATGGCGGCCATCAGGGCCGACCTGTCCGCCGCTCTGCGCGCCGCCGGATACGCCGATGTCGAGGTGCGCACCGTCCTCACCCCGGCCTGGACCACCGACTGGATCACCGAGGAGGGCAGGCGCAGGCTCGCCGACGCGGGCGTCGCGCCGCCCGGCCAGGCCCCTGCGCGGCGGAGCGGGCCGGTGCCGCTGACCCTCGGCCCGGTCCGGCGGCGCGTCGGCTGCCCGCGCTGCGGGTCCGGCGACACCGAGGAGGTGTCCCGGTTCGGGTCCACCGCCTGCAAGGACCTGTGGCGGTGCCGCACGTGCCGGGAGCCCTTCGAGCACGTCAAGGAGCTGTGACATGCCCGGCAGCGGAGCGGCCGGAGACGGCGGGCGGCGGCGGCGCAGGGGGCGGTTCGCCGCTTTGCGGGTGGCACGGGTGGATCGCTTGTGCGAGGACGCCGCCGCGATCACCTTCGACGTGCCCGGCGAACTGGCGGAGGAGTTCGCCTTCCTCCCCGGCCAGTCCCTCACGCTGCGCGCGTTCGTGGACGGACGCGAGGAGCGGCGTTCGTACTCCATCTGCGCGCCGGCGGGCGGCCCGCTGCGCATAGGGGTCAGGGAGATCCCCGACGGGCTGTTCTCCACCCGGCTGGTGCGCCGCCTGAGGCCGGGGGAACAGGTGGAGGTGCTGCCGCCCACCGGGGGCTTCACCGCCGACCTGTCCCGCCCGGCGGACCACGTGTTCGTCGCCGCCGGTTCCGGGATCACCCCCGTGCTGTCGATCGCGTCGTCCGTGCTCACGGTGCCTGGGTCGTCGGTGACGCTGTTCTACGGGAACCGCACGACGCGAACGGTGATGTTCGGGGAGGAACTGGCCGATCTGAAGGACTCCGCGCCCGCCCGCGTCCAGGTCGTGCACGTCCTGTCCAGGGAGCCCAGAGAGCCCGAGCTGTTCACCGGCCGCCTGGACCGTCCGAAGCTCCGCCTGCTGCTCCCCGCCCTGACCGACGTGCCGGCCGTCGCCCACTGGTGGCTCTGCGGCCCGTACGGGCTGGTCAAGGACGCCAAGGCGGTGCTCGCCGAGCTGGGCGTCGCTCCGGAGCGCGTCCACCACGAGCTGTTCTACGTGGACGAGCCGCCGCCACCGCCGGCCCGCCGGGTCGCGGGGGTCCCCGAGGAGGCGGTCGCCAAGGTGACGGTCGTCCTGGGCGGCCGGGCCACGTCCATGCCGCTGCCGCCGGGCCTCACCGTGCTGGAGGGGGCGCAGCGCGTCCGGCCCGACCTGCCGTTCGCCTGCAAGGGAGGCGTGTGCGGCACCTGCCGCGCCAAGGTGACCGACGGGACGGTGGAGATGCGCCGTAACTTCGCCCTCGAACCCGCCGAGGTGGCGGCAGGCTACGTGCTGACCTGCCAGTCCATCCCGCTGTCCCCCGACGTCACCGTCGACTTCGACGCTTGAGTCCGCGCGGCGCCTGGGGATTTCCACGGATCGCGGGGTGGGCTGAGGCGGCCGTTCGGGAGGTGGGGCGGTGCGGTCTGTCAGGCCGGGCGGGGGAGGCGGAGGCGCCAGCGGCCGGCGTGGGAGGTGAGGCGGACGCTGGTGAGCGGCTCGGCGTCGATGCGCCAGAACGTCTCCGGGGGCGCGCCGAGCACGTGCACGAGGGCGGCCCTGATCACGTCCGGATGGGTGACCGCGATGATCCTCCCGCCGCCGCCATCACCGCCACCGCCACCGCCATCACCGCCACCGCCATCACCGCCAGCGCCACCGCCCTCGCCGTGCGCCGTGCGCAGCCAGGCGGTGACCCGCTCGATCAGGGCGAGCACCGATTCCCCGTCGTGCGGGGCGGCGGCGGGGTCGGTCAGCCAGGCCACCAGTTCCTCGGGCTCCCGGGCCTGGATCTCGGCCAGCGTCCGCCCCGCCCACCGGCCGGCGTCACGGTCGCGCAGCCCGTGGTCGACCACGGCGGTCAGGCCGAGCCCGGCCGCCGTCTGCCGGCACCGCACCGCCGGGCCGCACAGCACGACGTCCCGCCGGCGTGCCGCAGGGCCGCGCAGGGGAGCGGTCGTGCCCGGGACGGCCTCGGTGGTCGTGCCCGAACTGCTCTCGGTGGTCGCGCCCGAAAGCCTCTCGGTGGTCGCCCCTGAGGCCGTATCAGAGGTGACCTCGATGGCTGTGCCCGGGGCGGCTCCGGCGGTCGTGCCCGGGACGGTCCCGGGGGTCGTACCTGGGGCGATCCCGGCGGCGTCGCTCGGGTTGGGGAGGGTGCCGGTCTGGGTGAGGAGGGGGACGGCGCGGGTCACTTCCTGTCGTCCGCGGGCGTTGAGTTCCTCGTCGTCGAGAGGGAACGCGGCTCGCTGGAGCGAGTCCGTGAAACCATGACAAATCAGGATAAGTCGGGATGACACTGCATCCTCTCTGTGGCATAAGAGGGGCGATTGTCACTCTTCGCCCCATTGACGGGACCATGGTTCACGCGTAGCGTCCAACCGACATTGTTGACGGTGTGGGGAAGCCAGCGAGACTCTGGCACGGCCGCGCCACTGTGACCGGTCCCTTCGGGCCGGGAGTCAGACCCTCCGTCGTCACCGCCACCCCGCATGGGACGCGTGATCCCGAGGAGGCACGACAAATGGCTCAGGCCGTTTCGCATTCCCCGTCCGCTCCGCTGAGCATCCCCGTTCGCATTCCCCTCCGGGAGTTGCTGCCGTGGGCCGTCTTCGCCGGAGTGCTCGCCCTCGCCCTGCTGTACTTCGTCGGCGCGGAGCAGGGGGCCACCTCCCTGATCTCCGGCAACACCGTCCACGAGTTCGTGCACGACGGTCGTCACCTGCTCGGCTTCCCCTGCCACTGACACGGGAACCGGCAACGGCATGGTGAAGAACCTGCTGGTCCGCGGCATGCTCGCGGGCCTCGTCGCCGCCGCCCTCGCCCTGGTGTTCGCCTGGATCTTCGGCGAGCCCCAGGTGGGGGCCGCGGTCGCCCTGGAGGGGCACGCCCACGCGGGTCAGGCCGGCCACGCGCTCGCGCCGGCCGCCGGAGCCCTCCCCGCGCCGGACCTCGCTCCGCACGCGCACGCCGATGCGGCCGGGGACACCGACCACGGAGAACCGTTCAGCCGGGCCGTCCAGTCGACCGTGGGCCTGGCCACGGCGGTCGGCGTCTACGGCCTGGCCGTCGGAGGCGTCTTCGCGCTCGTGTTCGCCTTCGCCTACGGACGGCTCGGGGCGTTCACGCCCAGGGTCACGGCCGGTCTGCTGGCCGCGGCCGGGTTCGTCGCGGTCGAGCTGGTCCCGTTCCTGAAGTACCCGGCGAACCCGCCGGCCGTCGGCGATCCCGCCACCATCGGGCGACGTACCGCGCTGTACTTCGTGTTCGTCCTGATCGCCGTGCTCCTCGCGGTCGCGGCGGTGTCGCTGGGCCGGAGGCTGGCCCCTCGCTTCGGGAACGGCGACGCGACGGTGCTGGCCGTGGTCGCCTTCCTGGTCGCGGTCACCGCCGCCGGACTGCTGATGCCCGGGGTCGAGGAGGTGCCCGCTGACTTCCCCGCCGTGTTGCTGTGGAGGTTCCGGCTGGCGTCCGTCGGCATCCAGGCCGTCCTGTGGAGCGGCCTCGGGCTCGCGTTCGGCCTGCTCGCCGACCGGGTGCTCGCTCCGCGTCGCGCGCCCGCGCTGTAGTCGACGAGAACGACAAGCGCCGACCCGAGCCGGCGGCCCGCTGGGGCGCGCCGCCGAAAGGACACCGACACATGCCGGACCGGCCCATGACGGCCGAGGGACTCCTCCACTACCCGTTCACCGCGGTCGTGGGGCACGAGGACCTCAAGCTGGCCCTGATCCTCAACGCGGTGTCCCCGCGCACGGGCGGCGTGCTCATCCGCGGGGAGAAGGGGACGGCCAAGTCCACGATCGTGCGGGCCCTGGCGGCGCTGCTGCCCCCGGTCGCGGTCGTCGCGGGATGCCGCTTCTCCTGCGACCCGGCCGCGCCTGACCCCGGCTGCCCCGACGGGCCGCACGACACCGACCGGCCGCACGACACAGAAGGAGTGCATGACACCGAAGGGCCGCGCGACGACGGGGGGCACGACGACGAAGGGCCGCGCGACAACGGGCGGCGCGACGACGAAGGGACGCCGGACGTCGAAGGGCCGGGCGCGCTCGTGCGGGCCGCCCGGCTCGCGGAGCTGCCGGTCGGCGCCTCCGAGGACCGGCTCGTCGGATCGCTGGACCTCGAACGCGCGCTGACCGAAGGGGTGAAGGCATTCGACCCGGGCCTGCTCGCGACGGCGCACCGGGGCGTCCTGTACGTCGACGAGGTCAACCTGCTGCACGACCACCTCGTGGACCTGCTGCTGGACGCCGCGGCGCTCGGCACCTGCTACGTCGAGCGCGACACCGTGTCGGTCCGGCACGCGGCCCGGTTCATCCTCGTCGGCACGATGAACCCGGAGGAGGGGGAACTGCGTCCCCAGCTTCTCGACCGGTTCGGACTGACCGTTGAGGTCGTGGCCTCCCGGGACCCGGCCGAGCGGGCCGAGGTGGTGCGCCGGCGGCTGGCGTACGAGGAGGACCCCGAGGGCTTCGCCGCACGATGGCGGGAGGCGGAGCGGGCGCTCGCCGCGCGCGTCGCCGAGGCCCGCGACCGCCTGGGGCGGGTCACGCTCACCGATGCCGCTCTGCGGAGGATCGCCACCGTCTGCGCCGGCCTGGAAGTGGACGGGATGCGCGCCGACCTGATCACCGCCCACGCCGCCGTGGCGCACGCGGCCTGGCGGGGGGACACCCGGGTCACCGAGCAGGACATCCGGCAGGCCGCGCGGCTCGCCCTGCCGCACCGCCGCCGGCGCGACCCGTTCGACGCTCCCGGCCTGGACGAGGCCGAACTCGACGACCTGCTCCGCCGCGCGGCGGCCGCCGACGCGGACCCCGACCCGAATCCGGACCCGGACCCGGACCGCGATCCCGACCCGGGCTCCGCGTTCGATCCCGACTCCGACCCGGACCTCGACCCCGATCCCGGCGCCGGCCCGGATGGCGGCTCCGGCCCGGATCCCGCCGCCCGTCCGGACGGCGACTACGGCCCGGATCCCGGCGCCGGACCGGCTCACCGTGCCGATCCCCGCCAGGACGGCTACGGCGCCGACCACGCGTCCCGTCCCGACCAGGGATCGGGGTTCGACCGGGAGACCGCCTCCGACCTCGATGACTCGGGGCGGCAGGACGTCAGTACCGGAATGGCCGGTACGGGGTCCGCCTCCGAGCACCCGGACGGGCAGGAAGCGCCTGGGCGGTCCGGACGCGGTGCGACCGGAGAGCAGCGGACGACGCCGGCGGGTGAGCCGTACCGGGTACGGGCGCTGACCGTGCCGGGCCTCGGCACAGGCGCTCCCGGACGCCGGTCCCGCGCCCGCACATCGCACGGACGCGTCACCGGATCGCGCGCGCCGTCCGGCCGGCTCGGCACGCCGCACCTGACGGCGACCCTCCGCGCCGCGGCGCCCTACCAGCGGGAACGCGGCAGGACCGGGCCGGGTCTGGTCGTGCGGCCCGCCGACCTGCGCGAGGTGGTGCGCGAGGGCCGCGAGGGCAATCTCGTGCTGTTCGTCGTGGACGCGAGCGGCTCGATGGCCGCCCGCCGCCGTATGGGCGCGGTCAAGGGAGCCGTGCTCAGCCTGCTGCTGGACGCCTACCAGCGCCGCGACAAGGTCGGCCTGGTCACCTTCCGCGGCGCCGGAGCCGAGCTCGTGCTGCCCCCGACCTCGTCGGTGGAGGCCGGGGCGGCCCGCCTGCGCGATCTGCCGACCGGGGGACGCACCCCGCTCGGCGCAGGGCTGCGCCGGGCCGCCGGAGTGGTGCGCGCCGAACGACTGCGCGACCCCTCGCGCCGGCCGCTGCTGGTGATCGTCACCGACGGCCGGGCCACCAGCGGCACGGACGCCGACGTGCGGCGGTCCGCGGCGCTGCTCAAGGGCGTCGCCGCCGTGGTGGTGGACTGCGAGACCGGCCCGGTGCGGCTCGGGCTCGCCGTGCGCCTCGCGGGGCTGCTCGGCGGCGAGGCCGTACGGCTGGAGGACCTGGCGGCCGGAGGGCTGCGGGATCTGGTCCGTGAACGACGCAGGGCCGCCTGACATGCGGCGCCGGGCAAGCGGCGGGCGGGCGGAGAACACCCGCTCCGTGGCCGCGACGACCGTGGCCGCGACGGCCGGAAAGGTGGCATGAGGTGCCTCAGGGGAAGCCGGAGCGCGTGCCGGACGACGGCCTGACCACGCGGCAGCGCCGCGCCCGGCCGCTCGTGCTCCTCCACACCGGCCCCGGCAAGGGGAAGTCCACGGCCGCCTTCGGGCTGGCACTGCGGGCATGGAACCAGGGCTGGCCGATCGGCGTGTTCCAGTTCGTCAAGTCCGCCAAGTGGCGCGTCGGGGAGGAGCGCGCCCTGACGGTGCTCGGCGCCTCCGGCGAGGGCGGCACGGTGGCGTGGCACAAGATGGGCGACGGCTGGTCCTGGGTCAGAAAGCCCGGCGCCGAGGAGGACCACGCCGCCGACGCCCGCGAGGGTTGGGAGCAGATCAAACGGGATCTCGCCGCCGAGACCTACCGGCTGTACGTGCTGGACGAGTTCACCTACCCGCTCACGTGGGGCTGGATCGACGCCGAGGACGTCGCCGCCGCGCTCGCCGCGCGGCCGGGCACGCAGCACGTCGTGATCACCGGCAGGAACGCCCATCCGCGCCTGGTGGAGATCGCCGACCTGGTCACCGAGATGGGCAAGGTCCGGCACCCGATGGACGCGGGACAGAAGGGCCAGAAGGGCATCGAATGGTGACCGCGCTCCCGCGTCTGGTGATCGGGGCTCCGTCCTCGGGCGCGGGCAAGACCACGGTGGCGACCGGGCTGATGGCGGCGTTCACCGCCAAGGGCCTGGTGGTCTCCCCGCACAAGGTCGGACCTGACTACATCGACCCCGGCTACCACGCCCTCGCGGCGGGGCGGCCCGGGCGCAACCTGGACCCGTGGCTGGTGGGGGAGGACCTGATCGCCCCTCTGCTGCTCCACGGGGCCGCCGGGGCGGACATCGCCGTCATCGAAGGCGTGATGGGCCTGTTCGACGGCTCCGCCACACCCGGCGCCGGCCCTGCCACTCCCGGCGCCGGCACGGCCACCGCCACGGGTACGGGTGTGGGCACGGCCACAGGCCTGGGAACGGGTGTGGGCACGGCCACAGGTGTGGGAACTGGCGCAGGCACGGGCGCGGGCACGGATCTCATGACCGGCGTGGGCGGTGGGAGGGGCCCTATGGCCGTGGCCGGCGCGGATACGGATCTGGCGTCGACGGCGCATGTCGCCCGGCTGCTGGACGCGCCGGTCGTGCTGGTGGTGGACGTGTCCGGGCAGGGCAGGTCCGTCGCGGCGCTGGTCCACGGCTTCATGTCCTTCGACACGCGGGTGCGGGTCGGCGGGGTGGTACTCAACCGGGTCGGCTCCCCGCGCCACGAGCGGATCTGCCGGGACGCGCTCGCCGAGACCGGCGTGGAGGTGTTCGGGGCCATCCCGCGCACCGGCGTGGTGGCGACGCCCGCGCGGCACCTCGGCCTGATCCCCCCGGCCGAACGGGCCGGCGCCGCCACCGAGGCCGTGGCCGCGATGGGCGAACTGGTCGCCGCCACCTGCGACCTCGCCGCGCTGGTCCGCCTCGCCCACACCGCGCCCCGGCTCACCGCCTCCCCATGGAACCCCCACGAAGCTCTCGCCGCGAACCTCCACGAAGCGCTCGCCGCACGACCTCATCCCTCGCACGTGGACGCGTCCCGGGACGTGATCCGCGACGTGGCATCAGCGCGGGGCGGGGTGCGCGACGTGGACGGGGTGCCGGGCGTAGCGGGCGGCCTGCACGGGGTGCCGGCGCCGGGCGTCATGCGCGGCCAGGACGGGGCGCCGGCCCCGGAGGTGGTGGTCGCGGTGGCCGGGGGGAAGGCGTTCACGTTCGGGTACGCCGAGCAGGCGGAGCTGGTCCAGGCGGCGGGCGGCATCGTCGTCCCCTTCGACCCGTTGCGTGACGAGCGCCTGCCGGCGGGCACGCGGGCGGTGCTGCTGCCCGGCGGCTTCCCCGAGGTGTACGCGGCGGAGCTGTCGGCCAACGAGCCGCTCCGGCGCGCGATCTCCGCGTTCGCCGGGCCCATCGTCGCCGAGTGCGCGGGGCTGCTCTACCTGTGCCGCGAACTGGACGGGCGTCCCATGTGCGGGCTGGTGGACGCGACCGCCGCGATGACCGACCGGCTGACGCTCGGCTACCGCGCCGCCGTGGCCGTGCGGGACTCGGTGGTGACCCGCGAGGGCGAACGCTACCGGGGGCACGAGTTCCACCGCACACGGATCACCCCCGCCGCCGGCCCGGTGACCTCGGCGGACTCCTCCCCGAAGGGGGCGACGCCCACCCCTCTCTCCGGGATGGCGTCCGCGCCTCTCCCCGGCGCGGCGCGCGAGCCCTTGTTCCGGTGGCGGGGTGGCGCCGACGGGTACGGCGGTCCCCGGCTGGCGGCCTCCTACCTGCACCTGCACTGGGCCGGCAGTCCGTACCTGGCCGCGAGGCTGGTGGCCGGTGCCCGCCGCTAGCGTGCCGCCGGTCGTCGTGGTGGGCGTCGGCGCCGACGGCTGGGACGGGCTGTCACCCGCCGCGCGGGCCGAGGTGGCCGCCGCCGAAGTGCTCATCGGCAGCGTCCGGCAGCTCGCGCTCATCCCGGACACCGGCGCCGAGCGCGTCGCCTGGCCCTCGCCGATGCTGCCCGCCGTTCCTGGGGTCCTGTCGCGGCGCGCCGGCCGGAAGGTGTGCGTGCTGGCCAGCGGCGATCCGATGTTCCACGGGGTCGGCACGACGCTCGTCCGGCTGCTCGGCGCCGGCCGGGTGCGCGTGCTGCCGCATCCCTCGTCGGTCTCGCTGGCCTGCGCCCGGATGGGCTGGCCGGTCGAGGACACCGGTGTCGTCAGCCTCGTCGGCCGGCCGGTGGAGTCGCTGAACCGCTCTTTGTGGCCGGGCGGGCGCGTGCTGGTGCTCAGCGCGGACGGGGCGACCCCGCGCCTGGTCGCGCGCCTGCTCCGCGACCGCGGGTACGGCGCGACCGTGATGACCGTCCTCGAACGGCTCGGCGGTCCCGCGGAGCGCACCCTCACCGGCACAGCGACCGAGGCAGCCGGCGCGGGCGGGTGGTGCACCGTCGTGGACGCGCTGAACATCGTCGCTCTAGAAGTACGAGCCGATCCGGACGCGGCCCCGCCGGTGCCCCTCTCCCCGGTCGCCGGCCTGCCCGACGAGGCGTACGAGCACGATGGGCAGCTCACCAAGCGGGAGGTCCGCGCGGTGACGCTGGCGCTGCTCGCCCCGCTGCCGGGACGGCTGCTCTGGGACGTGGGCGCGGGCGCGGGCAGCGTGGCGATCGAGTGGAGCCGCGCCGCCCCAGGCTGCGAGGCCGTCGCGGTGGAGGCCCGGGCCGACCGTGCCGCGCGCATCGCGCGCAACGCCGCGTCGCTGGGCGTGCCCGGCCTGCGGATCGTCACCGGCACGGCGCCGGCCGCCCTGGCAGGGCTCGACCCGCCGGACGCGGTGTTCGTCGGCGGCGGCGCGACCGTCCCGGGCATGGTCGAGACGTGCTGGGCCGCGCTGCGTCCCGGCGGGCGGATCGTGGTCACCGCGGTGACCGTCGAGTCGGAGGCGGTGGTGGCGTCCTGGCACGCGAAGGTGGGCGGCGAGCTGACGCGCATCGCCGTCCAGCGCGCCGGGGGGCTCGGCGGATTCACCGCCTGGCGGCCCGCCCTCCCGGTCACCCTGTGGACGGCCGTCCGCCCATGACCGCGCGAGGGGGCGTGGCCGCGGGTGGGGAGCCACGGGCGACGGCCGGCGGCCGGGCGAGGAAGAGCGCGAAGACCACACAGATGTCCGGCTCCGGCCGGGAAGGAAAGGAAACGACGGCGTGACGGTGCATTTCATCGGAGCCGGGCCCGGTGCGGCCGACCTCATCACCGTGCGCGGGCGCGACCTGATCGCCGCTTCACCGGTGTGCCTGTACGCCGGTTCCCTGGTGCCCAAGGAGCTCCTCGCGTACGCGCCCACCGGGGCCCGGCTGGTCGACACGGCCCGGCTCACGCTGGACGACATCGTGGCCGAGATGCTGAGCGCCCACGCGGCGGGACTGGACGTCGCGAGGTTGCAGTCGGGCGATCCGTCGATCTACAGCGCGATGGCCGAGCAGATGCGCCGCCTGGACGCCGCGGGCGTGCCGTACGACGTGACCCCCGGCGTCCCCGCGTTCGCCGCCGCCGCCGCTTCGCTCAGGCGCGAGCTGACGGTGCCCGGCGTCGGGCAGACGATCGTGCTGACCCGCACGTCCGCCCGCGCGACCCCGATGCCCGAAGGGGAGGATCTGGCCACCCTGGGGCGCAGCCGCGCCACGATGGTGCTGCACCTCGCCGTCCAGCGGATCGCCGCCGTGGTGGAGGAGCTGATCCCCGCCTACGGCGCCGCCTGCCCGGTGGCCGTGGTCGCCCGGGCGAGCCGCGACGACGAACTCGTCCTGCGCGGCACCCTGGTCGATATCGCCGCGAAGGTGACCGAAGCGGGGGTCGTCCGCACCGCCGTGATCGTCGTGGGCGGTGTCCTGACCGCCTCCGAGTTCCCCGACAGCCACCTGTACTCCGCCGGCCGCGACCGCGGCCCGGAGCACGGCGACGCCGACCGGCACGCTGACGGCGGCCCGTCCGACAGCCGAAGCGAGAGCAGGGACGAAAAGGGAAATAGCGCCCCATACGCGCACGTAAACGGGAAGGGCAGCTCGGACGGGGATGGGAACGGCGGCCCGGGCGCGGACGGTGGGGGTCGGTCGTGATCGAGTATGTGCGGGACGGGGCCGAGATCTACCGGCGGTCGTTCGCGACGATCCGGGCGGAGGCCCGCCTGGCCGGACTGCCCGGGGACGTCGCCCGCGTGGCCGTCCGCATGATCCACGCCTGCGGCATGGTCGATCTGGTCGACGACCTGGCCTGGTCCCCGGGCGTCGTGGCCCGCGCCAGGGCGGCCCTGCTCGCCGGGGCGCCGGTGCTGTGCGACGCCGCCATGGTGGCCTCCGGGGTGACCCGCCGGCGCCTGCCCGCCGGCAACGAGGTGATCTGCACGCTCGGCGACGCCCGGGTGCCTGAACTGGCCGTTCGGCTCGGCACCACGCGCAGTGCCGCGGCACTGGAGCTGTGGCGCGACCGGCTCGACGGCGCCGTGGTGGCCGTCGGCAACGCTCCGACGGCGCTGTTCCGGCTGCTCGAACTGCTGCGGGAGGGGGCGGGCCGGCCCGCCGCCGTGCTCGGCGTCCCCGTCGGGTTCATCGGCGCGGCCGAGTCCAAACAGGCCCTGACGGAGTACGGCGGCGACCTCGCGTACCTGGTCGTGCACGGCCGCAGGGGTGGAAGCGCGATGGCGGCGGCCGCCGTCAACGCGATCGCGAGCAAGGAAGAGTGAGCTGCGCATGAACGACTCCGGCCCATCGCGGGACGCCGCACCGGCGGCACCCGGGCGCCTGTGGGGCGTGGGGCTCGGCCCCGGCGACCCTGAGCTGGTGACGGTGAAGGCCGCCCGGCTGGTGCGCGAGGCCGACGTGGTCGCCTACCACAGCGCGCGCCACGGCCGCAGCATCGCCCGCGGCGTCGCCGAGCCGTACCTGCGCGGCGACCAGGTCGAGGAACCGCTGATCTACCCGGTCACCACCGAGACCACCGACCACCCCGGCGGCTACCGGGGCGCCATCGACGACTTCTACGCCGTCTGCGCCGAACGGCTGGCTGCGCACCTCGACGCGGGACGCGACGTCGTCGTCCTGTGCGAGGGCGACCCGCTCTTCTACGGCTCCTACATGCACCTGCACAAGCGGCTGGCCCACCGTTACCTCACCGAGGTGGTCCCCGGCGTGACGTCGATGAGCGGGGCGGCGGCGGCGCTCGGCCGTCCGCTGGTCGAGGGGGAGGAGGCCCTGACCGTCCTGCCGGGCACCCTGCCGCCGGACGTCCTCGCCGAGCGGCTCGCCGCCAGCGAGTCGGCCGCGATCCTCAAGCTCGGGCGCACCTTCCCCGCCGTGCGTGAGGCGCTCGACCGGGCCGGGCGGCTGGGCGAGGCCTGGTACGTCGAGCGGGCCAGCACCGACCGGCAGCGGATCGCTCCGCTCGCCGAGGTGGATCCGGCCGAGGTGCCCTACTTCTCCATCGCCGTCATCCCCAGCCGCGCCAGCGCCTCCCTCACCCGGACCACCGAACGGGGCCACACCGTGAGCCCGGGCACCGGTACCCATGCTCGCGCCGCCGGAGCGTCCGCGCCAGAGGCGCCCCATGGGGAGGCGGTTCGCGGAGAGGTGGTCGTGGTCGGGCTGGGGCCGGCGGGACGGTCGTGGCTGACGCCGGAGGCGCAGGACGCGCTGGCCACCGCGGACGACCTGGTCGGCTACGGCCCCTACCTGGACCGCGTCCCGCCGAACCCGCGCCAGCGCCGTCACCCCACCGACAACCGTGCCGAGGCCGAACGCGCCGCGCACGCCCTGGAGATGGCGCGGTCCGGCGCCCGGGTCGCGGTGGTGTCCTCCGGCGACCCCGGCGTGTTCGCCATGGCGAGCGCGGTGCTGGAGGTGGCGTGCGAACCCCGGTTCGCGGGGGTGCGGGTGCGCGTGGTCCCCGGGCTGACGGCCGCGCAGGCGGTCGCCGCCAGGGCCGGCGCGCCGCTCGGGCACGACTACTGCGTGCTCTCGCTTTCCGACCGGCTCAAGCCGTGGGAGGTGATCGCCGGGCGCGTCACCGCCGCGGCGCGCGCCGATCTGGTGCTGGCGATCTACAACCCGGCCTCGCGCAGCCGCACCTGGCAGGTGGGCGCGGCCCGCGACCTGCTGCTGGAGCACCGCGCGCCCGACACCCCCGTGGTGGTCGGGCGGGACGTCGGCGGGCCTGGCGAGAGCCTGCGCGTCACCACGCTGGCCAAACTGGACCCGGCCGACGTCGACATGCGCTGCCTGCTGGTGGTCGGCTCCTCCACCACCCGGATCGCCGAGCGGGACGGTCGCCCGGTGGTGTTCACCCCACGCCGCTACCCCGCCTGAGCCGGGAAGCCGGAGCCGGAGCGGACAGCCGGGCGGGTGCGGTCCGGTCCGGGTCACTTCTCGGTGTCACTCGGCCTGAGCTCCTGAGCCAGCGGCGAGGAGGGGGGCGAGCGTCGTCGTCGCGGGGTGGTCAGTGTTCGGTTTCACCCGGACCGGGATCGGGGAGGTCGTCGAGCCAGGTCATGGCCTCTTCCACGGTCCCGGTGACCTGCGTGTCACCGGCCGGGAGGGGCAGGGGAGGGCGCCGTACCACGACGACGGGCAACCGCAGTTCGCGGGCGGCCGCGAGCTTGGCCATGGTCATGGTCCCCCCGCTGTCCTTGGTGACCAGGACCTCGACGCGGTGGGCGCGCATCAGGGAGAGCTCGCCGTCCAGGCTGTAGGGGCCGCGGTCGAGCAGGAGGTGATGGTGGCGGGGGAGCGGCGGCTCGGGCGGGTCCACGGTGCGGATGAGGAACCACAGCTCGTCCAGGCCCGCGAAGGCCGGCAACCCCTGCCGGCCCGAGGTGAGGAAGACGCGCCCGCCGAGGGCCGGCAGCGTCCCGGCCGCTTCCTCCAGCGACGCCACCCAGTGCCAGTCGTCCCCCGGGCCCTCGATCCATCCCGGACGCCGGAGCACCAGCAGCGGCACGCCCGCCGCCGCGCATGCCTGAACGGCCGAGGCGGTGATCCGGGCGGCGAACGGGTGCGTGGCGTCCACCACGGCGCCGATCCGCCGCTCGCGCAGCCAGGCGGCCATGCGCTCGGGTCCGCCGAACCCACCGACCCGCACCTCGCCCTCGGGCAGCTTGGGATCGCTCACGCGTCCGGCCAGGGACGACACCACCCGCGTCCCCGGCCTGCCGGCCAGTTCGGCCGCCAGCCCCCGCGCCTCCCCGGTCCCGCCCAGGACCAGCACCGTCGGCCCCCCATGCCCGCGTCCACCGTCCACCGGCCGTCCCCTCCCTCACCCGAAGACCATTGTCGGCCCCGCGACGCGACGCCCTCGTCAGGCCTCTCGGACGGCGTCCTTGGGCGGGTTCCTCTTGTCACGCGGAGACCATTTCGGCTCCGCGACGCGACGTCCGTGTCAGGCGTCTCGGAGGGCGTTTGTGGGTGGGTTCCTCTCGTCGCGCGGAGACCGTTGTCGGTCCGGCGACAGGACGTTGACGTCACGCTTCTTCGGGGGCGTCCTGTTGCCAGATCCAGTTCCGCCGGTGATAGACCGGCCGCAGCCCGGCGCGCAGCATGTTGTTCAGGGAGGGGTTGCTCTCGCCCTCTCCAGGACGTCCGGCTTCGGCGATCAGCCATCGGCAGCCGGCGGCCGCGGCCTGCTCGGCGCGGGCCGCCATCAGGGCCGACTGCGCTCCCCGGCCGCGGTACTCCGGCAGCGTCGCCCCGGCGTTGAGCGCGCCGACGTCGCCGTGCAGGTAGAGGTTCGCGCCCGCGACGACGCGGTCGCCGTCCCACACTGCGAACGGCCGGAAGCGCGGGTGCCCGACCGTGGCCGTCATCATCCGCATCAACCCTTGGTCGAGCATGCCGAACACCGACAGCACGACCGTGGCCCATTCTTCCGCGTCCTGCGGGCCGACCGGCCCGACCCGCAGTTGTGTGCTTCCGGGGACGAAGGCGTCGACCGGTCCGCACACCTTGACGATTTCGCCTCCCGGGCGCAGGCCGTGCCGGGCGCGGATGTCCTCCCAGTCCGGCGGCAGCACGGACGGAGCGATCTGCAGCACCGCACGGCCGGCGCCCTCGCCGCGGTAGAAGTCCAGCACGCGGCCGATGAGCTCGTCGGTGACCGGCTCCTCGAAGCCGAATCCGAGCGCCTTGCTCCAGTATCCTGACCGATCGCCGCGCATCGACAGCACGACGCCGCCCCCGATGCGGGCCGTCGCGACGTGCAGCGTCGCGCTCGCGTCCGCCGGCGTGCCCACCTCGTACTGGTACATGAACTCCGCCTCGGCGGCTTCCAGCACGGCGGCCGGCGGTGTGTTCGACATGATCTTTCCTTGCTGGTGACATAGGTGCCGACATGGGTGCTGACATTGCAGAAGGACACGAGATCGTGCCCCGATGACGCTGATAATCACCAAACGCATCGATCATGCGCTTTTGTTCAGATCTGTGGAGAAGTACCGCTTGGATGCCGCGGCGGCCCGGCAGATGCATGCGCCCAATTCAGGCCGGTACGGAAACGAGGGCCCGCTTCGGCCGCGCGCACCCCGGCGGGCACTGTGCGGGATGGCGGGCATCGTGCGGGACGGCGGGGCATCTGACACGCACCGCGCCAGGGGGCGCGAGCGGTGCGGGACCGGGGGCGCAGGAGGCGGAACGCAAAATATGGGGGCTTCGCCCCCATGTCGGGTGCCGGGCGGGGAAGCGATACTCGGGCGCTGTGACCCCTATGAGCCCGTCCGTCGCCGCGCCGCCCCGGACCCGCGCCGTGGTTCACGGGCAGACGCCTCCCGCTCCCTCGGCTCCGGAGGCCGTCGCCCGCGTACCGGGCGGCTCCACGGGGCCGGCCGCCAGCCTGTCCGACGCCGTACAGCCGCTCGTCCGCCGCGCGGCGGACCGGCTGGTGGCCGGCGGATCGCACATCGAGGGCATCGAGGGCAGCAAGGGCGGCCGAAGCGCCGATGGCGCCGGACTCGTCCTCGCCTCGATCCGCGAACGGTTCGCGGCCGACCTGACGGCCGCGCTGACGCGCATCGCGGCCCGCGTCCTGGTGTACGAGCTGAACGCGCGGCGCGCCGGGGGTCGGCTGCCGGGCGGCACGCCGGCCGAGCGGTTCGCCGGCTTCGTGCGCCAGGTGGGCACCGGGGACGGGCTGGCGGCACTGCTGAAGGACTACCCCGTGCTGGCTCGCCTCCTGGACCAGGCCGCCGACCAGGCGGTGGAGACCGGGCTGGAACTGCTGACCCGCTACACCGGGGACGGCGCGCACCTGCGGGAACTCCTGGGAGGCGATCCGGGCGGCCTGGTGGAGTTCTCCGCGGCGGGCGACGGCCATGCCGGCGGTCGCGCGGTCGCCCTGGTGACGCTGGCCGGCGGAGCGAAGGTCGTCTACCGTCCGCGACCGGTCGAGGCGCACGTCTGTTTCGGCGAGGTGGCCGGCTGGCTCAACGAACGCGTGCCCGGCCTCGGCCTGCGCACGCCGCGAGTGGCGTGCCGGGACGGCTACGGCTGGACCGAGTTCGTGCCCGCCGAGCCGTGCGCCGACGCCGCCGAGGTGGAGCGGTTCTACGTGCGGGCCGGCGCGCTGCTGGCCCTGCTGTACGCGCTGAACGCCGTGGACGTCCACTACGAGAACCTCATCGCCTGCGGAGGGCAGCCGGTGCTGGTCGACGTCGAGACGCTGTTCCATCCGGCGCTGCCGGTGGAGGCGTCCGCCGACCCGGCGCTGCACGCGCTGCGGGACTCGGTGCAGCGCACCGCCCTGCTGCCGAAGCTGATGGTCGGCGAGCTCGGCGCCCTGGACATCTCCGGGCTGGGCGGCGACAAGGACGAGGTGTACCCCTTCCTGGCCGCCCAGTGGGAGGAGGCCGGGACCGACACCATGCGGCTGGTGCGCGGCGTCGCCCGATTCGCCGGGGCGGCCAACCGTCCCCGTCTGGACGGGGTGGACGCCGACCCGGCCGACCACGTGCCGAGCCTGCTCGCCGGATTCCGTCGGGCCTACGACGCCATCGCGGCCGGGCGCGACGATCTGCTCCGCGGGCCGCTGTCGCGGTTCGGCCGGGCCCAGGTGCGCGTGCTGCTGCGGCCGACGCGGTTCTACGGCGAACTGATGATCGAGTCGACCCACCCGGACGTGGTCAGGACGGCCGCCGACAGGGACGAGGTGTTCGGCCTGCTGGAGACCGTGTCCGCCGGCGATCCGGCGCGCACGGCGGCGGTGCCGTCCGAGCGTGCCGACCTGTGGGCGGGGGACATCCCCTACTTCAGCGCGGTCCCGGGTTCACCGGAGATCCGCGACAGCCGGGGCGAACCGTTGTCGTGGCGGCCGGCGGAGTGCGGGTTGGACACCGTGGCTGCCAAGCTGTCCCGGCTCGGCACGGCCGACCGGGAGAACCAGGAATGGCTCATCGAGGCCTCGATGGCGGCCCGGTCGGCCGCCGGACCACGCGTGCCAGTGGACGGGACGACGGGCGGATCGCCGGAGCCGGGGAACGAGGCGTCCACGACACGGCGAGCGCAGGGAGACGGCACGGCTCACGCGCGACGAGCGCCCGAGGACGGCATGGCTCACGGGCGTCGAGCGTCCGAGGAGGGTATGGCTCATGCGCGGCCGGGGCCGGGGAGCCGGGGGGCCGGTGGGCGGCACGTGCCGGGGGAGTCGCCGGGGGCGCCGTCCCAGGCGATGGTGCCCCATCCTGAGGCGCTCGTCGCCGCGGCGCGCGGCATCGCGGACCGCCTGTGCGCGACCGCCCACCGCGACGGCGGCACGGTGAACTGGCTCGGCCTGGAGCCCGTCGAAGACGGCCGCTGGATGGTCATGCCGCTGGGCGGCGGGCTGGCCGGCGGTTACCTCGGCGTCGCGCTGTTCCTGGCCGAGGCGAGCCGCGCGACCGGGATCTCCCGCTACATGGACGTCGCCCGGATGGCGGTGCGTCCCATCCCGCGGCTGCTGGAGCAGATCGGCGCGAACCCGGAGCTGCTCCGGGCGGTGGGGTGCGGCGGTTTCGGCGGGCTCGGCGGCATCGCGTTCGGCCTGTCACAGCTCGGCCTCCTGCTCGGCGACTCCGAGGTGACGAGCTGGGTCGCGCCCGCGGTGGAGGCCGCTGGTGCGGCGGTCACCGACGAGGCGCCGCTGGACGTCCACGACGGCCTGGCGGGATGCCTGGCCGCGATGCTCGCCGTCCGGCAGACCACGGGTTCGACGTCGGCCGACCGCGTGGCGGCGGCGTGCGCCGAGCGCCTGACCTCGGCGGCGCCCTCGGCGGACCTGCCGCCCGGGTTCGCCTTCGGCGCCGCCGGCGTCGGATGGGCGCTGGCCAGGTACGGGCGCGGCGATGCGGGGGGCAAGGTGGGGGCTCGCCTGCTCGCGGACGCCCGGGCACGGGCGCCCGAAGAGAACACCTGGTGCCACGGCGCGGCGGGTGTGCGCCTCGCCCTGGCGGACACCGCCGACACCCCGGACATCCCGGCGGATGCCGCGGAGGCCGCGCCCACCACGCTCACCACGGTCACCGCGGACGCCGCTCTCGCGGGCGGCTCCCCATCCCCCATGGGCGCGGGGGTCTCGCCGGGCGGGCGCACAGGCGCCGGCGTCCCGGCGGGCGGCCCCTCAAGGTCGGCCGGGAGGACGCTGGGCGGCCATGGTCTGTGCCATGGCGAGACGGGGCGGTTGGAGACGTTGAGTGCGCCGGCGCGGCGGGGAGACGCTTCGGCGCGGCGTGAGCTGCGCCGGGACGCCGGCAGGTTGCTGGCCTCGCTGGACACTCATGGAGCGCGGTGCGGCACTCCCCGCCACGCTCCGACCCCGGGCCTGCTCGACGGCCTGGCCGGCATCGGCCATGGACTGCTCAGGCTGGCCCTTCCGGAAACAACGACGTCGGTGCTGCTGCTGCGGCCCGCTGATGTAGGAGAGATCCGTGGAATGTGACAACCGTGAGACCGTCGGGGGGCCGGCCGTGTCCTGGCAGGAGCGGGTGGGCCGTCCGGCCGGCTCGATCATGATCAGGCTGGCGGGGGTCTCCCCGGTGACCCGTGCTCTGGTGCTGGCCGGGCTGACGGCCGGGACGACGCTCGTGCTGGGCTCGCCCGACACCGCGGCGGGCGTCGTGCTGGCCGCCGGCGGGGACGACACCGTCCTCCCGGTCACCGTCAGCACCTGCTAAAAGCCCATATTTCGTGACATGGCGGCAGATAACCTGTCGTCATGTCATTCACCTCCCCCATTCTGGTCGGGCGTGAGCGCGAAACCGAACAACTCGACCGGTGCCTGTCCGCCGCCCGTCAGGGCCGGGGCGGCGCGGTCTTTCTGCTCGGCGACCCCGGGATAGGCAAATCCCGCCTCTCCGCCGAATGCGCGTATCGCGCATTCGACACCGGAATGACAGTGTTACGGGGACGCGGCGGGAACGTCAGCGCGGACATCCCGTTCAAACCGTTATGCGAGGCGCTGCTCTCCTACAGCAGGACCAACCCCCCGCCCGACGACCCCGCGCTGGCGCCCTACCTGCCGGCGCTGACCCGGCTGGTCCCGGAGTGGCGGCGGGCGGGGATCGCCGGCCACCTGGAGTCGGTGGTGGTCCTGGCCGAGGCCATCCTGCGCCTGCTGGCGGTGATCGGGCGGGACGGCGGCTGCCTGCTCATCCTGGAGGACCTGCACGAGGCGGACGCCGACACGCTCGCCGTCGTGGAGTACCTGGCCGACAACCTCGCCGAGACGCCCGCCCTCCTGCTGGCCAACCTGCGCAGCCACGCGGGACCCGCCCGCGCCGTCGCGGAGTCGTGCCACCTGCGGCGCACCGCGGGCCTCATCGACCTGGCGCCGCTGCCGCCCGACCAGCTCGCACGCCTGACGGCCGCCTGCCTGGACGTCTCGCCGGAGGACCTGCCCCGCCAGTTGGTCGGTCGTTTGGAACGTGACACCGCGGGCGTCCCGTTCATCGTCGAGGAACTGCTCGCCGCCATGGCCGGCGTCGGCGCCCTGGAGCGCGACGGCCGGCGCTGGCGGCTGAACGGCGACCCCGCGATCGACGTGCCGACCACGCTGGTCCGCAGCATCACGCTGCGCGCCGCGCACCTGGGCCCCTCGGCCCGGGATCTGCTGCACACGGCGGCGATCTTCGGCTCCCGCTTCCCGGTCCCGGTGATCCAGGAGGCCGCCGGCCTGGACGACCGCGAGGTCATGGCCTTCCTGCGGTCGGCGACCGACGCGCGGCTCATCACACCGGACGACTCCGCCAGCGACTGGTACGCCTTCCGCCACGCGCTGATGGCCGAGGCCCTGCTGTCCGCGCTGATCCCGGCCGAGCGCAAGCTGATCGCGCGCGGCGCGGCCGACGCGCTGGAGCGTCTGCACCCCGGGCTGCCCGGGGAGTGGTGCCAGATGGCGGCCACCCTGCGCCTGAGCGCGGGAGACGCGCTCGGCGCGGCCGGTCTGCTGGCCGACGCCGGTCGCCGCCTGCTGGGCGACGGCGCCGCCGATCTCGCCGTCACGCTGCTGGACCGCGCCTACGGCATGCTCGGCTCCGCCCCCGCCGACCTGCGGGCGAGCGCCATCCAGGGGTTGCTGCACGCGCTGACCGAGAGCGGGGAGGCCGACCGCGCCTACGCGCTCGCCAAGGACCTGCCGATCACCGGCGACCTGGCGATGACCATCCCGCACGAGATCGACCTGCGCACCAAGCTGGCGTGGGTGGCCGCCGAGATCGGCCAGACCGCCGACGGCCTCGCGCACGTCGCCGCGGTCCGCAGGCTGCTCGACATCGGCCCCGACGAGGCCAGGGCCGCCGCCATCGACGTGATCGAGGCCCAGCTCATCGTCCCCGACCACGGCGTGCTGCAGCAGAGCCCCCAGCGGATGGCCGCCGCGGAGACCCTCGTGCGGCGGGCGGCCGAGGTCGCCGAGCGCGTCCCGCTCCCCGAGGTGGCCTGCCAGGCGTGGGAGCGGATGGCGCTGTTCTCCCGGGTCCGCGGGTTCGACGAGCCCGACCGGTGCCTGACCCGGGTGCTGACCATCGCCGACGCCCACGGGCTGAGGCTGTGGAAGCTGCGGGCGATGGTGCGCCTGGCCGCCAACCACGCCCTGCGCACCGGCGAACGGGACCGGCTGGAGGAGGTCGGCAGGGCGGCGGAGCGGGCCGGCGCGATCAGCCTGGTCCACACCGCCCAGGCCTCCCTGGTGATGATGGCGGTCCTGCGCGGCGAGTACGGCGAGGCCCACGAGCTGGCCGTGCCGTGCGTCGAGACGACCATCCGCCTCGGCCACACCGCCTACACCCAGTACCTTCTGCTCGCCCAGGCCACGCTCGCCGCCCATCAGGCCAAGCGCGCGGACATGGAGCTGGCGCTGGAGCGGTTCCGCCGGTGGGGAGGGGAGAACAGCCTGCACATGCCGGTCGTCCACGGCCTGTGCCAGGCCACGTGCGCCCTGCTGGAAGAGGACCGCGACCTGTGCGCCGAGATGCTGGCCAAGGCGCGGGACTGGGAGGAGCGCAACCCCACCGTCTACTACCTGACCGGCAGGTACGGCATCGGCGTGCTCATGGAGGTGCTGGCCGGGCGGGCGGGCCGCGCCGAATGGCGGGCCGCGGACGTCACCTCGGCCGCCGAGCTGGCCTGGAACCGGCACTTCCTCCACCTGGCGGACGCGGTGCTGCTGGGCCGCGACGGCGACGCGGACGGCGCGCTCGCCGCGTTCGCGGCGGCCGCGGAGAACGGCCGGCCGTTCCCGCTCGCCCGGCACCTCGGGCTGCGGCTGGTCGCCGAGGCCGCCCTGGCCGACGGCTGGGGAGAGCCGCTGGTCTGGCTGCGCACCGCCGAGGAGTACTTCCACCAGGCCGGCATCCCCGCCGTCACCGGGGCCTGCCGGGCCATGTTGCGCCAGGCGGGGGCAGCGGTGTCGCAGCGTCGCACCGGACGCGAGCAGGTGCCGAGCCGGCTGCGCGGCCAGGGCGTCAGCGTGCGGGAGTACCAGGTGCTGACCCTGCTCGCCGAACGGCGCGGCAACGTCGACATCGGCAAGCGGCTGTTCATCTCACCCCGGACGGTGGAGAAGCACGTCGCGAGCCTGCTGCACAAGACGGGCCTGCCCGACCGCGCCGCCCTGTACGAGCACGCCGCCGAGCTGATGCGCCGAGCTGATGCGCCGAGCTGATGCGCCGAGCTGACGCGGCCGACGCCCCCATGACGCCCCCGTGAGCCCCCACCGCGCCCCCATGAGGCCCCGGGAATTTGGGGGCGCCGCCCGCATGTGACGCGCGCCGCGGATCGGCACAGTGCTTGTCATGAGCGGACACGGAAAGACGTCGCGGGCGGCGCCCGCCGGGCTCGGCCCGGCGTGGTGGGCGGACGGCCTGACGCTGGCGGAGCGGCTGGACCAGGACGGCGGGCACCTCCCCGCCGGCCGGCCACCGGAGACGACGGGGGAGACCGCGCGCTGGCGGCTGCGGGAGTGGCGCGACGCCCACGGGCCGCTGGACGACGGACGGTTCGAGCGGCGGCTGGCCGCGGCCGGGCTGAGCGTCGAGGAGCTGGCCGCGCTGCTCGACGAGGAGCCCGCCGCGCTGGCGGGCCGCGCCGGCCGTCCCGCCTGGGCCGGGCAGGCCGCCGAGGCGGTCGCCGCCGCGGACACGGCGCCGGCCGGGGAGGGGTTCACGGCGGTCGTGGCGCCGTTCGCCGAGAGCGCGCTGCGGCACTTGGCCGCCGCGCTGGCCCAATGCGGACCGGCCGTCGAAGCCGAGGCCCTGCTGGCGGGCTGGGGCGGGGAGCTGCGGCAGCGGCTGGCCGCGCTGGCGGCGCGGACGCTGGTCCTGGAGCTCAACGTCATGCGCGTCGCCCGGCGACTGTCGGGTGAGACGCCCGAGGAGCGGTTCGCCGGGTTCGTCCGGCACTTCCGGCGGCCCGAGGCGCTGGCGGCGCTGTGCGAGGAGTACCCGGTGCTGGCCAGGCTGCTGGCCGAGACCGCCGACCGGTTCGCCGCCACCCGCGGCGAGATGCTCGCACGCTTCGCGGCCGACCGCGACGAGATCGTCCGCACGCTGCTGGGCGGGGCCGACCCCGGCCCGCTGACCACGGCCGCCGCCGGCGGTGACACCCACCAGGGCGGCCGGTCGGTGAGCGTCCTGGGCTTCGACGGCGGCGCGCGGGTGGTGTACAAGCCGCGCCCGCAGGCCGTCCACCGCCACTTCAACGACGCGCTGGGCCGGCTCAACGAACGCGTCGCCGGCCTCGGCCTCACCCGCCTGGCGGTGCTGGACCGCGGCGCGTACGGCTGGGTGGAGTTCGCACCGCACCTGCCGTGCCGCGACCAGGAGGAGGTCGGCCGCTACTACCACCGGCTCGGCGCGCTGCTCGCGCTGCTGCACGCGCTGGACGGCGCCGACTTCCACTGCGAGAACCTGATCGCATGCGGGGACCAGCCCGTGCTGGTCGACCTGGAGGCGCTGCTGCACCCCGTGGTGCCGGGCGCGGGATTCGACGGCCTGATGGCGGACCCGGCGGCGCGGGCACTGGAGGCCTCGGTGAGCCGCAGCGGCCTGCTACCGGACCTGATGCTCGGCGAGAACGGCGTGATCGACCTGTCCGGGATGGGCGGCGACAAGGACGCCACCATGCCCGTCAAGAGCCCCGCGTGGGCAGGCCAGGGCACCGACGAGATGCGGCTGGTCCGCGACCACGCGACCTTCCCGGGAGTGAGCAACCGCCCGCGCGTCGGCGACGACGAGGCCGACCCCGCCGACCACGTCGAGGACATCCTGGCCGGGTTCGGGCGGGCCTACGAGGCCATCGTCGCGGACGCCGACGGCCTGACCGGGCTGCTGGCCGTCTTCGCCGACGACGAGGTGCGGGTCGTCCCGCGCGCCACCCGGACCTACGGCAAGCTGATGATGGAGTCCACCCACCCGGACGTGCTGCGTCACGGCCTCGACCGCGACCGCGTCCTGGACCACCTCTGGGCGCTGTCCGGCGGCGACCCGCTCCGCGAGCGGATGACCGAGTACGAGACCGCGGACCTCTGGGCCGGCGACATCCCGATCTTCACGACCCGGCCCGGCGGCCGCGACCTGTGGACCTCCGGCGGCGTCCGGCTCCGCGGCGTGCTGCCCGAGTCCGGCCTGAGCCGCGCCGTCCGCAAGATCCAAGGCATGGGCGAGGCCGACCGGCGCCGTCAGGAATGGGTGATCCGCGCGTCGATGGCCTCCCGCGACCGCACCGGCCTGGCCGGCGTCATCACCGGCGTCGTCACCGGGGCTGCGTCCGCGGCGCCCGCCGGCGGTGGTCCGGAGGACCGGGACCGGCTGGTCGCCGCCGCCCAGGACATCGCCGACCTGATCGACCGGCACGCCTGCGCCGACGACGGCCGGGTCAACTGGCTCGGGCTGGACCTGGTGGAGGACAAGTACTGGATGCCCCGGCCGCTGTCCTTCGAGCTGTACGGCGGCTACACGGGGGTGGCGCTGTTCCTGGCGCAGTGCGCCGCCGTCACCGGCCGGGAGCGGTACGCCGGCCTGGCCCGCCGCGCGGTCGTCCCCCTCGCCCGGCTCGCGCAGGACCCGCCGGAACAGGGCGTCATGGGGGCGTTCACCGGGCTGGGCGGCGTGGCGTACGCGTTGCTGCACCTTGCCGGCCTGCTCGGCGAGCCCGGCCTGGCGGGGCCGGTGGAGGACCTGGTGGAGGCGTGCGCCAAGGCGGCCGGCCACGACGAGGTCCTGGACGTCATCGGCGGCGCCGCCGGCACCCTGGCGACGATGCTCGCGATCCACCGGGCCACCGGATCGGACGCGGCCTGGCGGACGGCGGAGGCGTGCGCCGAGCGCCTGCTCACCACCGCGATCCCCATCGGAGCGGGCATGGCCTGGCGGACGCCCATGTGCGGCGACCTGCCGCTGACCGGCTTCTCGCACGGCGCGGCCGGCATCGGGTGGGCGCTGTGCCGCTACGCCGAGGCGGGCGGCGACCCGCGCGCCCGCGAGATGGCCCTGGCCGCCTTCGCCTACGAGAGCGAGCACTACCGGCCGGACCTGCGGGGCTGGCCCGACTTCCGCACGGGGCAGGGCCCCGGCGACACCCTCCACGCCTGGTGCCACGGCGCCCCCGGCATCGGCCTGTCCCGGACGTCCGCCTTGACCCCCGCCGCCCGGGCGTTCTCCGACCTGACGTCCACCGACCTGACGTCCACCGACCTGACGTCCACCGACCTGACGTCCACCGGCCTGACGTCCACCGGCCTGACGACCACCGGCCTGACGACCGCCGGCCGGGTGCCCGCCGATCCGACGCACGTCGATCAGGTGCGGGCCGACCTCGGCCTCGCGCTGGCCGCCGAGGCGGCGCACGGGCCCATGGCCAACCACAGCCTCTGCCACGGCGAGCTGGGCAACCTCGAACTGCTGATCCGGACCCGCGACCGGCCGGAGGTGGCCGGCCTGCTGACGGCCCGCACGGCTCGCGTGCTCGACGACCTGGAGCGCCACGGCCCGCGCTGCGGCGCGCCCGGCCCGCACACGCCCGGCCTGATGAACGGGCTGGCCGGCATCGGGCACGGGCTGCTCCGGCTCGCCCTGCCCGACCAGATCCCCTCCGTGCTCCTGTTCGAGGCCCCCGCCGGAAAGGACCAGCGATGACCAGGTCGCCGTACGAGGCGCCCCGCCGGGAGCGGGCGCCGATGGCCGGGGCGCCGTGCGAACCGCCGGTCGGGAGGGATCGCTGATGGCCAGGGTTCCGCTGCGACACCAGCTCACCTCGACCGAATGCGCCGCGGCCTGCCTGGCCATGATCGCCAGCTTCCACGGCCGCGACACCAGGGTCGCCGAATGCCGTGAACTGCTCGGCATCGGCCGCGACGGGGTGTCGGCCGCCCACCTGATCGCCGCCGCCCCCCGCATGGGCCTGCACGCGCGGACCGAGCGGGTGGCGCACCTGGACGGCACCGACGAGCCGGTCATCGCCTACCTCGCCGACCACCACTTCGTCGTCGTCGAACGGGTCACCGCGCGGCGCGTCCGCATCGCCGACCCCGGAGCCGGCCGCCTCTGGCAGAGCATGGAGGACTTCGACCGGCGCTACGGCGGCGTGCTGGTCCGCGTGACGCCGGGACCGGACTTCACGCGGCGGCGCACGCCCATGCGCGAGTGGCTCATGCTGCGCTACCTGCGCGACTTCGTGGCGCTGCCCGGCAGCCGCGGCCTGCTCGGCGTCGTGCTGGCCTGCGCGGTCGTGCTCAAGACGCTCGCGCTGGTGCTGCCGATCGCCACCCAGCAGGTCGTCGACACCTTCGTCCCCGACCGGCGGGCCGACATCCTGCCCGTGTTCGCCATCGTGGTGGCCGGCACCACGGTCCTGGCCGGCGCCATGACCCTGCTGCGCGAGCTGGTGGTGCTCGGCCTGCGCGTCCGGGCCGAGGCGACGCTCGGGCGGCGGCTGATCCGCCACATGCTGCGGCTGCCGCTGTCGTTCTTCATCCAGCGCCGCAGGGGCGACCTGCTCGCCCGGCTCGGCAGCGTCTCCACCACGCGCGAGACCGTCACCCAGCGGCTGCTGACGATGGTGCTGGACGCCGCGCTGCTCACCGGCTACCTGATCGGCCTGGCCGTGCTCGCCCCCGGGTACGTGCCGGTCGTCGTCGTGCTGGGCGGCGTCCACGTGCTGCTGGTGGTGCGGCTCTCCCCGCGGACGGCGGCGGTGTACCAGCGCGAACTGTCGGCCAAGGCCGAGGAGCAGAGCTACCTCACCGAGACGCTGGAGGCCGTGATCCCGGTCAAGGCCAACGGGGTGGAGGAGCGGGCCGAGCAGCACTGGGCCGGCCTGTTCGACCGGTACCGCGCGGCCCTGGCCGTCCGCGGCCGGATCACCGCCGGCCTGGAGGCCCTGCACCAGGCCCTCACCACCGCGGCCCCCCTGCTCCTGCTGCTCACCGGGCTGGCGCTGGTCCTGAACGGGTCCATGACCATCGGCACGGCGCTCGCCGCCAGTACGGTGGCGCTCGCGGTGCTGGCCCCGATCCAGGGACTGGCCGGCGCCGGCCAGAGCTATCCGATGCTGCGCAGCCAGATCGAGCGGGTGTACGACATCGTCGACGCCGACGAGGAGCCCAGCGGTCAGGTGCGCCTTGCGCCGGACGCCCCGAGCGGCGTTGAGGTCGAGGGGCTGGTCTTCCACTACCAGTCCGACGGCCCGCCGGTCCTGTCCGGCCTCGCCTTCGCCGTCCAGCCCGGCGACAAGCTCGGCATCGTCGGCCGCACGGGGTCGGGCAAGAGCACCATCGCTTTGCTGGTCCTCGGCCTGCTGCGCCCCACCGCGGGCACGGTGCGCCACGGCGGGCACGACCTTTCCGACCTGGACGTCCACGACCTGCGATCACGCTGCGGCGCCGTCCTGCAGGACCTCAACCTCTTCAACGGCTCGATCAGGGAGAACCTCACCCTGGGCCGGGAGGACGCCACCGAGGCGGAGGTGGTGCGCGCCGCCCGCATCGCGGGACTGCACGACGACGTGGTCGCCATGCCCATGGGATACGGCACGCTCGTCGGCGAGGCCGGAGCCGCGCTGTCGGCCGGGCAGCGGCAGCGGGTCGCCCTGGCCCGCGCCCTGGTCCACAAGCCCCGTCTGCTCATCCTCGACGAGGCCACCAGCCACCTCGACCCCGAGACCGAACGCCGCGTCGACGCGGCGCTGTCCGGGCTCGAGGTCACGCGGATCGTCATCTCGCACCGCCTGAGCGCGATCCGCGACGCCCACCAGATCCTCGTGCTCGACCGCGGCCGCGTCGTCGAGCGCGGCAGGCACGAGGAGCTCATCGCACGAGAGGGGACCTACCGGGAGCTGTTCGCACTGGACGCCGAGCCCCGTCCGCGGGTCGAGGCCCTGAACGCGTGAAGCGCGTCGGATGGCCCCGGCGCGCCCGTACACACACCAACGAACTGGAGAGTACGTCATGTCCGACAACGAGCTGATCCGTCAGTGGAAGAACCCGCAGGCCCGCACCGCCGGCCTCGACCACCCGGCCGGGGAGATCGCCCTCACCGAGGAGCAGGTGGTCGGCGGCCGGCCGCCGGTGACCGAGTGGATCGCCTCCCTGGGCTGCTGCCCCACCGGTCTGTGGTGCGGCGGAATCTGAGCCGCCCCTGGGCCCGCGGCACCGCGGGCCCGTCCCGCCGGCACCGTCCGGCGCGGTCCCCCTCCACCGAAATCTGAACGAAGGAGTCACACCATGTCCGACAACGAGCTGATCCGTCAGTGGAAGAACCCGCAGGCCCGCGTCGCCGGCCTCGTCCACCCCGCCGGGGAGATCGCCCTGGACGACACCCGCGTGGTCGGCGGCCGGCCGCCGAGGACCGAGTACGCCTTCTCCCTCGGCTGCTGCCCCACCGACGCATTCTGCGCCGGCGGCTTCTGATCGCCACGACGTAGCCGAAGGAGTCATGAGATGTCCGGCAACGAGCTGATCCGTCAGTGGAAGAACCCGCAGGCCCGTACCGGCGACCTGGTCCACCCCGCGGGTGAGATCAGCCTGGACGAGCTGGTCGGCGGCATGCCGCCCGCGACGGAGGCGATCGCCTCCTGGGGCTGCTGCCCCACCGGCGTCTACTGCGGCTGATCCGAGTACCGAAGGAGTCGCGCGATGTCGTCCGACGACGAACTGATCCGTCAGTGGAAGGACCCCCGGGTCCGCACCAGGGGGATCGCGCACCCGGCCGGTGAGATCGACGTCGACGAGGGCCTCGCGCACGTCGTCGGCGGCATGCCGCAGGAGACCTGGCCGCCGGTGATCTCCCACAAATGCTGCACCGTGGACCTCTGCTAGCAGGCCCACACCCCGTTCATCCCCACCGATTCATCGACAAGGAGTTCCCTCATGTCCGACAACGAGCTGATCCGTCAGTGGAAGAACCCGCAGGACCGCGTCGCAGGCCTCGACCACCCGGCCGGTGAGATCGCCCTGCAGGAGGAGGTGGTCGGCGGGATGCCTCCGCAGACCGAGTTCTTCATCAGCATCGGCTGCTGCGCCACCCGCACTCTCTCCTGCCCGGTGTAGGCGTCACCGCATCTCGGCCTCGTCATCGAAGGAGTCATGAAATGTCCGACAACGAGCTGATCCGTCAGTGGAAGAACCCGCAGGCCCGCGTCGCCGGTCTCGATCACCCGGCCGGCGAGATCACGCTGGACGAGCGGATCGTCGGCGGCCGGGAACCCGCCACCGAGGGCGCGTTCACCTGGGGCTGCTGCAAGCCGACCTGGGGCTTCTGCATCTGACCCAGCCCTGTGCCGATCCCGCCCGGTCCGCTCACCGGGCGGGATCCGGCATGTGCCCTGGCGAACCGGGAGAAGCCGGCCCGGCTGGCCCTGCGCGGCGGGCCCGTTCGCGGGATGTGCATTCTTGACCCATGAGCACTGGGCTGCGGTACGGGTGGACGACCGGCGCGTGCGCGACGGCGGCGGTCACCGCCGCCTACACCGCACTGCTCACCGGGACGTTCCCCGACCCGGTGGAGATCGTCCTGCCCCGAGGGCAGCGCCCGTCGTTCGCGCTGGCCACCGAGGAACTCATCCCCGCTCACGTGACACCCCCGCAGGACGGACATCCCCCGCAGCACGGCGAGGCGGCCAGACGGGGCGGGACCGCCGCCCCTGGGGAGACGGCGGAGCGACGTGGGACCGCCGGCCTTGAGGAGGCGACGGGGCAACATGGGCCCGCCGCCCCTGGGGAGGCGACGGGGCGACGTGGGACCGCCGGCCTTGGAGAGACGGCGGGGCGACAGGGGACGGCGGAGCCTCGACGGACCGCGGGGGGGCTGGATGCCCGGCCGTATCGGGAGGCCAGGGCCGGGGTGGTCAAGGACGCGGGGGACGACCCGGACGTCACGCACGGCGCGCTGATCCGCGCCGCCGTGCGGCGAGGCGCCCCCGGAACCGGGGTCACCTTCCGCGCGGGGCCGGGCGTCGGCACCGTGACCAAGCCGGGCCTTCCGCTGGAGGTGGGCGAGCCCGCCATCAACCCGGTGCCCCGCGAGATGATGCGCGCCCACGTGGCGCGCGTCGCCGCCGCGCACGGAGTCGCTGGCGACGTGGTCGTCGAGATCTCCGTGGACGGCGGCGAGGAGCTTGCGCGCCGCACCTGGAACCCCCGGCTCGGCATCCTCGGTGGCCTGTCCATCCTCGGCACCACGGGCGTCGTGGTGCCCTACTCGTGCTCGGCGTGGATCGACAGCATCCGGCGCGGCGTGGACGTCGCCCGCGCCGCAGGGCACCGCCACGTGGCGGCGTGCACCGGCAGCACCTCCGAGCGGGTCGCCGCCGAGCTGTACGGGCTGCCGGAGGACGCGCTGCTCGACATGGGCGACTTCGCGGGCGCCGTCCTGAAGTACCTGCGCCGCCACCCCGTCCCCCGGCTCACCGTGGCCGGGGGCGTCGGCAAACTGTCCAAGCTCGCCGACGGGCATCTCGACCTGCACTCGGGCCGCTCGCAGGTCAGCACCGAGGCGCTGGCGGCGATGGTGCTCGGCGCGGGCGGCGACGAGGCGCTGGCGGCCCGGGTGCGGGACGCCAACACCGCCCTCCAGGCCCTCACCCTCTGCCGGGAGGCGGGGGTGCCCCTCGGCGACCTGATCGCCGCCCGCGCCCGCGCCACCGCCCTGGACGTCCTGCGCGGCGCCCCGGTGGAGGTCGACGTCATCGTCATCGACAGAGCCGGCACCATCGTCGGCCGCACCTAGGCGTCACCTCTGTCACGTGCTATCGATGGTCGCCGGTGCGTGCTCCGGCGACCGCGGTGGCCGTGGCCGGGAGGGTGGTGTGGTGTTCGGCCGTGCCTGGGGACTCGACGTGGTAGCCGTCGGGGGTGGCGGTCACCAGTACGGCCGGGCCGGCGGGGCGTCCGCAGTGGCGCTCGCATCCCGCCCAGTGCACGGGGAGCGGCCGGTGTCCGGTCAGGGCCGGTCCGGTGGCGGGGTGCGGGTGCGAGGTGGCCTGGGTCGCGTCGGACCGGACGTCGGCGAGCGATTTGGCGCAGCCCGGCAGGCCCGTGCAGGCCGTGACTCCGGCCCATGGGGATGCCGCGTCGGTCACCAGCCCGGCGGCCGCCAGGCGGGATGTCCACGCCGCGGCCTCGGCAGGCGCGATGCCGGGGATCACGAGGGTGCGCCACGGGGTCAGCCGGACCTCCGCGCTTCCCGCGTCGGCCGCCTCGGCCACCGCGTGCGCCTGGGCGGCGGTGAGCCGGCCCAGCGCGGCCAGGACGACCAGCGCCACCCGCCCGTCCGCCATGGCGACGATCCCGGGAGATTTCCCGGTGTCCGTACGCCCGGCCGTATCCGTCGTCGCGGCGTCCGGGCCGGTGCGGATGGCGGAGAAGACCTGGGGAGTGCCGGTGGTGAGCCGGGCGGTGATCGCGGCGGGGCCGTCGGTGAGTTCGGCGACGCGCCATGCGCCGGTGCCCTGGGCGGTCCGCTCGGCCAGGAACGCCTCGGCGGCGGCCACCATCACGGGCACCGCGTCGGCAAGGGGGAACCGCAGCCCGGTGTCCTGCCCGGCGAGTAGCAGCACGCATCCGGCGATGCCCGCCCCGTGCCCCGGGTCCCGGGCCTCTATGGACCCGCCCGGACCGGGTTCGTTCCCGGCCCCTGTGTAGCCGGCGACGGGGGAGGGCCGGGTGGGAAGGAGGGTGAGGTCGGCGTGGAGGGGGAGCAGGTCGTGGCGGCCGTCGTCGAGGGCGAAAAGGAAACGGCCCGGCAGCTCCGCGAGGGCGGGCCGGGCGAGCACGGCGTCGTCCAGCGCGCGGACGAGGGGGATGACGTCGGCGAGGCCGCGCCCGTCGAGGCCGGACAGCGGGCCGGCGACGATGTTGCGCACCCGCTCGTGGGTGGCCGAGGGCAGCAGCCCGGCGGCGGCCATCCGGTCCGCGAACGCCTGGCCGTCCGCCTCGCCGAGCCCGCGCACCTGCACGTTCGCACGGGAGGTCAGTTCGATCACGCCCGATCCCCACGTGGTGGCGGCGTCCGCGATGACGCGCAGCCGGTCGGGGGTGAGCAGGCCGCCCGGCGTCCGGAGGCGGGCGACCGCGCCGTCCGCCGCCGTGTGGGTCTGCAGGGCCCCGGGGCATGCGTCCGGCCGCGACCGGGCCGGGGAGCCGGCGCCGCCGATCGACCGGGACGGGGAAGCGGCGCCGCCGTCCGGGCGGGCAGGGGGGACGGCGCTGTCGGTCGGGCGGGCCGGGGAACCGGCGCCGCCGGGAGGGACTTGGCCAGGCGGGCGGGTTGTTTCGTTCGCGCTCGCGGGGGTGGAGAAGTCGGCGGCGGCCACGGTGAGGATGGTAACCCCGGCTGATCGCAATAACGACATCTCGCAATAAGTCGGACGACATGATCTGATGGAGGGCGACGGTACTGGAGGAAGCCGGTGTGAGTCCGGCGCGGTCCCGCCACTGTCACCGGGGAGTCAACCCCACCAAGGCCACGGCCCGGCAACGGGCGGGAAGGCCGGGGTGATGCGTCGATCCGGAAGCCAGGAGACTCCAGGCCGCCGTGTGGACCCACGACCCGGGGCGCGGACCCCGAGTGAGGATGTGCCGTGCGCCATCTCCCCCTGCTCCTGCTGTCGACCTCCGACACCGACCTGCTCAGCGCCCGCGCGTGCGGCCTGCCGTACCGGCTCGGCAACCCCGCCCGGCTCACCGCCGCCGGCCTCCCCGAGCTGCTGGACGGCGTGGAACTGGTCGTCGTCCGCCTGCTCGGCGGGCGGCGGGTCTGGCAGGAGGGCCTGGACGCCCTGCTCGCCGGCCCCCGCCCGGTGGTGGTGCTCGGCGGCGAGCAGGCCCCCGACGCCGAGCTGATGGAGCTGTCCACCGTCCCCGGAGGAGTGTGCGCCGAGGCGCACGCCTACCTGGCGCACGGCGGTCCGGCGAACCTGGCCGAGCTGCACCGCTTCCTGTGCGACACCGTGCTGCTCACCGGCCACGGCTTCGCCCCGCCCGAGGCCACCCCCGCCTGGGGCGTCCTGGAACGCCCGGAGCCCGAACCTCCGGCGGGGCAGGACGCAGGCACGGGCGGGGAGGTGACCGCCGATCCTCCCGTCGAGGGGAGGCGGGAGGCGGCCGGTATCCCGGCCACGAACGGGGACCAGAGCGCCCCGGTCACGATCGCGGACGGACGGACCGGCGCGCGGCCGGTGGTGGGGGTGTTGTACTACCGCGCCCACCACGTCGCGGGGAACACCGGGTTCGTGCACGCGCTGTGCGACGCCATCGAGGACGCCGGAGGCCGCCCGCTGCCCGTCTACTGCGCCTCGCTGCGCACGGCGGAGCCGGAACTGCTCCAAGTGCTCGGCGAGGTGGACGCGCTGGTCGTCACCGTGCTCGCCGCCGGAGGGACGCGCCCGGCGACCGCCTCGGCCGGCGGGGACGACGAGGCGTGGGACGTGGGCGCGCTGGCCGGGCTCGACGTGCCGATCCTGCAGGGCCTGTGCCTGACGAGCGGCCGGCGGGCGTGGGAGGAGAGCGACGAGGGCCTTTCCCCGCTGGACGCGGCCTCCCAGGTGGCCATCCCCGAGTTCGACGGCCGGATCATCACCGTCCCGTTCTCCTTCAAGGAGGTCGACCAGGACGGGCTGACGGTCTACGTCGCCGACCCCGAGCGCGCCGCCCGCGTCGCCGGGATCGCCGTGCGGCACGCCGTCCTGCGGCACGTACCCCGCGAGGAGCGGCGGATCGTCGTGATGCTGTCGGCCTACCCGACCAAGCACGCCCGGGTCGGCAACGCGGTCGGCCTGGACACCCCGGCCAGCGTCGTCCGTCTCCTGGCCGCTCTGCGCGCGGACGGGTACGACATCGGCCCCGACGGCGAGGACGGGCTTCCCGGCGTGGCCGACCTGGACGGTGACGCGCTGATCCACGCGCTGATCGCCGCCGGCGGCCAGGACCAGGACTGGCTCACCGAGGAGCAGCTCGCCGGCAACCCGGTGCGGATCTCCGCCGCCCGCTACCGTGCCTGGTACGCGACCCTCCCGGGGGACCTGCGCGCCCGCGTCGAGCGGCACTGGGGCCCGCCGCCCGGCGAGCTGTTCGTCGACCGCTCCCGCGACCCAGGCGGGGAGATCGTGCTGGCGGCGCTGCGCGCGGGCAACGTCGTGGTGATGGTCCAGCCGCCGCGCGGGTTCGGCGAGAACCCGATCGCGATCTACCACGACCCGGACCTGCCGCCGAGCCACCACTACCTGGCCGCCTACCGCTGGCTGCGGGACGAGGAGGGTTTCGGCGCGCACGCCGTCGTGCACGTCGGCAAGCACGGCAACCTGGAGTGGCTGCCCGGCAAGTCGGCCGGGATGTCGGCCTCCTGCGGCCCGGACGCCGCGCTCGGCGACCTGCCGCTGATCTACCCGTTCCTGGTGAACGACCCCGGGGAGGGCACCCAGGCCAAGCGCCGCGCCCACGCCACCCTGGTGGACCACCTGGTGCCGCCGATGGCGCGGGCCGACACCTACGGCGACATGGCCCGGCTGGAGCAGTTGCTGGACGAGCACGCCTCGATCGCCGCCATGGACCCGGCCAAGCTGCCCGCGATCCGCGCGCAGATCTGGACGCTCATCCAGGCCGCCCGGCTGGACCACGACCTCGGCGTCGCCGACCGGCCGCACGACGCCGAGTTCGACGACTTCCTGCTGCACGTGGACGGCTGGCTGTGCGAGGTCAAGGACGTGCAGATCCGCGACGGCCTGCACGTGCTGGGCCAGGCACCCAGGGGACGGGCCCGGGTGGACCTGGTGCTGGCGATGCTGCGCGCCCGGCAGATGTGGGCGGGCGACCAGGCGCTGCCGGGCCTGCGCGAGGCGCTTGGCCTGGCCGAGGACGGCACCGCCGGGCGCACGGACACCGACGAGGCCGAGGAGATCGCCGCCGCGCTCGTCGAAGGCATGGAGGCCCGCGACTGGGACCCGGCCGCCGTCCCGGAGGTCTGCGCCGCCGTCTTCGCCGCCCGCCCGGCGCCCGCGACGACCGTCGGCACAGCGGACGGGGCGGCCGACGTCCCCCAGGACTCCCGAGCCGAACCGCCGGCGCTGCCGGAGGACGCCGGACGACCGGAGGCGGGGAAGCCCGAGGCCGAGGCGGCGATGGCCGAGGGGGCGGAGGCCGAGGAGGCGGAGACCGGGAAGCCGGAGGCCGAGGAGGCGGAGGCCGGGAAGGCCGCGGTCAGAGGGCCGGAGGCCGGACGACCGGCGGCCGGAGGAGCGGAGGCCAGGCAGGTGGCGGTGCCGCCGATGGTGGCGTCGATCCTGGGGTTCGCGGCCACGGAGATCGTGCCGCGGCTGGACAGGACGGGGGACGAGATCGGCGCCGTCCTGCACGCCCTGGACGGCGGGTACGTCCCGGCCGGGCCGAGCGGCTCGCCGCTGCGCGGGCTGGTCAACGTGCTGCCGACCGGCCGGAACTTCTACTCGGTGGACCCCAAGGCGGTGCCGAGCCGCCTGGCCTGGGAGACCGGCCAGGCGATGGCCGCCTCGCTGCTCGCCCGCTACCGGGCCGACACCGGCGACTGGCCCCGCTCGGTGGGCCTGTCGATCTGGGGCACCAGCGCCATGCGGACGGCCGGGGACGACGTGGCCGAGGTGCTCGCCCTGCTGGGCGTCCGCCCGGTGTGGGACGAGGCGTCCCGCCGGGTCACCGGGCTCGCGCCGATCGCTCCCGACGAGCTGGGACGGCCCCGCGTGGACGTCACCGTCCGCATCAGCGGCTTCTTCCGCGACGCCTTCCCGCACGTCGTGGTCATGCTGGACGACGCGGTGCGACTGGTCGCCGCGCTGGAGGAGCCCGAGGAGGTGAACTACGTCCGGGCGCACGCCCAGGCCGACCTCGCCGCGCACGGGGACGAGCGGCGGGCCACCATGCGCGTGTTCGGCTCGCGGCCGGGCGCCTACGGGGCGGGGCTGCTGCCGCTGATCGACAGCCGCGACTGGCGCGACGACGCCGACCTCGCGGAGGTGTACGCGGTGTGGGGCGGCTTCGCCTACGGCAGGGACCTGGACGGCACGCCCGCCCGGGCCGACATGGAGGCCGCCTACCGGCGCATCGCCGTGGCCGCCAAGAACGTCGACACCCGCGAGCACGACATCGCCGACTCCGACGACTACTTCCAGTACCACGGCGGCATGGTCGCCACCGTGCGGGCCCTGACCGGCCGCGCCCCCGCGGCCTACATCGGCGACAGCACGCGGCCTGACGCGGTGCGCACCCGCAGCCTGGCGGAGGAGACGGCGCGCGTCTTCCGCGCCCGGGTGGTGAACCCGCGCTGGGTGGAGGCCATGCGGCGCCACGGCTACAAGGGCGCGTTCGAGCTGGCCGCGACCGTGGACTACCTGTTCGGCTACGACGCGACGACCGGCGTGGTGGCCGACTGGATGTACGACACGCTGGCCGCGACGTACGTGCTGGACCCGGAGAACCGCCGTTTCCTCGCCGAGTCCAACCCGTGGGCGCTGCACGGCATGGCCGAACGCCTGCTGGAGGCCGCGAGCCGCGGCATGTGGGCCCGCCCCGACCCCGCGGTGCTGAACGCCCTGCAGGAGATCTACCTGAAGGTGGAGGGCGACATCGAGGCCGGCGCGGAGGACGGCTGATCGCTCGCCTCGCCCCGATGCGGGTATGGGCCTAGAAGCGAGGCCACCGGGGAGGGCCAGAAGCGAGGCCACCGGGGAGGGGCGGTGTGAGGCGACCATGACGAGGACACCCATCGCCGGATACGCGCTGCTGTCGGACCGGCACTCGGCCGCGCTGGTCGGCACGGGCGGATCGGTGGACTGGCTGTGCCTGCCCCGGTTCGACAGCCCGTCGCTGTTCGCGGCGATGCTCGACGACCGGGCGGGGTCGTGGTCGATCCGCCCGGCCGGCCCGTACGCGGTGACGCGCCGTTACCTGCCGCAGACCATGGTGCTGGAGACGACGTTCGAGACCGCCACCGGCGTCCTGGTGCTCACCGACGCGCTCCTGGTCGGCGAGGACCCCGACGTCCACCGGCTCGGCGCCGACGCCCCGCACGTGCTGGCACGGTGCGCCACGTGCGCGCGCGGGTCGGTCGAGCTGGAGGTCCGCTGCGTGCCGAGGCCGGAGTACGGGCTGGTCATGCCGCTGCTGACGGCCGTGCCCGGCGGCGTGCGCGCCCGGGGCGGGCCCGACCAGGTCGCGCTGTCCACGCCGATCTCGCACTCGGTCATGGCCGAGGAGGCTGCCGGCGCGGCGACGCTGGAGGAGGGCACGACGCTGCGCTTCGCCCTGCACTGGAGCATGGCGTCGGAGCCGCCGCCCGACCTGTGGGACGACCAGCGCATCGCCGCGGGCATGGAGACCACCGTTGCCCGCTGGCGGGAGTGGTCGCGGGCCCACCAGGCCTACGAGGGGCCGTACCGCGAACTGGTCGCGCACTCCGGCAGGGTGCTGTACGCGCTGTCCTACCAGCCCACCGGCGCGGTGGTGGCGGCGCCCACCACCTCGCTGCCGGAGGCGCCCGGCGGGGAGCGCAACTGGGACTACCGCTACTCGTGGGTGCGGGACGCGAGCTTCACGATGAACGCGCTGTGGGTCGCGGCCTGCCCGGACGAGGCCGACCAGTTCCTCGCCTGCATGACGACCGCCGCCGCGACCTACGAGCCGGCGCGGGCGTTGCAGATCGTCTTCGGCGTCGGCTGCGAGCACGACCTGTCCGAGCGGGAGCTCCCGCATCTGAGCGGATGGCGCGGCAGCCGGCCGGTCCGGGTGGGCAACGACGCGTGGCGGCAGCAGCAGGTCGACGTCTACGGGGAACTGCTGGACGCCGTCCATTGCGTTTCCAGTCAGCTCGGGGACTTCGACCGGCCGGTGCGCGCGTTCCTGACCGCGCTGGCCGACGCGGCGATCGCGCAGTGGCGCGAGCCCGACCACGGCATCTGGGAGATCCGGGGCGAGCGCCGGCACTACCTGCATTCCAAGGCGATGTGCTGGGTCGCGGTCGACCGCGCCATCAGGCTGGCCGGGCGCCTCGGGGCCCGGCACCGCGTCGGCGAGTGGCGGGCGGCGGCCGAGGAGATCAGGGACACCATCCTGCGCGAGGGGTGGAGCCGGAAGGCCGGCGCCTACACCCAGGCGTTCGGCTCCGCCGACCTGGACGCCTCGGTGCTGATGCTGCCGATCATCGGGCTGGTGCCGGCGGACCATCCGCGGATGCTCGCCACCATCGACGCCATCGCCGAGCGGCTGGTCGACGAGCACGGGCTGGTCTACCGCTATCTGATGGACGACGGGCTGCCGGGGGACGAGGGGGCGTTCCTGCTGTGCACGTTCTGGCTGGCGCAGGCCCAGGCGCTGGCCGGACGGCACGAGGAAGCGCGGGCCGTCTTCGAGCGGGCGGGGACCTACATCAACGATGTCGGGCTGATGGCCGAGGAGGTCTGCCCGCGCACCGGGGAGTTCCTCGGCAACTTTCCTCAGGCGTTCAGTCACATCGGACTGATCAACGCCGCTTGGGCGCTGTCCCAGACCGAGCACGGCGGCCGCTTCGAGCCTGCCTGCCGATAGGGGCCCCTGAGTTCGCGAAGACTCCCACGGTGACGCTCCGCGCACGCGAAGATGACGGGCATGATGCGCCGGGAGACGCCGTGGGGCACATGGGACCCCGCGCCGTTGTCTGAAGTCGTGAACCTCTTCTCCGCCGCGGACGGCCGCTGGTGGATCGCCGGAGGCTACGCCATAGAACTCGCCGTGGGATACGGCTTCCGCGAGCACGGGGACATCGACGTCCTGCTGCTCCGCGACGACCAGCTCGCCGCCCAGCGGATCCTGCCCACCTGGGAGTGGTGGTGCGCCGACCCCCCGGGAGTGCTGCGCCCCTGGAAGCGGGAGGAGATCCTTCCCTCGACGGTGCACGACATCTGGTGCCGTCCCGGGGCCGACGCGCCGTGGCGCATCCAGGTCATGCTGGACGAGTCCGACGGCCCCGAGTGGGTGTCGCGGCGCGACTCCCGGGTGCGCCGCCCCGTGGAGCGGCTGGGGCTGGTGTCGCCGCGGGGCGTCCCCTACCTGCGCCCGGAGATCCAGCTGTTCTACAAGGCCAAACGCCCCCGCGCCAAGGACGAGCAGGACTTCGAGGAGGTCCTGCCGAAGCTGGGCGGCGACGAGCGGCGCTGGCTGGCCCGCACCATCGGCTTGGTGTACGGCGACCACCCGTGGCCTGACCGCCTGCTCGACGGAGAGCCCCGGAACGGCGGCTGACCGCGGGACGGCGGGCGGCCGAGCGGAGGGCGGACCGGGCGGCTGACCGGCGGAGGGCGGGCGGCCGACCGGCCGGTCGAGGGCGTCCAGGTCAGGAGCCGGAGGGGTCGTTGCGGTGGGCGGGGCCGTGCGGGTCGGCGCAGTGCGCCTCGGCCTGGCCGATGGTCAGCAGCTCGGGCGTCGCGTGGTCGACCTGCAGAGTGGTGTGGCCGATGTCGTACTCGTCGCGGACCAGGCGCTCGGCGGCCACCCGCACGGCGTGACAGTCGGCGCCCGGGGCCACCAGGATGTGCGCCGACAGCGCCGCGTACCCGGAGGTGACCTCCCAGATGTGCAGGTCGTGCACCTCCACGACGTGCTCCAGCGCGGCGGTCTTCCTGCCGATCTCCGCCGGGTTCATCCCGGCGGGGGCCGCCTCCATGAAGACCCTGCCGGAGTCGCGGACCAGCCCCCAGCCGGCCTTGAGCATCAGGCCGGCAACCACGAGCGCGGCGAGCGCGTCTGCGCGGTTCCAGCCGGTCAGCCAGATCACCAGTCCGGCGATCGTGGTGGCGACGAACGCGTAGAGGTCGCTGAGGATGTGCTGGAAGGCACCCTCGACGTTCAGGCTCGTCCGGTTCGCCTTGCTGAGCAACCACGTCGCGGCGAGGTTGACGGCGATGCCGGCCACGCCGGTGGCGACGACGAAAGCCCCGTGCACGACCGGCGGCGCGATGAGCCGGCCGACGCCCTCGTAGATGAAGTAGGCGCTCAGCAGCAGCAGCGTGATGCCGTTGATCTGGGCTGAGATGATCTCGGCGCGCTTGAGCCCGTAGGTGAACCCGCCCTGCGGGGGACGCTGGGCGATGCGCATGGCCACCAGGGCGAACACGATGGCGATGGCGTCGGTCAGCATGTGCCCGGCGTCCGACACCAGGGCCAGCGAGCGGGCGAGGAAGCCGATGACCACCTCGACGGCCATGAACCCGACGATCAGCGCGAGCGCCCCGGTGAGGTAGCGGCGGTCGGCCTCGGCGGCGACCGCGCCGTGGCCGTGACCGTGACCATGGCCGTGCCCGGCGCGCTCACCCATCGCCCAGCCCTCCTTCGGTGTGCCCGGCGTGGGCGATCGCCAGGTCGAACAGCATGCGCACGTGGGAGTCGGCGAGCTGGTAGTAGGCCATGCGCCCCGACCTGCGCACCTTGACCACCCGCCGCATCCGCAGCAACCGCAGGGCGTGCGAGGCCCCGGACATGCTCTGGCCGGTGGCGGCGGCCAGGTCGCACACGCACATCTCGCCCCCCTCCAGCAGCGCCGCCACCATGCGAAGCCGCCCCGGGTCGGCGAGCAGGCCGAACACCTGGGCCAGGTCCTCGATGGTGTCCTCGGAGGGCAGGGACCGGCGCACCGCGGAGACCCGTTCGGCGTCGACCATCGGCACCGAGCAGCCGTGGGGGTCGATCACGGCGACACTTGAACGATCCTTCATACATTGAAGTGTAGGAGGCTGGACCGGTCGCTGTCGACACCCGGGACCTGGCCGGTGGGCGGCGGAGGCCGCGATCGGACGGACTCCCGCCCACCGGCCCGTCATGGACGTGCCCGGCCGGAACCGGTCACGGGGCACCTGGTGGCGCGGGGGCTCAAAGGGGGGTGAAGGCGCCGGTGTCGGGCCGGTAGTTCGACACCACGCCGGTCTGGACCTCGTAGAACCAGCCGTGCAGGCGCAGGCGCCCGGCGGCCACCCGCCGGGCCACCCGGGGGTAGCGGCGCAGCTTGTCGAGCTGGGCGATCAGGTGGGCCCGCGCGGCGTCCTCGTCGGCGAGCACGGGGGCGTCCCGCCAGCGGTGGGTCTGCAGCAGCCACCACCGCGTGGTCGGCGCCGACCGCAGCGTCCAGGAACGCACCCGGCCCTGGACGGCGCCGCAGCGGGTGTGCCCGCACACGATGACGTCCTGGACGCCGAGGATGTTCACGGCGTACTCGATGGTGGCGGCCTCGGCCGTGAGCCGGCCCAGACGGTAGGGCGGGATGACGTTGCCCGCCGTGCGCAGCTCGAACAGCTCGCCCGGGCGGGCGCCGGTGATCAGGGACGGGATGACCTGCGCGTCGGAGCAGGTGACGAACATGGCCTGCGGCGAGACCCCGTCGCCCGGGCCGGCCGCCTGTTCTCGGCCGCCGCTGACCTTCTGGTGGAACGTGCGGGCATGGTCGATCAACGATTGCATGGGTGTGACTCCTTCGTGCTGATGAGGGCATGGAGCGTCGGCCGGGCGCGCGGTGCGCGGCCCGGTACCGGCGACCGGTGATCAGCAACGGAAGACGGGCAGCCGCGGCCCCGAGGGCCGCGTCCATCGCAGGGCGGAGGCTCCCGCTGCGGGAGCGCCCGCCCGAAACGCCGTCTCGGTGACGGCCTTCGGCCGCTGCGACGGATGCCCGCCGTGACGGGACGGCGGGAGGGGAGGCTTGACCCAGCCGGCGGCGCAGGGGTTCTCCCACGGTCTGGGACACCCGTCGTGGTCGGCGTCCTCGGGGCCCGGCATGGGAGCGGCCTCGGCCCGCGTCTCCGCGGCCGGGGCAACGACCGGGGTCGCGGTGATCGCGGGCAGGGCGGGCGGGCTCTCGTGGGAGCCGACGCCGGTGACGAGCAGGATGACGGCGGCCGTGGCAAGGAAGAGGTGAACGGCCGCCCGCACCGCCGATCGTCGCTCCGTCAACGCATCGCCCCACTACCTGTAGCATGCAGTCGATTACCGATAGTAGTCGAGGTGTGCTGTCCAGTACATGGGGAGTTTGGCAAAGATGCTGGTCACGCCATGGAGATGGGAGATCTATGACGCGCGGCGCCTCCACCGCCGGGGTTCGCGCCCCGGCGCCGCCCCGCTCACAACCTGGGCACCCGCGGGTCATCCGGTGTTGTGCCCCGATTAATCGGGCATCCCTAACGTGACGGCCATGAGAAAAACCATGATCGGGTTGGGCGCCGTCGCGGTGGCGCTGAGCCTTTCCGCCCCCGCCCTCGCCGACGGGCACGACGGCCACGGCGGCCACCAGTCCCACGACGGCGGGTACGGCCGGGCGACGCTCACCGGATGGGCCTCCCTTCCCGCGCAGACCTACGTGCCGGGCAGCGAGCCGTCGGGCGCCCAGCTCGGCACGGATCCGATCAACGGCGTCACCCCGCCGTTCCCGGGCCAGCCCGTGCAGGGCTTCAGCGGCGTCGCCCGCCGCCGCGACGGCAGCTATGACGTGCTGTCCGACAACGGCTACGGCAACAAGGCCAACAGCGGCGACTTCCTGCTGCGCATCCAGCGCGTCAAGCCCGACCTGCGCTCCGGCGTGGTCACGGCCGTGGGCGGGGTGGACCTGAGCGACCCGTTCAAGCGCGTGCCCTTCCCGCTGACCCGCGCCGACCGCAGGCTCACCGGCGCCGACTTCGACGTCGAGTCGATCGTCCGCCGGCCCGACGGCACCTACTGGATCGGCGACGAGTTCGGCCCGTGGCTGCTGCACTTCTCGGCCACCGGCGCGCTGCTGGACAAGCCGGTCGCACTGCCCGGCGTCCAGGCGCCCGAGAACCCCTACCTCAACGGCGGCACGCCGAACCTGGGCAGCAGCAAGGGCTTCGAGGGCATGGCGAGCGGGCTCGACGGCCGCCACCTGTACCCGATGCTGGAGGGCACCGTCGCCGGCGACCCCGCGGGCACCCTGCGCATCAACGAGTTCGACCTGCGCGACCGCGCCTACACCGGCCGCCGCTGGACCTACAAGCTCGAGGCGCCGGGCAACTCCATCGGCGACATGGTCTCGGTGGACCGCGACCGGTTCCTGATCATCGAGCGCGACAACGAGCAGGGCGACGCGGCCAAGCTCAAGCGCGTCTACCTGGCCGACACGCGCGACCGCGACAAGGACGGCGCCGTGGACAAGACGCAGGTGGCCGACCTGCTGGACCTGGCCGACCCCAAGGGCCTGGGCGGCTTCGGCCCGACGTTCAGGTTCCCGTTCCAGACGATCGAGGACGTCGTGATCCTTGACGACTCGACGATCGCCCTGCTGAACGACAACAACTTCCCCTTCTCCGCGGGCCGCACCCCGGGCAGGCCGGACAACGACGAGTTCATCACCGTGCGGCTGTCGCGTCCCCTGGACGCCGACCCGCGCGCCTACCGCCGCTACTGATCCGGCGCCGGCCGGTACCACCCGGCCGGCATCGCCGGACTCCGCCACCCCGTCGCGTGCCGATACGGGCACGTGGCACGCCGCGCCCCGGCGACCGGACGGTCGCCGGGGCGCGGCGGCTTCGTCAAGCCACCGGCACGGTCGAAGGCGGCGGCCTCATCTCGGGGTCAGGTGGCCGGCGCCGATGACGGCCCGGCTGCCGCGCAGGAACGAGGCGGCGACGGTCGCCGGCCGGTCGAGGTATCCGGCGACCATGGCGCCGTCGCGGATCAGCATCAGGTCGTCGGCGACCTCGCCGGAATTGCTGATGCCGAGCGGGGCGATGAGCTGCTCGAAGGTCGTCTTGTTCCACTGGCGATGCGCCTCGACGGCCTTGCGGACCCGGCTGCCGGGGTCGGGGTACTCGGCCGCGGCGTTGATGAAGGGGCAGCCGCGGAAGCCGGGTGCGCAGGCGATGACCCCGACCGCCTCGGAGATCACCCGCAGGGTGGCGTCGACATCGCCGTCGCCCTGCTTGATCGCCGCGCCGATGCCGTCCCGCTCGAGCGCGGCGCGGCGTTCGAGGTAGGCGAGGACGAGGTCGTCCTTGCTCTTGAAGTGGCGGTAGAACGTCACCTTCGTCGTGCCGGCGAGGTCGATGACCTTGTCGACGCTCACCGCACGCAGCCCCTGCGCGTAGAACAGCTCGGTCGCCGCCTCAAGGACGCGCTCACGCATGGGGCTGCTCATGCTCGAGATCATACGCGTCCCTCCTGTTCACCCCTTGCGCCCGACTTCCTCGCGGGGCTACTGTCAGCCTCGGTAGAGTTACTAGTCATTCTACCTACATCCCCGCCGAGAAGAGGCAGACAATGACCACCGTCGCTGATCTGAACGCCGGTCGCACCGCCGTGGCGTTGCGGAACCTGTACCTGGTGCGCTTCGCGTTCGCCGTCATCTGGGCGGTCCTGCTGTTCCTGGCCGGGGGCACCCCCGGCCCGGTGCGCGTGGCACTGCTCGTGATCTACCCGCTGTTCGACGTCGCCGCGGCCGTCGTCGACCTGCGCTCCTCGCGGACCGCGCGCCCCGCCGCGGCCCTGTACGTCAACCTGGCCCTCAGCCTGCTCGCCGCCGTCGGCCTGGCCGCCACGGCCGCCTCGGGCGTGCCCGCGGCGCTGCGCGTCTGGGGCGCCTGGGCGATCACCGCCGGAATCGTGCAGCTCATCGTGGCCGTCAGCCGCCGCCGGCTCGGCGGCCAATGGGCGATGATCTTCAGTGGGGGGCTCTCCGCGGTCGCCGGGACGGCGTTCGTCCTCCAGGCCGGCACGCCGGCCGCATCGCTGACCAACCTCGCCGGGTACGCGACCGTCGGCGGCGTCTTCTTCCTCATCTCCGCCCTGCGTCTGCGGCGCACCGCGAAGAGCACCCGCGTCCCGGCCACCGCCGGGACCGCCGGTCGCTGACCGCGATGTTTCCCGAACGGCGTGGCTGGGACGCTCAGGCCGGAGGGGTCTTCCCCCGGACGGCGCGGCCGGGACGCTCAGGCCGGAGCGGTGTTCCCCGTACGGCGCGGCCGAGGCGCGCGCTCAGGCGGGAGGAGTGGCGGTGACGCGGGTCCACTCGACGCGGGCCGCCGCGGCGTTGCCGCCCGCCGTGCCGGTCACCCAGTGCGCCACCTGCGGGCTATCCCGGCTGTCCTGCACGACCCAGGTCGCCCCGGTGTCGGCGCCGTCGCGCCACAGCCGCGCCACCCCCGCGCTGTCCACCGTCACCCGCCACGTGGAGAGGGCCGCCGCAGTGGCCGAGGAGTAGACCTTCTCCCACACCGCCGACCCCTTGCGCATCGTCCACACCCCGCTCTTCTGGACGGCCAGCATCAGCCGGCGCTGCCCGTTGGCCACCTTGGCGCCCAGGCTGACGCCGTCGCCGGTGGCCGGGTTCAGGGCGCTGTCGTCCTCCACCCGCCCGCGGAACTCCAGGGTGAAGTCGCAGCCGCGGGTGACGTCCAGGCCGAGCGAGGCGCTGGAGGCCCGGCGGGAGGCGCTGCGGAGCAGCAGGGCCCCTCCGGACAGCAGGGCAGTGCCGCCCGCCCCGTCGAGCGTCCAGTCGCCGAAGGCGTCCCAGGTGCTGCCGGCGACGTCGTCGACCACCTCCAGCAGGTCCACCACGGCCTCGGCGGGGGCGGCGACCGTTCCCGAACACCACAGCGCCACCTGCGGCGCCTCGCCGGAGGCGGCGACGACCCACGAGGCCCCGGTCTCGGCGCCGTCGAGCATGAGCGTCGCGGCGCCGTGCGTGCCGACGGCCACCCGCCACACATGGGCGGTCGCCGTGTCGCCGGGCGCGGGGTGCACCCGGGTCCACCCGCCCCTGCCCTGGACGAAGGAGTACACGCCGTCCGGCTGGAGCGCCAGCATGAGCCGCATGGTGCCGGTGGCGACCTTCAGCGCCAGGCCGGCGCCCGCCCCGGTGCCCGGATCCAGCCGGGAGTGGGCGGCCACCCTGGCCCCGAGGGTGACGACGAACCCGCCGGACGGGCCGTTGCGCTGGGTGACCCCGGAGAAGCCGGGCGGGCTCCCCGGGGTGGCGTCGGTGAGGCGCAGCCGGCCCGAGGCGTCGACCTCCACCGTGCCGTCGCCGGCCGTCACCGTCCACGCCGACAGATCGCCCCACCCGCCGCCGACCCCGGTGAACGACCGGGAGAGGTCCAGTTCGGCGACCTTGATGGCGATCTGGTTGTGCTCCCAGACCACGAAGAACCGGCCGGGCGCGTACTCGTCGGCGCTCGCGTACACGTCCCAGCCGCGGGCCGCGCCCTCGGTCAGCCGCGCGCCGTCGGCGAACAGCCGGCCCGGGCCCCACGGCGCGCCCGGCCGCTTGACCTTGTAGCACAGGACCTCGCGGTACTGGTCGGGCTTGCTCGCGCCCGAGCCGGTGAACGGCCCGGCGAGGGTGTTGTAGATCGTCAGATACCGCCCGCCGGAGTCCTTGGCGAACAGGCCCTTGACGTAGTAGTTCGGCAGCGCCGGGTCCAGTCGCATGGCCGACCAGGTCAGGCCGCCGTCGGTGCTGGCCGCCGTCGCGGCGTGGGCGGCGTGGGTGCGGTAGTAGGCGTCGCGGGCGGCGGCGGAGGCGCCCCCGGTGAGGTCGAGGGTGCGGGCCACCAGCACCAGCGTGCCGGGGTCGGCCTGCGAGACGGCGAGCTGCGGTTCCTCGATCGACACGCCGGACGGGTTGGCGGCCAGGGCTCCGGGCGTCCAGGTGGACAGGTCGGACGAGCGGAGCACCCCCGCCTTGGTGGTGCCGCCGGAGGCCTGCCAGTAGGGGAGCAGCCAGACCCCTTCGTGCTTCAGCGGCTTGCCCGCGACGACCACGCCCCTGCTGTTGGCCGGGACGTTCACGGTGACCGGAAAGTCGGTCCAGGTGCGCCCGGCGTCGGTGCTGCGCCTGGCCACCATCGCCACCGGGAAGCCGTCCACCTCGCCCGCGCCGTCGCGGTCGGCGGAGACGGTGATCCGGCCGAGGAAGGCGTACAGCGTGCCGCCGTCGTTCAGGAAGATCACGTAGTGGTAGCGGTGCGTCGCGGTCGCCGCGGCCAGCGTGCGGGTCGTCCAGGTGGCTCCTGCGTCGGCGGAGGTGGCGCACATGATCGACCCCTGGTCGGTCGGCGCGGGGTCGCGGTCGTCGCGCGCCCCGGCACGCCAGCCCACCACCAGCCGGCGCGCGTCGAGCGCGGCGATGTCCGGCACGCGGTTGCCCTCGTGCGCCAGCTCTCCCCGCGCGTCCAGCTCGACCGTGCGGTAGACGGTCACGGGGGTGCCGACGGCGGCTCCGACGACGTCCGCCTGCGGCCAGGTGCGGACGCGGTCCGGGGTGGGGCTCATGGTCGAAGCGAACACGAGCGGGGCCCGCGCGCGCAGCCGATCCTCCGTCCCTTCACCCGGTGTTCATCCCGGGCGCCGCGGCGGCCCGGCGCCCGGTGACCCGCGTACGCCTCGCCGCCCGGACAGGGGAGCCTGTACGGCGAATGGGCGGCGCCGCGCCGCCGGCCTTCCGGCCGGTGCGCGCCGCCGCCCAGGGCAGTCGCCGTTACCCTCGATCGCCGCCGAGGTGTCCGGTCAGGTGCTGGTGCAGGTCAGCGTCGGGCTGCCCGGCGAGCCTTGCGCCACGTATCCGAAGGTCGTGGAGGCGTTGGCTCCGAGGCTGCCGTTGTAGTTGGCGTTCTTCACCGTGATGTTCGACCCGCTCACGGTGTAGGTGCCGCTCCACAGGCTGTTGATGGTCGTGCCGCTCTGCAGCGCCCAGTTGACCGTCCAGCTGTTGATCGCGCTGGAGCCGGAGTTGCGCACGGTCACCTCGGCCTGGTAGCCGCCGTTCCAGGTGCTGGTGGTGTGGAAGCTCGCGGCGCAGCCGCCGGGGCCGCTGCTCGGCGTCGGCGTCGGCGTCGGGGTGGGCTTCGGCGTGGGGGTCGGCGTCGGCGTCTGGTTGCCGGTCGGGGTGGGGGTCGGGGTCGGGGTCGGGTCGCCGCCGCCACCCTCGCCGACGCCGGTCACCTGGCCGTTGCCGCCGTCGAAGACGACGTCGGAGCAGTTGTAGAAGGTCTCCTGGCTGTCGGACCGCTGCCACACCGAGTAGATGATGTGCCGGCCGCTCTTGCCGGACGGGAGCGTCGCATTCCAGTAGTAGTAGGAGTCGGCGTTACCCGGGCTGCCGACGCTCGGCGGGTCCTGGGCGGTGTAGAACGGGGTGCTCTCCAGGTCGCTCCAGGCGAGCGCGCGGGTGGGGCTCCAGCTGTCCTTGGTGATGTAGGTGCGGAACGACCCGGGGTGCGCGGCCCACTTGTTGTACCGGAACTGGATGTTCGCCCCGGAGGTCAGGTGGGTCACCGGCCAGTCGTTGCGGGCCAGGTCGAAGCCGCTGAAGTTGTACACGACGGCGCCGCCGCTGCACAGCTTGCCGTCCGGGATGAAGCCGGAGGTGCGGCCGCCGCCGTCCGAGCGCAGCACGGCGAACCAGTTGTAGATCGAGTTGGTGCCGCTCTGGGCGATCGCGGCGGCGCAGGCGGGGTTGTGCGGGGTGACGGCGCCGGTGGTGCCGACGCTGTCCTTCCAGCAGAGGTAGGTTCGGCTGCCGGGGATCATCATCGCGCCGTGGGCCGATGCCGACCCGGGCAGCAACGCGACCAACATGAGGGTCGCGATCGCGGCGGCGGCGCCGGCGATCGAGATCTTACGTCGCTTTCTCATGAAACACCTTTCGAGGGGTTACGACGTAGGTCCTCGGCGCAGCCGGGACGTCCATCGCGGCAGCGCGTCCGGCACGCTCGAGCACGGCACGGACGCTATGCACGTCAAGGAGTCACCAAGGACCTGGTGAAGTAACCGGTCGTCGCCGTGGGGCGAACAGCCGTCGACTGCCGACCAGCATGCGAAAGCGCTTACGCGTCAAGAACTGTAGGTCGCGGGCGCCGAGCTGGGAAACGCCCGAAAGTATCGGCCGGACCCCTACCTGATGATCACCTGTCCTGTCGCAGGTGGCGGCCATGACCGCGTGGGCGGGCGGCGGGCGGCCCGATGAAACACGATGAAACTTTCGCCTACTTCCGCGCGCCGTCCGCGGACCGGCCCGGCCGTCGCGGGGTCAGGTCGCGGCCCGGCGTCGGCGAGGATGAGGGGATGGACGTACGCCCCATCTCACCCTCGGCTCTGGTGGAGGAGCTCGCCGACCGCATCGCCGGCGCCCCCAGGTCCTCCTGGGTGCGCGTGGCCCTGGACGGCGCCCCGGCGGCGCGGCCGGGTGAGCTGGCCGACGCGCTGGCCGGCCCGCTGCGCCTGCGCGGACGCGAGGTTCTGCGGGTCCCGGCCGGCGGCTTCCTGCGCCCGGCCTCGCTCCGCTACGAGTACGGCCGCACCGACCCCGACGCCTTCTACGACGGCTGGCTGGACTACGGGGCGCTGTCGCGCGAGGTGCTCGCCCCCCTGGACCCGGGCGGGCCGGGGAAGGTGTTGCCCAACCTGTGGGACGCCGCCACCGACCGCGCCACGCGCGCCCCGTACGTGACCCTGCCGCCGGGCGCGGTGGTGCTCATGGACGGCGCCCTGCTGCTCGGCCGCTGGCTGCCGTTCGAGTTCACCGTGCACCTGTGGCTGTCGCCCGGCGCGCTCGCCCGCCGCACCGCCGAGGAGTGGCGGTGGACCCTGCCCGCCTACGCCCGGTACGAGGAGGAGGTCGCGCCGCGCGAGACCGCCGATGTCGTGGTCCGCGTGGACGACCCCCGCCACCCGGCGATCATCGCCGCCCTCGGCGCCTGATCATCGGCCATCGGGTCGGCGGGATCGCACGAGAGGCGACATCGCTCCTGTGGCCGCGGACGCCATGGGGTGTGCGTCGGAGGAGCGTGTCCGCGCGCCACGGAGCGCGTCAGCGGTAGGGGGGCGGGGCACACCCACCTTACGAGGGCATATGTGCCGGCCAGCGGCCGTTGACCTGGGAGAAATGCCGTTCTCTGCTGGGGGCAGGCGGGCGGTGTTACCCGATTCTGCTTCCGGTGAGACGTGGGGGCGTCGAGATGTGTGGAATCTGCGGATGGGTGGACTTCGAGGGTGACCTTCGGGAGTCACGCGACACGCTCAGTGACATGACCGAGACGATGGCCTGCCGCGGGCCCGACGACGAAGGGATGTGGATCTCCGAGCACGGGGCCCTGGGGCACCGGCGGCTGGCGATCATCGACCTCGCGGGAGGCCGCCAGCCCATGGTCGCGGACGAGGACGGCGAGGTGCTCGCCGCGCTCACCTACAGCGGGGAGGTCTACAACTTCCAGGAGCTGCGCGCCGAGCTCGCCGCCCGGGGCCACCGGTTCCGCACGCGCAGCGACACCGAGGTGGTGCTGCGCGCCTACCTCGAATGGGGCGAGGACCTCGCCGAACGCCTGAACGGCATGTACGCCTTCGGCATCTGGGACGCCCGCCGCGAAGAGCTCGTCCTCGTGCGCGACCGCCTCGGCATCAAGCCGCTCTACTACTACCCGACGCCGACGGGCGTGCTGTTCGGCTCCGAACCCAAGGCGATCCTCGCCAACCCCGTGCTGTCGGACCGCGCGGTGGACGCCGACGGCCTTCGTGAGCTGCTGGTGTTCGTCAAGACCCCCGAGTGCGGCATCTTCCGGGGCATGCACGAGGTGCGCCCCGGCGGCATCGTCAGGGTCGGCAGGGAGGGGATCACCAAGCGCCGGTACTGGCAGCTCGAGTCCCACGAGCACCCCGACGACCTGCCCACCACCATCCGCACCGTCCGCGACCTGCTGGACGACATCATCCAGCGCCAGCTGATCTCGGACGTGCCGCTGTGCACCCTGCTGTCCGGCGGCCTGGACTCCAGCGCGGTCACCGCCCTGGCCGGGGAGGCCCTGCGACGGCACGGTGAGGGCAAGCTGCGGTCGTTCGCCGTGGACTTCACCGGCTACACCGAGCACTTCAGTCCCGACGCGATGCGCGACACCCCCGACGCCCCCTTCGTCCGTGATCTCGTCCGGCACCTGGAGCACCTGGGCGTCGAGCACAACGACATCGTGCTGGACTCGGCCGACCTGATGGACCCCGCGGTCCGCGCCGCGGTGCTGCGGGCGCGCGACCTGCCGACCGGGATCGGCGACATGGACACCTCGCTGTACCTGCTGTTCCGGGCCGTGCGGGCACACTCGACGGTCGCGCTGTCGGGGGAGTCGGCCGACGAGGTCTTCGGCGGGTACCGGTGGTTCCACGACCCCGCCGCCGTCAACGCCGGCACCTTCCCCTGGCTGGCCTCCGGCACCCGCCTGGTCGCCCTGGACCAGGTGCTGGCCCCCGACCTGCTGCGCCTGCTGGACGTCCCCGGGTACCGCGACGAGCGCTACCGGCAGGCCCTGGACGAGGTGCCGCGCCTGCCGGGCGAGACCGGCATGGAGGCCCGCATGCGCGAGGTGAGCTATCTGCACCTCACCCGGTTCGTGCAGATGCTCCTCGACCGCAAGGACCGCATGAGCATGGCCGTGGGACTGGAGGTGCGGGTGCCGTTCTGCGACCACCGGCTGGTGGAGTACGTGTTCAACGCGCCCTGGTCGATGAAGACCTTCGACGGGCGGGAGAAGAGCCTGCTGCGCGCCGCCGCCGCCGACGTGCTCCCCGAGTCGGTGCTGGCCCGCAGGAAGAGCCCCTACCCCTCCACGCAGGACCCCGCCTACGAGAAGGCGCTCAGGGACGAGACCGCCCGGCTGCTCGACAGCGCCGAGTTCCCGGCCGCGTCCATGATCGACGTCCCCAAGGTGCGGGAGATGATCGACCAGCCGCAGGAGACGGTCAGCCGCCACGACGTGCGCGCCGCGCTGGAGGGCCTGCTCCAGTTCAACGCCTGGCTGGACCGCTACCGGGTGCGGGTCGTCCTGTAGGCCGTCAGCTGTTCGCGGAGGCGCAGGGCGGGCACACGCCGAAGATCTCGACGGTGTGGTCGACGTCGACGAACCCGGCCTCGGCCGCGACGCGCTCGGCCCACCGCTCGACGTCCCTGCCCTCCACCTCGACGCTGCGCCCGCACGCACGGCAGGTGACGTGGTGGTGGTGCCCGCCGGTGGCGCAGCGGCGGTACAGCGTCTCGCCGCTCTCGTCGCGGATGGCGTCGACCGCCTCGTCCTGGCTGAGCACCTGCAGGTGGCGGTAGACCGTGGTCAGGCCGACGCGTTCTCCGCGGCGGCGCAGCTCGGCGTGGATCTCCTGGGCGCTGTGGAACCCCGACAGCGTGCCGAGCACGGCCATCAGCGCCTCGGCCTGCCGGGTGCCCCGGACGCGCGTGCCCCGGGACGGGGGCCGGTCGAGATGCGAGGACGGCTCGGCCGATCGCGACGTCATGCTGGACCCTCCCCGTCTCGGCGTCCCCCGCGCACGGCCGCCTTCCCGTCACCACGAAGACTAGCAACCGGCACGCCCGCCGCCCGCCTCATGCGCCACCCGCGTCCGCCGCCCGCCCATGCGGTGCACGGCTGGTGCGCCACTCGCGTCCGCCGCCCGCCTCATGCGGCGCCCGCGTTGGGCGCGCATAATTGCCTGGCCCGCTGATTGCCCGCCCGTGCGGCCGGCAGGCCCCGACACAGGGGGCCGTGGCCGGACGCCGGGCCCCGACGAAGGAGCCGACGAGCGTGTCCTGGCGTCACCTGCCCAAGCCCGCGCGTGCCGTCGCCGAGGCGGCCGAGGGGGCGGTGGAGGCCGCCCGCGCCCGCGACCTGCCGGCCTTCGAGCGCGCCGCCGCGGCGCAGGCCGCGCTGGACTCCGAGCACGTCGCCCTGGTGCTCGGCACCGTGACGCGGACGCTGCTGGAAGACCTGCACCCGGGCGGGCTCACCGCCGACGACGTGCGGGCGCTGGTCGGGCGCTGCGCGCGGGAGGCGGCGGGGTGGTTCCCCGCCGTGGACGCCGATGTCCTGGTGATGCTGGTGGCCGGCGCCCTGGGCGTCCACCAGCCGCAGGCGGAGGCGTTCCCGCTGGACGGGGAGGTCGTCGCGCGGCACGCCACGCTGCTGGTCACCGATCTGCTCGCGGTGTCCGGCCATCCGCTCGGCGCGTGCCTGGAGGCCGCGTTCGCAGACATCGCCCTGGTCCAGATCGCGGACACGCCATAGGCGGGGGGCTCAGTACGGCAGGGCCCAATACGGGCGGTTCCGTACGGCAGGCTGTACGGATGGGCTCCATACGGTATGGCTCAGTATGGGCGGTTTTCTACGGCAGGCAGTCCGGCCTCTACGTCCTGGACCGCGCCGACCCGGTCGGCCTGCCGTACGGCAGGGCTCGGTAGGGGCGGCCGAGGTTCGGGCGGGCTCAGTAGAGGTGCGCGGCCGAGCCGGCGAACGCGGGGTGGCGCAGGTGCTCGCGGGTGACCCGCACCCCGGTGGCGCGTTCGGCCAGGGCCATCACGGTGAGGATGGGGTCGTAGTCGTCATCGTCGAGCGCGGCGTCGGCCTCCTCATCCTTGGTGGGCATGCCCAGGTCGAGCATCTGGGGGAGCAGGCGGTCGGGGTCGTCGCCCCAGCGCTCGTCGGAGCCGTCGGGCTCGAAGCCGGTGACCAGACGGCCGTCGGCGGCGAAGACGAACTGCTGGTCGGCGTTGACGTTGAGGAACACCGCGGCCATGACCGTGCCGGGGGAGAGGCGGCGGACCACCTCGGCCAGCGTTCCGGCGAAGCCGTTGTACTCCAGCAGGGCGGTGCCGCCGATGGCGGGGCAGGCGGCGATCGGGAAGTCGGACATCTCTTCGAGATCCATCCCAGGGAGAGGGGTGACGCCGATGCGGCGTAACGCCTCCTCGGGGTCGACGTCCTTCACCAGGGTCAGGCAGAAGGGCCACCCCTCGTACTCCTCGTCGAACCAGGCATAGTCGGCCGCCGTCGCACCGCTCATCGGGGGGTCCTCTCCAGTGCCGTTCCAGGAACATGATCTTGCCAGCGGGCACCGACAGAATCGGGGTTCTCCACAGACTTGGACGGACTGGGACCGGGTTTTCCACAGACCCGGAGTGACTGGCACGGGGTGCCGCGTGCGTCCGGGACAATGGAGGCGTCAGGCTTTCACGGAAGGAAGTACCGATCGTGGCTATGAGCGCTGAGGCCGACTGGGTCTCACGGTTCGCGGACGAGGTCATCGCCGAGGCTGAGCGTCGCGCGCCCGGCAAAGCGATCGTCTGCGCGTCGGGCCTCAGCCCTTCGGGCCCCATCCACCTGGGCAACCTGCGCGAGGTCATGACGCCCCACCTGGTCGCCGACGAGATTCGCCGGCGCGGCCACGAGGCCGTCCACATCATCTCCTGGGACGACTACGACCGCTTCCGCAAGGTGCCCGCGGGCATCGACTCCTCCTGGTCGGAGCACATCGGCAAGCCGCTGACCTCGGTGCCCGCGCCGCCCGGCAGCGAGCACCCCAACTGGGCCGAGCACTTCAAGGCGCAGATGATCGCCGCGCTGGCCGAGCTCGGCGTGGAGTACCGCGGCATCAGCCAGACCGCGCAGTACACCTCGGGCGTCTACCGCGAGCAGATCCTGCTGGCGATGCGCGAGCGCGCCCGCATCGACGCGATCCTCGACCGCCACCGCACCAAGGGCAAGACCGCCAAGGCCCTCAAGCAGCAGGGCTCCCTGGACGAGGCCGACGCCGCGGCGGCGGAGGCCGCGGCCGAGGGCTCGGGCGCCGCCTCCGAGGACGACGGCTCGGCCGCGGGCGGCTACTTCCCCTACAAGCCCTACTGCTCGGTCTGCGAACGCGACACCACCACGGTCACCGCCTACGACGACGCCACCACCGAGCTGACCTACACCTGCGCGTGCGGCCACACCGAGACGGTGCTGCTGTCGGAGCACAACCAGGGCAAGCTGGTCTGGAAGGTCGACTGGCCGATGCGCTGGGCCTTCGAAGGGGTGATCTTCGAGCCGTCGGGCGTCGACCACCAGTCGCCCGGCTCGTCCTGGACGGTGGGCGCCCCCATCGTCAAGGAGGTCTTCGGCGCCGAGCGCCCGATCGGGCCGATGTACGCCTTCGTCGGCATCAGCGGCATGGCCAAGATGAGCAGCTCCAAGGGCGCCGTGCCCACCCCGTCGGACGCCCTGGAGATCATGGAGGCGCCGCTGCTGCGCTGGCTGTACGCGCGGCGCAAGCCGAACCAGTCGTTCAAGGTCGCCTTCGACCAGGAGATCCAGCGGCTCTACGACGAGTGGGACGCCCTCGAGCGCAAGATCGACGACGGCACGGCGCTGCCCGCCGACGTCGCCGCCTACACCCGGGCGGTCGGCACCGCCTCCGGCGCGCTGCCCGAGACCCCGCGCCCGCTGCCCTACCGCACGCTGGCCTCGATCGTCGACATCACCACCGGGCACGACGAGCAGACGCTGCGCATCCTGCGCGATCTCGACCCCGGCCACCCGATCACCTCGCTGGAGGAGGCCCGGCCGCGGCTCGACCGCGCGGCGCGGTGGGTCACCACGCAGGTCCCGGCCGAGCAGCGCACCCGCGTCCGCGACGAGCCGGACACCGCACTGCTGGCCTCGCTGAGCGAGCGCGACCGCGAGTCGCTGCGGCTGATGCTCGACGGCCTTTCCGAGCAGTGGTCGCTCGACGGGCTCACCACGCTGGTGTACGGCGTGCCGAAGGTTCAGGCAGGGCTGGCGCCGGACGCCAAGCCGACCCCCGAGCTGAAGGTCGCCCAGCGCGAGTTCTTCGCCCTGCTCTACACCCTGCTGGTCGGCCGGGACACCGGCCCGCGCCTGCCCACGCTGCTGCTCGCCGTGGGGGTCGACCGCGTCCGCAAGCTGCTGGGAGGCTGACCGCCGGCGCACCCGCCCCGCCCCCGCCGCCACGATCGGCGTCCGGCCGCTTGACCTCGTCACCACCGGTCGCCGCCGATCGGCGTCCCGGTTGCCCGTCCTGGTCGCCGGCAGTCGGCGTCCCGGTCGCCTGACCTTGTCACCCCCGGTGGCCACCGGTCGGCGTCCCGCTCGCCCGTCCTGGTCGCCGGCAGTCGGCGTCCCGGGCGTCTGACCTCGTCACCGCCGGTCGGTGTCCTGATCGCTGAGGGGCGCCTGTCCTGGTCGTCGGCGGCCGCCGTTCCGCCTGGGGACGGCGGGCCCGAGATCGCCTACCATCCTGAGCAGGACGAGTGAGCGGCAAGGAGCGGTGTGAGCGATATCAAGGCGCCAACGGGGGTCGATCCGTCGATCCCCAGCGTCGCGCGGATCTACGACTACTACCTGGGCGGCAAGGACAACTTCGCCTCCGACCGCGCGGCCGCCGAGAAGATCATCGAGCTTCTGCCCAACGTGCGCGACGTCGCCAGGGAGAACCGCGAGTTCCTGGTCCGCACGGTGACGCATCTCACCCGCCAGGGTGTGCGCCAGTTCCTCGACATCGGCGCGGGCCTGCCGACGCAGCGCAACGTGCACCAGGTCGCGCAGGAGCTCGCGCCCGAGTCGCGGGTGGTGTACGTCGACAACGACCCCATCGTGATGGCCCACGCCCGGGCGCTGCTCGCCGAGAACGACCGCGTGATCGCCGTCGGCGCCGACATGCGCGACACCAAGGCGCTCCTCGACCGCCTGGAGATCGTCGAGCATCTCGACTTCTCCCGGCCGGTGGCGATCCTGATGCTCGGCGTCCTGCACTTCATCCCGGACGACGACGAGGCCATGAAGATCGTCACGGTGCTGCGGTCGGCGCTCGTGCCGGGCGGTCATCTGGTCATCTCGCACGGTTCGGTGGGCGAGGTCGACGAGGACAAGGCCCGCGAGGGGCAGCGGGTGTTCAGCCGCACCGCCGCGCCCGGCGTCACCTCCAGGTCGCCCGAGCAGGTGCGGGCCTTCTTCGACGGCCTGGAGCTGGCCGAGCCCGGAGTGGTGCCGCTGCGCGAGTGGCGGCCGGAGCAGGAGCCGGTGCTCGCGCTTCCGGGGGAGGCAGGGGCGGTCGGCGGCGTGGGCCGCGTGCGCTGACCCCGGCAGGAAGCGACCCCGGCAGGAAGCGACCCCGGCGGGAAGCGGCACAGGCACAGGGACGCCATGGAGCGCGCGGCGACGTAGAGAGTGTCACAGGGGACGTACAGAGGGACACAGGGACGTAGGGAGGGCCCCGGCGTGACGCCGGGGCCCTCTCGCATGTCATGGGGTGCCCCTGCGGAAGTATCCGCAGGTAGAAGGGGGGTTAAAAAGAAACTTCATGCTAACCTGCATGGAGGAAAAAAATCGACCACCCTGCCCTCGAGCCCGTATGGTCCTGGCAATCGGGCCCCTGGAGACCACTACATGAAGCGACTCGCAGCGATCGCCGCCGTCGCGGCCCTCGCCGCCGTCACCGCCTGCGGCACTACGGAGACGGCCGGCACGGCCGGGGCGGGCGGTGTCTACACCACGATCGACGGTGCCAAGCAGATCGACGCCACCGCGCCGATCAATCCCTTCAACCCGCAGGGAAGCACGTTCGTCGGGTACGACGCCATGTCGCTGGCCTGGCCGAAGAACAGCCTGACCGATCCCAACCAGTTCTATCCGGGCATCGCCCGCAGCTGGACCGCCACGCCCGACCAGGGCGAGGTCGTGGTTCACCTGCAGCCGCAGGCCCGCTGGTCGGACGGTAAGCCCGTCACCAGCGAGGACATCCGCACCTCGATCGGCCTGGCCTACACCCAGGGCGGCAGCGCCTACACCGTCAACGCCGGCGCGGCGGGCGCGGCGGCCGACATCACGATCGTCGACGCCAAGACCGTCAAGGTCACCCAGGGGGCCAACCGCAGCAACGTGTTCCTGCGCAACGTCCTTTCCACGGTGGTCGTCCCCGCGCACGTCTACGGCAAGCTGCTCCCCGCCGACTTCTGGACGACCCTCCAGGCCGCCAGGGGTACCGGCCCGGCCGCCGACAAGGCCAAGGCCGCGATCACCGGGCTGTCGCAGAAAGTCATCACCTTCGCCCCGCCCGAGGACGTCTCCGCCGGGCCGTTCGTCCTGGAAAGGGTCAACCCCGGCGCGGCGCTGCTGAAGAAGAACCCGTACTTCTACGACGCGGCCCGCATCGCGCCCGACAAGGTCAAGGTGCTCAACTACACCGGCAACGAGCAGATCTGGAACTACCTGGTCACCGGCACGCTGGACAGCGCGCCGTTCACCGCCGTGCCCGCCGCGGTCATGCGCAAGATCAAGCAGACCCCGGGCAATGCGATCCGCAAGGGTTACTCTCCGGTGGCGGCGTCGATGGCGTTCAACCAGGCGCGCAAGCCCTACGACAACGTGCACGTGCGCCGCGCGCTCGCCTACCTCGTCGACCGCGCCCAGGTCACCAAGATCGCCTCACCGGAGGCGGGGACGCCGTCGCTCACCACCACCGGCATCCACGGCGACTCGGCCAAGGCGTGGCTCGGCGACCGGCTCGCCGCGCTGGACCCCTACAAGGTTGACCCGGCCAAGGCGGACGCCGAGCTCAAGGCCGCCGGCATGGTCAAGAAGGGCGGCGTGTGGGCGATGCCGGACGGCAGCCCGTGGAAGGTGGAGGTTCACGTGCCCGCGTCGTTCTCCGACTGGGTCGCCGCGGCGAAGTCGATCACCAGTCAGCTCAACGACCACGGCATCGAGGCGAGCGTCACCACTTCGGCGGACTACATCCTCTACCTCGACGAGCTGGCCTCGGGCAAGTTCGACATCGGCTTCTGGCTGATGGCGCTCGGGCCCTCGCCGTACAACATCTACCAGCGCCTGTACGGCTCGGCCAACGGCTGGTCGCTGCTCGCCGGGCGGCTGACGCACTCTCCGCCGGGCAAGGACGGAAACTGGATGGGGGGCCCCGAGACGATCGGCGGGGTGAACCCCGGCGAGCTCACCAACCGGCTCAATTTGGCCGCCCCGGACGAACAGAAGCGCATCGTCGCCACGCTGGCCACGCTGACCAACCAGCAGCTGCCGGTGATCCAGATCTACGACTACGTCAACACCCAGTTCATCAACACCGACCGCTACACCGGCTGGCCGCCGGCCGGGAGCGAGGCGCTGCGCCTGCCCGCGGGAGTGTGGATGCAACTCGGGATGATCAAGAAGAAGTAGCCTATGACGACTCTCACGACCCGGCGGACTCCCCGGGTGAACGCAGTGACACGACGGCTCACCGGGCACGTCGTCCGCGGCCTCGTCATGATCTGGGTGGTCACCACCATCAGCTTCGTGATCATCCGCAACATCCCCGGCAACCCGGTGCTCGGCCAGTACGAGACGCTGATCGAGAAGGGCATGTCGCCCGACCAGGCCGAGCGGGCCACCGCCGCCCTGTACGGGTTCCTGCCCACGGGCAGCCTCTGGGAGCAGTACACCGGATACATGAAGGCGCTGCTGCACCTGGACCTCGGCCAGTCGATCAGCACGCCCGGCACCGAGGTGACGACCCTGCTCACCTCGGCCGCCAAGTGGACCATCCTGCCGGTGCTCGGCGGCACGCTGCTGAGCTTCCTGCTCGGCGTCACGCTCGGGGTGTACGCGGGCATCAAGCGGTCGGGCAAGCTCGGCGACCTGCTGTCGATCTCGGGCTCGCTGCTGCACGGCGTGCCGCAGTACGTCATCGGCCTGCTCATGCTGGCGATCTTCACGACGCTGTGGCCGATCCTGCCGGCGGGCGGCCCGGTCGACGTCGAGTTCGTCCCCGGGCTCAACGCCGGCTACCTGGCCTCGCTGGTCCAGCACGCCACGCTGCCGGTGCTGACCTACGCCCTGGCCAGCTACGGCGGCTGGGTGCTGGCGATGAAGTCCAGCGTGGCGACCGTGCTCGGCGACGACTTCATCCTCGCCGCCGAACTGCGAGGCCTCACCCGGGGTGTGCTGTTCCGCTACATCGCCCGCAACGCGATTCTGCCGTTGTTCACGATCCTCGCGCTGTCGCTCGGCATGCTGTTCGGCGGCGCCATCTTCATCGAGCGGATCTTCAACTATCCGGGGCTCGGGCTGCTGCTGGTCAACAGCATCGGCGCCCGCGACTACGCGCTCATGGGAGGAACGTTCCTGGTGACCACGGTGGCCATCATCGTCGCCAACATCGCGGCCGACCTGCTGTACACCGTGATCGACCCGCGGGTGCGGACGGGAGGCGCGGCATGAGCGTAACGGTTCCCCAGACGGCGCTCGGCGACACCCGGGCGGCCCTGCGGCGCAACTTCTGGCGGGGCGTCGCGCGCGTGCTGCGCCGCAAGCCGAGCCGCCTGGCCGGCGTGGTGATCGTCGCCATGTTCCTGCTCATGGCGGCGTTCGGGCCGATGCTGTACCCGGCGCACCTGCCGCGCGACGACAACGCCCTCTACGCCCCGCCGAGCTTCGCCCACCCGTTCGGCACCGACTTCGAGGGCACCGACGTGCTCGCGCTGGTGGTCACCGGCGCCCGGTACGTCATCCTCACCGGCCTGGCCACGGCGGTCATCACCGTCGCGGCGGGCACGGTGCTCGGCCTGCTCGCCGGGTTCCACCGGGGACGGTGGGACACCGTGCTCATGCGGATCACCGACCTGCAGCTCACCATCCCCGGCCTGCCGCTGCTGCTGGTGCTGTCGACGGTCTGGAAGTTCCAGGGGCCGCTGGAGATGGGCCTGGTGCTCGGCCTGCTGGGCTGGGGCGGCATCGCCCGCGCCGTGCGCTCGCAGACGCTGTCCCTGCGCGAACGGGGGTTCATCGAGGCGGCCCGGGGGCTCGGGCTGTCCACCGCCCACATCGTCGGGCGCGAGCTGCTGCCCAGCATGGCGCCCTACATCGCGATGAACATGCTCATCGCCGTCACCGGCGCCATCTACGCCCAGGTCGGCCTGTTCTTCCTCGGCGTGCTGCCCTTCGACTCCAACAACTGGGGTGTGATGCTCAACCTGGCCGTCTTCGGCGGCGGGGCGCTGACCAGCACCGCCGCGCTGCCGTACCTGCTGGCGCCGCTGCTGGCGATCCTGCTGCTCACGCTCGGCATCGTGCTCATCGTCGACGCGATGGACGAGATCTTCAACCCGCGCTTGCGTGAGGAGTAACCGGTGACCACCATCTCCCACGGGGTCGGGGAGTCTCCCCGCCCCGAGTCATCCGCCGTCCCCGGCCTGGTCGTGGGCACCGCCGCGGCGACGGCGCCCGGGGTGCGGGTCCGCGACCTCACGGTGGTCTACCGGACGCCGCTCGGGGAGCTGCCCGCCATCGGCGGCGTCAGCCTCACGATCGAGCCGGGCACCATCACCGGCATCGTGGGGGAGTCCGGCTCCGGCAAGTCCACGCTGGCGCTCTCGCTGCTCAACGCCGTCCAGCCGCCCGGCCGCATCGCCGGCGGCAGCGTGGAGATCGACGGGCTCGGCGACGTCGTGGACCTGGCGGGCGACCGGCTGCGCCGGGCGCGCGGCCGGCACCTCGGGTACGTGTTCCAGGCCGCCCAGAACTCCCTGAACCCGCTCAAGACGATCGGCAAGCAGCTGCTGGACCTCGGCCGTTCGCACGACGTGGACGACCTTCCCGCCCTCGTGCGGGACGCCAAGAGCCTGCTGGAGCGGATGGGCCTGGACGGCGCCCGCGTGCTGGACTCCCACCAGCACGAGCTGTCCGGCGGCATGCGCCAGCGGGTGGGCATCATGCTCGCGCTGGTGCTCAACGCCCGGCTGGTCATCCTCGACGAGCCCACCACCGCGCTCGACATGATCACCCAGGCGACCATCCTGCGCATCGTCCGCGAGATCCACCAGGAGCGCGGGCTGACCACGCTGATGGTCACCCACGACATGGGCGTGGCCGCCGAGGTCACCGACCGGCTCGCCGTCATGTACGGCGGGCGGGTGGTGGAGCACGGCCCGACCATGGAGGTGCTCGGCTCGCCCCGCCACCCCTACACCCGCGGGCTGATCCAGGCGATCCCCCGCCTGTCGGGCGACATCACCCAGTCGCGCGCGCTGCCCGGACGCCCGCCCACGCTCGGCACCGTGCCCAAGCGGGGATGCGTCTTCCAGGAGCGCTGCCCGCTCCGCATGGAGGTCTGCGAGACCGTGGAACCGCCGTCCGTCATCGAGAACGGCAGGACCGTCGCCTGTCACGCCGCCGAGGCGGCCAGGCCCGCCGAACGCCGCAAGGAGCATGCGTGATCACCGGGACCGGCATCACCAGGACCTACAAACAGCGCGGCGACGTCCTCGGCGCTCGCGAGGTCAAGGCGCTGCGCGGCATCGACTTCACCGTCCCCAAGGGCGGCGCGGTGTCGTTCATCGGCGAGTCCGGATGCGGCAAGACCACTCTCGGCCGCATCGTCGCCGGGCTGGAGACCTACGACTCCGGCGAGATCGTCATCGACGGCACGCCGATGACGCCGCTCAGCCCGCGCCGCCGCCGGCCGTACTTCCGGCGCATCCAGCTCATCCACCAGGACCCCTACTCCGCGCTCAACCCGACCCGCACGATCCACCAGACCCTGCGGGCGCCGCTCGCGCTGCGCGCCTCGCAGACCGGCCGCCCCTCGTCCTGGATCGACGCCCGCGCGGAGGAACTGCTCGCGCTGGTGGGCATCGACCCGGGCTACGTGCTCGGCCGCTACCCCCACCAGCTCTCGGGCGGCATGCGCCAGCGCGTCGTCATCGCCCGCGCGCTCACCGTGGACCCCGAGATGCTGGTCGCCGACGAGTCGGTCTCCATGATCGACGTGTCGATGCGGCTGAGCATCCTCGCCCTGCTCAAGGACCTGCGCGAGCGGCTCGGGGTGAGCCTGCTGTTCATCACCCACGACATCGCCACCGCCCGGTACATCGGCGGCCAGGGGGAGCTGTACGTGCTCTACCGGGGGCAGGTGGTGGAGCGCGGGCTCACCGAGACCGTCATCACCGGGCCCGTCCACCCCTACACCCAGGCGCTGCTGTCGGCGATCCCCGTGCTGCACGGGCTGGAGCGGCCCGGGCACGAGCGCGTCGTGCCGACCGAGGCGCTGAACGAGCGCCACGCCGACGAGGGGTGCCTGTTCGCTCCCCGGTGCCCGTTCCGCACCGAGCGGTGTGAGAAGGAACGGCCGATCCTGGCCGGCTGCGTGGAGAGCACGCACGAGCACGCCTGCTTCCACCCGCAGCGCCGCGAGGTCATCCCCGTGGAGGCCGTGGCGTGAGCGGCGTCCCCGAGAGCCCCGGCCCCCAGAACGGCCCCCAGAACGGCCCCCCGAACAGTTCCGAGAACGGCTCTGTGCCCGGCTCCCCGGTCGCGGGTCTCGCGGGCGGCTTCGAGGGCGCCGAGCTCGCGAACGGCCTGCACGGGGCCGGGCCCGCGCACGGGCCCGCGGGCGTCCGTCCTGTGCTGCCGACCGAGCTGGCGATCGTCGGGGAGGTGGCCCGCGAGGCGCTCGTCTTCGACGCCGAGGACGCGTCGCTGATCGTGTCCCGGCTGGCCGCGCCGCCCGAGGGCCGCGAGTGGACGGCGCTCACCCTGCCGTGCCTGGACGGGGTCGTGTTCGTCTCGTTGTCGACCACCGAGGGGGTCGGGCACGTGGACCTGCTGGCCGTGCGGCCCGCGGCGCGGGGACGCGGGCTCGGCAGGACTCTGCTGCGCGCCGCCGAGGAGTGGCTGCGCGAGCGCGGCGTGCGGGAGGTCCGGCTGGCCGGCAACCCGCCCTGCTACGCCTGGCCGGGCATCGACGTGCGCTACACCCCGGCGGTCTGCCTGGCCGAGAGCCTGGGCTATGAGCGTCACCGCACCGCCTGGAACATGACCGCCGACCTGGCGCCGTTCGCGCCCGGCGCCACACAGGACCAGGAGGCCGGGCGGCTCGCGGCGGCCGGGGTCGCGGTGCGCACGGCCGCTCCGGGGGAGCGGGGCGAGGTGGCCGCGTTCGTCCGGCGGCACTGGAACGACGCCTGGGCCTGGGAGGTCGAGCAGGCGACCGGCTGCCACTACGCCGTCCGCGACGGCGAGATCCTCGGCTTCGCCGCCTGGGGCGCCCGGCCCGGGTGGTTCGGCCCGATGGGCACCGACGAAGCGGCCCGCGGGCTCGGCGTCGGCCGCGTCCTGCTGCGGCGCTGCCTGGCAGAACAGGCCGCCGCCGGCCTGCGCACCACACAGATCGGCTGGGTGGGCCCGGTCCGCTTCTACGCCAGGGCCGTCGGCGCGCGCGTGGAGCGGGTGTTCTGGCTCTACCACCGCCACCTCGACTGAACCCGCCGCGCCCGGGCCGCGGCCCCGGCGAGCATCAGCACGACCCCCGGAAGATGAGGAGAGCCACGATGCGACCATTCGCCCCGCCGGCCACGACGGAGCAGATAGATCCGCGCTACCGCCAGATCGACCGCCTGCCGACCGACGAGATCGCGCGGCTGATGAACGCGGCCGACTCCACGGTGCCGGCGGCGGTGGCCAGGGCTGTGCCGGAGATCTCCGCCGCGATCGACGGCATCGTCGCCCGCATGCGCGGCGGCGGGCGGCTGCTGTACGTGGGCGCGGGGACCTCGGGGCGGCTCGCGGTGCTGGACGCCTCGGAGTGCCCGCCGACGTTCGGCACCGATCCCGGGACGGTGCGCGGGATCATCGCCGGCGGGACGCCCGCGCTGACCCGGTCGGTCGAGGGGGCCGAGGACGACGCGGAGGCGGGCGCCGCCGCCATGCGCGAGCACGGCGTCGGTCCGGCGGACGCGGTGGTGGGCCTGTCCGCCAGCGGGCGCGCGCCGTTCGTCGTCGCCGCCGTCGCGCAGGCCCGCCGGCTGGGCGCGCTGACGGCGGGGCTGTCGTGCAACGTCGGCACGCCGCTGTCGGAGGCGGCCGACCACGCGATCGAGGTCATCGTCGGCCCCGAGGTGGTGGCCGGCTCGACGCGCCTGAAGGCCGGCACGGCGCAGAAGCTCGTGCTCAACATGATCTCGACCATCTCCATGATCAAGTGCGGCCGGACCTTCGGGAACTACATGGTCGAGGTGTCGGCGAGCAACACCAAGCTCGTCGCGCGGGCGGCGCGCATCGTCGCCGAGATCACCGGCGCCGACATCGCCGTGGCCCGCCGGGCTCTGGAGGAGGCCGGGCACCAGGTCAAGACCGCCGTCGTCATGGTGCGCCGCGGCCTGGCCGCCGACGAGGCCCGCCTGCTGCTGGCCGCCTACGACGACCGCCTCGACCTCGTCCTGGACGCCCGCCCCGCGTGACCTCTCCGCACGCGGGCAGCCCGCGGAGGCCGGGCGCGACAGGGCGCGGCGGCCGCCCGGGTAAGGCCCGCGAAGCCCCGGTCCGGCCGGTCTCGCCGGGCTGCCGCGGGGCTGTCCGGGGTGGATGGGCATAATTCACAGACATGTCTCCCCGCATCGACCTGACCTGGCCGTCCGTGCCCGACGACGCGCTCCTCGAACAGGTGCACCGCGTGATCCATGCGGTCGTGGCGGCCGGCGGCGCGGTCGGTTACCTCACCCCGCCCGGCAGGCGGGAGACCGACCTGCTGGTGGAGGAGGTCCTCGCCGACGCCCGGCACGGCCGGGCGGCCCTGGCCCTGGCCCGGGTGGACGGCGTGGTCCAGGCGATGGGCCTGTGGAAGCGCGCCTCCGCCCAGGTGTTCGCGCACTCCGGCGAGATCGGCAAGGTCATGGCGCACCCGGCGGCGCGCGGCCTCGGCCTCGGCCGCCTGGTCCTCGCCGGCCTGGTCGACAGCGCGCGTGCCGCCGGGCTGGAGACCCTGACCCTCGGGGCGCGCGGCAACAACCACGGGGCCATCGAACTGTACGAGGAGATGGGCTTTCGCGAGTGGGGACGGCTGCCGAACGTCATCGAGGTCGGCATGGAGCGCTTCGACGAGGTCCGGATGTACCTCGACCTGGGCACCCGCGATCCCCGGGTCGTGCTGCGCGGCTCGCCTCCCGGCGGCGCGGGCTCCTCACCGCGGCGGCGGCTGCGCGCCGGCGGCCGGGGTGAGGGCCACAGAAACGGGCATATCTCCCAGTGACCCGCGGTCGGCCCGGACGTCCTCCGGGCATCCGGCCGAGCTCCGGCGATGGGAGGGCGCGGATGCCGGTACAGGTGCGCCGCGTCTACGACGCCCCGGACCCCGAGGACGGCGCCCGCCTGCTGGTGGACCGCCTGTGGCCGCGCGGCGTGGCCAAGGAGGCGGCCCACGTGGACGAGTGGCTCAAGGACGTGGCGCCGTCCGGCGAGCTGCGCACGTGGTACGGCCACGATCCCGCGAAGTTCGATGCCTTCCGCGACCGCTACCTCACCGAGCTGGACGACCCGGCCCGCCGCCGCGCCCTGGACCGCATCGCGGAGCTGGCGCGGGAAGGCCCGGTGACGCTGCTGACCGCCACCCGGGACGCCGGGCGCAGCCACGCCGCCGTCCTGGCCGGCCTGCTCGGCGAGGCCAGGAGCGGCGCGAAGGCGCCCAGGTGAGGGACGGGCCGGCTCAACGGGTACACCCGTCCCTCACGTCGGGCGGCCACAGGCCGTCAGGTGTGCTGGGCACCTGACGGCCTCGGGGGCCGTCAGGGGGTGAGCAGGACCTTCACGGCGCCGTCCCGCTTCTTCTGGAAGATCTCGTACCCGTGCGGGGCCTGGTCCAGCGGCAGGCGGTGGGTGGCCAGGTCCATGACGCCCAGCGGGTCGGTGTCGTCGCTCACCAGCGGCAGCACGTCGTCGATCCAGCGCCTGACGTGGGCCTGTCCCATGCGCAGGGTCACGCCCTTGTCGAACAGGCGCAGCATCGGCATCGGGTCGGCCATGCCTCCGTAGACGCCGGAGATCGAGATGGTCCCGGCGCGCCGCACGGTCTCGATGGCCTGGTTCAGCGCGGCCAGCCGGTCGACGCCCGCGTTGCGCATGAACGGGGCGGCCACCGCGTCGGGCAGCAGCCCGGTGGCGCTCTGGGCCAGCTTGGCCAGTGGCGAGCCGTGCGCCTCCATGCCGACCGCGTCGATCACCGAGTCGGTGCCCCGCCCGCCGGTCAGCTCGCGGACCGCCTCGGGGACGTCGTCGCACTCGCGCGCGTCGATGACCTCGACGCCGTGGCGGCGGGCCATCGCCAGGCGCTCGGGCACGCCGTCCACCGCGATCACCCGGTGCCCGAGGTGCCGGGCCACGCGCGCGGACATCTGCCCGATCGGCCCGAGGCCGAACACCGTGACGCTGCCCCCTTCAGGGATGTCCGCCCAGGCCACGGCCTGCCAGGCCGTGGGCAGCACGTCCGACAGATAGACGAACCGCTCGTCGGGCGGGCCCTGCGGCACCTTGATCGGGCCGAACTGCGCCTGCGGCACCCGGAGGTACTCGGCCTGCCCGCCGGGCACCTGGCCGTACAGCTTGGTGTAGCCGAACAGCGCGGCGCCGGTGCCGTGCTCGCGCACCTGCGTCGTCTCACACTGCGCGTACAGCTTCATGCCGCACATGTGGCAGTGGCCGCAGGAGATGTTGAAGGGGATGACCACGCGGTCGCCGGGGGCGATGTGGGTCACCTCGGCGCCGACCTCCTGGACGATGCCCATGGGCTCATGGCCGAGGATGTCGCCCTCGGTCATGAACGGGCCCATGATCTCGTACAGGTGCAGGTCGGAGCCGCAGATGCCGGTGGAGGTCACCTTGATGACCGCGTCGGTCGGTTCCTTGATCGCCGGGTCGGGGACCTCCTCGACCCGTACGTCGCGCTTGCCGTGCCAGGTGACGGCTTTCATGGTCTGCTTCCTCCACCCCGATGGTCCCAGTTGCTGTCGGTTCTGTCATGGCCGCCCGTGGCGGCCGGTCCGCCGGCGGCCGTTCCGCGAAAGCCGTCCGCGATGCCCGCCGGGGCCGTCACAACCGGCCGGCGGTGACCGACCGGCGGCCGAGCGCGAAGCCCAGCGCGATCATGCCGAGGCCGAGGAGCAGGTGCAGCCAGTTGTCGGCGCCGTTGACCGGGACGAAGTTGGCCGCGGTGTCGTGGCCGACGAGCATGCCGTACACCCACAGCAGCAGGTAGATCGCGCCGCCGCCGATGAGGAAGGCGCGCGCGCCCTGCCACGTGCGGGCCAGGACGATGCCGGCGACGCCGAACAGCAGGTGCACGATGTTGTGCAGGATCGACACCTCGAAGACGCCGAGGAGCATCGCGTCCGAGTGATGGCCCGCGAACTGCAGGTCGTCCAGGTTCGTGGTGACACCGGGGATGAAGCCCAGCACGCCGACGACGAGGAACACCACTCCCACCACGAGCGAGGCCGTCTGCAGCGGCGTGCGCGCGGTTCGCGTGTGGATCGCGTTCATGGGCCCTCCAGTTGCAATACACGGGCGTGGTCGCCCAGACCCCCGCTACCCCTGTCCGCCGTGCCTATACAAGGTCGTTCACCTGACGCTGACTTCGGCGGTCGCGGAGCCCGCGAATATCCTGCAAAAGGGCCTTTTATTTTTTGCGAATTCTTTTCCCGGCGCCGGGTCGCCCGGCCGCCCCGCATCTTCCGTCGAGGTCAGGGCGCATGCGGCGGGCGCCGGGCCGGGAAAGGGCGGTTCGCGCGCGCGCGACGGGGTACATGCCGCGGTCCACATCGAAAGGACACGTCAATGAACCTGGAACGCGGCAGTGACAAGCACGGTCCGCGCCTCGATGAGGAGATCAAGCACGAGACCGCCGGCCTCACGCGAGGGGGCGTCACCGGGCACGCCGAGGAATGGCGGGAGCCCGAGCCGGTGAGCGACGCCGAGGACGACCTGCGCCCGCAGGGGTACGCGCCCGGCCACGAGCCCGGGGTCGCGCCCGGGATGACGCAGAACGACGTCGACCAGCGCAGCAACCTCGCCCGATGGCTCGTCGAGGTCCACTACCCGGCCGGCCGCGACGAGATCCTCGCCCACGCGGAGGGGAACCCGGCGGTGCCGGACGCGGTGGTGCGGGCGCTGCGCGACCTGCCCGACGGCTCCTTCCGCAACATCGCGGACATGGCCGAGGCGCTGGGGCTGGGACGGGAGCGCCGCTCCGGCGACTAGGGGGGCGCCCGTCCACCCGCGTTCTCCATGGCCACGGCGGTTTCCCGTCGCCCGCACCGGGTAACCGCCGACGACATCGGCAGAGTTCGGTGCAGTGCGAGGAGGAAGCATGATGAAGCACGGCGGTGACGCGATCACCGTCCTCACCATGGACCATCGGGAGGTGGAGGAGACCTTCGCGGAGCTGGAGCGCCTGCGCGGCACGGGACAGGACGACCGCCGCAGGGAGCTGACCGAGAAGGTGATCATCGAGCTGGTCGGGCACTCGGTCGCCGAGGAGGCGTACCTGTACCCGGCCGCCCGCGCGTTCATCCCGGACGGCGACCGGCTGGCCGACCGCGAGATCGCCGAGCACGCCCAGGCCGAGCGCCTGATGAAGCAGCTGGAGAAGGCACTTGACGACGGGGTCGCCGACCCGGCCTTCGAGGGTCTGCTCGACGACCTGATGGCCACCATCAGGGAGCACATCAAGGACGAGGAGGCGCACCTGTTCCCCGAGCTGGTGCGGTACGCCGACGCGGAGGAACTGGCCGCCCTGGGCAAGAAGATCACGATGATGAAGAAGCTCGCCCCTACCCGGCCGCATCCCGCCGCGCCGGACCGGCCGCCGGCCAACAAGCTGCTGGCTCCCGGCGCCGGCCTGGTGGACCGCATCCACGACCTGTTCACCGGCCGGGGCAAGACCTGACCCAACCGGGTCAAATGCCTGTCCCAACCGGGTCAGATGATCGCGTCTGCCCGCGTTTGGGCCGGTAGGGCGGGGGCAGCAGCGTTCTATGAGAGTCATCGTGGTGGGCGCGACCGGCAATGTCGGAACGAGCGTGATGTCCGCGCTCGAGTCGGATCCCGACGTCACCTCGATCGTCGGGGTCGCCCGGCGGCTGCCCGCCCGCCGCCCCGGCGCCGGCGCGGACGTGCCGGGCAGGATTCAGTGGCGCTCGGCCGACATCACCACGAGCGACCTCACCGGCCTGTTCGCCCGCGCCGACGCCGTGGTCAACCTCGCCTGGCTGTTCCAGCCGACCCGTGACCCGGTCACGACGTGGCGGGCGAACGTCCTGGGAGGCATGCGCCTCTTCCGCGCCGTGGCCGAGGCGGGGGCGCAGATCCTGGTGCACGCCTCCTCGGTCGGCGCGTACTCGCCGGGGCCGAAGGACGGCGCGGTGGACGAGAGCTGGCCGACCCACGGATGGCCGGGCGCCGCCTACTCGCGGGAGAAGGCCTACCTGGAGCGGGTCCTCGACGTGTTCGAGAACGACCACCCGAGCATCCGCGTCGTGCGGATGCGCCCGGGGTTCATCTTCAAGCGGGGAGCGGCCGCCGAGCAGCGCCGTCTGTTCGCCGGCCCCTTCCTGCCCGGCCGGCTGCTGCGCGCGGGCCGGATCCCGTTCGTGCCGGACATCCCGGGCCTGCGCGTGCAGGCGCTGCACTCCCTGGACGTGGGGCGGGCCTACCGGCTGGCCGTGACCCGCTCGGTCGTCGGCGCGTTCAACCTCGCCGCCGAGCCGGTGCTGGACGCCGCCGCCCTTGCCAGGCTGCTCGGCGCGCGCCTGGTGCCGGTCTCGCCGATGATGGCGCGGACCGCGGTCGCGGCGGCCTGGCATCTGCGCCTGATCCCCGCCTCTCCCGGGCTGATGGAGATGGCGCTGCGCATCCCGGTCATGGACACCACGCGGGCGCGCACCGTCCTCGGCTGGCGGCCGGAACACACCGCGATCGAGGCGGTCGGCGATCTGCTGGAGGGCCTGCGCACCGGGGCGGGCATGCCGACCCCCGTGCTGGACGCCCACGCCGGCGGCCCCGCCCGGGTCGGCGAACTCGCGACCGGCGTCGGCCGGCGTCCCTGACGCCCTCCGGCGGGGCTCCGCCTTCGCCGACGGCACGCTCGGCGGCTCGTAGCGGCGACCGGCCGCATTCCTGACGGTGACCGGCCGCCCGCTTCCTGAGGGGGGCGCGTGGGGGCCGGTCAGCGGGGGACGTGGTTGCGCAGCCCCAGTTCGTCCGGGTAGAGCGAGAAGTAGGTCTGCTCGGCCAGGTACGCCATGCCCGTGCCCTTGACGTGGTGGCGCAGCAAGGCGAGCGGCACGCTGAGGGCGACCCGGTGCGCCCGGTAGGCGTCGATCACCTCCACCAGGTCGGCGCGCCGCGCCCCGTCCAGGTCGTCGCTCACCATGCCGAGGCAGTGCTGCAGCACGTTGACGTTGCGGCCGACGCTCGCCCGGGTGGCCAGGGCCACGCGGAAGGCCCGGCCGTAGGCGGAGGCGAGCCGTTCCGGCGCGTTGGTGCCCGCCTCGGCGACCAGCCGGCCCATCCGGCGGTACTCCGCCGGGTCGTGCGCGAGGATCTGCATCTTGTGCCGGGAGTGGAACGCCACCAGGTCACCCGCCCGCCACTGGCCCTCCAGCAGCGCCCGGAGGCGGGCGTGGGCGAAGATCCGTTCCACGAACGCCTCGCGCAGCACGTCGTCGTGCAGCCGGCCCTCGTCCTCCACCGGCAGCAGCGGATGCGCCGCGATCATCGCCTCCGCGTACAGCCCCCGCCCGCGCCGTCCCGAGCCGTGCACGGGGACGCCGTGCAGGCCGCAGGTCGGGCTCTTGGCCTTGAAGACGTAGCCGTCCACCCGCAGCGCCGCCGCGCGCGCCTTGGCCAGCGCGGTCATCGGCTCGGTGAGGTCCCTGCGCGAGGCGCGGGTCATCAGGCGCGTCCCGCCGGGCGCCGCCTCCAGGCGGAGCGTTTCGCGGGGGGCGCCCAGGCCGATCTCGATCTCCGGGCAGATCGGTATCCAGTCGACCCAGGGGGCCAGGGCGCCGGACACGAAGCGGTCGCGGCTGTGGCCGCCGTTGAACCGCACGGGCTCCCCGAGCAGGCAGCTCGACACCGCGATCCGCGGCCGTGGCCGCCGCTCGGCGTTCACCGGAGGATTTGCGTTGTCTGTTGGCATTGGTCCGATCGATCCTTTGGCGAGTGCCGTGTCCCTTACTGTCCCTTCGGCAGCGCTCCCCTCCGCGGATGCGTCCGACGCATGTGGACGAGGTGTCCACATGTGGATAGGCTGGCCCCACTAACTGGACATGGTGTCCGGTTGAAGGGGACGGATCGTCATGAGCCATCTGCTGCACCTGGACGCCAGTGCCCGGAACACCTCGGTCTCCCGAGACCTCTCCCGGGCGTTCGCCGAGGTCTGGCGCGCGGCCCACCCGGAGGGCCGCTACACCTACCGCGACCTGGCGGCCGACCCCGTCCCGCACATCGGGCAGCCGTGGACCGAGCTGTGCGACTACGTGCTGGCACACGGGATCACCGACATCGCCCGCTACCGGGAGGCCGTGCGCACCCCCGCCCAGCAGGAGGCGTGGGCGACCCTCGCCCCGCTGCTGGGAGAGCTGACCGCCGCCGACGTGGTGCTGATCGGGACGCCGATGTACAACTTCTCCATCCCCTCGGCGCTCAAAGCCTGGCTCGACCAGGTGACCTTCCCCAAGATGTCGCTGGCCGGCCGCCGGTTCGTGGTCACCGGCGCCCGTGGCGGCGCGTACGGGCCGGGCACTCCGCGCGAGCCGTTCGACCACCAGGAGCGCTATCTGCGCGACTTCTTCGCGGGCCACTTCGGTGTCGAGGACGTCACCTTCGTCCACGCCGAGCTGACCAACGCGCGGGTCGACCCAGGCCTGGCGCACCTGCGCGAGCGGCAGGCCGCCTCCCTGGCCGCGGCCCGCTCACGCGTCCTCGCCGAGGCGGAGCGCTGACCGGCCGGGCGGACCGCCGGCCCTCCGGTCCGCCCTCCGGTGCGCCCTCCGCGGTCCGCCCTCCGCGGTCCGCCCTCCGCGGTGCGCGCCGCCGCGGACCGCGGGGTCGGCCGCGACGGGGGTGGCCACCCGCGCCAGAACCGAGCGGTTCACGGCCGCCGGCGCAGCGCCTTGTCCGCCAGGGCCGGCGGCACGTAGTAGCTGTCCGCCCGGTTGAGGTCGGTGCCCGGCGGCACGATCTCGTCGATCCGGTCCAGCATGTCCTCGGTCAGCACCGTGTCCGCGCCGGCCAGCAGGTCGTCGAGCTGCTCCATGGTGCGCGGGCCGATGATCACCGAGGTGATCGCCGGGTGGGCCAGGACGAACCCGACCGCCATGTGCGCCAGCGACAGGCCGGCCCCCGCCGCGAGCTTCGACAGCTCGCCGACGGCCTGGAGCTTGGCCGCGTTCCCGGGCAGCGAGGGGTCGAACTTGTGCCGTTCGACGGCCGCGCGGCCGGTGCTCGCCAGGTCGATGTCCGCGGCCTGGGTGTAGCGGCCGGACAGCCAGCCCGCCGACAGCGGACCCCAGCTCAGCACGCCCATCCCGTACTTCTGCGCCGTCGGCAGCACCGCCGCCTCCACGCCGCGCGCCAGGATCGAGTACGGCGGCTGCTCGGTGCGGAAGCGGACGTGGCCGCGCCGCTCGGAGACCCACTGCGCCTCCACGATCTGCTCCGCCGGGAAGGTGGAGCTGCCCACGGCCAGCACCTTGCCCGCCCGCACCAGGTCGGTGAGCGCGGAGAGGGTCTCGTCGATGTCGGTGGCCGGGTCGGGCCGGTGGATCTGGTAGAGGTCGATGTGGTCGGTGCCCAGCCGGCGCAGGCTGTTCTCGACCTCACGGACGAGCCAGCGCCTGGAGTTCCCGCCGTGGTTGGCGTCCGGGCCCATCAAGCCGTGGGCCTTGGTCGCCAGGACGACGTCGTCGCGGCGTCCCTTGAGCGCCTTGCCGACGATCTCCTCCGACTCTCCCTGCGAGTAGATGTCGGCGGTGTCGACGAAGTTGACGCCGGCGTCGAGGGCGCGGTGGATGATGCGCACGCAGTCGTCGACGTCCTTGTTGGCGAGGGCGCCGAACATCATCGCGCCGAGTGCGTACCGGCTGACCGAGATGCCGGTCCCACCGAGGGTGCTGCGCTTCACGAGGTACCGCCTCCTGCGGATCGTTGCTGTTGACACGTCGTCTCGTGCCCACATCCTTCGCGGACACGTCGTTCCGCGGATACGGAGTCCAGTCTCCGTTTCGCGCCGGGACGGCGCCAGGTCAGGCGCAACCTGGGTCCGGCAGAACCCCCCAGCGACCCGGCCGCCGCATAATGACTGGCATGGGGCATGCCGAGGACGAGATCACTCCATTTCTGAAGGCACGACGGGCCGCGCTGGACGCCGCGTCCCTGGGGCTGCCCGACGGCCTCGCACGGCGGCGGGTGCGCGGACTGCGCCGCGAGGAGGTCGCACGGCTCGCCGGGGTGAGCGTCGACTACTACACGCGCATCGAACAGGGGCGGGCGCACGCCGTCTCCGACGCGGTGATCGACGCGATCGCGCGGGCGCTGCGGCTGACCCCCGACGAGCACGCCTTCCTGCGCAACATCTCCCACGGCCGACGGGGCGCCCACACCGAGGTCTGCGACGCCGGCGCCGGCCCGCGCCCGCGCGTACGGCCGCAGCTCCTGGAACTGCTGGAGGCCATGGGGGACACCGTCCCCGCCGTCGTCTACGGCCCCGGCACCGACCTGCTGGCCTGGAACACGATCATCGGCCGCATCTGGTTCGACCTCGACGCGCTCCCGGAGGCAGAGCTCAACGGCGCCCGGCTGATGTTCCTGCACCCCGACGCCAAGGCGCTGCATCCCGACTGGGAGGCGGAGGCGGAGGAGACCGTCGCGAGCCTGCGGGCGCAGATCGGCCGCCGCGAGGCCGAGGCCCGGGTGCAGCGGGTCGTCTGCGACCTGCGGGAACAGAGCGAGGAGTTCCGGCACTACTGGGACGTCCAGGCGGTCAGAGAACGAACCCAGGGCATCAAGCGCATCCTCCACCCGCAGGTGGGCGAACTGGTGCTGACCTACGAGGCGTTCTCCCTGCCGACCGACCCCGGCCAGCGCCTGTGCACCTACACGGCCCCCAAAGGCTCCCCCACAGCGGCCAAACTTCGCACCCTCGCCGAACCCGCCACCGCGACCGCCTGATCCCCGTCACCTTCCGGGGCAGGAGCGTGCCCGGAACTCGGCTCGTGTCCTCGTCGTTGATCGACCGACCATTTCCTTTCGACCTGGCGAGGACGACGTGACCAAGTCACGATTAGCCCGCACGGCGACCTCGATATTGGCGGTCGCCGCATGCGCCGCGTCGGCATGCAGTCCGGCCCGTAGTGAGTCCCCGTCTGCGTTCGACTCGCAGCCGGTTCCGGGAAGGCAATATGACGAACCCGATGACACCGAGGCGGTCACGGGCCACATAGAGATCTGCGTCACCACGAAGACGCGGACGCGGGTCGATTACCGGGGGTGCGACGACGCGCAGCCCACGGTCACCTGGTACTACCTCCCGCTGAGCGCCAGGGTGCCGGCCGTCGGCTCGACGGCCGAGCGCGGCTCGTCCAAGCGGCCGAAGGGCGACCTCTACCGGGCGCCCGCGAAAGGCGGCGTCGGCACGAAGGTGATGATCGCCGACGTCGAGGATCGTGTCGAGATATGCGTACTGAGGAGCACCCGGATCCGGGTCTCCGAGATCAGGTGCGACGACGGCGAGAAGGGCTACGGCTGGTACTACATCCGGATCGACGGCCGGGTGCCGCGGGTGGGGAAGAAGGCCGAGGACGGTTCCTTCCGCAAGCCGTACGGCGACACCTACCGCGCCCGCAGAAGGGGCGGGGACGCGGCCGAGGCGGCGATCGACTACGAGGACCCGGACGCGATCGAGACCGACGACGGCGAAGAAGAGGAGGAGAACTGCACTATGACGATCACTGGGGAGTGCGTGGCCGCCAGCGATTGCACGGAGACGGTGAACGGCGTCTGCACCGATGACGACGACGATTCCTGGGGATCATCCAACTCCGAGACCTGCCATCAGACCTACATGCACAAACGATGGATCCGCCGCTGCCACTGACCATCGGCCACGCCGGATCCGGCTGGGCGGGGAACGCGTCGAGTGGGTCAGGGACATCGTAAGTGACAGGGCGAAAGGGGAGCGAGAGGAACACGTAGTGGGTCAGGCAATTCGCCCAGCCGATGGTCACACTTATGGAGGCGTGATATGGACCCTCTTGTAGGGCTCGTTTGATCGACTTCCTCCGTGGGGGAGCCGGTCGACTGGAGGCGACGGGTGGCTGATGTTCCGTAGGATCGCGCGAGCTTATTACTTGTCCGGCCAGAACCAGCAGCAGGCAGCCGAAGAGGACGCGTGTGCTTACGGAACTCTGCTGCTGCAGGAAACCCGCGAGGAGTTGAACCGGGCCGATACCAAGGCGCAGGTACTCCTCGGGATCGTGGGAATCGGGCTCGGCGCCATCGCGGGCGGTCTGCTGGCCGGGAGCTGGTCGCCGTTCAGTTTGTCCAACGCCATTGAGTGGCTGTGGTGGGCAGGAGCGGCCACTGCTCTGACATCGGTGGTGGTGCTCGCCCGTGCGGTGTATCCGCGTCTGGATCGCAGGAAGGAGAGCGGCGCTGTCATGTACTACGCCGATGTGCTCCGCTTCGGGTCCGCTGTGGCCGTCTCCGGGGCGCTGATCCGTTCATCGACGCTGGACCTGGAACGCGTCGCCGATCAGCTCTACAGGATCAGCCGGATCGTCGGCCAGAAGTACCGCCTCATCCGGTGGGGGTTCTGGCTCCTGCTCGGCGGGATGTCCGCCACCCTGGCGGCGGTCCTGATCAATGTCGTGCTCAGCGCGCCTCCTCCATGAGCGGGAAGGGGGAGTCGGGATCCGGCTCTGGCAACGGGACGCCCAACCGCTCGAACGCGGCCCGCAACGCCGACTCGCTGGCGATGACCAGCTCGAAGGCGTTCGCGTGCCGTTGTGCGTCCACGACCTTGGCCAAGGTCGCAAGGAGTCGCTCGGCCTTCTTCTCCCGTTCGTCGAGCATGCTGTCGGTGATGTCCGCCACCTTCTCGACCGCTTGTGTGAGCCGTACCGCATGCCGCGCCGTCGCGGTGTCCATCGCTTCGGTCAGGAATTGCTCGCAGAGCGTGCGGGACGCGCGCAGCTTGTTCACCTGGAGTGAGATCTCAGCGGCCTTCGCCTCGACCCGGAACAGCTCGCTTTCGTGCGCGCGACGAAGTCTCCTGACCTCCTCGGGTACGTCGACTTCGATGGTCGCGCGCCAGGTGCCCGTCACCGAGCCGGACGGTGGCTCCCTGAGCCAGCGCTGGAAGTGGTCGTTCGCGGCCTGCTCCGCCGCTGCCGCATCGAAGATGCTGTACTGTCGCAGCAAGTCACGGACGATCTCTCTCACGTAATCCTTGATCGAGTGTTCCTGGTCCTCTCTCAGCTCCTTCCAGGGACGGAAGACGAGGGAACCGGTCGCCGAACGCCGCCAGAGCCACGCGCTCACCATGAACTTGAAGCCATCACCTCGGGACGGCGTGGTGAAGACATAAGAGGCGGGATCCTCGCGGGTCGCCACCGGCTCTTGCCCCGTCGCCGGATCGCCATTGGCCTTGGTCCCACCCGGAAGCCTCGTCCAGCGCTGTACGAGCATGGGTCGTCTGATGCATTTCGCGAACGGCATTGTCATCCTTCCTTGACCAGCCGGATATACCTGGTGAACTGGGCGACTGTGATAGACCGCCGCTGGCGCCACAGGTGGAGATGGAAGACCCAGGAGGGCCGAAGCCGCTTCGTGGCTCCGGAGAGAACCTGCTCAAGGACGGCGCCTGCCGCCGGCACGGTCGCCGCTTGTTCCGCCCATTCGGCCATGAGGAGCCAGGCGGACGGCGTGTAGGCGGGCACTCGTGCGTCTCTGCGTGCCACGGACAGGCCGCAGTTGAGTGCATTGGTCCATAGCGCCGACAGGTCGCGAACCGTCCCGTGGCGCCATAGAGGCGGGTGGGAGTCATCTTTCTGCCCGGCGGTCGCCAGGCGCACGAATGCCAGAGCGGCGGCCACTTGTTCTCCCGCATGTTCTCCGGTCGCCCAACGCGCCAGCTCCCGCAGCACGGCCGGGGCTGTCTGCGGGGTGTAGACCTCGGCTACCGAACGGGCGACGCCGTCACAGGTGTCCAAGATCACCGTCGCCGCCGCGACGGTGTGCAGAGTGCTGAGTGCCTCATCGATGTGCCGGACGCCGAGGGCGGAGCCATAGCCCATCGCCGCGGAGAGACGCTGCAGGTAGGTGCCCGTCGTCCATTCCTTCAGTCGTCCGCGCACCAGCTTCCCCACATCGGGATCGGCGAGCGCGGCTGATTCCAGAGCCCATCCGAGGACCTTCGCCCGGCCTTTCTCTCTGCTCCAGCGTGTGAAGAACTGTTTGTCGATGACTCGGAAATCGCAGGTCGCGAGCCTGCCCACCGCATAGGCTGCTTTGAGTCGGACGCGCCAGTCGTCATGGCGGACGAGATCGGCGAGCCAGTCATAGAGCGCCGGTCGGACGGCGGGTAGCTGCTCCCAGATCGTGGTCAAAAGCCGATCGGCCATGCCGGGTCTCACCTCGATGCGCTGGCCCTCCCCGCCCCGGGGCGCTGCTGTCGCGTTCAGTCCCGGATGGTCGACCCACTCGCTGAGCCGCTCCCACACCGGCAGGCCTTGGTCTTCCTCGTCCACCGAATCCCGCTGCTCGTCCTGCCTGATCCGATGGGCAAGGGACAGCGCGGCCTCGGACACGACGGCTTCGGGAAGCCCATAAAGCACTGCGCTGCTGACCAGGAAGTGCCGGCTGAGGGCCGGATCCTCCTTCTTCGGGCTCATCGACAGCCGGGAAAGCGCCGTGTAGGGCAGCTCGTTGATCATGGAGGCAAGGGATCTTCCCTGCCGGCGGCCCTCCGCGAGTTGCCGGGCCGCGTCGACGGCCTCCCACGGGCGGCACCCGATAACGTGTTCGTCGAGTGATTCCCCTGCGGTGTCGAGCTCCTGCTCGACCCCGGGGGAGAGGTGGACGAGCCAACGGCGGATGATCTCGCTTGCCGTGGGGGCTTGGTGCGTGACGACGAACTTCGTGGTCGCGCTGTCGTGCGGGACCACCGCGACGATCATGCTCCCGCTGTCGCGAGCCACGGAGCAGAGCTGGTCCAGCACCGCCTCGGGACTACGAGGCCAGGGCTCGTCCTCAACGCGCAGCACGTAACCGTTGCCGGGTCGCAGATCGTCCGACCGGAGCTTCCTCGGATCTTTGAGTCGCAGGTGGTTGCAGATAAGGCCAAGTTGTAGCAACGCGTGCAGCGCCGTGGTGCCCCGTCCGGTGTGCGGGTCACCTCTCAACAGGGCCACGGGGGCATTCGCCAGCCGGGCCACCAGCTCCCGCTGTGACGATGTCTCGATCAAGCACAAGCGGGCCTCTTCGATCCTCTCGATGGAGACGGGGTGTGTGTGGACCGGAGGTTCTTCGCCGCCGAAATACTGAATGATGTCGCGCCCGGCCCCATTGAGCGTCCCGCCCTTGTCGACCTGGTAGGTCGAGCCGCCATACCAGTTCCGGCCCACGTCGATGATCTCGGAGCGTAGTCGGCGTTCCTTCCGCTCCTGTTCGATGCGCTCGGTCAAGGGCGGCGCCGGCTGCGGAGCCTCGTCCGTCCCGGATGCGTCGTCGCCGCTCGCGGCCGCGGGGATGCGGTAAGGCATCTCTTCGGTCATGGTCGGCGCTTCCGCCGGGTCTGGTCGATGGTGAGGTCGCGGCCGGCGAAGTTGTTGCCGTCTCCTGAGACCTGATAGTCGTTGCCGCCGTACCAGTCCCCGCCGACGCTGATCCGGCGGTCGGGAGTCCCTTCTGCCTCGGTCTTCTGGTGATCGCCTTCGGCATCGAAGTCACCCAGTTGCGGGATGGCGTGCACGTTGTGTCCTGGCAGATGGACGTACGCGATGTACTCCTGCTGTTTGACCTTGGCTTTGACGCGCCGGAACTGGTCGGCGGGCGGCCCTCCGTAACCTTGACCGACGTAGTCGTCGTAGAAGGTGTCGGAGACGATCACACCGAGGCTCGCCTTCTTGACGGCTCGAAGAGCGGTCCGCAAGGCGTCGGCGTTGACCAGTCTTCCGCTCTCCACGGCACGCCTGCCCGGCGATCCGGCGGGCCCGTCCACGTGGATCGGGCCCGCGTGGACGGCCAGGCGCAGACGCAGGTGTGGCTGCGGGGAGGTGTTGTGAGCGTCGATGGCCTGGCTCAGCGTGTCCGTGAAGGAGCCGAGCAGCCGTGCGGGGTGGACGGCGGGTGGAAGGACGACGAATTCCCCATCGCCCTGTGGCTGCCGCTTCCACTCCAGCAGGCCCAGTCCGGCCGATCCGGCGGCAAGATCTAGTAGCCGGATCATGGCCGACTGCAGCGCGTACTGTTCGGTGTTGTTGCGAGTGCTGTAGTCCTCGATGTCGTAGGTCAACATCGCTCGGTACTGCGGGGTGTCGTGCATCTCGCTCCTGTCGTCGCCGTACGACAACGTTCGCGGGCCACGTCAGAGGACGACCGGGATTTTTATGGGTTTCGCCGAACGCAATCGGCGAACTTCGCCAGCCCGTCCAAGTCCTGGATGACCACACGGCGAGGGCCGCGTAAGACCAGGCCACGCGCCGCCAGTGAGCGCAGGGCCTTCTGTGCCGTGGGTTCCTTGGCGCCGATCAGACTGCCGAGTTCCGCCCGTGTCAGTGCGACTCCGATGTCCGTGCCCTCTCGTACGGTGCGGCCGTGCGTTGTGGCGAGCGCGAGGATGATTCTGGCGAGGCAGACCTCCGCGTCGTACCCGGCGAATTCGAGGCGTCGCTGGTTGGCCCACTGCAACCGGTCGCTGAGGAGCCCGGAAAGTGCCAATGCGGCGTTCGGATGGCGCTGTAAGTAGCCAGTGAAGGCATTGCCTTTGATCGCGCACAACGTGGTTCGACCACAGGTCGTGACGTCTGCGCTTCGCCTGCCTTCCCGCAGGATCGCCATCTCTCCGATGACGTCGCCGCTGACCCGAACGGCGAGGAGCGCCTGCTCACCGTTCTCCGCCCATGTGGTGATCTTCACCAGTCCATGGAGAATGAGATAGACCAGCGTGCCCGGTTCGCCCTGCCGAATGAGTCGTGTGTCACCCGACACGGTGAGCATGGTGCCGAGTTCGATGAGCTGGGCGGGCATTGTCCCGGGCAGTCGAGCAAGGAACGTTCCCATCGGCCACTTCGCCACCGGAAGCCTCCAGTGACCGGTTCGATTTACTCCACTCGCAATATGACACCGATCACGAGGCGAGCCAACCGCCTCGTGGACATTCCTCTATCTCGGACCTTGTGCCGGGCACGCGAGGTAGCTGAAGATTCGGGCTTTGTCCGCTACACGCCACTCTCGACCGGCGCTAGTGGGCGCGGATTCACTGTCCGGTCGCCGTGGCGCCCCCGGGGCGGTGGTGGGCGTTAGAAAAATTTTCAGACATTTGGATCTTGATGAAGGGAACTTTCAGGGTTATGTTCATGATCGTCCCGTCCTTCTCTACAGGCGGTGAGATGTCGAGGCGTTTCCCTGACGGCGGTCTTCTTCGTGCGCCGAGGTCGAACTCGGTGTCGCCGGCGTAGTCCCGCCGCACGCTCATCGACATCAGGGAACCGGGCGTTTCGCCGTAACCCCCCGTACGCACCTGTTCAGAGAGGTGAGCATGCCCGTTCCCGGCAGGCCGACCTGGCCGAAGACCCTCAGATCCGCGCTCACTGCCCTCGTGGTCACCCTCGCGGCGGCGTCGCTTCCGCAGGCGGCCTCGGCGCAGGGCTCAAGCGTCCTGGCCCTGTCCCACAAGAGCCCGTTCAACTGCGGCAAGACCTTCTACGCCAACAACTGGTCCCCCGGCCACAGCCCGTCGGGCGCCATCGACTGGCAGGACTACGGGGGCGACGACATCAACGGTGAGACCGTGCGCGCCACCGCCGCGGGCACCGCGTACTTCAACGACGCGGGGAGCACGAGCTACGGCAAGTGGGTGGAGGTCCGGCACAGCGACGGCACCAGCACCCGCTACGCCCACCTGTCGACCATGGTGAAGGCGGCCGGCGGCTCCCTGAGCGTCAGCCAGGGCACCACGATCGGGACCGTCGGCTCGACGGGCGGCTCCACGGCCCCGCACCTGCACTACGAACAGCGGACCTCCGGCGGTGCGGTGGACACCAGCCCGACCGTGGAGGGCGTGACCGTGTCCCTAGGCCAGAAGAAGGCCATAACCAGCACCAACACCTGCGGCGGAAGCAGCAACCCCTACACCCCCGAGGAGGTCTGCGGCAGCGGTTACGCGGTCATCGACTCGGCGGCCCTCACCGGTGGCCGCACCTACCTGCTCTACAACTCCGGCAACGGCTACAACTGCGTCACCACGCTGAAGACCACGAACCTCGGCTCGGCGTCGGCGGTGTCGGCCTTCCTGGAGCCGCAGGGCGAGAGCCGGACCACCGACTCGGGCAGCTACGGCTACTACGCGGGCCCCGTCAAACGCGACGCGGCGGCACAGTGCGTCAGGTGGGGCGGCTCGGTCGGCAGCAGCTCCTACACCAGCCCCTTCGAACACTGCGGCTGACCCGGCCGCGATCGCCGCGGCCCGGCCGGTGAGAAGCCTGGACGGCGCCACTTCACCGACCGGTCCTCCCGGCACGGCACGACGTCGAAGGCCGCCACCCGTCACGGGAGGCGGCCTTCGGCCTCGCCGCGCCGGAGGCCCCCCGGTGGGCCGGTCAGGAAACGCCGACGACGGGCGCCTCCCGCGGCGGAAGGGCCTGCCGGCCGGGCAGGCCCTCCTGGCCGGGCACGACGCTCTGGCCGGCCGGGGTGTTCGCATGCTGGGGGAGCAGGGCGTCGAACACCGCGGCGCGGTCGAAGCGCATCGCCCGGGCGCGGGCGCGATGCTCCAGGTCCTGCCGCTCGGCGGCGGACATGTCCAGAACCACCCGGTCCACCGTCGCGGCCAGGCCGGCGACGTCCCCGGCCTCGACGATGACGGCGGTGTCGCCCACCGCCTCCGACGTCCCGCCCGTCAGGGTGGTGACGATCGGCCCGCCACCGGCCAGCATCTTCTCGGCCAGCGCGATGCCGAACGTCTCGACGAAGTCGGGCTCGGGCTTGGTGGGCAGGACGTAGGCGGCGCAGCCGCGCATGAGCAGCGGCTTCTCGTTGTCGTCGACATCGGTGAGGAAGACCACCCGCTCGTCCTGCCGGGCCATCTCCCGCACCTGCTCCAGCGCCGGTCCCGTCCCGGCGACCACCAGTTTCACCCGTGACCGGCAGCGCATCTTCCCGAAGGCGTCCAGCAGATCGTGGATCCCCTTGGCCGCGGTCACCCGGGACAGGAACAGGATGTACCCGTCGCGCTCCAGGCCGCGGCGCGCGAGCGCGGCGTCCACCTGCGCCGGATCCAGGTCGAGGAAGGCGGCGGAGTCGATCGGCGGGTAGCTGACCGTCACGCGGCGCCGGCACTGTTCGGCGAACGTGGTGCCGCAGTGGGCGTCCACCTGCTCGGCCGAGGCGATGATCTCCTCGCGGGTGTACTCGGAGACCGCGACGACCTCGTCGCCCGACAGGAACGTGGTGAACAGCACGGTCGCCGCGCCGAACCGCCCTTCCCGCAGACACGACCGGATCACGTTGGTCACGTCCGACCCGACCGCCTTGGCGATGGTGTGCACGTCCGGCGCGAACCCGGCCGCCCGCGCGGCGGCGACCGCGTCCATCACCACCGTGGTGTGCGGGACGAGGTACATCGACAGGCAGGTCGTGGGGACCGGTTCGGCGAGCAGTTCGACCAGGCGGCCGGTGAGGCCGGCCTGGTGGCGGCCGTCCGGCACCCGGTAGTCCCCGACCGGCTCCGGCCGTTCCACGGTGATGCCGGGGCTGTAGGGCAGCAGCCGGTCCAGCGGCTTCAGCGGCAGCCCGGCCGCCTGCAGCGCCGGAATCGGCCAGGTCAGCAGCCGTACGTCGTCGAAGCCGCGGGTCAGCGCCACCTCGGCGAGGTTGCGGGCCTCGCCTGAGTGCCCGCAGATGACCGGGTCGGCCCTGACCACGATGACGAGACGGCGACGGGGATGGGTCATCATGCTTCCTCTGGTGTCTCGGGACGATCGGAACAGAACGGCCTGCAGATCGGAACAGAACGGCTGGCAGATCGGGACGGGACGGGCCGGCGGATCGTCAGGGGGGCGGGACCGCGGATCGGACGGGATGGAACGACGGATCAACTACGGGCAATCGGGCGGATCGGCTGGGAACGAACGGGCGGTGCAGCTGGGGACGGCGGGCGGATCGGCGGGTGACGGCGGGGGATCAGCCGGGCGAGGGCGGCCGATCAGAGCGGGACTCCGGGCGGATCGGACAGCGACGGCGGGCGGATCCTGCGCCCCCACGCCGAGGGCTCCGGGCCCAGCCGCAGGTGCAACCGGCCGCCGCGGTGCACGGTGGCGGCGCTCAGGTGCGTCGCGTGCAGCGGTTCACCGTTGAGGGTGGCCGACTGGACGTACTGCGCCGGCGGCTCACGATCGACGCCGTCGACGCCGATCGGCGTCTCGCGGTGCCCACTGGTCTCGATGACGAACTCCCCGCCGCCGGCCCGGAGAACGGCCCGGGGGAACGCGGGCGCGTTGACCAGGAACAGGTTCTGCCCGGCGATCGGGAACAGCCCGAGCGACGCCCACACGTACCACGAGCTGAGGCCGCCGGAGTCGTCGTTGCCCGGCAGCCCGCCAGGGCCGGTGCCGAACTGCCAGGTCAGCGCCGCGTGCACCACCTCGGAGGTGCGGTCGGGCCGGCCCGCGTAGTGGTAGGCCCACGGGGCCTCCATGTCGGGCTCGTTGTTCAACCCCTCGAACCGGTTCAGGGCGTATCCGGCCGCCATCTCGGCCGCCCGAGGGCGGCGGCCGGGCTGCGTCACCGGGGCGGCGTCGAAGCCGAAGAACCTGTCCAGCTTGCCGGCGAAGGCCGCGTCACCGCCGGCCAGGGCGATGCGCGCGGCCATGTCGTGCAGCAGCCGAAAGGAGTAGTTCCACTTGCCGCCCTCGTAGAACTCCGAGTCGCGCAGCAGTCCGGTGCTGGAGTCGAAGGCGTTGGACCACTGGCGGCCGCGGTCCTCCAGGTCCTCGGCCAGATGCCGGTCGTTCAGCGCCCGGGCGACCTGCGCCGTGCAGTGGTGGGCGTAGGCCAGGTCCAGGGTGTGGGTGATCGGGTGCACCACCCCGTGCTCGAAGAAGTCCTCGCCGTACAGGCGGCGCAGGTCGTCGACCATGTGCACCAGCGCCCAGTTCCAGTCCAGGCCCGTGCGGCCCAGAGCGTGGGCGTCCGCCAGCGCGGTGTGCGCGAGCGCGCTGGCCTGGCGGAAGAACCGGTCGGCGCCGCGGGCCATCCGGTACCCGATCGGGAAGTTGCCCTCCTCCTCGCACACCCGGATCAGCGACTCCAGCAGGTCCATGGCCCGGTCCGGCGCGATGACCGCGAGCAGCGGCAACTGCGTCTTGTAGATGTCCCACATGGTGCACACGTCGAACGCGTACGGCCCAGGAGTCGGCCAGAACGGGCTCTCGTCGTCGGCGAAGCACGGCTTGATCAGTGAATGGTAGAGCGCCGTCGCGAACACGGTGCGGCGCGCCGGCGTGCCCCCCTCGACCTGGACCCGGTCGAGGTGATCGCCCCAGCGGGCCCGAGTGCGCGAACGCACCTCGTCGAACGCCGGCTGCCCGTGCCCGCACTCGCGCTCCAGGTTCTCCCGCGCCTGGTCGCACCCGCGCAGCGAGAACCCCAGCCGCACCTCGATGGTCTGCCCCGCGGCGGCCGGGCCCATGAAGAGCATGCCGAAGGGCCGCAGCGTGGTGTGCCGGATGCTGTCGAAGTCCAGGCGGGTGCCGCCGTCGATGAGCCGCCGGTCGTACCACAGCATCTGCCGCCAGCCTGGACTGTCCACCTCCAGGTGCACCGACAGCGGGACGCCCTCCATCACGACCGTGCCCTGCGCCCGGCCGTGGCCGATGCTCTCGACCTGCGCCCGCAAGGGCACGGTGCGACCCAGCTCGATGGCCAGGCCGCCGCAGGACAGATCGACCACGACGCGGGCGCTGCGGTGCTCGGGGAAGGTGTACCGGTGCACGGCCACCTTGGCCCCCACGGTGAGCTCGCAGCGGACCCCGGTGTCCAGGGTGGCCGCGTAGTACCCGGCCTCCGCCACCTCCTCGCGCAGCCCCCAGGCCTCGCCGAGCGCGTCCAGCGGCTGCACCATCGGCGTGACCCGGACGTAGTTGTAGTACTTACGGATCGCCCCGGTGCCCGACTGCTGGAAGTGGGTGAACCCGGACGCCTCCAGCCGTTCGAACATCTCCTCGGGCACGCCCTCGGTGTTCTTCGCGTATCGCCCGTAGCCGGTCGGATACGCGCCGGAGTAGGCGCAGGCCGACACCATGCCGAGCGGTGAGGTGGCCCCCGGGTGGGTGTTGCCCACCTGCGGTTTCGGCCACCACCAAGTAGCGGCCAGACCGTGCCCTCGAGGCAGGTCGGTCGCCGCGGTGCCGATGAAGGGGTCGATGTCGTCGAGGATGGCCGGACTCTATCCGGCCAGCCCCCACCTGCGGGTTTCGCGGAGATGAACTGCTTGTTCCAGACGTGTCAACCTGATCGCGGCGGCGCGCTCAGAAGCGGTACGACCCCACGATGGCCGCCTCGGTCCGTGCGAGGGTGCCGGGAACCACGCGCTCGCCGATGCCTCGCTGGAATGCCTTGAACGCGGTGGAGTGCGCCAGCGGCTCGCGGTCGTCCTCACTGACCACGATGTGGACGAAGCTCACCCCGTCGCCGAGCCGGAACGCGGCGTAGCGCAGCCCGCCCGGATCGTCGTGCGCGAGCTCGGACATGACGTCCTCGACCAGCCGCTGGTTCTCGTCAGCGGATTCGGGACGGGTCTCGTACTGTACGATCACTACCTTGCTCATCGTGCCTCCTATTTGCTGGAGATGGATTTTCGCTTCGCTTGGACCTGTCGGCGCCATGACGGCGCCTGGGCCGCCTATCCGGCGGCGTCGAGCCGCGTCGCGCGGCGCACGGTGCGGGCGAGGGCGATCCCGCCGATGACGCCGGCGAGGCTCAGCGCCGCCATCCACTCCGCCGCCGTGGACATCGCGTGCGCCGACACGTGCTCCCGCAACGGCGGAAGCGACGGTAACGGCGTGGCCTGGGAAAGGTAGACGGCGCCGAACACGGCGACCCCGACGACCTGCCCGAGTTGCATCGTGGTGGTGAGCAGGCCGCTCGCGTCCGCCGCCCTGGCGGGCGGCACGTGGACCAGTGCCTGGGAGAGCAGCGGGCTGAGGGTCAGGCCCATCCCGGCCCCGCAGACGACCAGAGCCGTCCACATCAGCGGGCCGCCCTGAGTACCGTCCTGGAGTCCGGCGGCGATACCCAGGTAGGCGAGAGCGGAGATCACCATGCCGGCCGGCGGCAGTAGGTGGTGGACGCGTGCGGGCAGCCTCCGCCAGAAGAAGCCGGCCACCCCGAACACCCCCGCGAGCGGGGCGAAGGTCAGCCCGGCACGCAGCGCGCCGTCGCCCAGTCCCTGCTGCAGGTGCAGCGCGAGGGTGAACATCAGCCCGCCGTAGGCGACCTGCATGCAGATCAGAGTGCCGATGCCCGACGCCGTCCCCGGGGCCCGCAGCACCGCCAGGTCGAGCAACGGGTCGCCCCCGCGGGCCGCGACACCCCGTTCGACCAGGACGAAGACCCCGGCCAGCACGATCCCGGCGGCGACGCACCCGAACGTCCAGGCCGGCCGGCCGGTTTCGTGTCCGAGCACCAGCGGCAGCACGACCAGGACCACCGCCGGCACCGCGACGACCAGGCCGGCGAAGTCGAGCCGCCGGGTACCGCGCGGCTCGTCCGCCGGCACCAGCCGGGGGACCAGCGCCACCAGCAAGATCCCCAGGGGCACGTTGACCAGGAAGACCGGCCGCCACGAGGCGCCCGCCAAGTTCGCCTCGACCAGCACGCCGCCCAGGACCAGCCCCGCCAGCGCCCCCACCGACAGGACGACCCCGTAGGCCGACAGCGCCTTGGCCCGCGCCGCGCCCCTGGAACCGCGTCTGGATGACGCTCATGATCTGTGGCACCATCACCGCCGCTCCGGCCCCCTGTACGGAACGGGCGATGACCAGCGTCGCGCCGTCCGGCGCGATACCGCAGACCAGCGAGGCCAGGGTGAAGACGACGGCGCCGAGCAGATACATGCGCCGCCGGCCATGGAGATCACCGAGCCGGGCCCCGGTGATCAGCAGCATCGCGTACGCGACCGTGTACCCGCCGGCCACCAGTTGCAGGGACGCTCCGGAGGCGTGCAGGTCCGCCCCGATCGACGGCAGTGCCACGTTGACGATGGTGACGTCGAGCAGGCCCATGAACTGACCGAGCAACAGCACGGCCAGCATCAGCCAGAGCCGCCCTCCCCGCCGGTCCGCCGAGCCTGCCGGCCTGGTCCTGACGTCCGGACTGACCATGTCGGTTCCTTTCGGCACCTTCGCCGCCCGGGAAGGGGAGCGTCGATGCGATAGCGCTGAGCCGTGCCGAGCCGAGGCCGTCCATCACGACGCCTCTCCGGACCACGGCGACATCCCGGCCGCGCGACCTGGGACGATCGTGCGCGGTCACCGGTACAGATCCGGCCGGCCACCGTAACTCATCGGCCGGTCATCCAGACCTCAGGTACGCGGTGGTGCCGCGGGCCGGTCCCGCCTGGACGCCACGCCGGCGACCGCTGATTTCCGGCCCCTGCCGGGATCTGTACAGGTGAAGGGTGACGCGGGTGCGACACACTTGTCCGACGACGGTTGGGAGAAGGCGATGGACCGCGAGGAGCCGATGACCTCGGGCGGCGAGGACTTCGCCCGTCTCACCGACCCGTTCCGTCACGAACTGCTGGCCTACTGCTATCGCATGTCCGGTTCGGTGCACGATGCCGAGGACCTCGTGCAGGAGACCCTGCTCCGTGCATGGCGCTCGTACTCCGGCTTCCAGGGCCGGGCGTCGCTGCGTACCTGGCTGTACCGGATCGCGACCAACGTGTGCCTGAGAGCGCTCGAGAACCGCGGCCGGCGTCCACTCCCGTCCGGCCTGAACGGCCCGGCCGAAGATCTGGACACGCCTGTGGCCGTCGCGTCGCCCGAAGTGGCGTGGTTGCAGCCGATGCCCGACGTGCTGTTCGTCAGCGCGGCACCCGACCCCGCCTCGGTCGTCGCCTCCCGCGCGGGGATGCGCCTGGCCCTGATCGCCGCCCTGCAGTACCTCCCCGCCAGGCAACGCGCCGTGCTGATCCTGCGCGACGTGCTGGGGTGGCGGGCGTCCGAGGTCGCCGAGCTGTTCGAGGTCTCGATCGCGGCGGTCAACAGCCTGCTGCAACGCGCCCGGGTACGCCTCGAACAGGACACGCCGGGCGAGGACGAGCTCTTCGAGCCGACCGATCCCGGCCGGCGCGCGCTGCTCGACCGGTACGCCACCGCGTTCCAGAACGCCGACATCGCCGAGCTCATGCGACTCCTCACGGCCGACGCGGTGTTCGAGATGCCCCCGATCCCCACCTGGTTCGCCGGCCGCCGGACGATCGGGCGCTTCCTCGCCACCCGCGTACCCGCGACGCCCGCGGACCTCCGCATGGTCCCGGCCGCCGCCAACGGGCAGCCGGCGCTGGCCACCTACCGGCGCCACGATGACGGACTGCACCACGCGCACTCGATCCAGGTCTTCACCCTCGCCGAGGCATACATCGCCCGAGTGACCTCTTTTCATGACCTGACCCTTTTCGCGACGTTCGGCCTGCCCGGCGCCTTGCCCGAAGCGGGTCCTGTCGCGCCGACCGGGGCCGGGAACCGGACGAGCAGCCGCCCGGTGCGGCCGTGCGTCATCGCTTCGTCAGAGCGCCGACGCTGAGCAGGAAGTCTCCGCCGTTCTCGTCGGCTCCGGCCATGACCGACGCCTGGCGCAGGCCGTCGCTCGCGATCGCCCAGAAGGTGAGTTGGACGGTTCCCCGCGCGGTCCGGCAGGTCTGGACGGCCGGGTCGAGCTCGGCGGTGTTGCCGCGTGCAGTCAGCGTCCAGTCGCACCCGTCGGCGGTGCGGGCCGTCACGGTGTTCCTTCGGCCGCTCGTGAACGTGACGAGCCCCTGCTGCGGTGTCTGCACGGATCGCACCTGGCCGTCGGGGTCGGTGTAGCGCGTGGTGAGGACGTTCACGCGCGACCGCGGGTCGGACGCGTCGTACTGCCAGGATCCCGGGAAGACCTTCCGCGCCTGCGCCCACGCGTGGCCTGCGACCTTGGTACGGCTGCCCTGGTCGAGGCGGAACTCGTAGTCGCCGGTCGGCTGGTGGCTGACGGCCACGATGCTCTCCCGCTCACGGTCCCCGGACAGGGAGACCGACCACTTGGTGATGGTGTACGCCGAGCCGATGACGTGGTTGAAGCAGTACTGGGACGGGGAGTCGAGCTCCAGCGAGGTGGGGAGCACCGCGAACGTCCACGTGCACCCCTGGTCGGTGTGGCCCGTGATCCTGCCGTCGGCCGCCTTGAAGAACACGATGGTCCCGATCTGCGGGACCTGGATCGCCGGGCCCGGACGGCAGGTCGTGCTCGTGTCCGGGCAGCTGATGACCGCGATGTTCCGCATGCTCTCGCGTACGGGCTGGTCGTAGTTCCACGTTCCCAGGTACTCGCGCCCGCTCCGCGCCTGCGCCTGTGTCTGTGCCTGTGTTTGTGCTTGTGCCGGCCCGGGTGCCGCCACGCCGATCGCGGTCCATGTCGCCAAGCCCAGGGCCATCAGCGGTGCCAGGGCGGTGAAACGCCTGATGAGCATGATTTCCTCCTCTGTGTTGAGGCTGCTGTGTTCGAGGCTGCTGTGTTCGGGGCTGCCCAGGAACCTACGGCCGGCCGGTGATGTGCTTCGTCGCCCCTGCGTCCCCTTCGGAGCTACTCCCGGCGTCGTAGATCCGCCGATCCTCATCCCCGCGACGTACGCACCCGCCGAGCCTGGCCCGCCGTCACCGGGGGCATCCGCCGATCCTCATCCCCGGGACGTACGGACCTGCCGTCGCCCGTGGCCATCCGCTACTTTGGGAGGCGGACCGATTCGTCGATGGCCCGGGCGTGCCGCTGAAAGCGCCCATCGTGATGTGCCTTCATCTCCTCCGCGCCGGAGCGCCCCGCACCCTGCGGTGAGCGGGCGCGCCGTACGGGTCCGCACCCGTGAAGACCTGCGAACCGAGCGGCGGCGACGCCCGCCGCGCTGCCTGGGACACCTGACCGCCGCGCCCCTCTGGCCGCTGCACGGGGTCAATCTCGGGACCCTGCTCCGCACGTGTGACGCCGTCGGCGCCTGCCTGGCCGTACCGCGTCTGCCATGGGTGCCGGAGGCGCTCCGCCGCGGGAACACGCTGCGCCACCCGGCCTGCGTGCACTGGGTGGGCGACCCGCTGGACTGGCTCGCCCGGCAGCGGTCGGCCGGAACCCGAGTGCTCGGTGTCGAACTGGCCGAAGACGCGATACGGCTGGCGGATCTGCCCATGTCACGTCAGCCGACCATCGCGCTCCTCGGCCACGAGAGCGACGGCATCCCGCCTGAGGCCCTCGACCTCCTCGACCAGGTGGTGGAGATCCCGATGATCGGCACCGGAGCCAGCCTCAACGTCGCGGTCGCCGCCTCCCTCGTCCTGTACAAACTGGCCGGCTTCGCCTGACACGCCCGATCGGTTCGTCTGGTGGTCGGCGCCGGCTCGTCAGCGTCGAATCTCGCGGACCCGTTGAAGGGAGAAGGCGGGCTGACCAGGGGTTTTGTCACATATCTCGGCGCTGTCCGGTCTGAGCTGGTGCACGGCCGGAACGAGCCGGCCACCGTCACGCGAAGGAAGCCTGATGAGCACCGATCACGCCCACGCCCACCACCTCGAGAACCCCGACAAGAGCGGGCCGCCGCCGAAGATCGACGTGGTCGCCGCCGTGCCGGGGGCGCCGCCCGCGCCGGAGGGGGCCGAGGCGATGACCATCCTGGTCACGTTGCCGCCGAACAGCCCCGGCGCGCCGCCGCACCGGCACTCCGGGCCCGCCTTCGGATACGTGGTCAAGGGAGCCATCAATTTCGAGCTCGAAGGCGAGCCCGTGCGGGTCGTCCCGGCCGGCGAGGCGTTCTGGGAGCCCGGCGGAGACGTGATCCACTACCAGGACGGCAACCACCTCGCCGACGAGGAGTCGGCGTTCGTGGTGACGATGTTCTGCGCGCCCGGGCAGCCGATGCTGACCGTGGTCGAGCCGGAGGAACTGGAAGCCCGGCGCGACCGCCGCGCGCCGCGGTCATGACGAAGATCTCGCTCAACGCGGTCGTCCGCGACCTGCTCACCCACGCCCGTGCGGCCGGCAGCGGTCGCGACGCCACCACCGTCCACGGCGGGCGCGACCGTTCGCTGCGGCAGACCGTCATCGCACTGCGGCAGGGCGAGCACATCCACGAGCACGAGCATCCCGGCGAGGTCACCGTGCACGTGCTGTACGGATGGGCGCGGCTCGTGGCCGGGCCCATCTCGTGGGACGGGCAGCCGGGCGACCTGCTGGTCATGCCCCGACGCCGCCACCGCGTGGAGGCCGTACAGGACTGCGCGCTCCTGTTCACCACCGCACGCTGAACCTGGCGTCAAAGGCGGGAACCGGTCTCGGTTCCCGCCTCGGTGTTCCCGAGCGGTCAGGCCCTCGGCGGCGGCGTGAGGCAGAGGATGATCAGCGCGCGAGCCACTCCCGGTAGGTGGTCGTGGTGATCACGGCGCCGTCCTTGGCGAGGAGGGCGTCGCCACGCGCGGCGGCGTACATGCCGGCGCTGTCATCGATGACGACGGCGCGGCGGTCGCCGCGGGCGGCGAGGGCGATCCGGCCCAGCTCGTCGAGCGGGAAGACCTCCGGGCCGGCGATGTCCCGGGTGCCGCGCAGCGGGGCGTTCACGCTGACGTCGGCCACGACCCGGGCGACGTCGTCCGCGGCGATGGGCTGCATGAGCGTGGCGGGCAGGCGGACGGTGTGCTCGTCGGAGGTCCAGGACATCACCGTGTCGATGAACTCGAAGAACTGCGTGGCACGCACGATCGAGTACGGCACGGGGCCGGCCTTCAGGATCTCCTCCTCCAGCACCTTCGCCTGGTAGTAGACCAAGTCGGGCACCAGGTCGACGCCCACGATGGACAGGATGACCGCGTGCCCGGCACCGGCCGCCTCGGCCGCCTTCAGCAGGTTGCCCATGGTCGTCTCGAAGAAGGCGGGGGAGGCGTCGCCGAAGGTCCGCGGCTTGGTCAGGTTGACCACGACGTCAGCGCCGGCCAGCGCCTCCGGCAGGCCCTGCCCGCTGAGCAGGTCCACCCCGCTGGACCTCGCGTGCGACACCGCCTCATGCCCGTCCGCGTTCAGGATCTTGACCACCCGGGCCCCGATGAGGCCGGTCCCCCCGATGACAGCGATCTTCATTTCCCCCGGCCTTCCTCTGGCTCTCGAACTTCTCGTACCCAACTGCCCGCGCCGGCTCGCGTACGCGCTCGAACCCGAAGTGCTCCTGTTACCCGATGACCCCCGTCGGATCCGCGTACGCGATCGTCCGCGAAGTGCTCCTGGTAGCCGACGACCCCACGGCCGACCCGCGTACGCGCTCGGACGTGCAGGGTCGTCCCGTCCGCGGAATCGGACGTGCAGTGCCGTCTCGCCCGCGGAATCGGACGTGCAGTGCCGTCTCGCCCGCGGAATCGGACGTGCAGGATCGTCTCGTCCCCTCAACCGGACGATCACGCGGTCGGTAACGGTTTCGAGCTAGTATCAATCGATACCGTATCGAACGAACAGATGCCAGGTAGTGTTCTCCCATGGCCGCCGACAAGCCCCACGGTCCCACCGCCCCGCGTGCCACCGGCCGTCCTGGGGACGCCTCGCCTTTCGCCCTCGGCCTGGTGCTGCGCCGTGCGCACTGGCGCGCCGCCGTGGCGGCCACGGAGGCGCTCCGGCCGCTCGGCATCGAGCTGCGGCATTTCGCCGTCCTGCTGGTGCTGGTCGACCACGGCCCCACCCTGCAGAAGGACCTGGTGACGGCGACCGGCTCGGACAAGGCGGGCATCATGCGCGTGGTGGACGACCTTGAGCAAAGGGGGCTGGCCGTACGCAAGACCGTCCCGGGCGACCGGCGGGTACGAGCCGTCGAGATCACCCCCCAGGGCCTCGAACTCTTCGACGCAGCCCACGTGGCGGCGCAGTCCCTGACCGAACGCCTGGTCGCCGAACTGACCCCCGAAGAGGCCGACCAACTCAAGCACCTGCTAACCCGCATCGCCTACCCCGGCGGCGACCAGACCTGAGCGCGCCACGCGGGTGACCTGCTCCAGGGCGCACGCACCACAGGCTCACCGACCTGGCCTGAGAGCCCAAGATTCTGCGGGCGGTTTGCCCATGAGGGAGTGTCTCCGCGTCAGGGCAGGGCCTTAGCGAAGCCGCGACTGTTGCCTCGGCCGAGTTGGAACGGTCATCCTTGCTTCGCGAGAGTGGCGTTCACCGCGTCGAACCAGGCATCGGCGTGGGGGCAGGCATTCCTGATGGCGTCGATGCCGATTTCGGCGATGACGAGTGGGCCGTCGGATGTCTTGCGGTAGCGCGGGTAGAGGCGCAGGAGCCGTTTGGACGGGGCGGTGGCGGCTCCGTCATTGACAAGTTCAGCGCCCTGGGCGTCGATCACGATCGCCTTTGCGGCGTTGGCCAAGGCGGCATCGCCGGTGAGTTCGCCGAGGGCCTCATGACCGAGGAGCACCCATGCTTCGATCTCGTGTAGGACCAGGTGAGGCACGAAACGATGGTCACCGACGGCTTCGGTCATGGCACGCTCGACGTAGCACACCCGGTCGTATGGCGAACCGGGCGGGCGTGTCGCCATCCCGGGAACGTCGGCAGGGAGCCCGTAGTAGTCCAGCAGGGTCGTCAGCACGGTGATGGAGGAGTCGCGCAAGAGCAGGCGGATCTCCGCATCGAGCTTGCCCCATGTGGACAATCCACCCTTGTGGGAAGCGCCACCCGCGGGGCGTTTGGTGGTGAAGATGGATCGCGTGACGAAGAGGTCAGTGCGCTGCAGGTAAGGTTCGATGACCTCGCGGGTGACGGTCTCTTCGGTCTGGCCCTCGCACAGGATGTGCAGCCGGCGGAACCCGCTCACCGGGACTCGGCCTGTGGCCTGCCGCCGAGCAGGTTCTTCTCCCACAACTCGCCCAGGGAGTAGTCGGCCAGCCAGTCGCGCAGTCGCTCTGGATCAGGGCGGTCGAATACCGAGGCCCCGCCGGAGCGTTCGACGACGATCAGGTCGTCGAGTTCGAACTGGTTCATCAGCGTCACGGACTGGGTGGCGATGAGGACCTGGCTGGCGTGGCTCGCGGCGCGCAGCATGTCGGCCAGTTGAACGATGGCGTACGGATGCAGGCCGAGTTCAGGCTCGTCCAGGACGACGAGGTTGGGCAGGTCGGGCAGGCTCAGCAGGGTGGTCAGGCAGATGAATCGCAGCGTTCCGTCCGACAGCGCGTCGGCAGGGAAGACGATGTCGGAGCCTTCCTGCTGCCAGCGCAGCCGCAATCGGCCGTTTTCCTCGATGAGCACGAAGTCCCGGAAGAACGGGGCGACCTGGCGGACGGTGCGCACGATCCTCCGGTAGGAGGCGGTGTCGGCCTTCTGCAGGCGGAGCAGGACGGCGGCCAGGTTCCCTGCATCGGGGTGGAGCGCGATGTTGTCGGCGGCATATCCCGTCTGCTTGACGGGGGCGTTCGTGCCGGTGTCGTGGAAGTGGAAGACGCGGCAACCGCGCAGCATGTCCACCACGTGCCCGGCGACGGAGTTCCATCCGCGCTGGCCGATCTCGTCCAGCAGGCGGGTCTCCCGGTGTCCTCGTCCCAGGGAGGCGTCGAACGGCGTGGCGTGGCCTTCGCCGTGGAGCCAGATGCGTTCCTCTCCGAAGATCAGCTCGTCACGGGCGGCGGGGATGAGCGTCGCTTCGTACCCGTTGGGCGCGAAGTCCAGGCGCAATGCGATGCGCGTGTCACCCTTAGGGCCGCCGTGGAGCAGGGCGGAGGCGCCGCCGGCCTGGCCGACGAAGAGGTTGAGCTCTCCGTCGACGATGCGGCCCATCAGGGCGAGCGCGGAGATGAAGTTGCTCTTGCCCGCGCCGTTGGCGCCGACCAGGACGTTGAGATCACGCAGCTCGACCTGCGCCGACCGGATCGAGGTGTATCCCTCGACCGTGATCGACTGCAGTCTCCGGCGCGCCATGAAGCCAGCTTAGATCGGCCCGGACCAACCGATCACCGGAACGGTGGTGATGCAGCCGCTGGACGAGGCGTTCGGCCGCGAATGTGCAGGTCGAGAGGGGGGTGATCTCTAGCCGCTTCGCCGTCGAGCGGCCCTGGATCGCATGGAACGTCCGCCGCGCAAAGATGACCTGTGCGGTAGGAAGGCATCGTGACGAACGTTCACGGCACCGGCATGGAGTGGTGCTACCGCTGGCGCGCTCGCCTTGCTTGCGGCCACGGCCGCCTACAGCATCGTGGACACCGTCCGTAGCGGCGGGCAGGTCCCCTGGTACCAGTCCGAACCGGCCCTGTGGTGGGTCGCCAGTGTCGTCTGCGGTGCACCCTTGGGTGCCGTTGGCGCATGGGTCAAGCGACCGGGAGCGATCGGGTTGCTCGCGAGATCGACCGTGCCGGTCGGCGCCGCCGTACAGATGGTCGTGCTCCCGCCCGGCAGGAACGAGGTAGTCCAGACCGTAGGCAAGACGATCGTGTGGACAGTGGCCGCCGCGAGTATCGGCTTCATCGTCGTCCGCCTCCGCCTCGGGCAGGGACGTCGGCGTTTCCCGGCAGGTGCGGAGTCGTCGTAGGCGCAGTGGAGCGCTTCCGCGACTCGTGCGCGTCGACGTCCCCGAGGCAAGGGGCGAGTGAGTGGTGGCCAGGTACACCGATGAGCAGGTGGACTGACCGGGAACCGCGGATGTTCAGCGGGATACCGCATCGGGCGTTAGTCTGGCAGATTTTGCCTGATCAACATCACTCGGCATTCATAATCTGAGCTCGCCGGGGCCTGTGAGCGTTACATGACGGTGTCGCCCATCCCGGCATAGCGATGAGGGTCTGTGAACGCCAGAGAAGTGGCAGACATGCTGGAGAACGTGGGACTGTTCGAGCAGTTCTGCGGGACGTGGGTCCGTAATCTTCAGAGCGACGACGTAGCCCGCCTTCTCGGTGCGGACGCGTCGTCCGTGACTCTCCACACCATGCATGAGCTCAACGCCGAACGCTGGCGCGTACCCGGTGACCAGCCCATCCTCCTCATCGGGCCCATCGGCGACGCTCACACCCTCGTCGTCGAACCACAGAGCTATCTAGGAGCGGAGCCAAATAGGCTCCGCTCCTTGTCCTCCGGCGGAGGGCAGGCGATGAACATCCACTGGACTGTCAATCTCGACAGCGGCGTGACCTTAGCTCGAGATGGCGTAATTGTGACGGCATTGTCGCTGACCGCCCCACATCTCGATCGAGAGGGAATCGACCCAGCACATCTGGATCACGACTTGCAGGTGGCCGGACTCACCACCGGGCAGAACTTCGACGAGCGTGTGGCGGTGGCCTTCACCGTGGCAGGTCGGCTGAGCGGTACGACACTTGACGATGAGTGGTTCGGCATTCCGCAGAGGCGGTATCTCGCAGCCAGACGCCGCCGTTGAGTCCGGATGTCTCTCGGTGGACGATTCTGGCCTGCTGTTTCACGGCATCACACAGACGCAGTCACGGTCGGCGTCGGAAACGGGGTGTGCTTCACTTCATCCCTTCCCTTCGCCCACGACAAAGCGCCTGGGTCCCATCGATGGCGTGGATGTTCACAGGAACCTCCATCTCCTCGACATCCGCTGCGGCGGTTTGTCGGTGGGGGGATCTACTGTCCCGGCCATGATCTCAGCGACGCAGGCGTACACCTACGCCGCGCCTTCCTCTCTTGTCGACGGTCGTCTCGGGTTGGCGACCTCCGGTGGGCGTGCCCTGTCCGGCGCGGCCGTGGCGCCCCGGTTCTTCAGCGGCGTGGTGACCCAGGCGGCCCCCGCCGCGGCGGGCCTGCTCGGCGTCGCCGATGTGGCGCTGGCCCGCTACCACCAGCCCCAGGCGCGGCCCGGCTGGGTGCGGGACCCGGTGGTGACGTGCGACGGAGACCGGTTGCGGTTGGAATCCTTCTCGGCCTGCGGCGGGGTGTACGCCCGGCTCGACCTGCTGAGCGGTGCGCTCGACGGCGAGGTGTTCGACCGGGGCACCACCAACGTCGACGTGAACGCGCCGCTCCGCGAGGCGCTGGCGCGCATCGGCGCGCGCGACCCGTTGCACCTGGGGGTGGGCCTCGACGAGTTGGTCGTGACCACGATGGACGGCGCGGTGGTGGAGAAGAAGGTCCCGCTGCCTGAGCGCTGGCTACGCGGGTTCGCCGAGGTGCAGGTCATCGCCTCGGGCATGGACCAGCGCGGTGAGCTGACCGGCATGGCGGCGGTGCGGTTCCTGCGCGGGCTGCCCAAGAAGGGCACGGTGTGGGTGGCGCAGGCGGGGCGTGAGCTGAAGGTGTCCGACCGTCAGGTGCCGGGCTCGGTCCAGCTCGCCGGCCCCAACCGGCTCGGCACCCTCCTGCCGTTGCTCCGCTTCGCGAAGTCCCTCCGGGTGTACGGCCCGGCCGACTCGGCCTCCAGCGCCTGGGAGCTGGAGCTTCCCGGGATGCGGTACACCCTCACCCTCTCGCCCGAGCGCTGGCGCGGCTTCTCCGGCGAGGGCGCGGTGCTCGACGACCTGGCCACCGATGAGGCCGAGAACGACGCCGACGTCGTGGGCATGCTGCTCAACTTCGAGCCGGAGGTCGAGATCGGCCTGCTCGCCGACCGTGCGGGCATCCCCGCCGCCCGGGTGCGGGCCGCGCTGACGCGGCTCGGCGCCGCCGGCCGGGTCGGCTACGACTTGGCCGAGGCCGCCCACTTCCACCGTGAGCTGCCCTACGACAAGGACAACGTGATCCTGCTCAACCCGCGGCTGGCCAAGGCGCGCAAGCTCGTCGACGCGGGTGCCGTTCGCCTCGAAGGCGAGTCGGCCACCGTCCACACCTCGGGCGGCGCGCGCCGGGTCTCGCTGGCCGACGGCTCCTGCACCTGCGAGTGGTGGTGGGACCATCGCGGCTCCCGCGGGCCGTGCAAACACGTACTGGCCGCCCGCATCGTCGCCAGCGCCGCCGTGGAGGTCTCCCGATGACCCTCTGGACAGAGATCCGCGAGCTGGTCACGCGCAACCAGGTCACCCGCCTGGCCGACCGTCTGGTCACGCTCAGCGAGGAGGAACGCGCGGAGCTGGGCGGGCGGTTGCCCGGCCTGGTCAAGGAGCTGCGCCGCGTCCGCACCGAGCAGGTGCGCGCCGAGCATCCCGACGACTTCGAGGAGATGGCCTCCTGGGAGGTCGGCGACCTGCTCGACGAACTGGCCGGCGCGCTGCTGCTGACCGGTGTCGGCGTCATCACCGGCCCGGCGGCCGCGGTGACGTGGATGACGAGCCGCGACGTCAACCGCCGCTGGGCCGAGGAGATCGACGTGGCCCAGGTGTGCAGGGTGGCGGCGAGCCGCCCCCTGGAGTGGCGTCGTGACGTCGCGGTCCGGCTGGCCCAGCGGGTGCGCCGTCCCGCCGACCGCATCGCGCCGCCGGCCGTGGCGCTGCTGCGTGCCTCCGGCGCCGTTCCGCCCGACCACGACCCGCTGGTGGCGGCCTGGCTGGCCGCGCCGAGCGTGGCCGGTGACCCGCTGACCCCCGTGCTGCTGCCTCGCGTCTTCGCCGCCGACGGCGCGGGCCGCGCCCTTCGTGACGAGCGGCTGGAGCCCCGGCCGACCCGCTGGCTGGCCGCCGCCGTGCGCGAGCTGCCCAGAGATCAGGCGCTCGACGGTTGCGTGAGCCGTTTCCTGCGCGGCGGCGAGGCGCAGGACCTGCGGTTCTTCGTCCGGCTGCACACGCTCCTCGACCCCACGCCGGCGGAGTCCGCTTCCCGCCTGCGCGACTACCTGCGGTTGTTGCCGTCGGCTCCGGGCACGGTGGCCGAGCTGGCCGCCGGGCAGGTGCGCGGAGCGATGCCGCTCGACCAGGCCGACCTGGTCGAGGCGGTCGACGCGCTCACCTTCCGGGAGGAGGCCAAGCTCGCCGCCACGGGCCTGCGCTGGCTCGACCAGGCGATCAAGGCCACGCCCGGGACGGCCGGCGACTTCGTGACCGCGCTGACCACGGCGTACGCGCACAAGTCCTTCGACGTGCGCAACCGCGCGGCCGAGCTGACCCTGAAATACGCCGGCCTGCTCACCGGCCACGCCGAGACCATCCTCGACGGCGCCCGCCACCTGCCCGCCCACCTGGGCGCGAAGCTGGCCGAGCGGTTCGGCGGACAGACCCCGGTCGAGGAAGCGCCGGCACGGAAGGAGTTCCCGCCGCTGCCCGAGCTTCCGGAGATGCGGCGGTTCCCCGAGCCATCGATCAACCCCAACTACCACGAGCGCTGGGTCGGCCAGGAACGCTGGCTGGCGGCCTTCGTCGCCGGCATCGCCGACGACCGGGCGGAGCTGCGGCGCAGGCTCAGGCTACGCGTTGATCACGACCACGGCCGCTGGCGGTCCAGGCAGGTGCGCGTCAACCCCGCCGACTGGCAGTCGGCTCTGTCCGCCGAGCTCGTCACCCCCGGCAGCGTGCCGGTGCCACCGCCGATCGCGCCGGAGAAGTTCTGGGACGACGCCCACCACTCCGTGCGCGTGCGCGCCCTCACCCGTGGCGAGGAGCCCGAGCCCGAGCCGTCGCCCCGGCGGATCACGATGATCGGCGCCTACCGGCAGGGCCGCTATCTCGACGACGACGCCCCGCTCCGCGCGTTCTCCCTCACCTGGACCAGCGACGACGGTCCGGACAAGGCGGAGGCCCACGAGGGTGACCGGCAGATCCCCTTCGCCCGGGGCCGCATCCACCTATATGACGCCCCCACCGACGCCGAGCAACCGCGGCACCACGGCGCCGAGGGATGGATACGCGGAGTGCCGTCCAGCCCTCATCCGGTGCGGACGAAGCCCGGCGTCCTGTACGACGACTCCGTGGAAGCCATGCCGTCGTTCATCCTCGACGGCGCCTACGAGCGTATGGCCGAGCTCGGCGTGGACTCCGCGCGGATCGCGGCGATGCGGGCGGGGGAGCAGGTGCCTCCGCCGAAGCCGGGCGAGCCGCTCGTGCAGGTGACCGTCGTCTTCGTCCCGCCCCGGCTGCGTTCCTACATGCCCAGGGAACTGCCCGAGCACGACGAGTGGGGGCGGCGCAACCACCTGCCCCATCCCAATCGCGTCTCTCCGCCGCACGAGTTCCTGCTGCACCGCTACGCCGAACTCGCCGAGGCCCTCCGCGACGGCGCCCTTCCGCCGGTGCTGCTGGCCACCCCGACCTGGATGAGCGGCCACCTCGACCCCGACGTGCTGGTCGACCGGCTGGAGACCTGCGCGGCCGCCGGCGTGGAGCCACTCCCGGCCGACCTGGCGCAGGCACTGCTGCGGTTGCCCCGAGGCTCCCACCCGGCTGCGGCCGACCGGGCCGCCAAGGTCGACTCGGACGCGGCGCGTTCGGCCGCCCGCTGGCTCGCCGGCGACGGCATGGCCGATCCCGAGTGCGGCCACGTGTGGCGCCACATGGTCGGCGCGTCCATGGTCGACTTCGGCGACGGCGAACCGGACCACTTCACCGAGGTGCGACTGCAGCCCGTGCTACGGGTGACGACCCCGACCGGGCACCGGTTGATCGACGAGGTGCTGCTGCGCCAGCCGTTCGACTGGAGGGTCGACGAGTCCAGCGGCACGCTCGCAGCATGGCCCGCCATGCTGCCCTCGCACCGGGAAGTCGTGGCCGTCAACTTCCTGCCCTTCCTGCTACGCGACCACTGGGGCATGTGGACGACTCCGGCGGAGCTCAGCGGCCTGGAGATCACCCAGGGCCCGCTGGGCGAGTCCACGGCGGTGATCCTCGCCTTCCTCCTGGCCGGCGGCGTGCCCGGCGTCATCCCGCTCATCCTGAGTATGGCCGCGAGGGGCGACCTCCCCGCCGAGGCGATCGGCCGCCAACTCGCCCTGGTGCTACGCCGCACCTGGCGCGAGACCCGCCCCGCCATCGCCGCCCTCACCGAACTCGCCGAAGCCGGCGCCCACCACGAGGTATGGCGCATCCTCCGCGCCCTGCTCCCCGAAATGCTGCCGCGCGAGGGCCAGCGCATCACCGCGACCCACGCCGACCTCGTGGCCTTCGCCACCGACGTGGCCCACTGGACGGGCGCCCGCGGCGAGATCCCGGTAATCGCCGACTTCGCCCAGAGCCGCCGGACCATCCGCTTCGTCCACGAGTGCAAACGCCTCCACGCCCGGCTCACCGCAGCCGCGCCATGACGTGGCCGATGCCCTGTTCCTCACCGGCTCAGGCCGCCCAGCCCAGAGGGGGCTGGGGCGGCCTGACCTTCTACAAGATCATGCACATGCTCCAGGTCCTGCCGGCCACCTGGACAGCCGATGCCCCACTGCCGTCAACTAGGACGACGGGCCGGGCACGAGGGTGGGGGAGACGTAGTTCTCACCCGGGGTGCGGTCGTCGGCCAGGAGGTTGGCGGCGGCCAGCTCTCCCAAGGCCCTGAGTTCGAGGTCGATCGTGGTCAGCCGCCGGATGCCCTGGTCGACGATGATCCCCTCCCAGTTGTCGACGCCGACGATCGCCACGTCCTCCGGCACTCGGAGCCCCATGGCCTCGCAGACCTCGAGCACCCCGCGGGCGATGTGGTCGTTTCCGCAGAACACCGCGTCGATCTCCGCGCCGGAGTCGAGTAGTTCCCGCATGGCCCTGACCCCCGAGCCCTCAGCCCAGGAGCCGAAACGGGTCGGGGCGGCGGGACGGAGCCCGGCCTCCTGCAACGCGGTGAGCATGCCGCGCTCTCGCAGGCGTACGGCGATGCTCGACGGATCGCCGGTGACGTGGGCGATGCGGGAGCGCCCGCGCTCGAGCAGATGGCGGGTGGCGAGCACCCCCGCGCCTTCGTTGTCGGGCAGGTAGACGACGTCCTCGGGGTTGTCGGAGGCCGCGAAGGCGTACGTCACCGGCACGGTGAAATGGTGCGTGATCGAGGGCGACCGGCGCTCGTGGCCGTCGCCGATGACCAGAAGCCCGTCGATCTGGCGGGCCTGGAACTGGCGGATGCTCTCGGTGATCTCGCGGTGCACGAGAACGTCCTCGTCGAAGACGAGGGCGGCCTGCTGGAGTTTCCCGAGTTGCACCACCGCGCCGATGACCACGGGGCCGGAGAACGTGCTCGTCGCACGATGGGTGAGCACGCCGATCGTGCGGCTGCGGCCCAGCGCGAAGGAACGCGCGAGCGCGTTCGGCCTGAAGTCGAGGCGCTCTGCCACGGCGAGCACCCGCGCACGCGTCGCCTCGGAAATCCGGTCCGTTCCGTTGAGGACTTTCGAGGCGGTCGAGATCGACACGCCTGCGATCGCAGCCACATCGCTCAGCCGAACACTGCCATTGGGTTTGGACGGCACCGGCCGATTGTATCGAAGGCGGGTGAATGAGCCCGCCCGGGCCGGATACACCCTCTTGACAGCGGCCTGTACCGCAACTCACACTGCGCCCAGTGCGAAAGCGGTTTCGCTAATTGGGAGCGAGGAGAGCGAGCATGTCGACGGGCCCCATCCGCGCAGGCCGATCCACAGCGAGTCCATTACCGAAACGGGTCGTCTCCGGGCTGGTCGCGATCGCCGCGGCCATGACGGGACTTCTCGCGCCGGCCGCACCGGCGCGGGCCGCAGCCGGTGACGTGGCGGGCGACACCGTGCTGGGTGACTTCGAGAGCGGCGTCACCCCGTGGTTCACGGCGACCAGCGGCGCCACGACCGTGTCGCTGGCCGTGACCCCGGACGCGCCCGCGACCGGGAGCGGCGCCGCCCGGCTGCAGGTGAACGCGCCCAGTGGGACCGCCGAGCTGGTACGCGGCGTGCCCTCGACCGACGCCCGCTCGCTGAGCTTCGCCATCCGCAGCACCCAGTTGAAGGGCGTCGTCGTCCGTATGGTCGACGGCACCGGGCAGGCACACCAGCAGACCCGCCCGCTCACGCCCGGCACGCGGTGGCAGACCGTCACCGTGAACGACTTCGCCCCGGCGGGACAGGCCGAGTACGTCCACTGGGGCGGCGCGAACGACGGCGTCTGGCACGGCCCGCTCAAGCGGCTGTCGCTCCTGGTCGACGCGTTCCGCCTGGTCGACGGTCCGGCCGCGACGATCGACGTGGACGACGTGACCGTGCAGGGCCCGCCGCCCGACCTCGCGGTCGTCCCTACGGCGACCGGCAACGCGTTCAGCACCGGCGAGGAGGTGTCGTTCGGCATCAGGACCGCGGCCACGTCCGTGGAGTGGGCCGTACGCGACGCCCGGAACGCCGTGGTGGCCTCCGGCGCCCGGGACGCCGCTGAGCTGGGCGGCAGCCTGGCGCTGGGCGAGCTGCCCACCGGCTGGTACGCGGTCGACCTGGTGGCGGTGCAGCCCGACGGCCGCCGTGTCACGGGCGGCACGGACGTGTCGGTGCTGCCCGCGTCCGGCGCGCGCGAGGACCGAATCGGGGTCGCGACCCATTACGGCCAGGCGTGGTCCACCGACACGATTCCGCTGATCGCCGACGCGGGCGTCGGCTTCGCCAGGGACGAGGCGTACTGGGCCGAGGCGGAGAAGGTCAAGGGCACGATCGACTTCCCGGCCAGGGTGGACGCCTACACCGCCGCCCTGTCGGCGAACCACCTCGAGTTCTTCGACATCCTCGCGTACGGCAACGGCCTCTACCACCAGGGCGAGGCCCCGGCCACGGACGCCGGACGGGCCGGGTTCGCGAACTACGCCGACGTCTCGGCCGCCACGTTCGGCACCGACGACACCTTCTACGAGGTGTGGAACGAGTGGAACCTGCGCGACAGGAACGGCCCGGCCGGCGCGACCGCGGAGAACTACGCGGCGCTGCTGGCCAGGACCGCCGAGCGGGTCCGCGCGGCGCATCCGGGGGTGAAGCTGGCCGGCCCGGCGCTGGCCCCGATGGACGACTGGCCGGGCTGGGTGGACAGGTTCATCGCGGCAGGCGGCCTGGACGACCTCGACGCGTTCACCACGCACCCCTACGACTTCGACTCCGAGCCGGAGGAGTTCACGAACCACGTCGCCGTGATCCGCGCGAAACTCGACGCCGCCGGCCACCGCGACCTGCCGATCTGGCTCAGCGAGCAGGGCTGGCACACCTCCGACACCCCGCTCGGCGCCGACGAGAAGGCACAGGCGCGCGACCTCTCCCGGGCGCAGCTGCTGGCCCTGGGCAAGGGGATCGGCCGGTACACCGTCTACGACTTCAAGGACGACGGCACCGACCCGAAGAACCCCGAACACCGCTTCGGCATGATCCGCAACGATAACGATCCCCGCGGCGCCTACACTCCGAAACCGGCCTTCGTCGCGCAGGGCATCCTCACGCGCCAGACCTCCGGCCGCGCGGTCCGGCAGGTCCTGGACCTGGGCGGCGGCCGGTACGGCGTGGAGTTCGGCGCCCGCTCCGGCGAGCCCGCCACCACCCGCATGCAGGCCCTGTGGGCGCTGAAGCCGGAGACCTGGAGCATCAAGGCGACGGGCGACGCCGTCGTCACCGACCTCTACGGCACCCGTACGACCCTGCGGCCGGACGCCGACGGCCGGGTCCACGTCGCCGTCGGCAAGGACCCCATCTACCTCACCGGAGAGCTGGGGGAGGTGCAGGCGCGGTCGCCGTACGCGCTCACGGTCGACAAGGCCGTCGAGGCCGTCGCGCCCGCCGCGACGTGGACGGTCACCGCCGCGGACCGGGCACTGGAGGTGTCGCTGCGCACCGGAACCGGCACGACATCAGCGCAGGTCCTGGCCGGGGAGACCCGGTCGGTGGCCGTCACGCTGCCCGCGGCGGGCGTGGGCGCGCATACCTGGACCGCCGAGGTCCGCGCGGGCGACCGCACGATCGGGCTGCTCACGGCGACCGCCGACGTGGTGGCCCGGCTCGGGCTCACCGGCGCGCACGCGCTGGACGCCGCCGGCGCCGGCCTGCTGCGGCTCACCCTCGTGAACCGCGGCACCGAACCCGTGAAGCTGGACGGGATCGACTGGACCGTGGGCTCCTCGCACGGCCGTGCGCTGCCCGGCACGAGTGTGCCCGGGGACGGAAGCGTCTCGGTCGATATACCGGTGCCCGAGCCGGGCGCCTGGTCCGCCACGGCCACCGGGGACGCGACCGCAACCGCGCAGGGGACTCTCGTGGACGCGGATCCGGTCGATGTGCCGTACCGGCCGGTGCAGGTGGACGGCAAGATCGACGCGGCCGTGTCCGCCCTTCCCGCGCAGACGCTCGGCGCGGCCGAGCAGGTCATCACCGGCTGGGCGGGAGACGCCGACCACAGCGGCCGCCTCTGGCTCACCCACGACACCGGACGCCTCTACCTGAGCGCCGTGATCACCGACAACGCGCACGCCCAGCCCGCGCGGGGCGCCGACATGTGGCAGGGGGACAGCGTCCAGCTCGGCGTGACGCCGGGCTGGCCGGGCGAAGGCGGCCGGCCGGTCAGCGAGATCGGCACGGCCCTGACGGGCGCCGGTCCGGTGGATCTCGCGCGCTGGTTGCCCGCGAACGCCACCACCGAGGGGCTGACGTCGGCGGTGACGCGTGACGAGGCCGCGAAGACCACCACGTACGAACTGTCCGTCCCGTTCGGTGCGATCGGCGTCACGCCGGCGGACAGGGTGCTTTCGGCGACCGTCGCCGTCAACGAGAACGACGGCACCGGACGGCGCGGATGGAGTACGTGGGGCAAGGGAGTGGCGGAGTCGAAGGACCCCGCCAAGTTCCGGCCGCTGCGCCTGCTGGCGGCCACACCTGGCAAGGTCGGGGTGACGGCCACGGCGCTGTCGTCCTGCCTGTTCTCCCCGGGCCTGACCGTCATGGCGGTGAACCGGGAAAGGGAGGCGATCGACCTGCGCCTGGTCACCCCTCTCGGCGAGAGGACCTACACGGGGGTCGCGCCGGGGCGTGCGGTTCTGCACACGTTCCCGGGGTCGGGCAGGAAGCTCGCCGGGGGGACCGCGGTGGTCTCCGCGGGGTACCTGGACGGCGGCGGGAACTTCGTCCTCCAGGACCGCGAGCTGCACTACCGGGCCGCCACCTGCCGCAGGTGAACGGATGGTCCCGGGTTCGCCTCGGCAGCCGTGAACCCGGGACCTTTCGTCACCGCAGGTGAGCTGCGCCGGTCAATAAAAGCGACAATTGACACAATTTGCGATCTTGTGGTCTTCTTGCGAAAGCGGTTTCGTTGCTGTTCAACGCTAGCCATTTAGGACTGCTCTTGACTGATTCCGCCCCGCCGGCGAATCCCACGCGCGTGCTGGTCACCGGTGCCGACGGCACCATCGGCCGGCCCGTGGTGAACGCACTGCTGGCCGCCGGCATCTCGGTGACGGCGCTCTCGGTCGCGTGGTCGGCGCCGTCGCCGGCCGACCGGGTGTTCACCGGTGACGCCGCCGACGAGAGCCTCGTACGCCGGGCGTTCGAGGACGTGGACGCGGTCGTGCACCTCGCCGCGATCCCGCACCCCGGGCTGGGGACGGCGCGTGAGGTCTTCGTGGGCAACACCTCGGCCACCTTCACCGTCCTGGACGCCGCCGGCGAGCTCGGCGTGCGCCGCGCGGTCATCGCCAGCTCGATCAACGCGTTCGGCGTGCCCCTGAACCGGCACGACCTGACCCCCGCCTACTACCCGCTCGACGAGCTGTCGCCGGTCGCGCACGACGACGCCTACTCCCTGTCCAAGTGGGTCGACGAGCAGATCGGCGCCTGGGCGCACAGCCGCCACGGCATCACGGTGATCGCCCTGCGCTTCCCCCTCGTACGCGACCTCCCCGCGCTGCGGACCATCGCCGCGCGCCTCGGCCAGGACTCCGGCGAGCAGGCCCGGCTCGCCAGGGAAGGCTGGGCGTACCTGGCGATGGCGGACGCGGTGGACGCCGTGCTGCGCGGCCTGACGCGGCCGGTCACCGGAATGCACACGCTGCTGCTGGCCGCCGAGGACACCATCATCGAGGAGCCCACCGACCTCCTGCTCGACCGTTATGCCCCGGCGAGCGAACGCCGCCGGGCCTTCCCCGGCCGCACCGCGCCCATCGACACCTCCGCCGCCCGCCGCGCCCTCGGCTGGGCGCCCCGGCACCGGCTCGGCGACCCGATCGGCACGACCTACCTGGAGACACTCGCATGACCGCATTCGAACAGCCGTGGGAGGCGCCCGACGACGTGCGCATCACGGGCGTCCGAGCCGTCGCCACCGCCCCCGAAGGCATCCCGCTGCTGGTCGTGAAGGTGACCACCAGCGACGATGGGCTCTACGGGCTCGGCTGCGCCACCTACACGCAGCGGTGGCGGGCCGTCGCCGCGTACGTCGAGCACCATCTCGCCCGGCTCGTCGTCGGGCGCTACCCCGGCGACATCGAGGACCTGGTGCGGCTGGCCCGCTTCTCCGGCTACTGGCGTGAGGGGCCGGTGGGCAACAACGCGATCTCCGGGCTCGACCAGGCCCTGTGGGACATCGCCGGCAAGCGTGCCGGCAGGCCCGTGCACGAGCTGCTGGGCGGCAAGGTGCGCGCCGCCGCCGACACCTACCTGCACGCGGGCGGAGCCTCGATCGAGGAGACCCTCGACCAGGCCGAACGCCTGCGCGAGGCCGGGCTGCGGCACATCAGGCTCCAGGTCGGCCAGTCGGGCCCCGGCACCTACGGCGCGCCGCCGACGGCCGACATCTCCGACAGGTCCGCGCCGTACCCGGGCGGCTGGCGGGTACCGGAGTACCTGCGGTCGACGCCGGAGCTGTTCGCCGCCGCCCGTGAGCGGCTCGGCTGGGACATCGAGCTGCTGCACGACGTCCACTCCCGCCTGACCCCGAAGCAGGCGGTCGTCCTCGCCCGCGCTTTGGAGCCCTACCGGCTCTTCTTCCTGGAAGACGTCGTCGCGCCCGAGCACTGGGACCGGCTGCCCGAGGTGCGTGCCGCCTCGCCTGTGCCCATCGCGGTCGGCGAGCTGACGACGTCGGTGACGGACGCCGCGCGCCTGGTCCTGGGCGGCGGCGTGGACTTCATCCGCTCCCATGTGTCCGACCTAGGCGGGCTGACGGCCGCCCGCAAGATCGCCGCGGCGGCCGAGCTCGTCGGCGTGCGCACGGCCTGGCACGGCCCCGGCGACACCTCGCCGATCGGCGCCGCCGCCAACGTCGCCCTGGACGTGACCAGCCCGGCCTTCGGCATCCAGGAAGGCCACGTGTACGGCGAGGCCGTGCACGAGGTGTTCCCCGGAACCTTGCGCGTCGAGAACGGCTGGCTGCGCCCGAACGAGAGCCCCGGGTGGGGCATCGACCTCGACGAATCCGCCGCCGCCCGCCACCCCGCGGGGCTGTCGGGACACGACGCCTGGGCCGCCCGCGTCCGGGGACTCGACGGAGGACTCATCGCCCCCTGACGGCGGGCGCCGAAGAAACACCAGCACCGAAGTACTGAGGAGACCCATGCCCCCCACAATCGCCCGGAAGCTCGCTGCCGCCCTCGGTGCCGGTGCCGCGGCGCTCGCCCTGACGGCGGGCTGCGCCGGCGAGAGCAGCTCGTCGCAGCCCGGCCCGGTGTCCATCACCGTCGGCAACCAGCCCCCCCAGGAGAACCCCGACCAGCTCAAGGCGTTCAACCGCAAGATCGCCGACTTCACCAAGGCCAACCCCGGCATCAAGGTCACCGGCGACGAGTCCGCATTCGACGTGAACACCTTCCAGGCGCTGGTCGCCGGCGGGAAGATGCCCACGGTGTACTACGTGCCGTTCACCGAGATTCAGGGCGTCATCGCCCGGCAGCAGGCCGCCGACCTCACCGGTTACCTCGGCGCCGGCTCCTCCGTCAAGAAGATCAACCCGTCGATCGTGAAGGTCGCCACCGGCCCGCAGAGCCATGTGTTCGGCGTCCCCACCGTGGCCTACAGCATGGGGCTACTGTACAACCGTGCCCTGTTCACCAAGGCCGGGCTCGACCCTGACGCGCCCCCGAAGACCTGGGAGGAGGTACGCGCCGCCGCGAAGACCATCCACGCCAAGACCGGCGCGCAGGGCTTCGGCGCCATGACCAAGGACAACACCGGCGGCTGGGCGCTCACCACCATGAGCTACGCCTACGGCGGTAAGATCCAGTCGGACGACGGCAGGCAGGCCACCGTCGACAACCCCGCCACCCGCGGCGCGCTGGAGCTCTACCGCGCGATGCGCTGGGACGACGACACCTTCGGCTCCGACTTCCTCGTCGGGTACGACGACATCAAGAGCGCGCTGGCCGGCGGCAAGGTCGGCATGATCGTGCAGGGTGCCGACACCTACACCCAGGTCGTGCAGTCCCTCGGCATGAAGCCGGACGACTTCGGCCTCGCCCCGCTGCCCCAGGCGCCCGGCGGGCTCGGCACCCTTGGCGGCGGATCCGTGGCCATCGTCAACCCGCGGGCCACGCCCGAGGAGATCAAGGCCGCGCTCAAGTGGATCGACTTCGCCGAGTTCCGCAAGTACAACGACCAGCAGGCCGCCGTCGCCGGCGCCAAGGCGTCCGCCGCCGACAAACTGCCGGTGGGCGCGCCGGTGCTGCCGCTGTTCGACCAGGCCACCACCGACCGGTACCTGACCTGGATCAAGGACGACATCAACGTGCCGCGCGAGCACTTCACGGCCTACTTCGACTCGGCCAGGACTCTGCCGCTCGTGCCGGAACCGGCGGCGAAGGCGCAGGAGACGTACGGGATCCTCGACAGCGTCGTGCAGGCGGTGCTGACGCGGAAGGACGCCGACATCACCGCCCTGCTCGACGACGCTCAGAAGAAGGTCCAGGCCGCCATTGACGCGGGCTGACCGGTCGCCCCCCGTCGCGCTCGCCGGCGCGACGGGGCCGACAGTGCAGAAAGGTGCTTCCGTAACGATGACGGACGCAACCGGCCCCAAGCGAGGGCTTTCGCGCTGGGTCCGCGGTGGCGGGCTCTCCACGCTGGTCTTCTTCATTCCGCTTCTGTTGTCGTTCGGGCTGTTCTCGTGGTGGCCGATCCTCCGCTCCTTGCTGCTCAGCCTGCAGCGCACGAACTTCCTCACCTCGGAGTGGGTCGGGTTCGGCAACTTCGCCCGCGTCCTGCGTGACCCGCTCCTGTTGACCGCGGCCGGGAACACGTTGTGGTTCACGCTGCTGGCCTTCGTGATCGGGTTCCCGGTGCCGGTGCTGCTGGCGGTGTTCATCAGCGAATTGCGGCGCGCGCGCAGGATGGCGTCCATCCTCGTCTACCTGCCGGTGATCTTCCCTCCGGTCGTCGCCGTGCTGCTGTGGAAGGCGTTCTTCGATCCCAGCCCGCAGGGGGTGTTCAACTCCGTCCTCGGCTGGTTCGGCCTTGGACCCGTCGCCTGGCTGAACGACGGAGACCTGGCCATGCCGTCGATCGTGCTGCAGGCGACGTGGGCCTCGTTCGGCACCGCCACGATCATCTACCTGGCGACGCTGATGAGCATCAGGACCGAGTTGTACGACGCGGCCGAGACCGACGGGGCGGGCGTGTTCCGCCGCCTGTGGCACATCACCCTGCCCCAGATGCGGACGATCCTGCTCGTGATGCTCCTGCTCCAGGTCATCGGCACCTTCCAGGTCTTCACCGAGCCGTACATCATGACGAACGGCGGCCCGGAGAACCGGACCGTCACGATCCTGATGCTCGTCTACCGGTACGCCTTCATCTCGGGCGACTACGGCCGGGCCACCGCGCTGAGCATCCTGCTCGCGCTCATCCTGTCGGCCCTGTCCGCCGTCTACCTCTGGGCGACCAGACGCTGGAGCACCTCATGACCGACGAGCGCGGCATCCTCTCCTTCATCGACCGCCGCAGGCCCGGGGTCCGCGCCGCGTCCGGAGTGGTCGGCGCGGTCGTCCTCGCCGGTCTGGTGATCTGCTGCGCCGGCCCGCTGTTCTGGCTGTTCAAGGCCGCCACCTCGACCACCACCGAGTCGCTGTCGGCGCCGTTCTCCCTGTGGCCCACCGGCCTCCACTGGGACTCCTTCGCCCAGGTGTGGACGCGGGTCGACTTCGGCCGGTACTTCTGGAACACCCTCGTCCTCATGGCCGGGTCGCTGTGCCTGGGGCTGCTGGTCGCCACCACCGGCGGCTACGGACTGGCCGTCCTCAAGCCCAGGTACGCCAAGCCCGTGTCCGCGGCGATCCTCGCCACCCTGTTCATCCCCGGCGTGATCTCCCTCGTGGCGCTCTACCTGACCGTCATCGACGTCCCGCTCGTGCACGTCAGCCTGCTGGGCTCGATGTGGGCGGTGTGGTTGCCGTCCTCGGCCAACGCCGTGAACGTGCTGCTCATGCAGCGCTTCTTCGCCGGCATCCCCGGCGAGTTGTTCAACGCGGCGCGCGTCGACGGGGCGGGGCCGTTCAGGATGTTCTTCTCCATCGTGCTGCCGATGTCGCGCCCGATACTCGGCGTCGTCAGCCTCCTGACGCTCGTCTCCTCCTACAAGGAGTTCCTCTGGCCGCTGCTGGTCCTGCCGAACCCCAAGGACCAGCCCATGTCGGTCGCGTTGCCACGGCTGCAGAGCACCATCGACTTCTCGCAGTTCATGGCCGCGCTCTTCATCTCGGTCATCATCCCCGTGATCCTCTTCCTCGTTCTTCAGCGCCAGTTCCTGCAGGCGGCGGGCAACGCCGGCGCGCTCAAGGGCTGACCCCCCACCCGCCTTGGTACAAAGGACGCCAATGCCTTTTTTCGACCTGCCCATCGACCAACTCCGTACGTACCGGCCGGAGGTCCGGGTGCCCGCCGACCTCGACGCCTTCTGGCGGGAGACGCTCGCCGAAGCCAGGAAGGCGGGCGGGACCGTCCGCTTCACCCCGGTCACGACGCCGCTCGCCGGGTGCCAGGTCCTCGACGTGCGATTCCCGGGATTCGCCGGCGACCCGATCGCCGGCTGGCTGCTGCTGCCGCCCGGAGACGGCCCCCACCCCGCCGTCGTGCAGTTCCTGGGGTACGGGGCGGGCCGCGGGCTGCCGCACGAGTACCTGCCGTGGGTCGTCGCCGGATACGCCTGCTTCGTCATGGACACGCGCGGACAGGGCTCCGCGTGGGGCGCCGGCGGGCACACGCACGATCCGCACGGGTCGGGGCCGGCGGCGGACGGCGTCATGACCCGCGGCATCGAGGACCCCGGCACGTACTACTACCGGCGGCTGTTCACCGACGCCGTCCGGGCGGTCGACGCGGTGCGCGAACACCCCTCCGTCGACGCCGCCCGGGTGGCGGTGGCCGGCGGCAGCCAGGGAGGCGGCCTCGCGCTCGCCGCCGCCGGCCTGTCGGAGCACCTCCTGGCCGTCCTCGTCGACGTGCCGTTCTTGTGCCAGTTCGAGCGCGCCGTCGGCCTGACGGGCCGGGAGCCGTACGCGGAGATCACCCGCTACCTGTCCGTGCACCGCGAGAGCACCGATCAGGTGTTCGACACGCTCTCCTACTTCGACGGCGTGAACCTGGCGGCCCGGGCCACGGCCTCCGCCCTGTTCTCCGTCGCGCTCATGGACCCGATCTGCCCGCCGTCCACGGTGTTCGCGGCGTTCAACGCCTACGGAGGTCCCAAGGACATCACCGTGTACCCCTACAACGAGCACGAAGGCGGCGCCGCAGGCCAGTGGCCGCGGCAGGCCGCCTTCCTGGCGGGAACGGTGCCGGCATGAGCGCGCGTTTCGGGGTCAACTACCTGCCGCGCGAGAACTGGTGGTACGCCTGGGCGGAGGACGACGACACCTTCGCCGAGGATTTCCAGCAGATCGCCGCGCTCGGGTTCGACCATGTGCGCGTGCAGTGCCTGTGGCCGCTCTTCCAGCCCAGCCCGTCGTGGGTGTCACCGCGAGCGCTCCGCCGTCTCGAGGGCCTGCTCGACCGTGCCGCGGAGAACGGGCTGGACGTCTGCGTGACCGTGCTGGACGGCTGGCTGAGCGGCTTCGACTTCCGGCCGTGCTGGTTGAAGGACGCCGACCCCTTCACCGGCGCCGTCGACGCCGCCGAACTCCTCGTCAGGGCGGTCGCGGACGCGGTCGCGGGACACCAGGCGCTGTGGTGCATCGACGTCGCCAACGAGCCCAACGTCCTGATGAAGCACCTCAAAGCGGGCGAGGGCGAGCCGTGGGCCGCCCGGATGCTGAACGCCGCACGCACGGCCGGGGTGCCGGTCACCGTAGGCGTCGACCACGTGCCGTGGATGAGTGACGACGCCCCGATCAGCCGCGCCTTCCTGGCCGAGGCGTGCGACCTCGTACCGGTGCACGCGTGGCCGTACTTCACCGGCGCCCTCGCCAGGGTGGGGGAGGAGCGTGCCTGGGCCATCCCCGACTACCTCGCGCAGGTCGCCCGCGCGACTCCCGGCGCCGCCGGCAAGCCGGTGTGGATCCAGGAGGTCGGCGTCTCCGAGCTCTGGCTCAAGGATGTCGCCGTCGCGGACTTCGCCGAGCGCATGCTGCGCCGGGCCGCCGCGATCCCCGAGGTCGGCGCGGTGACCTGGTGGGCGTCCCACGACATCAGCCGCCGCTTCACGGGCTTCGACGAACTCGAGTACGGCCTGGGCCTCATCGACGCCGAGGGGCGGACCAAACCGATCGGGGCGCGGGTGGCGGAGGTCGTCGCGGAACTGCGTGACCGGCCGTGCGAACAGGCCCCGGCGGAGCCCGCGATGGTCCTGCCGGCCGGACGGGCGCCGGACCTCGACTTCGCCGAAGAGTGGTTCGCGCGGCTGGGAGCGACCACCGGGCCCGCGATAAGGAGCGCGTCATGATCGATCTGCTGGTGGTCGGAGGAGGGCTCGGGGGAGTCGCCGCGGCCTTGACCGCGGCGCGCCTCGGCCTGCGGGTCGTGCTCGCCGAGCGGTCGGACTGGCTCGGCGGCCAGCTGACCACCCAGGCGGTCCCCCCGGACGAGCACCGGTGGATCGAAAGCGACCTCGGGTCCGCCTCGTACCGGGAACTGCGCGAGGCCATCCGCGCCCACTACCGCCGCCACTACCCGCTCACGCCGGACGCGGCCGCCGACCCGCGGCTGAACCCGGGCCGGGGCAACGTCTCGGCGCTGTGCCACGAACCGAGGGTGGCCGCCCTGGCGATCGAGGAGCTGCTGTCCCCGCACCTCGCCTCGGGCGCGATCACCGTGCTGCGCGAACACGAACCCGTCCACGTGGAACGCCGCGGCCGGCAGATCACCCGTGTACGCCTGCGCGGCAGGGACGGCGGCACCGTGGAGGTGGCCGCCCGCCTCGTCGCCGACGCGACCGAGGAAGGCGACCTGCTGGAGCAGGCCGGCCTGCCCCACACGATCGGGGCGGAGTCCCGCGGCGAGACCGGCGAACTGCACGCGCCTCAACGGCCGGATCCGCGCGACCAGCAGGCGATCACCTGGTGCGTGGCGCTCGAATACCGTCCGGGCGAGGACCACACCATCGACCGGCCCGCCGGTTACGAGCACTGGCGCGACACCGCCGACCCCCGCTGGCCCGGCCCGCGACTGTCCTGGGAGGACATCGTGCCCGACACGGGGGAGGTGCGGTGGCGGCCGCTGTTCGCCCACTCCCCGTCGCAGGCGGTCCACGCGGGCGCCGACGACCTGTGGCACTACCGCCGGATCCTGTCACGGCAGAATCTCGACCCGGCCTTTCCCGGCGGCGAGATCACCCTGGTGAACTGGCCGCAGATCGACTACTGGGACCGTCCCCTGCTCGGGGTGAGCCCGGCGGAGCGCTCGGAGGCGCTGGCGGAGGCGCGCTCCCTCACCAGTGGCTTCGTCCACTGGATGCAGACCGAGGCCCCCCGCCACGACGGGGGCGCCGGCTACCCCGAACTGCGACCCCGGGGCGACGTCACCGGCACCTCGGACGGCCTGGCCAAGGAAGCCTACATTCGCGAATCACGCCGGATCCGCCCCCTGTTCCAGGTGACCGAGGCGCACATCGGCGTCGAGATGCGCGGGCCAGGCGCGGGGAGCGCCCTGTTCGACGACACCGTCGGCATCGGCCACTACCGCATCGACCTGCACCCCAGCACGGCCGGCAGAGGCTACGTCGACATCGACTGCTTCCCCTTCCAGATCCCCCTCGGCGCCCTCATCCCGGCCGACGCCGACAACCTCGTCGCCGCGAACAAGAACATCGGCACCACGCACATCGCCAACGGCGCGTACCGGTTGCATCCGGTCGAATGGTCCATCGGTGAGGCGGTCGGCGCGCTGGCCGCCCAGGTCGCCGAGACGGCGCGGACACCGGCGCAACTCCGGGCCGACCCGGCGAGCCTGCGCCGCCTGCAGGCGCGGCTCCGCGACGACCTCGGCGTCACGCTCGAATGGCCCGACGACATCCGCCGCGCGAGGAGGAGCCATTCCTGACCACCGCGTGGTGCCGAGCGGTTCGCGGCCCCGCGCGGCGGCCGGCGCCGCCACGACGTCCGTCCCCGCCCCGCCCCGCGACCGGGTCGGGGCGGTCCCGCCTCGCGAGGGCACGAACTCCCTCACGACGCGCTGGGAGACCTCCTGGCCGAGGCGGGCGGCTCGATCCGGTCCGGCAGTGGTGTCGTCAGCCGATGACCTGGCCTCTCTCGGCCAGGCGTCCGCGCAGGTGCTCGACGTCGATGTCCTGGACGGCGACGTGATCCCGCACCGCCATCGCCGCCGCGACGGCCGCCGACTCCGCGAGCACGCAGAAGACCGGTTCCATGCGGGTGGCCGCGTAGGCGATATGCGTGGCCGACAGGCACACGGGCACGAGCAGGTTCCCGCAGTCGCCCCGTTCGGGCGTGATGGCACGGTAGGGCACGGGGTACGGCCGCCCCGTTCCCATGTGCCCGCCGATGAACATGTCGCCCTCGGTCGCCACTCCCGGACGCCCCGTCTCGGGGTCGCGGCAGGCGATGCGCCGCACCGGGTACACGTCCACGCCGAAGAGGGCGAGCCCGATGACGTCGCCGGGACGGGTCCGGTTCAGCACGTCCGCGTGCGTGAGGGTGTACCGGCCCCGCAGCCGCCGGGCCGCCCGTACGTAGAGCTGGTGCGGCCACCCGCCGGTATCCGGGAAGACGCGGCCGTCCAGCCCGTACGCGGCCGTCTCCCGCCGGAACTCCCCGGGCACCTCCGGATGCGTCGACAGGAAGTGGTGCAGGCCGCGAAGGTAGTCGATGTGCCCGCGCCAGATCCGCGACCGCGCCTCCCAGTCGCCGTCCTGGTAGGTGCGGCTCACGCCGACGGGCGCGTTCGTGACCAGGGAGGCCCGCTGGTAGTTGTACTCGCCCGAGTTGAGCCAGCCGGGGAAGACGTCCCCGAGGTTCTCGCTGTGCGGCAGGTAGCGGCGCACCAGCTCGAACGCGTCGGGCGAGTAGTCCTCCGGCGGGGTGATCTCGACCCTGTGCCGCGGGTCGGTCGTCAGGTAGAAGCGGAAGTTGTACGCCTGCGTGTAGTCGTCCGCCGAGCCGGCCGGCAGGCCGTGGTCCTCGTCAACGAGGGGGATGAGCCCGCTGGTGTCATCGCCCGGTACGACATGAGGGTCGATCGGCGTCCAGTTAGTGATCTGCCCGACACCGGCCAGCGCCTCGCCGAATTCCCGGCGCGATTCACGTCCGATCCGATAAGGAACCCCCGCGAGCGCCATCAGATCACCCTCATAAGAGGCATCGACGAAAACCGACGCCGACACGGCGCGGGACTTCTCTGAATCCGAAACCGGCGAGGGAACTCCCCACTCGTCCGGCGGCGCAGACTCTAGATGGATGGTGTCGATATTTTCGCCTCTCCGCGTCACCTCGGCGACGCGGTGCTCGAAGAGCACGGTGACCCCGTTGGCGGTCACCCAGCGGTGGAACGCGCGCACGATGTCCGGGGGATGGTCCCCGAAGCCGAAGACCACGTCGCTCGTCAGGCCGCCCACCGCGTCAGGAACGGGACAGTCCTGCAGCGGTTTGATGCCCGCACCCAGCATCCCGCCCAGCCGGCGACCCGGCTCGACGAGTATCACGGAGGCGCCCTCCTGGCGTGCCGTGACGGCGGCGACGCACCCCGCGGCCGTTCCCCCGTACACACAGATATCGGCGCTCAGCGTCTTTTCCATTCATCCATCATCTTCGGGCGGCGGAAGCCCGCGGAATGGCTTCTCCGATCGAGGCCATGCACATTCTTTCGGAGGCGACCACAGGATGTCCGTGCATTTTCCGGCTCTTGACGGCTACGTTCTGGCGCCCCGGCGCACCGCGTTCGGCCTCGACCGCGACGTGTCCGACGACTGGTGCATGCTGCTCCCGAGGAACGGGATGTTCTCCTACGAGGTCGAGAACACCGGACGCAGACCCGTGGCAGAGGCGGGGCTTCGTGGCGAGGCGCGTTTCGGCGACGTGGTCATCAGCCCGCCCGGCAGCACACTGCGGCGGCGGATGCGGGTGCCGACGTCGTTCTTCTTCGCGCGCTTCCGGACCGCCCTGGAGCCGCCGGTCGGCTGCAGCCGACTGCGGGACGTCGACCGGCTGCGCGCCACCCTCTCCCTTCTCGAAGAAGGCCCTCAAAACCTGGACGCGGACATGGTCACGGCCCATGTGGTCAACGACGTGCTCATCGCCGTCCACCGGGAACGGCCGCGTGACGGCACGCGTGAGGATGCCTTGGTGCGTGCGGCGATCGCCTTCATCCTCGACGATTTCGCCTCGCCGGAGCTCTCCCTCGGCGCCCTCGCGAAAACGCTGGGCGTCAGCCCTTCGCGGCTCTCACGACGCTTCCGTGACGCACAGGGCGTCACCCCGATCCAGTACCTGCGCGGCGTCCGGCTGCGAAAGGCGCGGGAACTGCTGACCGGGACGGACCACACGCTGGAGCACATCGCCGAACAGTGCGGGTACCGCAGCGCCTTCTATCTCAGCCGGGTCTTCAAAGCCACGACCGGCCAGCCGCCTTCCGCATACCGCGCGGCTTCAGGCTGACGTGCCACCACCCCGCGAGCCCTTCGTGCCCTCGAACGCCTTCCGGCGAACCAGGGAGAACAGCGAGATCATCGCTTATATCCCGTAGCGGACCTTGCGCGTACTCTTCTGCTTCGTGATCAAACGATCCCGAGATCGGGCAAAGCGGCGTCCGTTGGCCGGCCTTCCCGGCCGGCCCTGACGATTACACCGAACGCGCTCCCGGCTTCATGTCCTGGCCCATGGGCGTAGCCTGGGCCACCAGCCCGGTACGGCCGCGCGGTACTCCTCGTACTCGGCGCCGAAGCTCCTGCGCAGGGTCGGCTCCTCGTACAGCCGCACGAAGCAGAAGACCGCGACGAACGCGATGGCGGCGTACCAGAGCAGCCCGGACCGCGCGAGCAAGAGCGCTTGGCCGACGATGGCCGCGAGCACTCCCACGTACATCGGGTTGCGGACATACCGGTACAGACCGCCGACCACCAGGTGCTCGGGAGGCGCGACGGGCGCGGGCGTCCCGAACCCTTCGGTCACGAAGCGGACGAAGGCGTCGACCAGCACGGCGCCCCCAGCCAGGATGAGCACCACCCCGGCCACTCGAAGCGGGACGGCGGCCCACGAGAGCCAGTCGGGTAGATCCGCCATCCGCCAGCGAGTGACCCACCACGGCCCGAACACAGCCACACCGCCGGGCGCCACGGCGAAGAACACCGCACTTCCGACGGCCGCAGGCGTCCTACGCATGTCTCACCATGCCCCTTCCCAGGTAAATCATCGGGTGATGAAATAATCATCCCGAGCTTACCCCGCGGACGATCACCGGGCGAGGGGTGTTCAGATGGACGGCGATGGCGAGGGATCACCCAGTTGATGTCACCTTGTCGAGCCACAGCCGCCGGCTGAAGCCGCCGCGTTCGGCTCGCTTGCGACTTGCCGCCTCCTGAATCTGCCTCTCGGAGAACCCCAGGGTTTCGAGAGCGGCCACCACTTCGTAGATGTATGCCTGGACCGCTGCCGCGCGTTCAACGCCGGCGAACTCGACCGTGACGAGTTGCACCGGCGAACCGTCCAGCTCGGCTTCAGCAACGTCATCGACGCGTTCCCCAAGCTCGGCCGCGACCAGGCGCCGGTGAGCTTCTACGAGGACCAGCGCAGGAGCTCCGCCGCCCCAGGGCTCGTGCTCCGAAACGAACTCCTGGAACTCGCCCGATCAGTACACGCTCGAGACCTCGACGCCGAAACCGCTGCCCGATGGCGGCTGGTGGAGACGGCGTGGGCGACCGGCATCTCCGAAGCCGTACTGGGCCCTCCGCTGCGCTACGACCCCGACACCCAGCACCTGGTGCTCCAGACCAGGAAACGTCGCCGGAGCGTCACCGGGGTGGCCGCGGCCCTCAGCGGATACCAGGACGGCCGCTGCGCCTACTGCGACCAGGTCATGGCGCAGGACACCAGCACCGCGTCCGTCGTCGAGCATGTCCTGCCGTGGAAACTGCGGACCCGCCCTTGGCGCGGCCCCGACGTCGACGCCGTCTGGAACCTTGTCCTGTCGTGCAGGCCCTGCAATCAGGCGAAACAAGACCGGGCGCCGCACGAATCGTGGATGCCGTGGCTCGAACAACGCAACAACGACCTCATCGAATCCCATCACCCGTTACGCGAAGTACTCATGGCCCAGACCGGCAAAACCGAGGCTGCCCGCCGCCACACCCTCAAGCGCACCTACCAATGGGCGACAGAACTACTGCCGATCGTCTGGACGCCACCCCGGGGAGCCCACATCTCATGAAGCCGCAGCCGGTGCCTCGAGCCTGATCGCGATGATGGTCAGCCGTCCTCCGTGTGGACCGTACGGTCACGCGGCGAGCTTGTGGTCGTACAGTTCGGCGAACTCCGAGGAATCGCCGGCCGCGTCGCGGAGCGGAGCCAGCTCCTCCAGCGTCCTGCGCGAGCCGCTCACCCTTGCCAGCAGGTCCATTCCCTCCGCCAGAGCGTCGGCTGTCTCTCCCGAGGCGAGCAGCGCGTTCGTCAGGCATGACCGGTAGTAGAGACGGTTCCGTTCCCCGAGCGCCGGATCGGCGAGCAGACGTTGGAAACGGTCGACGGCGACCAGCGGCCTGCCGAGGACCATCGTGGTCAACCCCTCGAAGTAGGTGAGCATGGTGGGCGTCAGGAACCCGGTCCACTCCGGGTCGTCGTCGTGGCCGCCGCGTTCGATCTCTCGCCAGGCCGTCGCGATCGCCCGTCGGTACGGCAGCCGCTCGCCCAGCGCCGCCTGAGCGGTGGCCTCCCGTATCGCCAGCAGCGCGTACACCCGAGGTGTCGCCCAGCCGCACGCCGCGTCCCTGCCCACCGTGACCATCCGCAACGCCTCACGTGCCCGGCCGGGATTGCGCCGCGCGTCCCGCACGGCCTGCATGGCCAGATAGGACGCGACGTTCACCCGAAGCTGCTCATCCCCGGCCTGGCCCGAATACAGGTAAGCCTCGGCGTACAACTGGCGAGCGGCGTCCTGATGCCCGGAGTCGTAGGCGAGCCATCCCGCGCAGAGGCACAGCTCCCCGGCCATGGACAACAGCCGGTGCCCGACCGCTTCGGTGTAGTCGGCCTCGTCGAGCATGCGCCGTACGGCCGCGAGCCGGCGGAGCGCGGGGCCGAGCAGAACGCCACCGCCGACCTGCTGGTCCTGGGTCCAGAGACGCCGAATCGTCGCCTCCAGGAATCTGAGATGCGCCACGTCGACCCTGGCTGGAATCTCTGCCGAGCCCAAGCCCATCCCCACGACGAGACCGCCGGCCACCACACCGGCGAAATGCCGCCGATCCATCTCCATATCAGGATTAGTGCCCGCGAATTCATCGATCGCCACGGGCTTGCCCGTGATCAACGGCAGCAGGGCGTGGCGGGGCATATCGATGGCGTCGGCGAACCGGACCAGTTCCCGGACGTCGTACAGGGTGCCGCGTTCGCCGTGTTCGATGCGGTTGACGGTGCTCTGCGACCAGCCGACCAGGCTCGCCAGCTCCAGCTGGCTGAGCCCCATGGTCGCGCGGACCAGCGCGACGAACGCCGCCAGGTCGCTGCGGGCCAGCACCTCCCGCATCGGGACCGAGTCCCACAGCCACGCCGGGTTGGCCGGACGGACGCCTCGGCCGGCCCGCAGGCAGGGTGCGCACACCGGGTCGCGGCTGTACCGACTCAACCTGGCCTCTCGGCACCCCGGACACAGCCGCACACTCATCGGCCACCCCTCCACCGCCGTCCCAGGCAGGCCACCGTACGGCGCACCCGCCGCTACCGCCATGCCAACCTGTCATAACCCTGTGTGTTGTGTCGATGACTTTCCGACGTTGGGCCTCGGCTCCTGCTCCCCGACGCTGGCAGCCGCCCACGACAGCGGCTCCACAGCCCGGCAGAGGGGATCGACATGCAGCAACGCGTCACCCACGTCTTCACGGTGATGTCGACCGTGGACCAGGTACCGGTGGCCAGGCACGAGACGGTCAAAACGCTCGCCAGCTGGGGGATCGACGAGGAGAACGCGTACACCGCGAGCCTGATCGTCACCGAGCTGGTCGCCAACGTCGTCGAGCACGCCGCGGCGCACTCGCCCACGGCGACCGTACTGCTCGCCGCCGACGCTTACTGGCTCACCGTCGCCGTACACGACACCCACCCGCGACTTCCCCGCATACCAGCGGCCCCGCACGATGAGGGCGGCCGCGGCCTGCTCATGGTCATGCTCCTAACCGAGGAGGCCGGCGGCCGACACACCATCGAACCGACCCCCGAGGGCGGCAAACACATCGTCGTCCACCTACCGCGCCCTGCCGTTCGAGCAGCTCCGCGCGAATCTGGTGGCGCGGCGGCAGATGGGCGGGTCGAAACAGTCCTTGACGCCTAAGTGGCGTCAATCAGATGACCTGTGTCCGCTTGAAGTGACGCCATGATGGTGTCATAGTGGCGTCATGGACCTTGCGCCGTATGTCGATCACCTTCGCCGGGAGCTCGCGGTCGCCGCGGGCGCGGGTGGCGAGGAAGCGCGCGCGCTGGCGGAGCGGCTCGCCGCGGCGCTGGAGTCGGCCGCCCGGCTCGCGCTGCTGGAAGCTCTGTCGGCCGCCGCAGACGAGATCACCCAGGACCTCGCGCCGGGCTCGGTCGAGGTGCGCCTGCGTGGCCGCGACCCCGCGTTCGTCGTGACGTCACCGCCCACCACCCCCGCGTACGAGGACGAACGGCCGTCCGCGCCGCCGCCCCCAGAGGTCGATGACGGCGGTACGTCCCGCATCTCCCTGCGCGTCCCCGAGCATCTCAAGCCGCGCATCGACGAGGCGGCCGCCCGCGACGGGCTGTCGGTCAACGCCTGGCTGGTGCGCGCGATCTCCACCGCGCTCGACCCCGGCGACGCCCGCCGGAGCGGAGCCCGGCGTCCATCTCAACAGTCCGGCAACCGTTACAGCGGATGGGTGCGCTGATGTCCACGCCGACCCACGACCAGGGAAGCGGAATGCCGACCTTCGACACCCCCGAACCGATCTCCGCCATCTTCGAGATGCCGCACGCCACCATCCGGGTCGAGGCGGGCGCCCGAGCCGACACCGTCGTCGAGATCCGCCCGACCGACGAGCACAACGACGCCGACGTGAGGACCGCCGAGCACACCGAGGTCGAGTTCGCCGACGGCAGGCTCGTGGTGCGCGGCGAGAGCGAGCAGCGCCCCGGCTCGGGGCTCGCGTCCTGGGCGCGTTCGCTGCTGGTGGGCCCTGGCTCGGTGGACGTGACGGTCAGCCTGCCGGCGGGTTCCAGCGTCGACGCCACCGCGGTGGGGAGCCTGCGCTGCCGGGGTCCGCTCGGCGAAGTGGCGTGCACCACATCCTACGGCGCCATCCGGGTCGAGCAGGCTCGCGCGCTGCGGGTGAAGAGCACCTACGGCGACATCTCGGTCACCGCCGCGTCTGGCCACGCCGAGGTGATCACGACGCATGGCGACATCATCATCGGCCGCATCGACGGCACCGCCGCCGTCAGGACCGCCCACGGCAGCGTCCGCATCCGTGAGGTGACCGGCGAGCTGCGGCTGAACAGCGGGCACGGCGACCTCGCCGTGGACCGCGCCCTGGCCGGAGTAACCGCCAAGACCGCGTACGCCGGCCTGCAGATCGGCGAGGTGACCCGCGGTTCGGTCGTCCTGGAGACCAACGGCGGCGGGCTGGACCTCGGCGTCGCCGAAGGCACCGCCGCCTGGCTGGACGTGAGCTCCAAGTACGGCACCGTGGACGTCTCCCTCGACCCCAGCGATGCCCCCAGTGGAACAGACCGGACCGTCGAGGTGCGGGCCCACACCACCTACGGCGACATTCTCGTCCACCGTTCCTGAGGAGATCTCCGATGACAGACGCGATCGTGGCCGAGGGCCTGGTCAAGAAGTACGGCGCCGTCACCGCCCTCGACGGCATGGAGCTGCGCGTCCCCGAGGGGACGGTGCTGGGGCTGCTCGGCCCGAACGGCGCCGGCAAGACCACCACCGTGCGCATCCTCACCACGCTGCTCGTCCCGGACGCCGGACACGCCAGCGTCGCCGGGTTCGACGTCGTCCGCGACGCCGGCCGGCTGCGCGCCCGCATCGGCGCCTCCGGCCAGTACGCCGCCGTGGACGACCACCTCACCGGCGCCGAGAACCTGGAGATGGTCGGCCGCCTCTACCACCTCGGCGCCAAGCGCAGCCGGGAGCGCGCCCGCGAGCTGCTGGAGCGCTTCGACCTCACCGACGCGGCCGACCGTCCCGTGCAGGGCTACTCGGGCGGCATGCGGCGCCGGCTCGACCTGGCCGGCGCGCTGGTCGCCGACCCGCCCGTGCTGTTCCTGGACGAGCCCACCACCGGCCTGGACCCGCGGGCCCGCATCGGCCTGTGGGAGGTCATCGGCGAGCTCGTCGCGGCGGGTACGACCGTGCTACTGACCACCCAGTACCTGGAGGAGGCCGACCGGCTCGCCGACCGCATCGCCGTGGTCGACGGCGGGCGGGTGATCGCGCTCGGCACCGCCGACGAACTGAAGAGCCAGGTCGGCGGCGACCGCATCGAGCTGTCGGTCGCCACGGCGGCGGGCCTTGCCACCGCCGCGCGGACGCTGGCGCCGCTGGCCGCCGGTGACCTGACTGTGGACGACGCCGCGCTGCGGGTGACCATCCCGGTGGACGACGGCCCCGCCACGCTGACCAGCGCCCTCGGCCGGCTGGCCACCGAACGGGTCACCGTGCGCGACGTTGGCCTGCGCCGGCCGACCCTGGACGACGTGTTCCTCACCCTCACCGGACACCAGGCCGGCCACAAGACCAAGGAGTCCAGCCGTTGAACGCCATGCAGCTGGCCGTCGCCGACGGCCTGACGATCGCCAAGCGCAATGCCCTGAAGATCCGCAGAGCGCCCGACCTGCTGGGCGGCGTGGTCATGCTCCCGATCGTGTTCGTGCTGCTGTTCACCTATGTCTTCGGCAGCATGATCAGCTTGCCTGGCATGTCGTACGGCGAATACATGCTGCCGGGCATCTTCGTGCTGACCATCGTCAGCAGCGCGCAGATCACCGGCTACACGCTCACCCAGGACCTGCGGAAGGGCATCTTCGACCGGTTCCGCACGCTGCCGATGTCGCCCTCGGCGGTGCTGACCGGCCAGACCATCAGCGACATCATCATGAACCTGACCAGCATCGTCACCATGTCGCTCGTCGGCCTGCTCGTCGGCTGGCGCATCCGCACCTCGCCGCTGGAGGCGCTGCTCGGGTTCGTGATGCTGCTGCTGTTCGCCTACGCGTTCTCCTGGGTGACGGCGACCGTGGCGCTGGCGCTGCGCACGCCCGAGGTGTTCAACAACATCGTGACCATCGTGTCGTTCCCACTGGTCTTCCTGTCCAACGCGTTCGCCGACAGCAGCCGCCTGCCCGGCCCGCTCGGGGCGATCGCCGAATGGAACCCGGTGTCCACGCTGGTCCAGGCCGCGCGCGAGCTGTTCGGCAACATCAGCCCGGCCATGCCCGCGCCGAGCGCCTGGCCGCTGCGGCACGCGGTGCCGGTCTCGCTGCTGTGGTCGGTCGTGCTCCTGGTCGTGTTCGTGCCGCTGGCCACCCGGCTGTACAAGAAGGCCGTGAGCCGGTGAACGAGGCCGATCGGGACAGGGCGGTGGAGCTGGTCCAGCAGGCCTACGCGGAGGGCCGGCTCGGCTCGACCGAGCTGGAGTCGCGGCTCGAACGGGCGCTCACCGCCACCTGCGCGGACGAACTGCGGCCGGTCGTCGCCGACCTGCCGGACGAGACGGTCCGGCTGTGGTCCGTCGGCGGGCACCTCACCCGGACGGGTGACTGGCCGGTCCCGCGCCGGCTACGGGTCGACTCCCAGTACGGCAGGGTGCGCCTCGACCTGTCCCGCGCCCACATCCCGCACCGGCGTGTCGACATCGAACTCCGGCTGACCTACGGCCACGCCACGATCATCCTGCCTCCGGGCGCCGGCGCGGACATCGACGGAGTCCACGCCGCCTGGGCCCGCGTGACCTGCAAGACCCCGGCCCGCCCACGCCTGGGCGGCCTCGACGTCCACGTCACCGGCAATCTCCCCTATGGCCGCCTGACCATCCGCACCTCAGGTAAGTGACAGGGCGGATCTCGCTGGGACTGCGATGTCGCTCAGGGACGCACGTTCGCAGGGCGCCGGCCGAAGAGGCCGTGATTCAGGTGGCGGTGCTGCAGTACGGTCTCGAGTGGAGCGCTGAGCTCGATTCATGCCACCGCAGGCCGCATACTGGCACAAATGAGACGCAACCTAGCCGCGGTCCGGCGAGTCCTGCCTGGAAGTCCCTTCAACGTTCCTGTGCCCCCTACGCCTCCTCTTGAGTGTTTCGTCGTGCAGGACCTCGTGAGCCACGACAGACACGGCCTCGGCCGGGTCGTCGGCGTCGATGACGATGTCGCCGTTATCGTCAACTTCGGGGCGAAGACGTATCGCATCAACGCTCCCTACGCCAAGCTCGTCAAGCTCTGAACCCTTCCATCGGTTCCTGGGGGCTGTGCCGTGTTCCGCTCGGTCACACCACGACAGGGACGCGGTCGTCCCTGAAGGTCTTGACTCGGATATAGGTCTTGACCGAGATGGCCGCCGTGATCGCGCGTCCGGAGACCGCCGGCCATCGCCCCCGCACAGAAGGTCTTCGCCACCGCCTCCCTCTCAGCCGGCTTGGCGCCCGGCCCCATGCGGCCGCCTGGTCGGGGACCTGAGGTCAGGTAGCGGCCGAGGCGTCACAGGACCAGGGGGAGAGGCCGAGGGCGGACAGGGGCGGTGGCGCCGCGGGGGGCGCCGGCGAGGAGGAGGGTTCGGGCGGACTGGTAGCGGCAGCCGGCGGTGTCGAAGGCGTCCACGGTGGCGAGCAACCGTTCCTGGTCATGGTCGAGCAGCGCCTGGGCCCGTTCCACCAGGGCTTCGGCGACCGGGTTGCCGGCCACGACGGTCCGGGCCTCGGCTACGCGGTCGCGGGCGTCGGGGCTGCCGGCGAGTACGGCGGCCTCGGTGCGCAGGGCGACGTACCAGTGGTGCCAGATCCAGGTGACCCACTTCCACACCTGTCTGGGCTCGGGGGCCGTCCGCTCCAGCGCCTCCGCCGCCTGCCCGCGGTGCAGCAGGAGTATCGCGTCGAAGACCGCCCCGTATCCGTAGGTGTGCTCGGGCGGGGTGTCGAGTGCGTCCAGGACGTCCAGCCATTCGCGCTGCGCGTCCCCGTCGTCGCGCAGGCCGTGGATCATCGCGACGGCGGCCACCGCCGGACGGAGGAGCGTCCGCGAGGGGCTGCCGGCCCGCCGCCACGCGTCGAGGAACCGGACGCTCCCGGTGAGCACCTCGTCGACGTCGCCCGCGAGCGCGTCGACCATCAGCAGCCGGCACGTGGCGCGGTGACCGACCTCCGCCAGCGACGAATGGTCGGCGAGTTGGCGTGCCCAGCGGCGGGCGGCCGGCACGTCGCCCGCGCCGAGGGCGGCCTCGGTGGCGATCGCCAGCGCGTCGATCAGCTCGTGGGTGCCGGCCGGAGAGATCGGCAGGGATGACAGGAGCGTGATGCGGCGCCGGGCCGTGGCCGCGGTGGCGAAGGTGTCGCCGGCCCAGCTCTGCGCGCCGGTGAGCGCGTCGAGTGCGGCCGACTCGGCGAGCGGGTCGCCGGTCCGGCGAGCGAGCTCGACCGCGTGCTCGGCGCGCGCGATCGTCTCGGGTACGGCGTTGCCGGGCGGGCCCTGGGCGGCGCCGAACGCGTCGGTGAGCACCGCGGCCTCGGCCAGCGCCACCGCGGCGCGCGCGGCCGGATCGTCGCCGGCCGACTCCCGCGCCTCGGTGAGCAGCGCGAGCGCCTCCGCGTGCGACGGAAGCCGGACGAACATGGTCGAGAACCGGAACGCGATGGTGGCGGCGCTCGCCAGGTCGGCGGCGGCGCCGGCGGTGTCGCCTGCCGCGCGGGCGGCGTCGGCGGCTGCGCGGCGCAATCGGTACATGTCATCGCCGATCGTCCGGCAGCCGGCCACCGCCGCAGCCTGCCGGAGCATCGAGGCGGCGGGGTCGGTCGCGAGCGCGGCCGCCTGCTCGTAGCGCCGCTGGGACTCGCCGGTCAGGTTACGGGTGAAGGTCAGCTCCGCCAGGTGCCGGGCGAGCTCATAGGCGTCCGCGCGTTGCTCCGGCCGGTCGGCCGCCCATGCCAGGGCCGCGCGGAGGTCGTCGGCCACCAGGTCGAACCGGGCCCGCCAGTCCTGCCCGGTCACCGCGAGGTCGGCGGCCCTGGCCAGGCACCAGCGAAGGTGCCGGGACCGGGCGTCGGCCAGTTCGCCGGCCTCGTCGAGCCGCTCGGTGCCGTACTGGCGGATGGTCTCCAGAGCTCGGTACTCGGTCCCGCCCGGAGACGCGGTCACCGCCAGCAGGCTCTGCTCGGCGAGCCGGGCCAGTCCGTCGGCGACGATGCCTTCCTGCCCGTCCGCCACCTCCGCGGCCGCGGCGGCGGTGAACGGCGCCACGAACACCGACACCCGGCGCAGCAGCGCTCGGTCGTCTGGCTCCAGCAGGGCGTGGCTCCAGTCCAGCGCCGCTCGTACCGATCGGTGCCGCTCGTCGGCGCGGGAGCCGCCGGTGAGCATCCGAAGCGGATGGGACAGGGCGGCGGTGATGCCGTCCAGTCCGAGGGTGGGACAGCGGGCGGCGGCCAGCTCGATCGCCAGCGCCATCCCGTCCAGCCGCTCGCAGATCGCGGCGATCTGGTCGCGCGGGGAGGGACCCAGCGGGCGGCCGGCCGCCGCCGCCCGCTCCATGAACAACGCGACCGCGTCCGACTCGCCGTCAAGCGAGAGCGGCGGGACCGGATACACCCGTTCGAACGGCACCATCAGCCGGGTCCGGCTGGTCGCCAGCACCGTCACGCGGGGGCACGCCGCCAGCAGCCCCTCGAGGAACAGCGCGACGCCGTCCACGACCTGCTCGCAGTTGTCCAGGAGCAGCAGCGCGTGCCGGTCGGCCAGCGCGGCGACCACGGACGCGGTCATGTCGCGGCCGGGTTGCTCGCCGAGGCCGAGCGCCCCGGCGACCGCGGTCGCGATCATGCCCGCGTCGGTGACCGGGACCAGGTCGACGAACCACACCCCGTCGGAGTACGCGCCGGCCGCCTCGGCGGCCACCGCCGACGCGAGCCTTGTCTTGCCCACTCCGCCGGGACCGACGGCGGTCACCTGGCGGCACGCCGTGACCAGCTCGATGAGCTCGGCGCGCTCGTGCACGCGTCCGATGAACGAGGTCAGCGGGGCGGGCAGCACCGACGCCGGACGCGACGGTCCAGTGCCTTCCAGCCCGGTGTCTTCCAGCCCGGCGCTCACCAGCCTGGCGCCCACCGGCTCGGGCGCGCGCCGGGCCAGCGCCCGCCGATCGGGCGCCTCCAGCTTGCGCAGCAGCGAGGAGACGTGACTCTCCACGGTACGCACCGAGATGCAGAGCCGGGCCGCGATCTCGGCGTTGGTCAGATGGGCCCCGACGAGCTCCAGCACCTCGGACTCCCGAGGCGAGATCTCCACTTCCGCCACCACTGTCCCAGTCTGCCGCATTCCCTCCGTGTCATATCCGTGGTGCCGATCCGTGTGCGGATCCGTGGTCACCACGGATGTGGGCCGGCGGGGCCGCGAGAGAGGCTGTGACCACACAACAACGCGACCTACACGAACAAACGGGACCCACCGGAACGGGGGATCCACCGGAACAAGGGGATCCATAGGAACCCGGGGACCTACCGGAACAACGGGGCCCAGAGGAACAACGGGACACCGGAACAACGGGACCAACCGAACAAGCGGCCCACACGAACAACGCCACCCACACAAACAACCTGACCCACGACCACAGGAGTTGACCATGACCGGCTCTCCCATCCCGGTGATCAAGACCGTGCTGCACCCCGTGTCCGACCTGGCCAGGGCCAAGGCGGTGTACGCCGCGCTGCTCGGCATCCCGCCGCAGGCCGACTCGCCCTACTACGTCGGCTTCGAGGCCGGGGGCCAGCACATCGGACTGGTGCCGGGCGGCGGCCCTCAGGGCATGACCTCGCCGGTGGCCTACTGGCACGTGCCGGACATCGAGGCGAAGCTGGCCGAGCTGACCGCCGCCGGGGCCACCGTGAAGGAGGCCGCGCACGACGTCGGCGGTGGCCGCCTGGTGGCCACCGTGACCGACCTCGACGGCAACGTCCTGGGGCTTCTTCAGGACCAGTGAGCACGCCCTTCCGCTTTTCCGTGGCCGGCCGCCCGCAGGACCGACTTTCCCGATTTCCTGTGGCCGCCGGCCGCACGACCGACCCATCTCGCGCAAAGGACCTGTCATGACCTCCTTCGAATCCGTCACCCTGGAAGTCTCCGACCCCACGGCCGCGGACGCCTTCTACCAGGCCGTCGGCCTGGGCCCCCACGTGGATGTACGCGCCTCCGATGCGCCGACGACGGGGTTCCGCGGGTTCGCGCTGTCCCTCGTGACCTCCCAGCCGGGTAACGTCGACGCCCTCATCGCCGCCGCCCTCGACGCCGGCGCCACGACGCTGAAGCCGGCCACGAAGAGCTTCTGGGGCTACGGCGGCGTCGTGTGCGCCCCGGACGGGACCATCTGCAAGATCGCGTCCTCGGCCAAGAAGGACACCGGCCCCGCCGCCCGGCAGATCGACCAGGTCGCGCTCCTGCTCGGCGTGGAGGACGTCAAGGCGAGCAAGCGGTTCTACGTCGAGCGCGGCCTGGCGGTGGCCAAGAGCTTCGGCGGCAAATACGTGGAGTTCGACACCCCGTCGTCGGCCGTCACACTGGCGCTCTACCCACTCCGTGCCCTCGCCAAGGACACCGGCGTCCCCCAGGAAGGCACAGGATCCCACGGCATCGTGCTCGCCGGCGCCGCCGACCCCTTCACCGACCCCGACGGGTATGCCTGGGAGACACGATCGAACGGCAGGTCCCAGATGGGTCGGTAGCTGCGCTGCTGCGTCGCCGGAGGGAGCGGAGGCGGCTTCACTGAAAGCAGACCTCAGCGATCAGACCAGCTCCTCGTCAGCCGGGGAAGGCGCCGCTCGTGGGCGAAGGACCATGAGCGAGCCTTCTACAGTCGCCACCATGGCGAAGGAGAACCGGTCGACCTCAAGGCAGAGCGCGACGTCGTCAGGATGAACTCCTTGACGCACCCCCTCCGCCAGTTCGGCGGCGGCGCGCGACTCGGCAGCGCGGCGGAGGAACTCGGCAGCATCCGTCGCAGCCTCCGTGGCCCTCCGCGCGATGTATTGAGCACACGCGAGATCTTCGTCGGCCTGCCCCTCCTCGCCGGTGACCACGAAGGTGACACTGTCACTCTTGTACGTCCGCAAGAGCCGAGCCGTCGCCTCCGCTACCACGAAGCCGGCGCACAGCACCAGCGACGCATCCTTGACCGCAAGGGCGCCGACCGTCCCCGCCGTGGTCTTGTGCACAACAGTCCGCCCGCCAAGGTCGATGGATCGCATCAGTCCCGGCGAGTTGACGGCTTCGAACCCGGGCGCGGGCGGACCGTCTTTGAGCGCCACCCAATCCGGGTGGCGTCCCTTGAGCGCCAGGGCCTCGTCCAGCGACTCAGCGAGAACGATCTTTTCCGCTCCCTGGGCGAAGGCCCAGGCGGCCACGGTGAAAGCGCGCATGACGTCGACGACGACCGCCACGGACGGGGCTTCGTCCAACTCGGCGATCCCCAGGAAACGAGTGTCCATCCCAGTCATGATCGCGCAGCTCCGACCCGAGGCGCCCGGAAAAGATACGCATCACATCGATGGTCTCAGAATGCATACCAGCGGTTGCTTGCATCGCGACAGGGCGCCCCAGACACCCGCTCGCTCAACCGCCACACGGTCGACTGGCACGCGATCCCTGCGAGCACAGGACACAGCGTCCGCCTCTATCCGCGGAAGATCAGTTGAGTGGCTCCTCCAGAGATCGTTGATTGATATCTCCTGTGACGTCATCCGTGGCTCACCCCGGCATCGGCTGCCGAAACGCCGAGTGTGCAGGTCACGCAGCGTCGAAGACGCCCCTGCGCATCTACGCCAAGAGCCTCGTGGGCCAGGATGAAGCAGCCGAACGCCCGATCTCGAAGCGCTCGACGCCTGAGGACCCCACTCCAGAAATGGCCGTCGGCGTCATCTCGCGCATATCAACTCTTCACGGAGCGAAGGAACTGGCGGTGGCGATGAGCTGAGGGCCCCTTCGTCCTGGCCCGCGATCCGCCTCCCGAATCCGCTCGGGCACGTATGTCAGTCGAGGACCATCGCCGAGCGCCCCTCGTCCACGGTGTACGTGCCCGCGGAGATCGCGCCGAGGTTCGCGGGGGTAAGGGTCAGCGAGACGATGCCGCCGGGCAGCACGCGCGAGCTCTCTTCGGCGGTTGTGAACGTCGCGGGCATTGATCCGTCCGGGAACAGGCGCTTTCCCGTCCCGACGACGACCGGGTACTGGAGCAGCCGGTAGACGTCGACGAGTCCTGCCTGGTGCAGCGTCTGCACGAGCTTCCAGCTTCCGTGAACCTGAAGCTCCTTGCCGGGAAGGTCCTTGAGGCGGCGTACCCTGTCGACCAGGTCACCGCGGAGCACCGTCGTCGGGCTCCAGTCGGCTTCCTCATCGGTCAGCGTCGAGCTCACGACATACTTGGGCAGCGTGTGCAATTTCGTGGCGATCAGGTCATCAGGATCGGTGACCCTCGACCAGTACCCGCCGATCAGTGTGAAGCTCGTGCGGCCGAAGAGGAACGCGTCGGCCTCACCGAACCAGCTGTTGACGACCTCGTTGGTGTGCGCGGAGGCGCGCGGGACGAGCCACCCGCCGCGGTCGAAGCCGTCCGAGCGGTCCTCGTCGGGGGCTCCGGGGCCTTGCATGACGCCGTCGAGACTGACGAATATGTTGACGCTGAGCAGCACGGTTCTCCTCCAGAGTTCGCATCGCGGACAGCCTGTGAGGCCGGCCGGCAGGCGAACGCTAGCTGCCCGGCGCAGGGTGGGTCTTGTACAGAAACGACATCGCGGCATGGCCGCCCGCCCGCAACTCCCGCGCGGTGCACCCGACGTAGCGGCGTAGCGCATGCGCGAGGTGGGCCTGGTCGAAGTATCCGAGCGTCTGGACGACCGTGTGCCAGTCTTGGCCGTCGCGCAGCATCGTGGCTCCGGCGTTCGCGCGGTCGATCTGCGCCACGGCGGTTCGCGACAGTCCAGTGATCGCGCGGTAGCGACGTTCGAGGGTGCGCCTGGTCGGGCCGGCCTCGGGGGGCTCGGCGACGTGTTCCTCGTCCCCGAGGCGCGATCGCAGCAGCAGGCCCGCGTCCTGCAGTCGCCGGACGAAGTGCTCGACGTTCTCGTACGTCGGCGCCTCCCAGTCCTCGCCGCCGATGACGATCCGGCCCGAGTCCGTCACCGGGACGGGCACGTACCCGTCGGTGATCGAGGCGGCAGGATGCGGCCGAAGGACCGTACCGAGCGCGAACCGGACCCCGAGAAACTTGGTGTCCGGCGGAACCGGTGCGGTCGTCGCCCTCGTCTCCGGCCCGCGCAGGCCGGCGAGCAGGCGTCCCTGCGTCCGCGAGAGGATCAGATGCCAGCAGGTGCGCGCCGCGGATGTCATCGTGTCCTCGGCGTCGCTGCGGGTACGCCACACGCGGTCGACGATGCTCGCGTCGATCTCGGTGTCGCGATGCTCGAAGCGCAAGGCCATGACCTCCTCCGTCTTCCCTGCTGAGGTTCCCCGATCGTGGAAACATTGACGATGAGGTCGAGATGCCCGAGAAGCGCAAGGAGTACGGCCGGACATTCCGTGGGGGAGCGGTACGAATCGTCGCGGAGAAGCCGGTCGCGCAGGTCGCCAGGAATCTGGACAAGGATACGCTGGAAATCGGATCGACCGGGGTCCGGGCCGCGCGCGGCCGTACTCGCGGGCAACTCCCGCACCGACCCGCCCTTCAGGTCCCCGTCTCCTCGACAAGGCACGATGTGCTGATCCCGCGCGCGACCAGTGCCGGTGAAGACTCCCAACTTTGGAGCGTTCGCGTGGCCCCAAAAAGAACCTGCAGACGCTGAGCACATACCTGAACGACAAACAGGTAATCCTGGTGATCGACCGCCACTACCCCTTCGAGGAAATCCCCAAGGCCATCACGTACCTGCAAAAGGGCCACGTCCCCGGAAAAGTCGTGATCACCTTCTAGCCCGGATCAGCTCGGGTGGTAGTCCTGCGGGGCTCCGGCCACCCGTCCGCCCGGACATGGTCCCACGCTGGCACGGCGGGGGACCGGACCAAGATCTTACGGAAGTCCTGGAGGGTCCCGGGCGGTGGGCGACAATTCGTCCAGAGCCGCCTGATGGCTGACGACCTTCAGCCGCACCCCGCCGCCCCCGGGCATCCCGGGTCATCTCCAGACGAGTGCTGGCCGCGGAGAAGTCTCAGGCCGGGAAGCCGAGTCGCCGGCCCGGGAGTCAGACCGTTCCCGCCAGGGTGACGACGACCTTGCTCGGGGGTGCCCTCCGGCGAGGTGGCGGATCGCGTCGGGTGCGCCGGCGAGGGGATAGGCGCGGTCGATGACCGGGATCACGGCGCCGGACTCGATGAGCCCCTCGCGCCGGGGGCAGCCTCAGGCGGTCATGCGCTCGACACCGGTCGTTCTACCTCTGCCCGAGATGCCGGCGCCGGCCGCGCTGACCACGGCGCCGTGCCCATTTCGCCGCCGCCCGACCGCATGATCCAGAGCTGCAGGGTCACCCCCGCGCCGCCGTAGCCCAGGCCCCACACCATGAGGACGATCAGGGGCAGGCCTATCAGGGGTAGCGCCGCAGTGGAGAGTGCCATGAGCAGGGCCAGCGTGAGCAGGACCGGCTTGGGATTCCTGGCCGCCCATGCGCCTGCCGCGAAGTTGCCGGCCACGCCCGCGGCACCGTACAGGAGGAGGGCGGTGCTGACGAGGGCGGGACTGGCGTGCGAGACCTGCTCCAGGAACGGCCGGACGTAGGTGTAGGCCGCGAAGTGGCCGGACACGATCAGGACGGTCAGGACTAGGACGAGCTTGAGCGGGCCGGAGAGCCACGCGAGTCGCCCTCCCGACGCACGGGGCCGGAACCCCGTGCGGCAACGGCTTGGACGCGCGTGGCCACGCACGCCGGGCCGCAGGCCGACCACTCCGTGGCGCACGGCGCACGGCGCGGGCCGCAAGATGTCGCGCGCGGACGCCCTGCGCCGGGGCCGGGCCAAGCACACGGTCGAGGAGCTGCGCCGCACCCCGATGGGATCGCTGGTGGTGTGCGGCGACCGCCAACTCCTCTTCGAGGAGGCGCCGACGGCCTACAAGCGCATCGAGCAGGTCATCGCCGACCTCGTCGAGCATGACCTGGCCACCCCCGTGGCCACCACCATCCCGTTGGTCACCTACAAGACGCCCGAACAGCGCGACCAGCGGGACCACCGCCGCAAGCGAGGCCGGGCGTGAGCGTCCACCTGCTCCTGTCGGCCGGGCGCGGCCCGCAGGAGTGTTCCTGGGCGCTGGCCCAGCTGCTGCACCGCCTGGAAGCCGACGCCACCCGGCAGCACGTGGAAACCCAGCGGATTCACCACGTTCCGGTGACCCGCCCGGCACCTACCGATCGGTCCTCGGTGGAACAGCGCTACTGACGCGGTTTCCGGCACCTGGGCGTCACCGGAGTTAGGGAAATGCCTTCATCGCGGGGCGGCAGCCGGAATGATGGGAACGCTCCGCAGATGAGGGGGTACGTTCCGTCAAGCCGGGAGAGCGCGCGTGACCGAGGGCCGGATGTTTCTGGCGGAGTACTTCCTGACCGAGACCCAGGCGGTCATCATGATCGCTAATCCGGAGGATCCGGAGCCCGAGCTGGTGGCGGTGCCGCACCCGCTGCGTGAGGTACAGGCGCACGTGGCCGAGTTGACCAGGACGCTGGAGTCGGCGCCCCGGCGGCCGGAGGCGCTGGGTCGGGTGACCGAGCTGCTGTCGGATCCGCTCCTCACCGATCTGGTCGAACCGGTCGCCAATCGGCTCGGGCGGGGGGACCGGGTGTGGCTGGTTCCGCATGACGCGCTGCACCGGGTTCCGCTGCACGCCGTCGGCTCCGGGCTGGCGGGACATTCCGTCGCCTACGCGCCGAGCGCCTCCGTTCTGCGGTACTGCCGGGACAACCGGGGTGGCCGCCGGCAGCGCGCCCTCGTCGTCGCCGACCCGCCGGGCGGGCCCGAGCTGATGTTGGGGCCCGCGAAGGCCGACCTGGTCTCCGGCTTGTTCAAGACCGAGACCCTTACCGGCGAGGGCGCGGTCAGCGGCGAATTGGTGCGTAGGGTCGGCTCGGCCGACATTCTGCATGTGTCCGCGCACGGGGTGTTCGATGCGGCGGCTCCGATGCGCTCGGGCGTCATGCTCGCCGATGGCCTGTTCACCGCCGAGCGGTTTCTCAAGCTCAAACTGTCCGGGACCCTGGTCGTGCTGGCCGCGTGCCGGACCGGTGTCGCCGCGGCCCGGCCTGGCGACGAACTGCTCGGCCTGGTCCGCTCGGTGCTGCACGCGGGCGCGCCCGCTGTGCTGGTCAGCCTGTGGACCGTTGACGAGCTGGCGACCACGATGCTTTTCCGGCATTTCTACGAGCGGCTGGTCGCAGGGGAGCACGCCATCGACGCGCTTCGTGCCGCGCAGGAACGGCTGCGCGTGACCACCGCGGGTGACGTGCTGGCCTATCTGGAATCGGTCGCGCCGCTGCTGCCGGCCCGGGCCGCGGCCCGGCTCCGGATCGCCGAGGCCCGGATTCGGCTGATGGCCGCCGACTTCTCCAGGGCGGTCGCGGCCTGCGACGCGGCTCTCGAAACGGTCAGTGAGCCCGCCGCACGGAAAAGCGCTCAGACGATCAGGCAGCGGGCGTTGCTGGACAGGGACGCGGAAGCACCGAATCTGGGCCGCGCCGTTTACGCGCATCCGTACTTTTGGGCGGCTTTCGTGCTCATCGGTGACTGGTACTAGGAAGGAGCGCCATGCGGACGGCGGCTGAGCTCATGGCCACTGACTATCCGACCACGGTGCGGGAGGCGCCCGATCGCGTCGACGGCACGCTCGTCGTGCTCGATGACAGAGGACGGCCCCGGTGGGTGGTGGGCCCCGCCGGACGTGGGCTCGCGGTGGAGATCAGCCCGGACGCGCCGGTCAGCGGGCTCGCAGCGCTGCCCGGCGTGCTCGGCCTGATCAACAACGGTCTGCCGGCGGTGCTCGTCGTCGAGGACGACCGCCTGATCGGGCTGCTGGACGCCGCGCTGATCAGGACGGAACTTCGCCGGGCCCTGGAGGAGGACGGGGATGCGATCGGCACCGTCCTGGACGGCGACTGGGAGCTGTACGGCGCGTCCGAGGCGCGGATCGGGCTGGTCAGGGTCAGGTGCCAGGTCTGTGGAACCGTGGCGGAAGTGGACGAGTACCCGATAGCCGACATCGCGTGCCCCGGCGGCCAGGGTCATCGGCTCGTTGACTTCGGGACGGAATGACGGGTGGGCGGGCTGTTCGACGGCGCCGTCGCCTTTCTCGACCGGCGGCAACTCACCTCGGTCTGGCTGCCGCTGACGGCGTTCCTCGCGGCACTGATCACGGTGGCCGCCTCCGGGATGGGCTGGGGGAGGACGCTGACCTGGTGGAACGGCCTCGCCGGGGAGACCCGGATTCTCCTCGTGCTCGGATCGGTGCTGGTCACCGTGCTCGCCGGGCAACTGCTCGCGGTCGCCCGCCCGGCCCTGATCCGCTGGTATGAGGGCTACTGGCCGAATCTGCGCCCGCTCCGTCCGCTGCGCATGGCGCTGCTGGCCCGGCATCTCGCCGCGCAGAGCGTGCGGCGCGCGGCCGACACCGACCTTTTCCTCGGATATCCGCGTACGGCGCAGCGAACCCTGCCGACCCGGCTCGGCAATGTGCTGCGCGCCGCCGAGGAACACGGCGACCGGTACGGGATGGACGCGATGACCGTCTGGCCTCGGCTCTACACCGTCCTGCCGGACCCGTTCCTCGCCTCGTTCGCGCAGGCCGCCACGGCCATGGAGACGGCGGTGATGATCAGCTTCCTGGGCGGGGCGTTCGCCGTCGTGGGCGGAACACTCGCCGTGCTGATCCTGCCGGGCACCGGGGCCGGATGCTGCGTCTGGGGCGGGGCTCTCGTCGCGGCCCTCGGCTACCGCGAGGCCGTCCGGGCCGCCCGGCCGTACGCGCAGCTGATCCGCTCGGCCTTCGACGTGCACCGGTTTCTGCTGCTTGAGGCGATGCGGCTGCGCCTGCCGGAAAGCCCCGCCCAGGAACGCGCCCAATGGGAACAACTCGGCAAGCTCTGGTATCGAGGCACCCCCGACTACGACCGGATCCCGGCGCTCCGCTACCCGGCGTCCCGTGAGACTTCTCCCGAACCGAGCCGGCTGGTGACCTCGGGTGCCCTGGTACCCGTCAAGGCCGTTCCCGTTGCACCTGCCCCGGTGCGTACGGGGCGGGGGTTTCCGGTCCGGTCGTTGCTGGCGGGCGCGGTCGTGCTCGCGGGAGCGGGCGCGGCCGTCACGGCGCCGGCGCTGGGACCAGATGGGGAGGTCCGCGCGACGCGTGACCTTCCAGCCTTCCACGTTCTGGTGCCGTCCGACCTGACAGGCGAGGGGACGGACCGGCTCAGCGGCCACTACACGGTGAAACCGGTGGCGAAGGGCACGTCGCCGTCCGACCTCGGCCCGCCGCTCGGTTCGGCACTGACCGGCAGGGTCGCGTTGAGCGTGCCGGTCAATGCCGCAAGAGTACAGCGCGGCCAGGTGGTGAGTCTCCGTACGGCGCAGGGGACGTTCGGCGGCCTGCTCGCGCTGGACGTCCTGGACAAGGGTGCGCTCGTCGTCGCCGTGCCCGCCGCCGATCTCGACGCGTTGTCACGCGGCCTGGACGCGGGTCCGGTTCGCCTGGTCCTGCCGGTCGGCTGACAGCGCGCGCAGGCCGTCGCGGACCCTTTCGTCCAGCAGATCCCAGCCGGGCTCCGGTGCGTCGGACGGGATGCGGGCCCGCTCCCGCCGGGCGTCCTCGGCACGTCCCAGCCGGTCCAGCACGTCGGCCGTGCCGGCCCGGCAGGCCGCCGCCTCGGCGGGCAGTCCGAGCGACCGGTACCGGACGGCGGCCGCGCGCCACTCGCGCAGCGCGTCGTTCCATTCCAGATCGAAGGTCAGCACCAGGGCCTTCGTGAGCACCAGTTCGGCCTCGATCATCGACCGGGCCTGGGTCAGCGGTTCCCGCAGGTCCTCCGGTACGCGCGGGGTGACCTCCTCGTCCACCAGCCAGAGCGCCTGCGTGGCCAGCGTGACCCAGCGCAGGCCGTCCAACGGCTTCTTGAGCTCGGGATCCCTGTTCACCATCGTGCTCTGACCCGCGACGAACCCACCGCGCGAGGCGTGTACGGCCATGCCGAAGTACCGCCGGACCAGCCCGAAGTCCGCGGTGCCCGGCTCGCGCAGGAACCCGTCGTACAGCCACGGACCCAGCACGTTCATCCGGTGCTCCGGCTTCTGCTGGATCATGAAAGCCGCGAAACGGTCGGTCAGCCGTCCGGCCACCGGGCGGTCGCAGAGGGCCGCCACACACGTCTCGGCCACCAGCAGCGGCGCCAGCGCGGCCACCGCGCCGGGCGTGGGGTGGAACACCGCGACCGCCCAGAACGGGAACAGCCAGTACGCGGTCATCACCCGCAGCCGTCCCGGCCAGACGAACCTGATCGCGAACACGACCGCGCAGATCAGCGCGCCGCCGAGCCAGCCGGTGAGCACCCCGGCTTCGGACCAACGCGCCGCGAACCAGCCGCCCACCGGTCCTGCCGCCACCAGCATCGCCACCGCGTTGCCGGCCGCCATGCCGAACCGGTGGACACGGATGCTCACCCGGTGCTCATGCTGTACCGCCCGGTCGAGCAGGTTCAGCTGAACGGAGCACGCCACCGCGCACGCCGACACCGCCCAGTCCACCCGGGTTTGCGCGGCCGACGCCGCCATCGGCGCCACGGTCGTGACCATCATGGCGCCGGACCAGAACCGGTCGATCGGCAGTGGTGGCCGGATGAACGGGCCGAACCGGGAAATCTGGGCGAGCCTCTTCTCCGGGGACCGCCACCGCTCCGGCAGGAAATGCGCGAGGCGTATCGCGTACCCTGCCAGGATGGGCAGGGCGGCCCAGGCCAGCGGCTCGTACCCCGGCTTGAGGAGCACAGCCGCGACGGCCGCGCCGCACGCCGCCTCCGGCCAGCCGGCCAGTCCCAGGGCCAGCCCGAACGCGGCCCGGGCGGGGCCGGGCAGGTCGGGTACCACGAGCACGGCCCCGGCGAAGGCGTGCAGCAAGGACAGAAGGGCCAGCCGGCCGTCAAAGCTGCCGGGGACCTCGGCGATCTCCTCGAACATCGCCCGCCAGTCACCGTGTCTACGCAGGCGGATGCGCCGCTCCACGCGGTAGCAGGCGAATCCGAGCGCGGCGATTCCGAGGCCAAACTGGCCCGGCGATAACAGCACCCTCATAGTGTGGCTGCGTAGGCGCATGGCCACAGTCCGTTGACGAAATTTCTCCCATCTCGCCCGGCATTCCTCAATGATGTCCCGCATGGGTCTGTTACGCCTGCCGCTCGTGCTCTACCCGTGGTTCGCCTGGCTTGTCGTACTGCTGGCGTTCCGGGCGGTCGACGGCGGCTCGCCCGTCCCCACCGTGCTCCTGATCGGCCCGGCGTTGCTGATCGGATTGATGATCCGGCTCGACATCTGGTCGGCGCGCGTGCTCAGTCCGCGGGAACGGGCCCGCAAGCTGCTGAGCGACGGCACGGGCATCGTCTACGGCCTGGTCTTCGTGGGCTACGCCTACGCGGCCGGTCTCCTGCCGTTCATCGTCGACTTCTGGCACCGGCATTCGATGCTCGGCAGGTACGAGATCGTCCTGGCGCTGTTCCTGTCCGGGCACGGTTACCTGCCCGCCGTCGCCGCCGTCACCCGAATCCTGGGGCCCATCTATGTCGTCTTCGAATGGTTCGTCGTGCGCAAAGGGTGGACGGCGTTTCTCGTAGGGGTCTTCTCAGGGGACCGCGGGATCGCGGAGTTCGCCGCTTGGCTGGTGCTCTTCGAATCCCTTGCCCAGCTCCACCATCTGTTCCTCAGCAAGCACCAGCCACTCTGGCGCTACCGCAGGATCGAGGCGCACCACTATCTCGGCGGCACGCCCGCCTACCGGCGCAAGGTGGCCGAGCTGTGGATCGAGCAGGACGTGCGCGGGCAGACGTATCCCAGCCTCGGCCTCGTGCACACGCTCTGCGACGAGGCCATGGTCGCGGCCCAGGACCGGGATCCGCACCCCGAGATGGCACGATTCCTGAGAGCCGAGAAACGGCCGGGACAGGCGGCCAACGCCTGGTTGACCGCGGCGTCGGAACTGCTGGCGCAGGCAAGGCGCGCACTACCAGCCCCCGAACCCACCCAGCGGCGTGAGCTGGACCTCGCCGAGGCCCACCTCATCAGGTACCGCGCCCACCTCGAAGCGAGCCTCGGCAAACGGGAACGGGCGCTGGCGAGCCAGCGCAAGGTCCGCGAGCTGTGGACCAAGCACGAACTGCACAACATCAGCGCCAACAACCTGTGCGTGGAGCTCATCGGCGCTCGCGCCGAGGAAACCCAGCCGGTGGTGCCGGAACACGCCCTGGCCGAACTGCACCGGCATCTCGACCAGCCCGGGCTGGTGCCGTACGTGCGCTTCTCACTGCTCCTGCTGGCCGCCGAGTACGCCACCCTGACCGGTGACCTCGAAGGCGCCGCGTCGATGCGGACCCGCCGACACCAGTACGTCATCGGCCGGACGGACTTTCGCGTCCTCAACCGTGAGCAGCGCGCCGCCGGAATGCCCACCTTTCCCGCCCGCCAGTACCGGTTGACCCTCGCCGGCCTGGAGGCGCTGGACGCCCGTACCCGAGGGCACATCCTTTCGGTGGACGAGAGCACCCGCCCGCCGAGGATCATCCTGGCCAACCTGCCCGGCGGCCGGGCCGGCACCCAGGCTGAGGCAGGGATGCGGCTGTGGCTGCTCGGCCGGACCGCCGAGGGCGCCGCCATGTTGAGCGAGGCCGCCGACCTGCTGGAACGTGGCGGCTTCAAGGCGCAGGCGTTCACCGTGCTCTTCGAACTCGGCACCGCCCAGCGCGTCACCGACCCCGCCGCCGCCTACGCGACCCTCACCCGGGCCCTGCACCTCCAGCAGCGCCTGCGCGCGGGCCTCGCCGACGCCGACCTCCGCCTCGCCACCGGCAGGGCCGCCGAACATCTCGCCCGCACGCTGGCCGACCTGCTGCTCCGCACCCTTCCCGCCCCAGCCCCACCGGCCCTCACCATGTTCGACCTGGCCGAACTCTCCCGCTCCCGGGTCCTCCTCGACCAACTCGGCACTCGCCCGACCCGGCCCATCACCTACCCGGCGCTCCGGGCCCTCCTGGCCGAGTCCGGCTAGCAGGGTTTGCCAGTCAGCGGGGGGTTCCGGTCTTTTGCGCCGCTCGCAGGGCCCGCCCTGCGAGCGGCGCAAGATCAGTACGGCCAGCCGGGGACGTTCAGCCGGACGCGGTACAGGCCGAAGTTGCCGCTGTTCCCGCCTCGGGAGGGCGTGCCCGAGGTGATGTACAGCGTCCGGCCGTCGGGGCCGCCGAAGGCGACGTTGGTGGTGTTCAGCCCGGCGGAGATGGTGCCGAGCTGGGCGCCGGACGGTGCGTACACGTGCACCTTGCCGTCGTTGAAGGACGCTTGGTAGAGGTTGCCGGCACAGTCGAGAGGTTGCCGGCACAGTCGATGGTCGCGCCGCCCGAACCGTTCAGGGACGCGAAGTCGGCGCGGGCGCCGACGCTGCCGTCCGGGTTGACGGGCCACTTGTAGATCCGGCCCGTGCCGTTGCCGCCGACGTAGAGCGTCTCGCCGTCGGGGGAGAGCACGATGCCGTTCGGCTCCCGGATGGGTCGTCGATCAGCGAGACGACGCCGTTCTTGACCCGGAACGCGCCGGTGCGGCCGGACATCTGGTCGGCCCGGTTGGCGCGCTGGAAGTCGGGGCCGGTGAAGTAGACGGTGCCGTCGGCTCCGACGGTGAGGTCATTCGGTGAGTAGCAGGCGCGGCCTTGGTAGGACGAGGCGACCACGCCGCGGGTCCGGTCGGACAGGCGGAAGAAGGAGACGCTGCGCTGGTCGTGCGTCGCGGCCAGCAGGGTGCCGCCGTCCCGGCTGAGGGCCAGGCCGTTGCTGCCCGCGTCGGGATGAACGTCTGGAAGGTGTCCGGCTCGGTGTACCGCAGGACGTCCGCGGGCCGGACGCCTTCCGGCCCGGTGCCGCCGCGCATGAGCGGCGGCACCCGGACCATGCTCGAAGTCGGCTGGACCGACGCCCCGCCGGCCGTACCTGTCCTGCCGTAGCGGCGCAGGCCGGTTTCAAGAAGCGGGCGCACGATCTATCCTCGAAGGGTCGTGATCATCCCGTGGCTCTTCATTTTTGTGTGCCTGAGCTGGGCAAACGCCGCACTTTTCGTCCCGCATCTATCCTGGGCGCACCCGCCCGGGGCTGCATTCGGTGGCATCTGGCTGCAGGTGGCGATGTCGATCAAGCAAAAAGACCAGGTCAGCGGGTAGATGACCTGGTTTGGAGGGCGCCCTGCAGGCTTCGAACCTGCGACCGTCGGATTAGAAGTGGAACGCCGACCATCAGGCCCATTGTCCTTCCAACCTGCACTGGAACCTTTCGGCAACCGCTCGGCCAGCGGCTTCATCCCGTGCATATCCCGCAACGGCGCTCAGCTAGGAACGGCCACGGAGAGCTCTCCTAAGACCATGACTCACTTGGAGATCGGTCGTTAGATCGATCGTGGATGCGTTCCCTCGACGGCTTGTACCTGATGAGTTGTGGGAGTTGTTCCAGCTGGTGGTTCCGCCGGCGCCGAGGTGGCCGCAGGGTGGTGGACGGCGGCGGGTTGACGAACGGGTGATTCTGGCGGCGATTGTGTACGTGGCTACCACCGGGTGTGCCTGGCGGCAGTTGCCGCCGGGTGTTCAGCGCCTCCTGGGTGTGGGCCAAGCTGTACCGGGTCCTGCTGGACGAGCTCGGCGCGCGGGGTGAACTGGACTGGTCGCGGTGCGCGAGACTCGGTGAGCATGCGGGCTGCCACGGGGGAGCTGACGGGCCCGAATCCTGTCGACCACGGCAAGAAGGGTCGAAAATCCACCTCATCACCGAACGGACCGGTCTGCCCATCTCTGTTGTGATCAGCGCCGCGAACGTTCGCGACAGCAAGGTCTTGGAGCCGCTGGTGCGCGGCATTCCGCCGATTCGTTCCCGCCGCGGGCCGCGACGCCGCCGGCTGGGCAAGCTCCACGGCGACAAGGGCTACAACTACTCGCACCTGCGCTCCTTCCTGCGCGGCTGAGGCATCGTCCCGCGCATCGCCTGCCGCGGGATCGAGTCCAGTCAGCGGCTGGGACGTCATCGGTGGGTCGTCCAGCGCACGGTATCGTGGCTGGCAGGTTGCCGTCGCCGCCACCGGTGCTACGAGCGCCGGGCCGACCACTTCGCATCCTTTGTGGCCATCGCAGCAGCCTTTGATTTGCAACCGCTGACTTTCCAAATGAGTCACCGTCTAAGCCTCATCAGCAGCGTGGACGCCCTCGTCGCCACTGGGGTGGTCGGGGGTAAGCGCTAAAGACCCAAGTTCGTCTCCGACCAAGGGTTCGCGCCATCCATGCTGGTTGTCGCGTAAGTTCGTCACCCAGACGGCATGCAGGTGGTAGAAACTTCAGAACACAGCTCCGTAGCGAGGCCAGGGCCTCATATGAGATCTTAAAGCCTTGGGAAGTTGTGACAACCCTGATACTCAACGAGGCTCGAGTTGCACAGCTAATGCCTCCGAGACGGTGGCCAGAAGTGCCACATGCGGCGATGCGAAGAAAGTCAACACAAATATAGATGGAGTGCTACATGGAACGTCGCCCCCAGGTTTTCATCAGCTCAACCTATCGTGATCTCGTAGAGGAAAGACGGGAAATTATGCAAGCTCTCTTGGAGTTGGACTGTATGCCAGCAGGAATGGAGCTATTTCCCGCCACAAACGTCGACGCATGGACGCTGATTAAGCGAGTGATCGATGACTGTGATTACTACTTACTGGTACTGGGCAATCGCTACGGATCATTGTCGGATGAGGGTATTAGTTACACCGAAAAGGAATATGACTATGCTCTCGCGACTGGCAAGCCTATCGTATCTTTCTTGCATGAAAACCCGACCTCTTTGCCAGTGTCGCGGTCAGAGGTCGATATGGCCCTGGCCGATAAGCTTGAACATCTCAAAGCCAAGGTTCAGAAAAAACTTGTGAAGTTCTGGCGCACCCCAGAGCAACTGGGATCCGTCGTCTCTCGGAGCCTGGTCCGCCTAATGAAGGACTATCCCGCCGAGGGGTGGGTCCGAGGAAGACATGCTGCTACACAGGCCATGCTGCAGGAACTCAGCAATCTTCGCGTGCAGGTCGCTGAGATGGAGCTCGAAAAGGCCAAAATACTCTCATCGATCAAGACGTCAACATATCGATTCGCAAGCGGGAGTGAGAGGGCCAATATATCTTGCTCGGCGGTATTTAGCGATGACATTTTTGGGGCGGCTACGTACGGCGCTACATGGGAACCTACTTGGGATCAGTTGTTCGGTATTCTGTCGAATGCTATCTACGAGGAAAGTTCCAGCCAAGATTTCCTCCAGGAGCTACTTGAGGAAGTTATCCCCGATGGCGAGCTGAAGCCTATTGACACAGCGTTTCCGCGCCCTATTCCCGACAGGCTCTCCGTGTCTTCCGAGTCTATGCGCCTTATTTTGATTCAATTCAGTGCACTTGAATACATGAAGAGATTCACGCACCCTGAAACTGGTAACTGGTGCTGGAAATTGACACCCGAAGGCGAGAGGCGCTATCTGGCGACGCATGCTGTAGCTAGCGATAAAGACGCTTCGGTTGAGGACTGATCACGCTGATGTGCTGTGAAGTCGACGAACGACCGCGACCTTGCCTAACCTGCTGGGCTTGATCAGGGCAGAATGGATGGCAGGGCAGTATGGCTTCCTTTCGGCCACCCAGGCCCCTCCAGGCTGGAACCACGATGATCTCCCGGTCGGACCGGTCCCACCGAGGCGTATAGAACTGATGCGCAGCGAGTTGGGGTGATTGGTGACGGCGCGGCCTACGGCAGTGAGTGACCCTCTCATGCGGCGAGCGCGGTGTACGGCGGGCGGCCCGCGTTCCCGCCGCCGGCCAAGACCGGCGCCCACGCCGCACGCCCGGTTGGGCGGAGCGGGTGGCGGCGCGGAGCGCCGTCATCTTGATAACCCATAAGCACACAACTCGGCAACATAACCAGTAACACGCGCATTAGGAGAGCGGAAGCTGTCTTGCCCGCTCAGGCAGCGTAAGCTGGGGAAATAGCCTGCGTGGTGTACGGGTGCGCAAGATCATCCCGTGTATTTCCCAGTTCCGATCGCGAGAGCAATCACACTATCCATTGCCGGCCTCAGGGTGCGGGACGGGCATAGCCATGCGGAATGAGGCACACCACGGCGCGATCACCCAGCCATCGCCTGTGCACCGAAGTGAAGTTCCGCATAGGGGCGACTCGGACCCCCAAGACACCCTCAGTACATTCAGGACGCCCGGCTTCGCCGGGCGATTGAGAGACATGCGGTCAAGCAGGCTATCGCGCCTACGTGAGCCTGGGGTACTACGTCGATGACGTGGGTGCCCGGAGGTCTTACGACCTTCATGCCGTTCGGGAGGCCACAGTGCTTCACATCGAAGTCAAGGGATCAACGGGCGTCGCCAACTTTGTGGAGCTGACCGCCAATGAGATTGACCACGCTCGCGCGTATCCGACCAACCTGGTCGTAGTGGATCAGATCACGCGCATCGACGATGGCGGTGAAGTGCCCGATCCGGAAGGGGGACGGCTCCGCATCTGGGAGGGATGGCAGCCTGCGAGCGATGATCTCCATCCTACTCGATTCAACTATCGAATCGCGGGGGATGGATCGACTGGCTGATGAGAAGACTTGTAAATGATCGTCACCATTCGCTCTCTGCTGCCGAATTGTTATGATCTATTTGGGGGTCGGTGTCACGCTTTGAACCGTTCATTGCAGACAAATGGCTTTCAACCTGCTATAACAAGTTCCCAACCTCTGTTGGGGGTTAGTTGAGGGCGTCCTCGACGGTAGAGACGTGGAACGTTGCAGAAGGGGTGGCAGTGGAGGTCTTCGGACAGCTGGGCGACGGGGACAGGGGTCGAATGGTGGAGATCCTCAGTCAGCGTCTGAGTACTTCCGATCTCCGTAATGTGGTCGAGTCGCTCGACCGGAACGGCAAGGGCAGGAGTCGGAAAACGGTCGAAACGCTGGTTGTCGCCGCGGAGCGGGTGACGACCGCAGGTCGACCGCGGACCAAGCTTGCCGATGGAGAGCTGGCGGAGTTCATCGTTGACCGTCGTGGACTGTCCCTCCTGGAGTCACAGGAGGTCAGGAAAGTCCTGTACCTGAGGGCGACGCCTGATCAGCGTGACCGTCTGGCAGATTACGAGGGAAGCGCTCCTGTGCGGGGGAGCGTGACGAAGCAGGCCGATACGGTGGCCAAACGGAAGTGGCATTCGGGCAAGAGTTGGCCCCGGCACTTCGTCCGGGAACTGGACATTCCAGCAGTGTTCGCCGGTCTTTCGGGCACCCCCAAGGAACCCGAAACCCTACAGGTGCAGCCTTTTGTTCCGCTGGCGGACCTTACTGACTTCCAATCCGAGTTGAAGGACCAGGCCGTAGAGGTCCTCGGTGGGCAGGCCGGGAACAACCGCGGTGTTCTCACGATGCCCACGGGCGCAGGCAAGACGCGTACGGCAGTGGAGAGCCTGGTCGCCTGGCGTATCGCACGGGCGGACCGACCGGTTCTGCTGTGGATCGCACAGAGTGAGGAGCTCTGTGAGCAGGCAGTACAGGCGTTCAGAGAGGTTTGGATCGACCTTGGTCACCGTTCCGACCCGGTGCGGGAGAATCTGGAGATTGCCAGATTCTGGGGGAGTTCTGCTCCCGTTCCGGACAAGTCTGATGTTGTCGTAGCGAGTATCCAGAAACTTCAGGCTGCTGTTCGCGAAGCGGACTCGGAGAAGCGCGCTGCTCTCAAAGTGCTCGGCGAGCAGCTCGGCGCGGTCGTTGTGGACGAGGCACACAGGATCGATGCACCGAGCTACAGGGACGTTCTGCGTTTTCTCGGAATCGACCTGTCCGCATCGGCTCAATCGAACACCCCTCTGCTGGGTCTGACCGCGACCCCCTTCAGGAGCGACGACGGGGAGACGCGGCGTATGGCAGGGATGTTCCATGAGCGACTCCTCAGGGCGGAGTCGCTGGGAGCCAACCCGATCAAAGAACTACGGGCACGTGGAGTGCTTTCCATGGTGGAGCACGAGGTACTGGAGCATGCGGCGCCTCGCTTCGACATGGGACATGATCGGCGCTTTCTTGAGCACTTCGAGCAGTTTCATGACTTCCACTCAGGTTTCCTCCAGGAGATTGGAGAGTCGGAGGCGCGTAACAGAGCGCTGTTCGCCAGATTGATGCAGATTCCGGATGAATGCCCAACATTATTTTTCGGGTGCACCGTCGAGCACGCCGAAGCGATGTCGATCCTCCTGCGCCGGAAGGGACGTTCGGCCGAAGTGGTCACCGGTGAAACCAGGGCCACCACCCGGCGTGCCATGATCGAGGATTTCCGTGCGGGCAGGATTTCCGTGCTCTGCAACTTCGGTGTGCTCACCACGGGCTTCGATGCCCCCAAGGTCGGTGCTCTCGTGATCGGCCGACCCACCACGAGTCGGGTGTTGTACGCCCAGATGATCGGTCGCGGTATGCGGGGTCCTCGATTCAAGGGAACCGAGAGGTGCCTCGTGATTGACGTCCGGGACAACATTCGCCACCATGGCGACGAACTCGCCTACAACAAGTACGTGGACTTTTACAAGTCGGACAACTGAGGTCGGTGTGGCCGGCGGCCACACCGACCTCCTTCCGGTACCGCTACGGCAGGTTTTCCACTAGGAGAAGTCGGTCGAGTCCGTGGTTACGGTGCTCGCACGAAGTCTCCGAAGCGAAGAGGCAGGAGTAGCAGGCGGCACCGTCCGCCCCGGACAGGGGAGCCTCTTCGCAGAGGGGATCGTTGGAACAGGTGTCTACGTCCTGGAGCGCCCGCTCCAAGACGCGCTCGAAGCGGTTAACAAGAGAGATCAGGCCGCCCATCGTTCCGTCCCCGCCGGGTTGGACGGTGTAGAGCAGAAGCCCGCTGCCGACGACGATGTTGTTCTCCGTTTGTACGTAGACGCGTTCGCGTATCGCAGCTGAGGAGTAGCCGGAGTCGACGGAGAGAGCCCAGAGCAGGCGGTGGGAAAGGCTGTGCCACCACACGTGTACCGGGTGCTGGACGAGGTCGTCGGGTTCTCCTCGCATGTGGCGGTCCTGCCAGGGGGAGGCTCTGTGGCCGGTGAGGGTGAGAGGTGTGTCAGCCAGATCGATGAAGATCCCCTCGCCGAACTGCTCAACTCCTGGGTACCAGGTGATCCCGCGATCCTTGAAGGCGGTGGAGATGATCTGCCCGGTCTCGGGGGCCAGTCTCCGGTAGCCGGTTTGGACCATCACCATGCGGAGTCTGCTGACTGGAGCGACACGGAAAGTCAGTCGACCTTGGGGTCCTGTCACCGACCGCACGTCGGCGCGCCTAATTTCGAAGAGTGGGGGGGATCCGGCCCTCTGGGATTCGGTCCCGAGTGGCGCCCCGCTGGTGACACCTTCGCGAAGCCGTCCCAGTTCGGCATCTCGTACGGCGTTGGGTCCGGTGGGCTGAGCGCCGAGAAGCTGGTCCAGAGCCAGTTTGGTCTCCGACCAGGGGGTTCGGGCGAGGTAGTCCACGTCGTCCGGGGCAACTCCCGCCTTCTTCGCCTGTGCGAGAAGGCTGGAGTGGTTGAGGAGATCTGCATCGACGAGGACGTCGACACGTGACAGGAGACCTCTGTTTCCGAGCAGGTCATGGAGCCGGGCAGGCATGTCAAGGATGGTCAGCGCAGTGACGATCTCTGAGATCCGAAGGTTGGCGGCGCCACGCTGCACGATCGTTGCAGGCTGGCTGCAGGCACTCTGCTCAGGGCGGTTACCGAGTTCCGCCTGTCGTTCGCTGCACTTCCACTGACGTCCGTAGGCAGTCCCGAAGCTGACCGGGATCCTGCATGTCGGGCACTCGATTCGCACGAGCCGGAGCGCTCGGCCACCCCCGTACCAGCGGTAGTGGCGGGTTCCACAGGGCTTTGTGTTCGGGTGGGCGAGATTGCGCCACGGAACCTCGTCGAGGTGGCCGGCCTCGCAGGCCGTCACGAAACGAATTGCCTCTCGACCACCCTTCTGGCGAAGCTGCCAGTCCTGCGCCCGAGGGCATTCGGGGCAACCGCTGCTGACTTCGTACAAAACCTGGTATGCCGGGTGCTGGCCGCAGAGTGCCCAGTAGGGAAACTGGAACGTGGGATAGATCGGGTTGTCGGTGGGTTCGCCGATCTCCGCGTTCGTGGGGATTCTCGATATCCGATGGCCGTCGAGACTGCCCTTGGAGAGCCGGTCGTCAATGATCTCGAAGTCGTGAGGCTGCCGTTGTATCGAGGTGAAGAGCGCGTCCATGGACTTGAGTACGACCGGTCCCGACGGCGTCTCGACGATACTGCCGGGGCCGAAGGTAGTGATGAACTGGGACGGGCGGATCACCTGGTAGGACTTGGACATCCTCAGCTCCTTCCTCTGATCGTGGTGGTGGCCTCCACCTCGCGAAGGGAGCTGGGGGCGTTCTCGTACGCCTCACCGAGACCCGCCACCTGGTGGGCGAGGTCGCCCAAGACCACCGGGTGGGACGGTGTCCGGGTGGTCGTGCTCTCGTGGAACAGCAGGTTTGCGCCGCTCTGGGCGGCGAGGTGTTGCCAGCGGTCCAGTTCGGAGGCGGCGTGCTCCGCCGTGTCTCCCGAAGGGGGACGACGAAGCACGGGTTGCTGGGCGGCGCGCTCCTCCAGAAGTTGAGGAAGGAGTTCCACGTCGGCGTCGTTTCGCGCGGTCCTCATCTCCTCGGCCCCGCAGTGCCAGCCCTTCTGCAACCGTTGCTGGAGTCGCCAGCGCTGGTTCACCGTGACCGGTCCAGTTCGGTCGGAAAGCAACGCAGCCTGCCGCAGGATACTCACGGCCACGGGGCCGAGAGCTCGGTCCCGTGCGCGGGGGGCGAACGGGTTGACCGTTACGGGTTCGACGTGACGGTACAGGGTGCTGTGATAGCTGGCGAAGTACTCGTAGTGACTGAGGTCCCGAGGGCGTGAGGACCGGTAGAACGTCACCACGAGTCCACCCGTGGACCGGCCGACGCGGCCGGTCGCCTGTATGTACGACGACGTGGTCTTGGGCTGCCCGTTCACGAACATCAGGCCGAGTCGGTCGACGTCGACACCGGTGCCGAACATGGAGGTGGCCACCACTGCGTTCACCGGGTCCCGATTGCCATGGAGCGACACGGCGAGGTCCTCCAGCATGGCGGGCAGGTTCAGCGAGTCCGCCCGGCTGGACAGCTCCATGGGGTCGTCGGTTTCGACGAGTTTGCGTGGGTTCGCGGCGATGCTCGCTAGGCGCTGGATGATGTCCTGACGAACGAGGGCCACGGCTCCCGCGAGCTCGCGGATGGCGTTGAAGTAGCCGACGAGTGTCCAGAATGGATCCAGGTCCTTCGCCGGTGCTCCTGCCGCGCGCCGGTCCGCGGGTTCCTGTAACAGACGGGACCATGTTCGTACAAGGGGCGTCTGTGCGCCACGGCCCGGAGCCGCGAGTCCCACGTAGAGCCGTCCTGGCTGTTGGTGGCTCAGTGGATGGGACGACTCCGCCCAGGAGAAGAACGACTCCTCGGCTCTGATGCCTGGTGGGGGAAAGACCTCCAAATTCCTGGCGAACAGGGACCGCACCTGCTCCTCCGCCTGACGGACCGTTGCGGTGGAGGCGATGTACTTGGGTTTCACCGGCACGTCGAGTCTGTGGTCGCTCGAGAGGAGATCGATGCCGGTCTCGTAGAGCCCGACCATGCTTCCCAGGGGGCCCTCGATCAGGTGAAGCTCGTCCTGGAGGATCAGGGCCGGTGGCCGGAAGCCGGATACCGCCACGTTCCTTCCCTGCGGGGGCAGTTGTCGAGGGCGCTCAGGTCGGGAGGCTGGGCCGGTAGGAGGGGCTCCTGCGCGGAAGTAGCCGAGATGCTCGTTGACCTGGTTCACGTTGCCGAAGAGAGAACTGGCCCGTGGCTCGTAGGCAAGACGCGCGAACTTGTCCACCGTAGCGACGATGACAGACGGGCAGCGGGCGTAGACCTGCTCGTCCACCGTCAAGGCAGGGATGGGGCAGTGGGTGGACCGACGGTTTCCGTCATCGAAGGCCTCTGGCACGGGCCAGTCGCCGAACTCGGTGGTTTCACTCCAGCTGATGTCGGTGTTGAGATGGCAGGCAGGATTCGCGCAGAAGATATCGAAGTCGATGTCCTTGTCACCCCTGCCCCAAAGGGCCTGCCTGATGAAGTAACCGGACCTGGAAGCACGGGCGTAGAGGCTGTGGCAGTCGTCACCGAACTGTCTACGGACGTGATCCTTGACCCAATTGTCGATCAGGTTGCTGGGAACGTCCGCGGCAACGTCGAAGGTGATCGAAACCGTTGTGAACGAGGCGTTCTGGTGTGGGGTGTACGAGACGGAGGTCACCTCGATCTCCCCCTGTGAGAGCTGTTGGGGATCGGGTCTCCGGAGGGGATCCATGTCGCCCATCACCAGGTGCAGCGTCGTGGAGTCTCCGCCCCGGATGCCGTCGGCCGGGAGCGCGAGTGTGGATCGGCATGCAGGGCAGTTCAGGATCTGGGCCGGTTCGCCCTCGCCCTTCTTTCCGTCGAGGATTGAGATCGCCCCGTAGTTGTTGACGAGCTTGTTGTTGCTGTCCCTGTACTGAAAGTCGCCGAGTCCGTTAGGTGTGACGCCGCCACCGACCCAGAGGCCAATCGAGAACCGGTGTGTGCCCCAGGGAAGGTCGCCCAGGCTCGAGAGACCCTTCGGGCGCCAGCCTCTGTTGCCGGCCGGTCCCGACGTACGGAGGTACTCGCAGGCGGTCACGAGAGCCAGTGCTCGGCGGTACTGCTGGATTGTGAGAAGTCGAAGGGTGTACCGGGACAGGACCGTGACTCCGGCTCCGCCGCACGGGCTGTTGTGACGCCGGGCCTGGAGTCGCCGGTGGGCGAGGGTGAAGGCTGCAAGCCCGAGGTACGCTTCGGTCTTCCCGCCTCCGGTCGGGAACCAGAGCAGGTCGCAGGTCTCCCGGTCCGGGTGTGTCTCCTCCACCATCGCACGCAGGTTGATCAGCAGGAAGGCGAGCTGGAACGGCCACCAAGGGTTGGTCTTCCCCTTCGTCCACTTCGACTGGAGGGAGATCGCCCGATTCGCGAAGCAGAAGGCGAGGCGTGCGTCCTCGTCGTCGTGGAGAAGATCGATGCCGTCTCGGATTCGGCTGAGAGCCCGCTGGCAACCTGCAATGTGTTCGTGGGCCGGTGTTCCCTGAAGGGGGTGCCCAGCCTGCTTCTCCAGGAGATTGATCCACCGTTCGTATCCATCGGTGAGGGGTACGAGCGCCTGGCGGAGGGACACGGCGTCGACCAGCTCGCACAGCCTGTCCGGGTTCAACTCCGGTGTGACGCCCACGTGTTGTGGCCATGCCTTGTTCGGTGCGTTCACCGGTACGACGGGGACGAACTCCGAGCGGACGTCCGCGGGCGAAAACTCGGCGACGGTCCCGGCGTCGAAGAGGTGCTCTCCGTCCGACCAGACGAAGGGGGCACGTGTGCCGCGCAGACCGGTGGGGTGGGGTCGCTCAGGATCCACGGACCTCCAGAGCGCCGAACACAAGTGGCCCCGGGCCAGGGCGGGACGGTCCTGGTAGAGGAGGGTCAGTCCTTCCTCTTCGGGGTCGTGTGACGCTCGCTGGCGTTCAACCGACACGATTCGGCCGTTTCCGCACCGGATCCGGATCTGCGGCTGGTAGACGTGATGCTCGCCATGGGGGGACGCAGTGTCGACCTGTGTGTCGTTGACGATGAAGCACGACACCTGCCACGTTCCGGTCTGGTTGTCCCTCCGGCTTCGGATCCGCACGGAGAGCCCGGGGTCCCGCGGGTCGCTGAGAGCCGGCTCCTCGGAGCAGTCGACGTTGCGCCAGATCTGTCCGTACGGCCTGCGCTGCCAGGCGGTGTCGTCGCCTCTCGCGTACCGTGCCCACGTGACACAGACGTCCAGGACCGGCGATGCCGAGGTCTCGACCGACAGTGAGATCCCCATGGATGCAGGACGTGACATCGGATCCAGCTTCAGGGAAGGGGACCCGACGGAAGTGGAGCGGCTCGGAACACCGGGATCGGACTCCTCGTCGTCGTCCGCTCCGAACCCGTCCTCACCTGCGAGTTCCTCGTATGCGTCAAGTTCCGCAGGGGACAAGGAGGCCGGAGCAAGGACGCCGACGATGTATTCGTCCAGAGGGTCCTCGTCGGAGGATAGCGTTTCCGTGGGTCCCCCCCGAGGCCCGAGTGCCTCTGCCACGAGAGCTTCAACAAGACTGTCCCGCTCACTCACCAGAGAACCCTCGCCGTGTTGGTGGACCATCAAAAGTTGGGACGTCACATGGTAAAAACCTGTCCGTCGGAGAGTGATGGTACGGACCTGGGCCGACAGTTTTCCACTCATCGCGGATTCTGCCGGGGTCCGGAATGTGCCTTGCACATTCGTATTTGAGAGGAAACCTACATGAACGGTGCTGTTGCGCCTGATAGTCGTAAATGGGAGGCGACGGACAAAGGTGTCCACCTTCGGGGAAGACGCACTCGAAACACCTGGCCGGAGATCGCGCTACGCCGTGCCGTTTATGGACTTGGGCTCAGGTTCCGTCTGCATCCGCAGATCGTTCCCCGCTGCACCCCCGATTTCGTGCTCCCACGTTGGAGGCTGGCGGTGTTTGTGGACGGTTGTCTCTGGCATGGCTGTCCCGACCATTCCCCCGCCGAGTTCAGGGGGCCGAACGCCGGTCGGTGGCGTCAGAAGATCGAAACGAATCAGGCCAGGGACCGGCGTAACGACTCCCTTCTGGAGGAGGCCGGATGGCGTGTGCTTCGTGTCTGGGAGTGCGAGATCAAGCGTGACGTGCAGGTCGCGGCCGAGCGTGTGGCCCGCGAAGCCAGAGGGGCTGAGAACTTCTCCGGTTGAGGCTTCTACCAGAGAGTTGCGGTGCCCGGGCGTTCCTGGAGGGCGAACGCGCACGTTCTTGACAACGGACAGGTACCGCAGAGTGGCTCGTTCGGAAGGCACGTTGTCAGACCGAGCACGCGGAGCGCGGCCATGCGAAGTGGCGCGGCCTTTCCTCCACCGATCAGTCGTGCGATGTCCACGCGGCCGTCGGTGAGTCGGTTGGTCTTGTCGGAGTCGCTGCCCGAGACTCTGGCCGCCACGCGGAGGGACAGCTGTGACGTAAGCATGAGGTCGTGGTCACTGAGCAGCGTGAGCAGGGCCTCCTCTGCCGGATGTAGTGCGAGTGTCTCCGCCAGAACGGCGGGATCTCTCCACACGTTCTGCTTCGCGGTCAGAGCCGACAGGCGCCCCAAGCGTTGCGCGACCTTGGGGTCGTCGATCGCCTCGACGAGCGCGCGGTACTCCTTCTGGGTGAGTTTTCCCAGTCCCCTGAGAGGGTGCAGGGCGGGAGCCATGTGCCGGATGTCGGTTCGGCCACCGCGGCTGAGCAGGGTCACGACGGCGGCCACGGTCGCTGTCGTGTCCGGTCCGGGGAAGTAGAACCAGTTCGCTCCTTCCCTCTGCCCGGTGGCCCACTCCGACAGCTGCCTGTGGATGAGTGCCCAACGGTTCGGGGAGGAGAACAGCTCTTCCTGGTGGGTGTTGTCCGGGGCGATGGCTTGGGCTGCAAACCTGCCCAGTTCTGGTGGCACGGCGTTGCCTATCTGGCGGAACGCGTCGCTTCGGGTGCCGGCGAAGCGGAAGTGGTCGGGAAAGGTCTGGATCCGGGCAGCCTCACGGACGGTGATCGTTCGGTGCTGCTCGGGGTGGATGTACCAGTAGCCGTCCTTGGCGATGTGAGCGGTGATGGAGCGGCTGAGGTCATTCCAGTCGAGTCGCTTGTACTTGTCGTCGAAGGTCTCCGCGCTGTAGCGGCGCAGTTCCGCGGGGATGGCCGAGTACAGGGTCCTGTGGTCCATCAGCTTGAAAACTTCTAGGTCATCGGGCCGGACCGGTCTGGTCATGTGGTCCCAGATGTAACCGCTGTCTTCCTTTGCGCGCATCCGTTGGGCGAATTCGGAGGTAGGGGTCCCTCCACGATACGGCAGGCGCCGGTCACCGACGGGATCATCCTCGGGCAGGACCGGAAGGTCTCCTATCGCGTCACGAACGGTGACCTTCTTCTGGGGAGCAGGCCAGGGAAACTCGTGGTGGTCGTTCCGGGCAAGGACGATGAGACGCTTCCGGTGTTGGGGAACTCCGTACTTCCACGCGTCGACCAGGCGGACGTCCGTGTGGTAACCCACGTTCTCCAGGTTCTCGACGATCTCGCGCACGACACGGAAATCGTCGCCCAACGCCATGTCTGGCACGTTCTCCATCAGTACGGCACGTGGCTTGACCGCCAAGACGACATCGAGGAAGGCGCGCCAGAGCTCTTTGCGTGCATCGTGCGGGTCGCGTCCGGAGTGCTCGACGAGACTGTGGATCTTGCTGCGTCCGGCTCGGCTGAACGGTTGACACGGAGGGCCGCCTGCCACAAGATCGACCTTCGTCTGCTTGAGCAGCTGGATGAGCTTCGTCCGCGCCTCGATGTCGGAAAGGTCGACATCGAGGGATAGGCCTGGGAAGTTCGCCCTGTGGGTTTCGACGGCACGCCTGTCGTGGTCGACTGCGGTGACCACGGTCCAACCGGCCTGCTCCAGTCCCAGGCTCAGACCACCTGCGCCGGAGAAAAGATCAACAGCCAGTCGACCTCCGTCGGCCAGTTTCTCCTCGCACCATTCGGTGAATTTGTCCTCGGTGCACGCGTCGGACGGAACGGGGAGACTGAGGATCTCGCTGCGATGCAGCTTCACCCTGTAGAACGACACCCGACCTCCTTGTACTGTGCTCCCCGAAGACCACCAGGAGAACACAGACCCTCCGGTCGCGGCAAGCATTCTTGCGTACCAGACGGCTCTTTCGTCTCCCGAAACGTCATGAAGTTCAGAACGTACCGGACGTGTTACGAAGATCCAAACTGTCTCTCCGGGCGGACATCTTAGTGGCCGCTTCGCATCCGAACCCGACCGTTTTCGCGAACTGTTGTCGGGTTGGTAAGTTTCAGACTCCGACCCAGTTGATGTCCTGAACCGCCTTCCAGCAGTCAACCTTCTTGCACCATTCCGTGACGTTTCCGGACCCTGGGGCGTCGAGCAGTACGTCACGAACGAGCCTGCTAAGGCTTCCGACCGCGCGCAGGGTCTCCGGCGCCAGCCGCTGTGCCCGCCAGACCGAGTTCAGGGTGGCTTCCATGTCCATCTCCTGGACCAGCCGGGAGACCGTGTAGGTCGTGACGTTGGCGAGGTAGCCTGCTCCGGGATTGAGACGCATGATCTCCTTGCGTGCCTGCGAGAAGAAGATGGATTTCGCTACCAGGTCGCGGAAGTACTGGTCGTCAGGCAAGCCGTCCCGCCTGGCGACGATGTTGATCGTCCACTCGTGGAAGCACTTCTGGGCACCCAGGCTTACGGTGTGCGGCTCCTGCTGGAAGGTCATGTCGAATTTCGCGGCGTCGGTCTTGGTGAACTTCTGGATCCGGGGGTTCTCCCTGTCGAAGGCCCTCTGCTGCGGCTTCGAAACCAGCCGGGCACGTTCCACCTGGTACTGTCCGCGCACCCGCTCGTAGAACCAGTGACTCTCGTGCTGGGCTCCGTCGACCGCCGGCGCCCAGAGTCTGCGGGAAAGACGCTCCAGCTCCACGTGGAAGGGACTGTTGGACTGAAAGTCCGCCTCGTTGATGGTGTTCTGCGAGTTGGCGTAAAGAGAGATCCTCGGAACCAGCTCGTCGAGCAGCTCGGGCTCCACCACCGTGATTTTGGCGGGGACCTGGATCATGCTGAGATCTGCGTTGTCACGCCTGGCCGCGTGGTGGAGCGAGGCCGTCGTCTGTCCACCGTTGACGATCTGGACGTCGTGGAGCTGGGCGAGGGCGTCACCTGTCCCGGTGAGGGCGACGCCGGTAGCGGTCACCGAGATGCCGTTGTTGTAGGCAAGAAACCGCCCGGGGGTCGCCCGGATGGTGTCGTTGAGTCCTTTGTTGACCTTGCCGCGTGCCTGGAGGAAGGCGCGGATGTTCCGCTGCAGGAGTTTGGCGCCGTGCTGTTCGTACATGTCGGCAAGAAGTTGGCCGGGAATGACCGTCAGAAAGCAGCGGTGATCATCGTCGGACCCGACGACGGCGAGGTACGGAAGGGGGCCGCCCAGGGACTCGAAGTCGATGGTGATCGGTTCTTCGTGCCGACCGGAGGTGGCGAGTCTGCGGAGCCTCTCGATGTCCCAGAGATGCTGGACCACCGGGATGTCGCCGAGGCTCTCCTCCGGGAGGCCGTCCAGCGTCGTACGCCCGTCCGTGAAGAGAAAGATTCTGATCTTGCCGAATTCCGACCAGTTCGTGCAGATGGTCTGGGCCATGTCGAACTCGGGTGTCGACTCCTCCATGTGCAGGTGGTAGCCGTCCCTGCAGCTCGTCGCGAAGTTCAGCGCCCACTTCAGTCGCTTGAGCACCTGGTCTCGAGGTAGGGTCTGTCCGGAGTTGCCGTAGCTCGCGACAACGAGGTCGAGGACGCGCCCGTCGTCGCTGATGTGGTAGCCAGCGACCTCCATGCGGCTCCGGCCCGAGGGGGCGACGAAGTAGCAGATACGGAGGTCCTCCAGAGTCCCGTCCTCAACGAGGTACTCCTGGACTACCTGGACGAAGACATCTCGTCTGAGCCAGCCGGAGTCGTTTCCCAACCGTTCTTCGACTGCCTGCTCAAGGTGAATCGCGAACTCCTCGGCGGTCTCCCCTTCCACGGTTACTCCTCTGCCTTACCGCCGGATTTCGCCGACTCCCGTACGGTCTCTTCGTCCACAGCGTGGGATCCGCATGTGGACAGGTCGACAAGATATGACACACCGGACACTCCCGCTGGCAGGTCGGCTGGAACCATTCGCGGAAACCTCGCATTCACCGCAAATGACTGCCTTCGAACGAGGACGTAACGGTCATTTACGTACTGGTTCCGATGGGCGTCCAACCAACCCGCCTCCAGGAGACAGTTCTCGAAGCAGGTGAGTTCGGGGCCGACCTGCGGGTTCTCCCGGAGGTCGTCAACGAGTTCTCCAAGCGAAGTGCCGTCCGGGGAGGTGTCGACGACCTGGTGGACAAGGAACAGCCGGTCCAGCTCCGTCGAGTCGAGCTGGTGTTCGTTGTTGATGCGGCAGCGCTGAGGGTCCCGCCGGGAGACCGTTTTGACCTCAGCGGCTGTGGACTGGTGCAGAAAGTCCTGAGGCCCTCCGGACGGCCCCAACCAGGAGCGCACCGCGGCCGGTCCAAGCGAGGGCAACATCACCTCTCGAAGCACCAGCAGCTCGCCGTACAGACCCATCCGGGCCTCGGGCGCCAGCCCGGTGAGAAGGCCTCGGCCGAGCATGCGACGCCAGGCGTGAAGACGTCGGACCAAGGCGGTGGTTGGTGCGCTCGCAGGAAGGTTCAGCTGTCGTAGAAGATCTGCGAGAAGCGTGCAGAACAGCAGTCGGTCGGTCTCCGGACTGGCAACGATCTCAACCGTTCCGTCTCTGGTCCGACAGGTGAGGCCGGCGGCGAGAAGGAGGTCCCGGTCCTCGATCTGTTCGTCGCTGTGAACAAGAAGCGCCCAGTCACGGTCGGGAAATCTCACTTCCGTGAAGACGTCCAGGTCGGATCCCGGGAGAAGCCGCCTTCGGACGGCCCCGTGACCGGGGCCGCCGCCCTCTTCGGCAGCACGGAACGACTCTTCGAGTTGCTCGGGTGAACTCGTCACTGATCCTCGTCCTCCTCGACGGCCTTCAACAGGCCTTCGAGGAAGATCTCGTTGACGCGGTAGCGGACTTTCTCGGCATGTACCGACTGTGGAAAGGCGACCGCGTAGCCGACAACGGGGATGTCCTCCTTCGGTACCTCGATCTCCGAGAGGACAGGATCGATCGGATAGATCAGGAGCAGCCCTTCGGCGGGATCTCTCAACATGCGGAGGAACTCTCCGCTCGCTCGGGCAGGTGTCTTCCCCTTTCCTCCTTTCCGGAATTTCTCAACGGTCAGGTCGAAGGCTCGCTTCATTATGGCCGGGGACAGGCCCAGCGCCTCGTGAGCGGGGCTGACGAGGACGCCGACCTCGAACTCTCCGTCCCGCATGCGGGGGTGCGCGCCGATCGGGGTGCGCTTGACCAGCGGAATGTCGGCACCGTGTGTGGCGAGACGGGCGGTCGAACTGCCGCCCGTGACCGCCACCGTCCAACGGGTCAGTTCGTCCCTGTCCATCTGGGCACGGATGTAGCTGACGAGGTTTTCGGGGTTCGCCGTGAGGACTCTCGGCGACACATCGAATCCTTCGAGGAAGTCCAGCACGACCTGCGCTGGAACGTCCTGGCGGAAGAGACCGCGTCCTGCGCCGTTGAGCTGCTGCTCAGGAACCGCCGGCATGGGGACGATTTTCTCCAGGAGTTCTTCCAGACGCGCGTTGTTTCTGGTCAGAGCGTGTTCGTCGGTCCGAATGACCAGGCTCTCGGCCCTTTCGGCCGAGAAACTCACGGACATGCTGGCCGTGGATCGCATCTTGGCGGCCGCGGTTACGCGTAGGTTCCCAACGCCGTCGAGAACCCGCATGCCCACGTGTTTAGGTGTCTGGCCCGCCTGGGCGACAGCACTCGTCAGGTCCATCAGCTCGCGATTAGCGCGGGTGATGTGAACGTAGTAGCTGACGAGTTCCTGCGTCGTGTAGAGCCGCGTGACATCCAGATAGTCCGGTCTGTAGCCGAACCAGCGCCCCATCTGCAGGAGAGTGTCGTACATCCTTGACGCCCGCAGGTAGTACGAGACCGACAACCCCTCCAGGGTCAGCCCTCGCGAGAGCTTGTCACCGCCCACTGCGACCACCGTGATGGGAGTGGTCGACTGGTAGTCGAGTACGTCCGTCGCACTGCCGTTGATGCGGCGCACGCCGGAGGCAGTATCCCCGAGAACCTGGGGGATGACCTGCTGGAGGCTGCTCCACGAGATGGGCGGTCCCACCATCGCGCTCACGTCGTCACGGCTGGCCAGTGCGGTGTAGGTGGGGGTGAAGTCCGCTTCCCAGAGGTTCTTCAGGCGTTCCCGTACCACGACGCCGGACTGTCCGAAGTCGCCCCACGAGTCGGCCATCGCCTGGAGATGCTGTTCGATCTGCCGGGCGACCGCGGCCTGAACCTCGGTGTACCGGGTGACGTGGACCAGCATGGTGCTGTGCCCGCCCGCGGTGTCGTGGTCGCGGGTTCGGACACGCCGTACGGCAGTCGACAGTACGAACGCGTCCAGTGCCTCCACGAGGGACGGGGGCAGTGGGCCATGAGGTCTGAAACTCTTGTGGTGCGTGTCCGGCAGCCAGCCGCTGTAGTCGTCGAGCTCCCTGATGATCGGTAGAGGTTCCCGGATTTCCGCCGCGGTGGGGTCCTCCAGTCCGAACACGACCTCGGGGCCGCAGTAGTTCGAGGGAGGTTCCAGCGCGACCATGAAGCTGCGCGGGAACAGGTCCTCTCTGAGTTCCGGATGGTCGGTGGTGTCCGAAATGAAGATGTTGGCGAACGGCGTCGCGGTGTAGGCGAGGTAGGTGCGCTTTTCGAACAGCTCCAGCAGGCCACGGATCGCCTTGTTGATGGCCGTGGGGTCGTGGTCCGGATCGCTCTGGGTTCGCCCATTGGTCGGCCGCTTGGTGTCCACCGAGGCGTAGTCGGCCTCGTCGTCGATCAGCAACAGGGGGGTGTTGGTGATCAGGCGGGAGCCGTCCGGTTGAAGCTCCGCAAAGTTTCCCAGCCAGGCCTTCAGGTTGTTCAGGATGCGGGCGTTCTTCTTGGCGACCACGAGGATGCGTGTTTCGGGCACGTTCACGGCCGATCCCTGGAACTGGGCGGCGGTGAAGTCGCTGTCGCGGGTGGTCACTGCCTGACACGTCGCGGCGGGAGACTTCAGCCCGAGGGCACCCACCCCGATTTTTTTTGAGCTTTCGGCGTCGGGGTCCCGCGTGAACTTGGTGTTGAAGCCCAGGAACTCCTTGTCGAGACGTGCCTGGGTTTGGTGGCGCAGGCTCTCGTGCTGGCTGGTGAGGACCACGACGACTCGGTATCCACTGTCCACGGCCTTGCAGATCACACCCGTGTAGTTCGCGGTCTTACCGGACTGGACCTGGCCGTAGACCATGCCGTAGGTCTTCCAGGAGCCTGACCGGCCGGGGTTCTCCATCAGGCCGAGAATCTGGTCGGTTGTCTCGTCCAGTGCCTCGACGGCACTGGACTTCCACCCCTTGCGCAGCAGGGTGACGTAGCGGTTCCAGTAGGCGAAGTCGATCTTGCCTCGGCGGTCCTCCAGCCACGGTTCGTGCTCTCCTGGGTCGCTGACCACGATCGCCTGTGGCACCCAGACGTCGAACTCGAACTCGAGCTGTAGCGCTACCTTGTCGACCGAAACGGAGCCAACCGAAGTGTTCAACATCTCGCTCGCCTGTTTGGCGATCTCCCGGAGTCGTGCAGGTGTCCGCTCGTGCTTGTCCAGGCCGAGCACTATCTGCTTGGCCATGGTCAGCGCCATATCCGTGGGGTCGAACACGGTCAGTTCTCCTTGGACGTCTCTGACTCGACGATCTCCTGAACGAGACCGGGATACTTGCTGAAGGGCTCTGCCTTCGCGAGCGCCTTCATCAGAACAAGTCGTGTTTCGGGATCGGCGGGCAGCCCGGTCAGCATCGAGCGGAACAGGGCCAGGAGCTCTTCGATGTCCGGCACCTGCTCGGTCACGGTCTCCTCTGCTTCGGCAGAGGTGGCGATTTCCTGAGCGACGAGACTCACAGGAAACGTGGTTTCGATCATTCGGAGTACGCCTTCGATGGCGTTCCCGCCGGGGCCGGAGATCACGGCGGCCACCAGTGGGTGACTGCGGTTCACGGTGTACTCCGAGGTCCCGAGCCGACGCACCCGCTGCCAGACCACCTGAAGATCTCTCTGCTCGCGAGAGCCCGGGGTCGGTGTCCCGCGGTGGGTGAAGACCCGTTCGGAGCGTGCACGGAGATCCTTCGCGATCTCCACGATGCGCGCCTCTAGAACGGACGGCGGACGAACGGTGGACTTTCTGACGTCCACCTCCCACGAGAGGTCGGCACCCGGGGAGATCTCGACTGACAGCCTGGCCAGCCTGGTGGGCTGGGAGTTGTGCATACCTGACAGTCCGAGCCAGCCTCCGGCCACCACTAGGCGGTCTCCTCGGTACACGTAGAACCCCTGGCGGGCCAACATCCCACCGGGGCCGGAAGCCAGGGCGGCGTCCTGCCTGGTCAGACGGGAGGGGTGAGGGAGGACCACGGGATTCAGTCGAACCCTGTGGCCGTGGTGGTCAAGGTCTTCTACCCCCCGGTCCTGGGTGGCCGGATGCCTTCGAAGGTACGGATCCATGGCGGTCAACTGGCGACCGCCGACGTGAAGCTCCAGCCGGCCACGTTCGATGAACCGGTGGAACAGCAGCGACAGTTCCCTGCCTGCCTCGTTGATGCGACGGGAGAGCGAGGGACCCTCCCCGAGCTTGTCGGTGTTCCTCCACAAGACCAACGTCCCCTGGCTGGTGAACTCAAGTCGGTCGGCGATCCTCCGCGCCTCGTCGTCGAGTTCGGTGATGACTCGCCACTGACGGTGAAGGGTCACGTGGTCGATGTCCCAGGTACGCGTCGACAGGATGCCGCTGGCATCTCTGGTGAGGACTGTCAGTTTCCTGGCCTGGGAGAGAGATGCTGTCTTCAGTCCGAGACCGAACCGGCCCAGATCTCCGGCTGCCCGCTCGGCATTGGGATTCCGGGCGAAGCGCATGGCCGTACGGAGTTCTTCCTCGCTCATGCCACGACCGTCGTCCATTACGGCGACCCAGGCAGAGCCCCGGTCCGAGGAGTATGTCGTCCGAACGGTTCGCGCTCCTGCGGCGATGCTGTTGTCGACCAGGTCTGCGAGCGCTGTCGGCAGGTCGTAGCCGAAGGCACGCAGCGACTCGATGAGATCTTCGGCGCACGGGTCGAGGAGTTCCCCGTCTGGCTCAGATGATGTCATCCTTCGCTCTGGTCCTCCTCGCACGCTCACCACTAACAAGAGGCTAGGCGAGAGTACTGGCATTTAACGGCCTGTCGCCTTTGGTGATCAGACCGTTACTTTTCGGGTAGGCCTTCTGGGCGCAGCCAAAGGTCACAGGAACACGATCCGGGAGGCGGCATGTGGTGCATGCATGTGATGACGACGTTCCCCTGACCAGGCGGTTCTCGCCCTTGCGCGCTCCTACGCCCACGGATGAAAAATTGCGAGAAGGAAGCTGACAATCTGTACCTTTTGTTCTATTTGTGGAGCTCTGTGCGTTACGACTGGCCTCGGGGCCAAGTGTTGGGTGCGAACATCCGGTTCGTGCAGTTCGGAGCTCGCGCATCCTGTCATGGCAGTTTTGTCGTTCCTGGAGCGTTGGACTCCTGCGATGCTGTGGTCGAACCGGATCGGCTCGAGACGCTCGGCTGCGGGTTGCTCTAGACGCGGAGACTCCACTCTTCGGTGTGGGTACCTTCCTGAAGGCCGTCAGAAAATTCGACCGATCGGCACAGGTGGGCTTGATCCAGTTTGACGGACAGTTGCGATCCAGGCTTCGTCGCAGGAGGAGCCGCAATGGTCTGATGCCATACCGCTGCGGACCCCTGCTCCGAGCCCAGGCCCAGAAGGTTCTCGATCCAGGTGACGTATTCGGGGCAGCCGCCGCAGCGGAACTGGTGACGCAGGTCGATCTGGTGGACCTTCACTCCCATCGCCGTGGCGGTGTCGTGGCTGAGTTGGACAGAGCCCACCTCGCCGCGACGGACCAGCTGGTGTTCGTCCAGCAGGAACACCGGGACCTGTGTGGCGTTGATCAGCTCCTGCACCTGAGGTGGTGCCTGTCGGCCGTCGTCGTACCCGTTGCGGGTGTCGCGTTTACGGGAGGTCTCGCGCAACCGATGAGCCTCATCGCACAGCAGGACGTCCAAGTCGTTGGTGGTGGCATGGGTGTAGCTGTTGAAGTAGGAGAAACTGCGCCGTGCCTGTGGGTCGACCCTCTCAACATTGTCACGCAGAGTCTGGGTGAACGATCTGCTGCCGGTGGCGTGAACGACATGCACGCCTTGGCGGTTCAAGGCGCCCAACAGCTCGACGGCGATTACGCTCTGCCGGTGCCCGGACCGCCCACGATCACGATGGCTTCCTTGGGGGCGCCCTGTTTGCTTCTGGTTACCGCGCCTCGCACGTAGTCATAGGCTTCTCGCTGCTCATCCAGCAGTGGGAAGACCAACCGGTGGCAGACGCTGTCGCTGACCACCGCCATCAGGCCTCCGGCCGGAAGCACCGGAGCCTCCAGGAGCTCCTGGGTGTAGTGGGTCGCCTTTTCGGGGGACAGGGCGGTGCGAAGAGCGCGTTTGAACTGCTCGCGGTGATCTTTGCCGTACATCCGCGCATAGATGGGATCGCACTGCAGGCTCATAACGGAGGGCCGGATCGTCGCCAGGGTCTCACCGGTGGCGTTGTGCATGTTGACGATGCAGGAGACCTCGGCCGACTGCTTCAGCAGGGGATGTAGTCGATCAGAACCTGGCGGTAGTCCCAGACCTGCCTGACCGGATGCAGCCGCGGGTTGCTGTTGGGTGCCCCGCGAGCGTGCACCATCTGCGAGCCTGGATCCGGCCGTACCCACTCCCACTGCTGTTCTCCACCACGACCATCGACATCCGCCATTTGCCCGGATGGGACCCGACCAGCAACAGGTCCATGCGCACGTCGGTGATCGGAATCTTGAACTCCACCAGCACCTGCACCTCGGCCAAGCCCGCCTCCAGCAGCAGTCGACGACCGTCGGGATGCTGTTGCGCCAGGATTCGACCTACCTGTCGTCCAGCCTGCCGCCGATCAACTCGTCGAAGCTCCGCCCGAGTTCCCTGATGAGATGGCCTGCAGAGATGACGTTGGCGAGATCGCCCGCGGTTGCCCGGTACAGACAGCGTGAGGCCACGAAAGCCGCTCCTTCACAAAGTGGCGCCATCCAGACGGAGGTGATGCGTGGGGTGAAACGTACCGTAACGCCGCCCACCGACAATTGTCGGCCTCCGTCAGCTCCTGTTGTAGGTATCGATTGCCAGGTCCAATGACGGAGGGGCGGTAAAGTCGGTGCCTGTGGCGACAGAACTTGAGGAACTCGCTGGGCGTCTTCGCCGGTTCGATGTGGAGCGTGAATGGGAGAAGTTCCATACCTCGAAGAATCTGGCGATAGCCTTGGCCGGCGAAGCGGGAGAGCTACTGGCTGAGTTCCAGTGCTTGACTCCCGAGGAGTCCCAGCGCCCAGACCCTGAGACCCTGGGCCGGATCCGTGGAGAGCTAGCTGATGTACTGAACTACCTCGTGTAACTCCCCGATGCCCTTGAAGTCGACCTAATGGAAGCTGCCCACGACAAGATCGACATATCCGAACGACGGTACGCCTCTGACACATAGCGAGGTTCAGCGCGCAAGGCACCCCCGCTGTCTTCCTGAAACATATCCGCGACTCAGGTCAATCACATTAGGCTGAGTTTGCGTCCACTATGTACAGGCCGCCCAATGCACTAGGGTTCCGTCCTTCTCTTCGAGTAACACATCATGGCTACCAACTCCGCCGCATGCCCCTGTTTCCCCATGTGCGCTGCACCGGCCAGCGTCCCCATCCGTGTTGTTGGGAAACCGGTTGGGGCCGTGGTTCCGATAGAACTTGATGATGGTGGACTTCATCTATCTACGCTCCTCGGGGTGGCGCTGTTCGTCAACGGGTGATCGCCATCTCCAGGGCGTCGATGACCAGCTCGGTGCGCATGTGATCGGCCATCGCCCATCCCACGATCCGCCGGGAGAACACATCCAGCACCACCGCCAGATACAGCCATCCCTCGCCGGTCGGCACGTAGGTGATGTCGGCTGTCCAGGTCCGGTTCGGTCCCGGAGCGGTGAAGTCCCGCTTCACCAGATCCTCAGCTGGACTCGCCGCGGGGTCACGGCGAGTCAGCCCGCGCCGGCGGCGCCGATGCACTCCTTCAAGCCGGGCAGCGCGCATCAGCCGGGCCACCCGCTTGCGCCCGATGCGCACCCCGAACTCCTCGGCCAGCTCGGCATGCACCCGCGGAGAACCATAGGTTCCTCGCGATCCAGCATGGATCTTCGTGATCGTTTCCGTCAGGGCCTCGTCCTGCCGGGCCCGCGCCGAGGGTCCGCGGTTCTTCCAGGCGTAGTAGCCCTGGCGCGACACACCCACACCCGGGCCAAAAGGGAGACGCCATGGCGTGCCTTCTCCGCGTCGATCAGCCGGTACTTCATTTCGGCCGATCCGTCTCCCGAGCGAAGAAAACCGCCTTAGATTCAAAGAGTCAAGGCAACACATTGGGCCGGGGTGCGGTAGCCGAGGCACTTGCGGGGACGGTTGTTCAGTCGGGCGGCCAGAGCGTCAAGGTCGGCTTGGCTGTACAGACTCAGATCGGTGCCCTTCGGTAAGTACTGCCGGATCAGTTTGTTCGTGTTCTCGTTTGTGCCCCGCTGCCACGGGCTGCGCGGTGCCGCGAAGAAGACGTCGACGCCGGTCGCTTCGGTCAGCAGCTGGTGGCCGGCGAGTTCCATACCGCGGTCCCAGGTCAGGGTGCTGAGCAGGCGCGCATCCATCACTGAGAACGCCTGCTGCAGGGCGGGGATGACCGTCGTGGTGTGACGGCTGGGTAGCGCGACCATGGTCAGGTAGCGGGACTTGCGGTCGACCAGCGTCGCGATCTGGCTGTTCTTGGCTCCGACGATGAGGTCGCCTTCGAGGTGGCCGAGCTCGGTTCGGGCGTTGGCTGCGTCAGGCCGTTCCTCGATCGGCCGGGCCCCGGTGATCTGGGAACGCCACTGGCCCTTGACCGTGTTCTTCTTGTTCTTGCGGATGGGACGGCGCGTGCGCAGCTTGGTGCACAGCTCACGCGGGATCACTTTCCACCGGGTTGTGTAGATCGCGCGATAGATGCTTTCGTGGCTGATCCGCATGAACGGGTTGCCGGCGTGCATCAGCCGCAGATGTCCCACGATCTGCTCCGGGGACCACTCGTGGTCGAGTAGTTCGATCACGAGCCGGCGCAGCACCGGGTTGTCCTGCAGGGCGGACGGTTTCGGGCGACGTGCCTGCTCGTGAGCGCGTTGCTCGGCGGCGACGGCACGGTACTTGTCTCGGCCGCCGTTGCGGGCGACCTCCCGGCTCACCGTGGATGCCGGGCGGCCGATCGACACGGCGATCGAACGTAGTGAGGCTCCAGCCTCGAGGCCGCGAGAGATCGACTCCCGGTCCTCGGCGCTCAAACGGTCGGCCCGGCGTACCCGCGCGGCCGGTGCGATGCCGCCATGGTGCTTCAGCACCGTGAAAACCGACCCTGGGGGCTTGCCCAGTGCCCGGGAGATCACGCTGATGGAGTCACCGGCGCGCCACCGCCGCCACAAGTCTTCCTTCATCGCGTCCGACATTCCCGGCCGACCCATCCGAGCCACGATCCACCCATCCACGAGCAGTGTTGCGTTGATCGTTTGAATCTAAGGCGGCCTTCTTCAGGATCTCCCGCTCTTCCCGCAGCTGACGGACCTCCCGCCGCAGCCGGGCCAGCTCCTGCTTTTCGACGCTGGTCAGACCGTCCTCGCGGCGGCCCTCATCGCGCTCAGCCTGGACCACCCAGTTGCGGATCGACTGCGCAGTCGGCTCGAACTCCTTGGCCAGTTCCTCCGGCGTCCGGCCGGCGCGGACCAGCTCCACTATCTGCCGCCGGAACTCCGGCGGGTACGGCGGACGTGACATCGGCACTTGTGAACTCCTCCCCAGGACACATCGTCCCAAGCACTCGGCTGTCCACAAGACCGGGGCAACATCAAAGTGCATTCCTTCACGTTCGCGCTCGGGGGTAGCGGACTGCTTCGGTGGTGCATGTGAAAACGCTCGTGTAAACCGCTGATGAGACGGCGTGCAGAAGCTTAGCTACTTGCCCCTGAAAGAGAGGCTTTGAGGCTCGGGCGGATCTTGCCGGTCGGTTGAGGCTTGATCGAGTTGGCTGGGTGTCGGCTCTGCCGGAGCGGCAGCCGGTAGTCAGCCGCCGATCACGGCCATCCGCTGCAGGTTGTAGGCGAAGATCCCCAGCCCGGCCCAGGTCTGAGCGCCTCCGAGACGGCGTAGCCGGGTCCGGCGGAGTCCGAATGTCCGCTTGAGGTGACTGATACGGGCTTCGACTCCCACCCTCCAGTTGCGCATCCGCCGGAAGCTGCGGGTGTGCTCGTACTCACGCCGGGACTTGCTGAGGGTGCCACCACGCTGCAGGCCGATGTGCCGCACCCCCAACTCGGCCAGGGCCTTGTCTGCTGCCGCGGTACCGAAATCCGCGATCGCCGACGACGGTGGCCGGGACACGGCCGGTCCGCTCGATGACCTGCTCGACAGCCGGGACAAGTTGGGGAGCATCACTGGGATTGCCCTTGTTCAGCCGATGGAAGCAGATGAAGCCACGTTCGTCTGCGGCCACCAGCAGGGTGTAACCGAACTGGGTCGGGTGCTGGGGCTTGCCCTTGCGGATCGGACGGGCATCGGGGTCGGCCAGCGACACCATCCGGTCGGGGATGGTGCGGTTGCCGGCTAGGCGTTGCGTGGTCTGAGCCAGCAGCCGACCGGTGCCCGACACCGTCTGCTCCAGATCGTTGATCAGGCGTGCGAGCCGCCTGGAGGGCCGACGCGATAGGGCACGGCGGGCATTGCGGATCACCTGCGCCACCTGCGCCGACGTCGTGGCCGCGATGCCGGCGATCTCGCCGGTGAGCCGATCGATCTCCCCCAGCGCCTGGCCGGTGCGCCGCCGCAGGGTGCGGCTGATCTGCTTCAACCGGCGCCCCAGGATGAGGTGGCCAAGCGTCGTATCTCCGAAGCGCTCGACGGCTGACGAGCACGGGGGCTACGGGGAGGTGCTTAGAATAAGTCCTCGTAGCCCCTAGTGAGCCGAATCATCGTATGCAACATTGCGGCATGTCGGTGCTACCCCATCTTCGGGCATGAGTCATACTCACGGTACGGGCAGCCGGCCTTGGTCAAGGCTCTGCATGGCCACGTCGACGCGTGCTGATGTATAGAAACAATCACGCGCCTCGGTCACTTGGTCTACCAAGTACGACCAGTCATCCCATCGATCCGGTCGTTTGCTCACATAAGTGCACAATGCCACGATGGCATCGCACCAGCTCTCGGCGGCCTTAGCCGTGACAGCGTCACCAAAGAACAGCACCTTCTCTATGGCCTGTCGGCGACGTATCTCAGTTTGGGCCATCAAGGACTTTCCAGTCTCCCAATCGACAGGTGGGCTGACTGAGTGCGGGCGATAAGCGGCTGTTGTGCAGCAGGCGAGTGTATATAACTCCTTATTCACGCTTGCATATTCTAGGTAGGCGTCGAGTCGGCGCTCGTCCCATCGCGTCGCCTGCTCCCGCCTCCAGCGCCTTCGATCAGTGGAGGACGTAGTGGCCATGGTTGCCACCGCGCCAACAATGACGCCCACCAATGGGAGGAGCTGCAGGAGGAATTGGTCCATGCCTGGAGGATGACAGCAGTTCTCGATACGAGATAGCTACGTCATCCCTACCTTTGAGCCACCTGAACGACCACCCCTTGGCTTGAGGGCGCTCCTGGCCACCCCACCGCCCTACGCATGCGTCGAGGGCATCGTCGAACCGGACTAAGCGGACAAGCGCTGGATCTCCGAAGCGCTGGCCAGCTGAGCAGAGCCTGAGAGCCGCGGGAAGGCATTGGGAAGAACTGGTCGCAGACGCCCGGTGACGGTCGGACACAGCCGGACAGCAAGGCCAGAGCCCCTGACTACGTAACCGCTGGTCAGGGGCTCTTTTGGCTGATCGCGACGGGCGCGCCCTGCAGGATTCGAACCTGCGACCGTCGGATTAGAAGTCCGATGCTCTGTCCAGCTGAGCTAAGGGCGCTCTCGGATAATTGTGCATGATCTGCGGAGCGCCCGCGTACCGCTTGGTCTGTGGCGCGCCCGCCCGGGTGTGCTTCGCAATGGATTGTATGGGCTGGTGGGCGGCGGGGTCGGTGATCAGGCGTAACAGGCCGCGTACGGCCGGTGTTCTCGAAGTGTACGCATGGGTGGGGACGCGGCGGTGGGTGCTGTGACAGGTTCTGGGCGGGGGTGGGGCCGCACCGGTCGTCCGTAGGTGCTGGTGGATGTTGTTGGTCACCGTCGCTTCGGGTTGTGGGGTGCTGAGTCGTCCGCCGTTGTCGCTTCGGGTGTGGCGCTGGTCGGCGTGGACGTGTGTGGCTGGGGCTGTGGGAGCGGTGATCTTTGGGGTTATCGTGGCGTTCGTGTGTGGTGGCAACAGAGTGCGGATCGCGGCGGTGGTGTCGTGAACACGGCTTGGGTGGTGTGGGGCGGGCTGGTCCTCGGGTCGTTCGCCGTGCTGGAGACGATCGCGCTCCTGAACCACCGCGAGGGGGACACGCTGTCGGAGCGGCTTCGTGAGTGGCTGGGCATCTACCCGGTCAAGCACTGGAGGCTCGCCGCGAGTGCTGCTCTGCTGGGGTTTCTGGTCTGGTTCGGCTGGCACATCGTGTTCCAGCAGTAGCTGTCGAGGGGTGAGCAGTCCCGCTCGCAAACGAGTTTCCGCCGTTCTCGACACGGCGCTCGCCGCCCGCGCCGCGGGTGAGTTGCGGCAGGTGACGGCCTACCGGGATCTTGGCTGAGGTCACTCCTGATCGTCAGAAGAAACGCCTCGTGCCGCCATCGCGCCTCGAAGTCGCGACGGCGGCGGTGATCACCTGAGGTGGGAGGTTCTGCTGGAATGACAGCATGCTCCTCCTTGCAGGAAGGCGCTGGACAGCTTCTGCGGACGACGTCCCCGCGACGCTCACCGGGTCGGCATGTACGAGCCAGGCGGCTTCCGGTCACGAGGTACATGCGGACGCCCCACCCCTCGGTGGACCGCGGTGACGAAGCGGTCCACCGGCGGATGGGGCGTCCGGGGTCGGACTATCGGCGGGTGGGATGTTCGGGGTCGGACCACCGGCGGTGGGCCGTCCGAGGGCGGGACTACCGGCGGGGGCGTCCGGGGTTAGAAGTTCTTGGTGCGGACGGACCAGGGGGACTTGTTGGCCAGTTCGGAGAGGATGTACGAGCGGGCCGTGGCGTTGCCGTTGAGGGTCATGTCGAGGAAGTGGACTACCGCGGTCATGCCGTCGGTCCGCTGGGAGCCGGTGATGAAGCCGGTGTGGCCGGCCTGCGGGTGCTCGGCCAGTACGGCGGGCACCTGGACCAGGTCGTAGTTGGCCCGGGTGTTGTCGTAGGCGATGTCGGAGGACCCGCCGTCCATGAACAGCACCGGGCTGTGCAGCTTGTTGAGCTCCGAGCGCGAGTAGCCGAAGGAGCCGTCGGCGAACAGGCCGCTGTCGAGGGAGATGACGCTCTTGACCCGCGAGTCCGCGCCGGCGATCAGGGCTTCCAGCCCGCCGCAGGAGTGGCCGGCGGTGGCGACCTTGGACAGGTCGAGGCGCTGGTAGAGCGCTGAGCCGCTGCGGGAGTTCTCCTGCTGGGCCCAGCTGATCGCGTCGGTCAGCAGCGACGGGATCGGGTTTCCGCTCGCCACTCCGTTCGACGAGCCGTCGACCGACGCGGTGTCCACGACGACGAAGCCGTGGGCCGCGATGAAGGTGAGTATCTGGACCACTTCGCTGCCGTCGGTGTGGGCGCAGGCGCCGTTGCCGAAGGCCAGCACGGGCAGGGTGCCCTCGACGGCCGACGGGTTGGACGGCCGGTACACGGTGTAGCGGTTGGTGCCGTAGGCGCCTTCACGGGTGACCGAGTAGTTGTTCTCGATGGCCGGACGGCCCGACGTCGTGGGGGTGGGCGTCGGCGTGGGGGTCACGGTCGGCGTCACCGTCGGGGTGGGAGTGGGGGTGGGGGTGCTGGTGCCGCCGCTCCAGGTCCACTTCTGGTTGGTGCCGCCGTGGCAGGTGTAGAGCTGGATGGTGGTGCCGTTGGCGGTGCCCTGTCCGGTGGCGTCCAGGCACAGTCCGGACTGCACGCCGCTGATGGAGCCGTCGGAGTTGTAGCGCCACTTCTGGTTGTTGCCGCCGTGGCAGGAGTAGATCTGGATCTTGGCGCCGTTGCCGCTGCCGCCGGCGTCCAGGCACTTGTTGCCGTAGACCCTGATCTCACCGGCGGAGGTGGAGGACCAGGTCTGGTTGCTCTGGCCGTTGCAGTCCCACAGTTGGACCCCGGTGCCGTCGGTGGTGGAGGCGTTGGGCACGTCCACACACCGGCCGGACGCGACACCCCTGATCGGACCGCTCCCGCCGGGCGCCGTGGGAGTCGGCGTGGGAGTGGGGGTCGGGGTGGGGGTCACGGTCGGCGTCACCGTGGGGGTGGGGGTCGGCGTCGGGGTGGGGTTGGGAGTGGCCGAGTTGAGGGCGTTGAGGACCGAGGTGTAGGCGGCCTTCTTGTTGCCGCTGGTGTCGAACAGCAGGGGGCTGGTGTTGGCGCCGAGCCAGGAGTCGCTGTCGCGTACGCCCCATACGGTGATGCCGACGCAGCGGGACACGGCCAGGCAGTCGTTGGTCACCGACTGGTAGGTCTGCGCGGAGCCGCCTTGGATGTCCAGTTCGGTGAT
>NZ_JBEXGS010000008.1:0-356959 GCF_040607455.1 Sphaerisporangium sp. NPDC005289
ATCACCGAACTGGACATCCAAGGCGGCTCCGCGCAGACCTACCAGTCGGTGACCAACGACTGCCTGGCCGTGTCCCGCTGCGTCGGCATCACCGTCTGGGGCGTACGCGACAGCGACTCCTGGCTCGGCGCCAACACCAGCCCCCTGCTGTTCGACACCAGTGGCAACAAGAAGGCCGCCTACACCTCGGTCCTCAACGCCCTCAACTCGGCCACTCCCAACCCCACCCCGACGCCGACCCCCACTCCCACGGTGACTCCCACCCCGAACCCCACCCCGACCCCGACCCCGACGCCCACGCCGGGCACCGGGGCGTGCTCGGCGACGTTGAGCACGGTCAGCAGCTGGCCGGGCGGCTTCCAGACGACGGTGACGGTCACCGCGGGCTCCTCGGCGGTCAACGGGTGGACCGTGCAGTGGACCTGGCCGAGCGGGCAGAGCTTCAGCAGCGTGTGGAGCGGAACGCCGACCGTCTCCGGCTCCAACGTGTCGGTGAAGAACGCCGCCTACAACGGGTCCATCCCGGCGAACGGGTCCACGACCTTCGGCTTCACCGCCAACGGTTCCGCGGCCACCCCCACCGCCACCTGCACCAGCCCCTGACCGGCAGGTAGGTGGGTCCGGCCGGTGTCCGCACCGGCCGGACCCGGGAGCGCCACGGCGTGGCGGCCATGACAGAGCAGCGGCCGGCGGACCGGCCGGGCCGGTTCCGCCGGGTTCGGGCCGGGTGGTGGAGACACCACCCGGCCCGAACTCATTGTGCGCGGCTCACCCGTCCCACGGACTCAGGCGACGGTGGCGGTGCCGACGAGGGCGCGGGCCTGCCCGGGGCTGAGCGTGCGGCCCTGGGCGAACAGGTCGGTGAACAGGCCATCGCCGAGCGCGGCCCGCGCCATGCCGGTGGCGCGCCGGGCGTCGCCCTCCTCCGCGGGCGTGACGGTCAGGCTCGCCGACTCCCGGACGGCCGCCGCCGCGCCGAGCAGTCGAGCGGCGAGAGCGGGGCGTCCGCCGAGCGCGCACGCGCCCGCCATGCCGGACAGCGCCAGCGCGATGTCCCCGGAGGCGCCCAGGTCCATCGCGATCGTGAACGCCTCCCCATGCCTGGCGAGTGCCGCGTCCGCGTCCCCGCGCAACTCGGCGACGTAGCCCAGTTCGATGAGCACGCTCGGCGCGTACAGCGGTCGTCCCGGCCCGGTGCCCTGCCGGTCGGCGGCGCCGGCGAGGTTGCGCAGGTGCTCCTCGGCGACGTCCAGATCGCCCTGCCTGCGCGCGGCGAAGGCGAGGCCCATCTCGGCGAACACCGCGCCCAGAGGAGATGCCTGCTCGGTGGCCAGCTCCAGCCCTTCCTCGCAGTAGGCGCGCGCCGCCGGGTGGTCGCCGCACTGCATCGCGATCCAGCCGAGCCAGGACAGGCGGCCGGAGACGTCGGTCCAGAGCCCGAGGTCGGAGGCGATGCGCAGCCCCTCCAGGTGCAGGTGGTTGGCCCGTTCGTGGTCGCCGGTGAGGCCCGCGTGCGCGCCCAGCCACTCGGTGGCCTGCAGCAGGCCCCACCGGTCGCCGAGCTCGCGGAACAGCGCCGCGCTGCGGGCGCCGTCCCGTTCCAGCGCGGCCGTGTCTCCTCGCACATGCGCGTGCTTGGCCCGCAGGCCGAGCGCCGCCGCCACGCCCCACGCGTCCCCGCCGGCCTCGAAGGCGTCCAGGGCCCGGGCGATCGAGGCGCCCGTGGCGGCCACGTCGCCGAGGTCGATCTCGGCGAACGCGAGAAACCACTCGGCCCTGGCTCGTGCCCCTGGGTCGTCCACGCCGTCGTAGGCGCGCAGCGCCTCCTCGTGGCGGGCCGGCCAGTCCGCGATGTCGCCCAGCAGGAACGAGATCCCGGTGTGCCAGGCCGTCGCCCGCGCCCGAGCGCTTCGCAGCCCCCCGGCACCCGCCGTCCCCGGCATCGTCGCGGCCGGTTCGCCGGACGCTCCCGACGGCGCGCGTGAGTCGGCCGCTGTCGGCGCCGGCGGCGACTCGGCGGTCGCGGCCAGCGCCGCCCGGAGGGAGCGGCGGGCCTCGTCCAGGCGGCCGCGCAGGAACCAGTACCAGGTCAGCGCGTTGACCAGGCGCAGTGCCACGCCCGCGTCCCGTTCGCACAGTGCGCTGTCGAGCGCGGCGCGCAGGTTGGCGGCCTCGGCGTCCAGGCGCCGCAGCCACCGTCCCTGCTCGGGGCCGTACAGGTGCGGTTCGGCGCTCTCGGCCAGAGCGGTGTAGTACCGGCGGTGCCGCCCGGCCATCCGCCGCGACTCGCCCGCCTCGTCCATGCGGTCGGCGCAGTAGGCGGCCACCAACTCCAGCAGGCGGTAGCGCGGGGCGTCGTCCCCCCGGTCGGTCATCACGACGAGCGAGCGGTCCACCAGCCGCGCCAGCACCTCGCCGGTGTCGTCGTCCTCCGCGCGGACGGCGTGGGCGGCCTCCAAGGTGCAGCCGTCCGCGTGGACGGCCAGGCGGCGCAGGACCGTGCGCTCGGCCGGGGTGAGGAGCTGCCAGCTCCAGTCGATCATGGCCATGAGCGTCTGCTGGCGCGGCGGCGCGCCGCGGTGCCCGGTCGCCAGCAGCCGGAACCGGTCGTCCAGCCCCGCGACCAGGCCGCGGATCCCGAGCGCCCGCACTCGCGTGGCCGCCAGCTCAAGGGCGAGCGGGATGCCGTCCAGCCGCCTGCACAGCAGCGCGACGGCCTCGGCGTTCTCGGGGGTCAGCGTGAACCCGCGCGCCGCGGCGCCCGCCCGGTCCACGAACAGGCGGACCGCGCTGAAGTGCTCCAGCGTCGCCGGGTCGGCCCGCCCGGCCGGGCCGGGAACCTCGAGCGGCGGGACGGGCCACACCACCTCACCGGCCAGGCCCAGGGGCTCGCGGCTGGTGGCCAGCACGCGCAGCCCCGGCGCGGCGCGCAGCAGTGAGGCCGCCAGCTCGGCCGCCTCCTCGATCACATGCTCGCAGTTGTCGAGCACCAGGAGCATGCGGCGGGTGCGAATCGCGCGGGCCAGCCGCTCGACCGGCCCGGCCGGCTCGCGGGGCCCGGCGACGTCGCGGACGTCCAGGACGGCCATCACCATGTCGGTGAGCGACTCCAGCGCGTCGCGGGCTCCGGCCCGGTCGAACGCGCCCAGCTCGGCGAGCCAGGCTCCGTCGGGACAGGACTCGGCCAGCGGGGCGGCGGCCTCCATCGCCAGCCGGGTCTTGCCCACCCCGCCGGAGCCGGTCAGCGTGACCAGCCTGGCGTGCTGGAGTGACGCGCGCACCTCGGCCACCGCGTCCTCGCGGCCGATGAGCCCGGCGATCGCCGTGGGCAGGTTCGACCTCGGCCGCGCCACCGCCCCCACGCCGGCCGGGTCGTCGCCCGCGTGGTCGTCTCGCGCCGGGCCGAGCCTTTTCGAGCCGTCGTCGCCCGCGTGGTCGTCTCGCGCCGGGCCGAGCCTTCCCGAGCCGTCGTTTCCCGCGTGGCCGTCTGGCGCCGGTCCGAGGCTTTCCGAGCCGTCGCCTCCCGCGTGGTCGTCTGGCGTCGGTCCGGACATGCCGGGGTAGGCGAATCGGGCCGCCGCGTCCAGAGGGACGGTCAGCGCCGGGTCCTGAGAAAGGATCGACCGGTGGAGGGCGGCGATCTCGCGGCCGGGGTCCAGCCCCAGATCCTCCGCCAGGTGGGTTCGCAGGCGCTCGTAGCTCTCCAGCGCCTCGGCCTGCCGTCCGTCCCGGTACAGGGCGAGCATGTGCAGGGCGCGCGGCCGTTCCCGTAGCGGGTGGCGGGCCACGTGGTCGCCGAGGTCGTCGGCGACCACGGCGTGCAGGCCGAGCGCCAGCCGCGTCTCGGCGAGGTCCTCCAGCGCGGTGAGCCGTCGCTCCTCCAGCGTGGCGACGCTCGCCTGGAGGAACGGCTCGTCGGCGAAGTCGGCGAACGCCGGCCCCCGCCACAGCGCCAGGGCGCCGGACAGCAGGCCGGCCCTGGCCCGCGGGTCGCCGGTCTCGCGCGCCTGGGCCGTCATCGCCGCGAACCGCCGGGCGTCGACCGCGGCGACCTCCGCCCGCAGCACATACCCGGGCGGAGGTGACACGACCAGGTCGCGGCCGCCCGGCTCGGCGTCCTCCAGCGCTCGGCGCAGCTGGGAGACCTTGGCCGACAACGTGCCGGACGGGTTGCCCGGCGGCCGGTCGCCCCACAGGTGCTCGACGAGCCGGTCGGCGGACACCGGCCGTCCTTCGTACATCAGCAACGCCGCCAGCAGGGCGCGGACCTTCAGGCCGGGCACCGTGACGGGGACGCCGTCACCGGTCCACACCGCCACCGGTCCGAGGACCCCGAAACGCATGACCTTCACGATAACGCGCCCCGGACCCACCCCACCGCCCCGCGCGCCGAACCGGTCTCCGGTGGGATGCGGCGGGTCAACGGGGGGTGAGGGCCTTGGCGATCAGGGCGCTGATCTGGTGGTAGGCGGTGTAGTCGCCGGGGGAGACGGTGGTCTTGGCCAGGGCGGTCACGACGCCACTGGCGGTGTCGGCGTAGGCGGCGGTGCCGCCGCTGCCGGCCATGCCGAACCGGGTGGGGGCGTCCAGCGGACCGGAGAAGCCGATGTCGTAGCCCAGGCCCCGGGTGGCCGGGAACCCGATGACCTCGTCGACGCCGGTCACCGCGGCGGTGGTGATCTCCCGCAGCCGGTCCGGGGAGACCAGGCGCACCCCGTCCACCTCGTCCATGAGGGCGGCGTACACGCGCGCGATGGCGCGGGCGGTCATCACGCCGCCGGCCGGGATGTCGGCGGTGAGCACGTCGGGCCGGTTGCAGTAGGCCGCCGTCGGCATCGCCGCCGGCGGCGCCGCGGTCCAGCCGTCCACCACCCTGAAGAACGGCACCTGCTCGGCCATCGCCGCCATCATCTCGGGGGTCATCTCCATGGCCCCGCCCGCCGGGTCCGCGAGGCGGGCGACGCGGCCGAGCTCGGCCGACGGGACGCCGAAGTACAGCTCGTCGGCGACGCCCAGCGGCGCCGCCACCTCCTGGCGGAGCACCTGCGAGATCGGCGTGCCGGTGACGCGCCGGACGATCTCGCCGACGATGTACCCGTACGACTGCGGGTGGTAGCCCGTCTTGGCGCCCGGCTCCCACCACGGGACGGCGCCGGCGATCGTCGCGCACATCTTGTGCCAGTCGATGAGGTCCTCCGGTGTGGTGTCCACCGGCAGGGCGGGCACGCCCGTGGAGTGCGTCAGGGCGTGCCGCACGGTCGCGCCCTGCTTGCCGTGCGCGCCGAACTCCGGCCACAGTTCCACAATGGGCATGTCGTAGGACAGCGCGCCGCGTTCGGCCAGGACGTGCACGACGGCCGAGGCCGCCCCCTTGCCGGTCGAGGTGACGTGGAAGGGCGTGTCCGGCGTGACCGGCCTGCCGGTCGCCGCGTCGGCCGTGCCCGCGACGGCATCGACGACGAGCTCGCCGCGCCGGTACACGGCGACCTGGAGGCCGAGCTCCGCGCCGGAGGCGACGAGCCTGTCGATGGCGTCCTGGACCTGCTGCTGAACGTCCTTCATGAGTGTTCCTTTTAGATGGTGAGGTGAGGTCGGGAGGCCGGCGCACGGGTGATGACGACGGCTCTGGTGAGTCAGTGAGTGAAGGGGCGTCTGGTCCGCGCGTCGCGTAGTGCGTGGGCCCACCAGGTCAGCTCGTCCAGCACCGTCTTGACCGTCGTGTTGCAGGTGGCGGTGGCCTTGGGCCAGGTGCCGTCGGAGGCGTACTGCTCCCAGTAGCACGGCAGGCTGACCGCGCCGCGGATGGCCACCGCGTGCAGCTCGGCGAAGATCTCGCGCAGGTGGGCGGTGGCGTGCAGGCCGCCCGACTCGCGGCCGTAGGCCACGAAGGTGACCGGCTTGGCCCGCCACTCGTCGTAGAACCAGTCGATGGCGGTCTTGAGCGGCGCGGGGAAGCTCCGGTTGTACTCCGGGGTGACCACCGCGAACGCGTCGGCGGCGCCCAGCCGGGGGCCGAGAGCCCGCACCTGGTCGGGGAGGGTCTCGTCGTGGTCGCGGAGGGTGTCGGGCAGCCGGGCCTCGGCCAGGTCCACCAGGTCGACCTCCAGGTCGTGGCGTTTGCGGGCCTGCGCCGCGAACCATGCGGCGGCGGTGGGCCCGAACCGGCCCTTGCGGGTGCTGCCGACGATGACCGCCAGCCTCAGCGGTCCGCTGTCCGTCATCTCCGGCCTCCCTCGGGTCGTCTCGGCGCCGTGGTCTCGACTGTGCCGGGAGGCGTTTACGGTTTGCTGCCGAGCACCCGTCAACAGACCGCAAGGCGCGTCGCGCACTGGGGAACGACCGGCGCGGACTAGCGCGGACCGGCGCGGGCCAGCGCGGGCCAGGGCGGGCCGGCGTGGCCGGGTGCGGCGGCCGTCCACCGGCCACCCACCGGCCGTCCGCGCGCGCCGGCGACCCGGGCGCGAAGGATCGGACGGGCTCAGGGGGAGGCGCGCAGCGTGAGGGACAGGCGCGGGGCCAGGGTGGTGTTGCGGCGGTGGCCGAGGCGGTGGACGGCCAGCTCGAGCGCGTCGCGGGACCCGACGAGGACCACCCACGAGCGGGCCCGGGTGACCAGGGTGTAGAGCAGCCTGCGCTGCAGCATGACCCCGCCGTACTCGGCGACGAGCGGGGCGACCACGATGGGGTACTCGCTGCCCTGTGAGCGGTGCACGCTGATGGCGTACGCGTGCGTCAGCTCGTCGAGGCGGTCGAAGCCGTAGGTCACCGGGCCGCCGTCGTCGATGTGGATCTCCACCAGGCGCTCGGCCACGTCGATCGCGGTGATCGTGCCCGTCTCGCCGTTGAAGACGCCCTTGTCGTAGTTGTTGCGGATCGGCATCACCCGGTCGCCGACGCGGAAGACGGTGTCGCCCGACCAGTGCTCGGCCTTGCCCTCGCCGGCCGGGTTGAGCCGCTCCTGCAGGACCCGGCCGATGGCGGCGGTGCCCGCGGCGCCCTTGCGCATCGGGCACAGCACCTGCACCTGGTCGGCCGGCACGTTCTGCTTGCGCGGGATCGCCTCGGTCGCCAGGTGGACCACCCGCTTGGCGACCTGCTCGGGGTCGTCCAGTTCCTCGAACCAGAAGCCGCCGTCGCCCGGCAGCGCGGGCACCTCGCCCGCCCGGACGCGGTGGGCGGCGCGGATGATGGCGCTGCCGCCGGCCTGGCGGAAGACGTGGGTCAGCCGGACCCGGGGGATCTCCTCCACGCGCAGCAGGTCGGCGAGGACGCTGCCCGGGCCGATGCTCGGGAGCTGATCGCCGTCGCCGACCAGCAGCAGGTGGCTGCCCGGGGTGAGGGCCGAGGTGAGCCGGGTGGCCAGGTGCAGGTCGAGCATGGACGCCTCGTCCACCACGATGAGATCGGCCTGCGCGGGCGTCTGCTCGAACAGCGTTCCGGAGCCGGGGTCGGGCTGGTGGGCCAGCATGCGGTGGATCGTCGTGGCGGGCAGGCCGGTGAGCTCCGACAGCCGCTTGGCCGCCTTGCCGGTGGGCGCGGTGAGGGTGACCGAGCCGCCCATCGCCCGCACCGTCGCGGCGATCACCCGCACGGTGTGGCTCTTGCCGCAGCCTGGGCCGCCGGTGAGGACCGAGACCGTGCTGGTCAGCGCCGTGGTGACCGCCGCGCGCTGGTCGTCGTTGAGGCCGGGGTCCTCCTGGAACGGGCGCATGGGCAGGGTGGAACGCGCGTGGTGCAGGCGGGCCAGGTTGGCCGCCAGCCGCACTTCGCGGGCATGCTGCTCCTTGGCGTACACCGCGGTCTGGCGGGCGTCGGTGAGGGAGGCCTCGACGACCACCCGCCGCTCGGCCGCCAGGGCGTCCACCATCTGCCGGACCAGCTCGTCGTCCTGGCCGAGCAGGTCGGCGGCCTGGGCGAGCAGGGTGGGCAGCGGCAGGAAGCAGTGCCCCGAGCCGGCGGCCGCGGCCTCCAGCCGGTCGATGATCGCGGCCTGGACGCGCTGCGGACTGCGCTCCGGCACCCCGGACCGCAGGGCGATCTTGTCGGCGGTGGTGAACGCGATGCCGCGCACCCGGCCGATGAGGCGGTACGGATCGCGGGTCAGGATGTCGGCCGACTCGGCGCCGAACGCCTGGTACACCTTGGCCGCGAGCAGCGGGCTGACCCCGAAGCCCTGCAGCACGACCATCAGCGCGGCGACGGCCTTCTGCTCGGCCCACGCCTCGACGATCTGCGCCTGGCGCACGGGGCCGATGTTGACGACCTCCCTGAGCCGGTCGGGCTCGGTGTCGATGACGGTCAGGCTGGACTCGCCGAAGTGGCTGACGATCGCGTGGGCCAGCCGGGGGCCGATGCCGCGGATCAGCCCCGAGCCGAGGTACACCCGGATGGCGCGGACCGTGGACGGCGCCACCCGCTCGCACGCGGTGACCGTCATGCGGCGGCCGTGGCGCGGATGATCCTCCCAGTCGCCGGTGAGCCGCAGCGTCTCTCCGGGTTGCACGCCCGCGAGGACGCGGCCCGCGGCGACGAACCCGGGCGCATCCTCGGCGCTCATGCGGGCGACCGTGTACTCGTCCTCGCGGACGTACACGAGCTGCTCGACGGAGACCTCCACGAGACAGATACAACCACCCGGCACCGACACCGGCGGTAATCCCGTCGCGGCGCCGGCGCGCGGATCCTAGGCTCTACGCTGTGCGCAAGCCCATCCTGCGTCCCACGGCGCGCGTCCTGGTGGCCGACGAAGCCGACCGGCTGCTGCTGCTCCACTTCCACGACGCCACCTGGCTGACGCCGGGCGGCGGCATCGACCCGGGCGAGACGGTGGAGGTCGCCGCGGCCCGCGAGCTGCGGGAGGAGACCGGCCACCGCGTCACGCCCGACCTGCTCGGGCCCGTGGTCGCCACCACGGCCGGTCACTGGCGCGGCGGCTGGGACGGCAAGATGTACTACTCGGTCGAGACCTTCTTCTTCCTCCGGGTGGCCGAGCTCGTCATGGACACCTCCGGTCTCATGGAGTACGAGCGGCGCGACATGGTCGGGCACCGCTGGTGGACGCTGCCCGACCTGCGGGTCACCGAGGAACGCGTCCGCCCACTGGGGCTGGCGGGCCTGCTGGAGCGGCTGTACGCGGGCGAGGTGCCGGACGAGCCGGTGGCCCTGCCCTGGCACCATCCCGAGTTCGCGCACCTGCCCGTCCCGCCGCCCCGCCGCTGAACGGCGGGGACGGCCGGCGACGCCGGGCCGCCCCGGTCACCGGGGCGAAGCCCTGTCTCCGAGGTCACCCCGGTCACCCGAGTCATCCCCACGCCGGCACGGGCGCCCCCGGGGGTCAGCCGGCGAACGGCGGCGGGCTGTCGGCGCCGAAGATCTGGCGAACCTCCGACTCGCCCGCCCAGCCCGGCCAGTGCTGCTTGTGCAGGTCCATGAACGTGGTCGAGAACTCCACGGCCGCTTCCTTGGAGGCCGCCTCGATCATCGCGTAGCTGGCGATGACCTCCTTGGCCTCGGTGAAAGGCCCGTCGGTCACGGTGACCTCGCCGGAGGAGGCGACCCGGATGCGGGTGGCCATCACGGTCGGGGCCAGACCGCCGGTGTCCAGGAGCACGCCGGCCTTGGCCATCTCCTCCCCGTAGCGGAAGATGGCGTCCATCAGCTCCTTGGGGGGCATGCCCGCCGGCGAGTTCTCTTCGGTCTTCAGAAGAAGCATGTAGCGCATGGTGGTGCTCCTTGTACGTGCGTGGGTCCGGGGAGGACGAGCCGCGTGTCTCGCGGCCTCTGCTCACGCGTCGACCGGGAGAAGGCGCATTCGACACGACCGGCGAATCTTTTTCCACCGATTTCGCGCTGCCTCGGGCGCGGCCCGTCCGTGCCCCATCATGCACGCAGGCGGCACCCGCGTCCTCGGTGTCGCCGGCGACCGCAGCGATCGGCGGGCGGCCTCAGGCCGTCGTCTCGGCGCGCCGGCGCACGTGCTCGGCGAATTCCAGCCACTCCTCGGCCACCGCGCACGCCAGGTCGGCGATCATGTAGGCGCAGTGCGAGGGCATGGTCCCGCTGAGGTCCTCCCAGCCGCGCACCCCGGCCGTGTGCTCGTTGAGCCAGCGCAGCAGCGTGCGCCCGGAGTCGGTGAAGCGGACCGAGGGGTCCCGCTGGAGCTGGTGGAGGATCGCCGCAGGGTCCTTGGGCCGGTCCGCGCGCCCGGCGGCGGCGACCCGCCGCAGCCGGCGCTCGGCTCCCGCGGGCTCGCGGCGCTCGTCCCGGGCGCGCTGCTGCGGCGGGATGGGGTCCTCGCCGCGCATCATGCGGTTGCGCACGTCGCGGGCCGTGCCGAGCGAGATGCCGGCCTGCTCGGCCACCTGGCGCAGCGACGCGTCGGGGCGGGCGGTGAACAGCTCGCAGGCGCGGCGCCGGCCCTCGGCGCTGGTGAGCGGCCGGACGCGGCCGTCGCGCCCGATGCGGCTGAGCGGCTGCGGCACGCCCGGCGTGGCCGCGCGGCGGATGGTGTCGACGGTCTTGGCCGACAGGCCGGTGACCGAGGCGATCGCCCGGTCCGACCACTGGGGCCGCGAGACGACGATGCGGGCGGCGGCCGCCTCGCGGTCGGCGAGCGACAGCGGCAGGCCGTGGGCGGTGTTCGCCTCCACGGCCATGACGAACGCGGTCTCCGCGTCCCCGTCGAAGAGCCGCACCTTGATCTTCTCGTCGCCGCGCAGCAGGGCGGCGCGCAGCCGGTGCATCCCGTCGATGACGCGCATGGTGCCGCGGTGCACAAGGATGGGCGGCAGGTCGTCGTCGGACTCGGCGAGCAGGCGGGTGTGCCCGGCGTCCTCGCCGGAAAGGCGCGGCGAGTCGCCGGGCGACAATGCGCTGATCGCCATTATCTCGTAGTCGCCGGCGTCATTGGCGACCGCCGAGAGAAGCATCCCGCACGGCGTGACGCGCCGGTCGGCGAGCGCGTTCGCCTCACCTGCGGTCGTGATGTCTGCGGCCGGCATCAGGACACCTCTCCCCGTGTTCCGTCGGCGCCACGCGTTCATGCGCACGCCTGGCCATAGGCGGCTGATCCGCGACATGCCGGATGCGTGAAATCGGTGAACGGTGATGGAGCCCTATCGTCATGCGCCGGGACGAACGCCGCATCTTCCCTGTTGCTGTCCTGCGCGAGAACGTGGCCGCGGCCCGGTCGTGACCGGTGTACCCAGGCTGTGGAATAACACGAAAAAGTGGAACTCTGGGGTTGCGCGGCTGCCGGGAAACGGGTATTGGAGATGCCGGGCGCGGCGGACCACCCCAGAATTCCCCGCCATTAACGCCGCTCCGCTTGCCCTGCGCATGCCGGCTCCCCAGAATTTCTCTGGTAACCGTTCCGCTTTTCTTCGCCAGCGAAGACCCGGGCCGCGTGACGGGGAATTCGCGCGGCGGCGATCTCACGGAAGGCGCGCGCCCGCGAGACGGCGACCCCGGTCCATGGCACGCCGGAGCCTGATCGGGTTCCGGCCCGAGTGAGGAATGCGATGGCTCAGCAGACGCTCGAGAAGAACGGCATGGCGATCCCGTACGCCGGATGGTTCCTCGTCCAAGCCAACGTGATCATGATCACTCCCCTGCTCGTCCCGGTGGCGAACCACTTCCACGTCGGCCTGGCCGCGGTCACGCTCGCGCTGACCGCCTACCTGCTGCTGTTCGGCGTCATGCAGCCGTTCTACGGGCTCCTGTCGGACTCCGCCGGACGGGTGCGGGTCATGCGCCTCGGGCTCGCCGGGGTGTCGCTGGGCAACCTCATCGCGGCGCTGGCCCCCAACGTCGCGCTGCTGATCACCGGCCGGGCCGTGGCCGGGGCGTTCGCCGCCGCGCTGGCGCCGGTGACCGTGGCCTACATCGGCGACCGGGTGCCGCCGGGACGGCGCCAGCGGGTGATGGCCGGCCTGATGTCGGTCGCGGCGATCGGCACCGCCACCGGCACCATCAGCGCCGGCGTGCTGAACGATCTGATCAACTGGCGGGCCGCCATCTTCCTCGTCGCGGCGGGGGCGGCGGTGCTCGCGGCGCTGTACGGCAGGCTGCCGGAGACGCTGGCCGTCAAGACCAGCGGCCGGGACGCGCTCAGGCGGCTCGGCCAGGTCTTCCGCGGCGGGTGGTTCCGCTTCCTGACGATCTTCGCCTTCTTCGAGGGCGCGGCGATGGTCGGGTTCTACAACTTCTTCAGCTCCGCGCTTCAGGTGCACGGCAAGAACGCGGCGATCGCCGGCATCGTCACCGGCTCCTACGGCCTCGGCGCCGTGGTCGGCGGAGTGATCGTGCGTTCGATCGACTCGCGCGTGACCGCCGCCGGGCTGTTCGGCGGCGGCTGCACGCTGCTGCTCGGGGGCTTCCTGGCCGCGGCCTTCAGCCAGACCATTCCGGCGATCCTGGCGGCCGGCCTGCTGGCGGGAATGGCCCTGGCCATCGCGCAGTCGACCATCCAGACCTGGATGATCGAGGCGTCGCCCCCCGACGTGCGCGGCACGGCCGCGGCCGTGGTCGCCTCCGCGGTGTTCACCGGGGCCGCTCTGAGCACGGCCGCCGTCGGCGGGCTCGCGGCCGGCGGCCAGTTCCGCCTGCTGTTCGGCATCGCGGCGCTGGTGACCCTGCCCGTCACGATCGTGGGCGCGCTCGCCCGGGCCCGGTTCTCCCGCGCCACCGTCCCCGCCTGACCCCGGCGCCGCCGCGCGCCGCGAAGCCACACCAGACCTACGAACCGAACTGGAGATACCCGACATGACACGGACGGTTGTTGTCACCGGAGGGGGCACGGGCATCGGCTACGCCGTCGCCGCGGCCTTCGCCGAGCAGGGCGCGCACGTCTACATCACCGGGCGGCGCGAGCCGGTCCTGGCCGAGGCGCGTTCGCGGCTCGGGGACGGCGTGAGCACCGTCGTCTGCGACGCCACCGACCCCGACCAGATCGAGGCGCTGCGCGACCAGCTGCCCACGACGGTGGACGTGCTGGTCAACAACGCCGGCGGCAACCGCGACCTGGACGGCCCCGGCCCCGGCGCCCCGCAGTTGGGCGCGGTCGGGCTGAGCGGGCAGGGGCCGCGCACGCCGGACAACCTGCACGCCCTGGCCGCGGCGTGGCGGGCGAACCTGGAGGGCAACCTGGTCAGCGCGGTGCTGATGACGGCCGCCCTGGACAAGCAGCTCGCCCCCGGCGGCGCGGTCGTCCACATCGGGTCCTTCGCCGCCGACCGGGGCGCGGGCTCCTACGGCGCGGCCAAGGCCGGGCTGAACTCCTGGAACCTGTTCCTGGCGCGCCAGCTCGGCGCCCGCGACATCACCTCGAACGTGGTCTCGCCCGGGTACATCGCCGACACCGAGTTCTTCCGCGACCGCAACGGGCAGCAGTTCCACGACGCGCGGGTGGCCGAGACGATGAACGGGCGCGCCGGTTACCCCGAGGACATCGCCGGAGCGGTCGTCTTCCTGGCCTCCCCGGCGGCCCGGCACGTCACCGGTCAGGTGCTCAACGTCAACGGCGGCGCGCTCACGACCCGCTAGGCGACGCGGCCGGTGCGCTGGACGAGCCGTCCGACCTCGTGCGCGCATCCCCAGGACAGGCCGACCCCGGCGCCCGCGTGCCCGTAGTTGTGGATGACGCGGGCGCCGCCGACCGTCTCCTCCTCGAGCCGGACGCGGGGACGGCCGGCGCGCAGGCCGGTCTCCACGCCGAGGACGCGCGCGCCGGCGATGCGCGGGTCGACGGCGGCGCAGCGGGCGATGATCTCCTCGGTCTGGACGGGGTCGGGCTCGCGGCTCCAGTCGTCCCTGGTGGCGGTGCCGCCGCAGACGAGCCGGTCGCCGTGCGGCATGAACGCCGTCAGCTTGGGGCCCTTGCTGAACTCGTAGAAGTAGTCGGTGACGCCGGGGTTCTCGACGATCACGTGCTGGCCGCGCATCGGACGGACCTCGGGGTCGCCGGCCAGGCGCTGGGCGTAGGCGCCGGTGCAGTTGACGACGACCGGTGCCTCGGCGGCGGCCTCGTCCAGGGACGCCACCGAGCCGATCTCCAGGGCGCCTCCGGCGGCCACCAGCCGTTCCGTCAGGTGCTCGAAGTAGGCCGGCATGTCCACGATGGGCACCGTCATCCGGAAGGCCAGGGCGAAGCCGGGGTGCTCCTCGGGCGCACAGGGCTCGTAGCCGGGCAGCCGGTGGATCCAGGAGGCGTCGGCGATCTCGGTGCGGCTCGCCCACCGGCCGGGGGCGACCCGCACGCCCGTGCCGGGCTGCCCGGCGAGCCGGGCGAAGGTGTCCAGGCCCAGGCGGTGCCAGGCGGCGACGGTCTCGTACGGCTCCCAGCTCGCGGTGTCGGCGGGGTCGGACAACAGGGGACCGCTCAGCACGGCCATGGCGGCCGCGGAGGTCGTCTCGCGCGGCGGCTGGTCGCCGCGCAGCCGCACCGCCAGGCCCTGTTCGGCCAGGTGCACGGCCGTGGTGAGCCCGATGACGCCGGCGCCGACGACCAGAACATCTGTGCGCTCTGTCACGCGTTCACTCCTTGGTCACTGAAAATCGGTCACAGGAAAGCGGCCGCCGCTCCTCGGTCACGAGAGAGGGCCGCCGCGGAAGGACGGGGGGCGTGACGGAATGCCGGACGGCATGAATCCCCCCATGGTCCTGGAAATCACTGAGCCTGCATTGTCGGGTGGCTCCGCGTGCCGGAGCAAGGGTGCCACCGCCCGTAGGGGGCACCCGAAAACACCCATAAAAGGGATGAAGAATCCTATTTCGCAATACCTGTGCACGCGGCCGCATGGAGCGCCGATGTGGGATATTCGCAGGTGCCCCGTACGATCCGACGAGCATCCGCGCATGGATGCCTTTCCCGTGAATCGAGGTCGATGACGTGCCCGAGCAGACCGCCGACCCCGGCGTCCAGCAGCCGGTCCAGGTCAGCCCGATCGGTTACGTGGTGACCGGCTACGCCCGGCCGCAGGACGCCCCGGCGCAGGCCACGGAGAACTACGGCGAGCCCGGCAAGGTGGTCGTCTACGACCGGTTCGCCGACGGGCTGGCCGGCCTGGAGCGATGGTCGCACATCTGGCTGCTGACCTGGCTGCACTCCCAGGACGACGACGAGGCCGGAGCGCTGAAGTGCGTCCCGCGCGGCGGGGCGAGGGGCGGCGGGCACCGGGGGGTGTTCTCCACCCGCTCACCGAACCGGCCGAGCCGTCTCGGGATGAGCCTCGTGCGCGTGCTGCGCGTCGAGGACGGCGTCGTCCACTTCCAGGGCGTCGACCTGGTCGACGGCACCCCGGTCCTGGACATCAAACCCTGGGTCCGCGGCACCGACATCCCCCCGGACCTCCCACGCTGACCACCTCGCGCGTGCCATCACCCGGCAGGTCGGGGAGATCACGGGCACACGGCGAAGGGCCCGCGACCGGGGGGTCGTGGGCCCTTCTCGTCCAGCCAGGCGGCGCGTACGCGGTCCGCAGCCGGTGCGCCGCCCGTGTTCGTCGTGCCGGCGGTGCCGCCGTCAGGGGCGGGCGGCGATGCCGTAGGCGCGCACCTCCATGAGGTCGCCGCTGAGGTAGCCGTCGTGGGGGCTGGTGGGCCCGGCCGCGTGGGTCGGCAGGCCGCCGACGACGACCTTGCGGATCGACGGCTCGCGCAGCAGGATCCGCGCCAGCTCCTCGTCGTCGCTCACGACCGACAGCGCAAGCGTGTCCTTCAGCGGCGTGACCGGGTCGCGCCGGCTCCACGGCAGCACCCACACGCACGCGAACGGCAGCTCGATGCCGCCGCCCGGGTGGTCGGGGCGGTCGCACACCAGCACGGCCGGCCGCAGCGCCGCCGACCCGTCGCCGAGGTCGGCCACCCCGCCGTCCTGGTACAGCGGAGCGGTGACCTCCACCGCCCCGGCCAGCCGGGACGACAGGTGCGCGCGCATCGCCCGCGCCTGCTCGATCGGCATGACCGGAAGTTGCGCCTCGCTGGTCTGGGGCGGAGCGGCGACCAGGGCGGCGAGCCGCCGGGCGATGGCCTGCCCGAGCTCCATCGGGTCGCCGTCGGTGAACACGGCGCTGGCGTTGGTGCACCGCAGCCCCGCGTCGTAGGCCACCGAGTCGCAGATCACCTCCAGCGCCCGGTCGGTGATCGGGCCGGTGTGCAGAAGCTTGGACCTGCCCGGCCCGCGCGGCACCAGGCCGGGGTTGTCGGCGTAGCGCCGGATGGCCGCGTCACCGCCGAAGACCAGGCTCAGGTCGGCCGCCTTGACCAGCGCGTCCGCCGTGGCGTGCCCGCCGGGCAGCAGCGACAGGCGCGAGGGCTCCATCCCCGCCTCCAGCGCCGCGGCGATCAGCCGCGACGGGGTGAACGGGTCCCGGGTGCCCGGTCGCACGAGCAACTGGTAGCCGTAGGCCAGCGCGTGCACCCACTGGGTGTGGGTGCCCGGGTTGTTGCTCGGCGCGATCACCGACAGGGTGTCGCCGCGCCGCAGCCACACGGCCCTGATCTCCCCGGCCCCCACGGTCGTCGCGGCGCCCGCCGGACGCTCGGCGGCCACGCGCAGCGGGGCGTTCGCGCAGGTCTCGGCCATGTCGGTGACCGAGCGCCGCGCCACGGAGATCGGCACGCCGGCGCTGCGCGACTGCATCTCGCAGTAGTCGGCCGGCGTGAGCCCGTTGAGCGTGGCCGTCCCGAACAGCTCGCCCATGCGGCGGAAGGTCTCGGCGGACGGCGCCTCGCCGACGGGGCGGCGCCGCAGCTCCGCGACCGTCAGTGTGGCGGCCAGCGGCGGCGCCATGTCCACGTCGGCCAGATGCGTGCCGTCGACGCCGCGCAGCGGCACCGTCTCGGCCGACTTGGCGGCGACGCCCGCCCGGATGAGCGGGACCTTGTACGCCGTTGCCACGGCCATCAGTAGACCCCCTCGATGATGGTCTCCTTGGCGGTCTCGTTCGGCCGCACGTCGGAGACCTCGACGCCGGGGTGGTCGTCCAGCGGCGCGCGCAGCGTGACCATGTCGCGCTCGACGGTGGGCGGCATGAACAGGTCGCGGGTCAGCGAGGTGATCTTGACGACGCCGCGGGTGTCGACCGGCACCGTCGTGGTGAGGTCGACGGGGTCGACGACGTCGACCACCGTGTAGGGGTAGAACGGACGGAAGACGCACGGCGACGGGTCGCCCTCGACGCGGGTGCGCTGCGGGGCCATGCCCATCATCGTGTTGCCGTACGCCCCGGCGAACTTGGCCCCGGGGAAGGCCTCGTTCTCCAGCAGGCTCAGCGTCTCGGCGTCGATGCTGGTGCCGCCCCAGATGAAGCCGCGCGCCTTCTCGCGCAGCGGCTCGTACACGTCGGGCCGGGCGACGATGCGCTCCAGGATGCGGGGGGTGCTGGAGACGGCCTGGATGTCCTGCGACAGCAGCACGTCCCTGACCTGGTCGAGGATGTGGTCGATGTAGCGGTCGGACTCGTCCTGGCGGCCGGTGGCGATGCACCGCTTGACCCAGCGCGGGTCCAGGTCGACGAAGTAGGCCAGGAAGCCGCGCAGCTCGGTCAAGTTGCCGATGTTCTTGGCCATCACGTGCGGGCCGGTCGGCCCGATGTGCAGCCATCCGGCCTGCTTGCCGCCGGTCGGGAAGCCCTGCTCGTCCAGGAACATGCTCTGGTACTCGATGTTGCGCCTGCGCGAGGTGGCGTCGACGATGCGCTTGGGCGCGCCGGTGGTGCCACCCGACTCGTACACGCCGAAGCGCCCGGGCCGGTCGAGGCAGCCGCGGGGGACGAGCGTGTGGGCGGGGATCGTGCTCCAGTCGATCTTCACGTCGGCGAAGAGCCGCTGGAGGTCGTCGTAGGTCTTGACGTCCGACAGTGGGTCGAACCCGAACGAGGCGGCCTGCTCGATCCAGAACCGGCTGCCGGTCGAGGGCGAGAAGTGCCACGTCATCGTCGCCACGACCAGCTCGTCGAGGTCGGGTGCCTGGTCGACGGGCGCCTCGAAGACGGCGGCGAAGTCATCGGACATGAAATTCCCTTTCTCGGATCGCCAGCGGGGCCCGCGGCGCGGCGTGGTGCCGGCCGCGGGCCGGGGCGGACCGCCGGCGCGGGTCAGTTGTGCTGGAGATGGCCATGGCCGTGCTTGTGCTCGGCCTGGTGACCGTGGCCGTGGCCGTGGCCATGGCCGTGGCCCGCGTGGTCGGGGGGCAGCACGCCGCCGTGCGCGGCGAGGTGGCAGGGCGGGCAGAGCAGGCGGCCGCGGTGGTCGTGCAGCACGGCGGTGCTGGTGAGCTCCTCGCAGCCGTCGCAGGGGGCGTGCGGCCGGGACTTCTTGGCCGCGGGGGCCTCGTCGGCGACCGGCTCGATGAGCAGGATCTCGTCGACCGGGGCGGCGAGGATCCGCTGGATGCGCTCGGCCTGCGCCTGGGAGAAGCGGGCGCGCTCCTCGGCGGTGGCCGTGCCGCCCTCCACCTTGTGGGCCAGCGCCCACAGCTCCTCGCCGCGGAACGCCTCGCTGCCGGGCTTGGCGGTGACCCGCAGTCCGGCTCCGTCGGAGACGCGCCAGAAGGTGAAGGCCACCTTGCCGTTGTCCTGCAGGATCATGTGGCGGTTGCCGACGGTGCACCCGGTGAGCACCTGGACGGCGTCTATGGCGCACCCGTCGGTCTCGCCGACCGCGACGACCTCGTTGTCGGCGCCGTGCCGGCCGAGGTGGGAGATGGCGACGTGCGCGATGCGCAGGCCGACGGCCGACCCCGGGCACTTGTGCCCGTGGAAGCCGGTGACCTGCGTGTAGTCCTCTATATAACTCATCGATGGCTCTTCCTGTCGATGGATATGGCGTGGGGGGCGGCCGGCAGCAGCCGGACGTCCGCCTCGCGGTCGTTCTGTCCCTCGTAGAAGGCGCGCACCGTGATGCGGTGCAGGTCGGTGGCCGAGACGATGAACACCCACTGGCCGGACTCCTCGGCGAGCAGCCGGTCCAGCCGGGTGCAGGTGTCGCGGCGCGGGTCCTGCGGCCAGGGGACGCGGTGGGTGTGATAGTTGCCGACCACCGCGAGGCCGTGCTCGTCGCAGAAGTCCTCGGCGTCCATGAGCTCGCGGGGGTGAGCTATCCACCCCCGCTGGTCGTTGGGCGTCTCCGAGGGGATGGCGTACTGGTCGACCAGTTCGTCCATGTCGTCGGCGATGTCCGGGTCCCTGCGCATGTTGGCCAGCAGGGGGAGCACGGCCGCCACGTGCAGGGTCGTCCCCGCCTGGCGACCGAGCAGCAGGCCGAACGCCTTGCGCTCGGACACCTCCCCCTCGATGTAGTGCCCGGTGAGCTTGCGGACGACGTGCCCGGCGATGCCGGCGAACAGCGGGCGCGGCAGCGTGATCTCGCGGACGTCGGCCGGCGTGGCCCGGACCTCAGTGGTGGGCAAGAGCGGTCTCCTTCACCGGCTTGCCCAGCAGGCGCCTGGTCTCCGCCGCCCACGCGCGGGCCTGCGCGACGGTGTACATGGTGAGCTCGGAGGAGTGGCCGAGGTAGGAGGAGACGTCGAAGATTCCGGCCAGCTCCTCCTCGCTGAGGTGCTGCGCGACGCCGTTCTGGCGGATCAGGTCCTCCAGCGGCGTGCCGGTGCTGCGGGACTCCTGGCTCAGCTCGTAGACGTGCTCGTGGGCGGTCTGCTTGCCGATGTGCTTGCCCAGGGCGAGCATGAGGCGCTCGGTCACGATCTGCCCGGCGACGACCTTGGTGTTCTCCAGCAGCCGGTCGGGGTGGATCTTCAGACCGTCGACGATGAGACGCGTGATGTCGCAGGCCGCGAGGGTGTAGTGCGACACCTCCGGCACGCACGCCCACTCAAGGCGCAGCGACCGGGAGTCGCGCTCGTGGTCGCCGCTCATCGCGGCCAGCGCCACGCCGACCGTGCCGGCGGACAGGCGCGACAGCATGACGGTCTGCTCGCACGCCTCGGGGTTGCGCTTGTGCGGCATCGTGCTGCTGCCGACCCGGCCGAGCCGCCACTCCTCCTCCACCTCGCCGAACTCCGGCCGCGCCAGCAGGCGGACCTCGTCGGCGATGCGGCCCATGGTCCCGGCGACGATCGCCAGGGTGGAGACGAACTCGGCGATGCGGTCGCGGGCGACGTGCCAGGCCAGCGGCGCGGCGCTGAGACCGAGGCGGGCGGAGAAGCCGCGCAGCAGGTCGATCGCCTGGTCACCGAAGCCGGCCATCGTGCCGACGCCGCCGAACAGCTCGGCGGTCAGCACGCGCGGGCGCAGGGCGCGCAGCCGCTCGCCGCTGCGCAGGATCTCGTCCATCCAGCCGGCGATCTTCAGACCGAAGCCGATGGGCAGCGCCGGCTGGGCGTGCGTGCGGCCGAGCGCGACGGTCTCGGCGTGCGTCTCGGCCAGGTCGGCCAGCCGGGTGACGATCGCGAGCAGCTCGTGCTCCATCGCGTCCACGACGTCGCGCATCTCCAGCGACTGGGCGGTGTCCTGGATGTCCTGGGTGGTCGCGCCGTAGTGCACGAACTCACCGGCGCCGTCCGGGACGGACGCCTGGAACACCCGCAGCAGGCCGACCAGCGAGTGGCTGGTGCGCCGGATCTCGGCCCGGACGGCGCCGAGGTCCAGCCGCTCGACCTTCGCCGCGGCGGCGATCTTCTGGGCGGCGTCGGCCGGGATGATGCCGAGGGCGGCCTGCTCCAGCGCCAGCGCGGCCTCCACGTCGAGCCAGCGCTGGAAGCGGCAGCGGTCGCAGAAGATGCGGCGGCTGGCGGCGGTGCTGTAGCGGTGGCCGTAGAAGGCGGAGTCGACGATGTGGCTGCGCTCGTGGCGGCACGGTTGGTCGGTGCTCATAGGTTCTCTCCTGAGGCGATGAGGCCACTGCGGCGGGACGCAGAGGTCGCGACCCGGTTGCCCTTCGGACGCCGGCTCGCGCGGGCGTAGGGGCTGTGGCCGTACGGGGGCTGGTCGGGGTGGACGGGGGCGTTCGCCGCGATGTCGAGCGCGACCTGCCGCGGTGACATCCCTCGCGTGCGGGAGCCGGCGATGACGTCGATCACCAGTTCGCGCGTGAGGAAGGCGACGTTGTCCAGCACCTCGTGCGGCTCGGGCAGCGTGGCGGGTCCGAAGAGCGTCTCCATCGAGGCCGACCCGCCGATGCCGCCGATGAAGTCGGGCACGACCAGCACGCCGCGCTCGTTGAGCACCTGCTCGGCGGCCTCGCTGAGGCCGCAGTTGGCGCCGACGACCACGACGGGCGCCTGCAGGGCCTCGGCCTGCTCGACGGTGATGGCGTTCTCGACGGCGGCGAGGATCAGCACGTCCACCGGCAGGTCGAACAGCGTCTCGCCGGGCAGCCACGCCAGCCGGGAGGTCTGTTCCGACACCGGCCGCGACTGGTCGTGCTCCAGCATCGCGGTGACGTCCAGGCCGCGCGGGTGCACCGCGCAGCCGTAGGCGTCGGCGACGGCGACGATGGCGGCGCCCTCGGCGACCAGCGACTCGGCGGCGGCCCTGCCGAGGTTGCCGAAGCCCTGGATGGCGACGTGCAGCCCGGTCGCCAGGTACCCGGCGCTGTCGGCGGCGGCCAGGGCGGAGTGCGCCACGACGTGTCCGGCGCGCCGCTGCCCCACGGTGCGCCGGCCGACGGAGGCGTCCAGCAGGCCCATGCGCGCGAAGTACTCCTCGTCGGAGAAGCCCTGGGCGTTCTTGACCGCGTACTTCACCGACCGCAGCCCGACGCCGGCCGCGAGGCGCTCCAGGTCCTCGAACCGGGTGCCCATGTCGCAGCCCATGCTGTAGCGGGTGGTGAGCTCGCCGGAGACGAACGACAGGAAGCGCGAGATCACCTCTTCGGCGTCGGCCGCCATGGGGTCGTAGGCGAGCCCCGACTTGGCGCCGTCGACGTTGATGCCGAGCACGCGCTGCTTGAGCGTCATGCGCTCGGCCAGGTCGATGAGGGTCTGGACCTTCAGCCCCGGCTGGACGCGGAACCCGCCGGCGGCCAGACGGCAATCTTCCCGGTCATATACCAAATAGCCCGGGCAACCATGTACAGGGTCGGTGTATTCGATGACACGTGGCATGTGCAACCCCCCCAGGGATCTCCAGATCGGGGCGAATCTGTGAGTGTTCGTGATGGTGCACATCGGCCATATCGATCGTCAACGAACGCGGTATTCACTTGTACGGGGGGGTGGGGCGCCGCGCTTTCCGGGTGGCCGCCCAACACTGGGGTCGGTTTCGGGGGCGGGTAGGGGGTGGCTCGCGCGCCGGAATGTGGGGGAGATGTCGCGTGGCCGGGATCACCTGCGCGGGCGCGTGGGCGCGCGGCCGTTCGCCGGGCCGGCGGCGGCGCGCGGGACGGGCATACGGACTGTCCCGTCCCGCTTTTTCGTGCCGCCGGATATCGCTGATCATCGCAAAGGCGTACAACTGCTCAAAGCCCGCACTTGTCCGCGGAACCGACAGAAGCGACTCTGGGCAATTTGCCGTGTATGTACGACGGCATCCTTATCTCGGGGGTGGGAGGCGGTGCCGCCGAAGGCATTTTATCGGTAATGAGAAAAGTTTGGCAGGTGCGAATCAATCGCATTTACCGCCTGCCACCGCCCGGCGGCGCGGGGTCAGGCCACCTCCTCCTCCCACGCGAAGGCCTGGAGCGCCGGGTCCACGGGGGCGCCCGTGAGCCGGTTGGCGTAGGTGGAGATGGTGTAGGCGCCGACGCCGAGGACGACCTCCAGGGCGTTGCGCGGCGTGTGCCCGGCGGAAAGGAAGGCGCGCGTCTCCTGCTCGGGGACGGCGCCGAGGTGGTCCATCACGGCGAGGGTGAAGCGCCGCAGCGCCTCCAGGCGGGCATCCGGCAGCGGCGCCCGCGTCCGCAGCGCCTCGACCAGCTCGGGCGCGGCCTCCAGCCGGGACAGCGCCGCGGTGTGCATCGCCACGCAGACGTGGCAGGCGTTGCGGGTGACGACGGTCATGACGACGACCTCCCGGTCGAGCGGGGCCAGGGTGGTCCGCTCGAACAGGGCGTTCGCCCCCAGGAACCCCTTGAGCGCCTCGGGAGAGGCGGCCATCCGCGCCACCGCGGCCGGGAGGTGGCCGAGCTTCTCGCGCGCGCCCTCCATGGCGGCGCGGGCGCCGGAGGGCGCGGACTCGGGAGTCAGATCGGGGAAGACGTCGGCGGACGTACCGGTAGATGTGCCGGTAGATGTGCCGAGGGACGTGCTGGGGGACATGGGGCCCTCTTTCCGTACGCGGCGGCGTCGCCGCAAAAGGTCAACCTGATTGCCCATATAGTAAACATGGTTGTCCGATCGTCGCAACGAGGAGTCCGCTGTGGAACCAGGAGGAGGGCCCGACCGGGCCCGGTGGAACGCGCCGGCGCCGGGCTCAGCCCCGGCGGCCGGTGGTGGCGATGCCCTGGACGAAGTAGCGCTGGCCGAGGAAGAAGACCACCACCAGGGGGAGCGTGGTGACCACGCTCGCCGCCAGGACGATCTCCCACTTCGGGTCGCCGCCCTGGTAGAACTGGTCGACGATGGCCTTCAGCCCGCGCGGCAGCGTGAACAGCGCGGGGTCCTGCAGGTAGATGAGCGGCCGCATCAGGTCGAACCAGCTCGCCTTCAGCTCGAAGACGAAGGCGATGATCAGCGCCGGCCGCGACAGCGGCAGCGCGATGCGCCAGAACAGGTCGAAGTACGACGCCCCGTCCACCCGGGCGGCCTCGAAGACGTAGCGCGGCACGCCCAGCAGGAACTGGCGCAGCAGGAAGATGTAGAAGGCCGAGCCGAACACGTTGCCCGCCCACAGCGGCACCTGGGTCCCGGTCAGCCCGAGGCCGTTCCAGATCAGGTACGTCGGCACCAGCGTGACCACCGCCGGCAGCATCATGGTCGCCAGCACGCTGCCGAACAGCAGGTTGCGGCCGGGAAAGCGGAAGTAGGCGAACCCGAAGGCGACGAACGCGCTGGACAGCGTGACGGTCGCCGCGGCGGCGACCCCGACGACCAGCGAGTTGACCAGCCAGCTCAGCACCGGCGCCGCGTCCCACGCCGCCAGGTAGTTCTGCGGCGCGAACGGCCGCGGCCACGGCAGGAACGGGTCGGCGAACGTGCGGTCGCGCGGCTTGAGCGAGGCGACGACCAGCCAGACGAACGGGTACAGGAACACCGCGGAGGAGGCGGCCAGGATCGTGGAGAAGAAGACCTTCCGCGTGCCGCGGCCGGCGGGGTCGGCGGCGGGCCCTCCCGTCTCGGCGGGCGCCGCCACCGGGGCGGCCCGGTGGTCGACGGCGGTCATCTCGCGTGCCCCTCGGACGCCGCCACCATGGTGGCGGGGTGGTCGACGGCGGTCATCCCGCGCCCTTCGGGCGCCGCCACCGTGGTGGCGGGGTGGTGGGCGGCGGTCATCCGGCGTGCTCCTCGGCCTCGTAGTACACCAGCCTGCGGCCCACCCTCACCTGGACCAGGGTGATCACCGCGATGACCGCGAACAGCAGCCACGCCAGCGCGGAGGCGTAGCCCATGTGGAGGAACTGGAACCCCTGCTGGAACAGGTAGACGACGTAGAACAGGGCTGCGTCGCCGGAGGACTGCTGGGCGATCTGGTTGCCGAAGAACATCGTGTACACCTGGTCGAACATCTGCAGCGAGGTGATGGTGTTGATGATCACCACGAAGAACAGCGCCGAGCTGATCATCGGCAGCGTGACCGCGCGCAGCCGCTGCCAGGGTCCCGCGCCGTCGATCATCGCGGCCTCGGTGAGCTCCTTCGGCACGTTGCGCAGCGCCGCGAACAGGATGATCGTGGTGGACCCGAGGTTCCACAGGGACATCAGGACGATGCCCGGCAGCACCCAGTCGGGGTCGGTGGTCCACTGCGGCCCCTGGACCCCGAACAGCCCGAGGAACTGGTTCACCATGCCGGCCTGGCCGTTGAGCAGGAACAGGAACAGCACGCCGACCGCCACGTACGGCGTCATGGACGGCAGGTAGAAGATCGTGCGGAAGACCCCGGCGGCGCGGCCGGTGACCCGGTTCAGCACCAGGGCGAGGGCCAGGGCCAGCACGATGGCCAGCGGCACGTGCGACAGCGTGTACAGCACGGTGTTGCCGACCGCGCGGGCGACCTTCGGGTCCTGCGCCATCTTCGCGTAGTTGCCGAGGCCGGCGAAGCGCGGGCTGTCGATCAGGTCGTAGTCGGTGAACGACAGCACGAGGCTGGCCACCATGGGCCCGGCCTGGAAGACCACCAGGCCGATGAGCCACGGCAGCAGGAAGACGTACGCCCACCGTGTCTCGCCGCGCGGCCTTCTCACCTTCGCGGCCCGCGCTCGCCGGCCGTCGGAGGGTGCTCTCCGGTCACTCCCACCCGATCCTGGACCACAGGGCGACCATGCTGTCGTCCTCCATGGTGTCGCTCTCACGGGTCGCGGGGAACGCGGGGATCGCGGGAATGTGGTGCGTCATGTTCTCCACCTTCCTTTCGTGTGGTTCCTCGTCGCCGGCCGCGACCGCCCGGGCCGCGGCGCCGTCGTCAGTGGTTCACGTCGTCGAGGGCGCGTTGCGCCTCCTGCTGGGCCTGCTTCAGCGCCGGCCCGGCCTTCTGCCTGCCGAGGAGCACGCGGGTCGCCGCGTCCTGCCACGCCTTGGTGAACTCCGCGGCGGCTCCGGACTGCGGCACCACGAACCCGGCCCGCTGGACCGAGCGGATGGTCGTGACGGCCTGGTCGTAGGGGCGGTGCCCGCTCGGCTTCACGACCTGCGAGAAGATCACCTCGTCGGCCTTCATGTTGCCGGTGTAGGTGCCGATGTTGACCTTGCCCTCCTCGGCCCGCTTCCGCGCGCGCGCCTTGGCGGCGGCGATCCAGGTGTCGGCCGAGGTCATGGTCTTCATCCACGCGCAGGCGGCGTCGGGGTTCCCGGCGCCCTTGGGCACCACCCACGCGTTGCCGCCGACGTTGTTCACCGGGTCGCCCTGGCGGTCCTTGAACGGCAGGACGGTGATGCCGGCGCCAGGGTTGGTGCCGGCCATCGAGCTGACCAGGAACTGCTCGGTGAGCATCGCGCCGATCTGGTCCTTGGCGAAGGGGTTCTCCGCGCCGAAGTAGTCGAAGGTGTCGGTGAACGCCTTGAGGCTGGTCCAGCCGCCCTGCGCCTGGACCAGCCCGGAGACGTAGTCCAGCGCCTCCACCACCTTGGGGTCGTCCAGGTGGGCGGTGCGCCCGTCGGGCGAGAGCAGGTCGGCGCCGTTGGCCTTGGCCCACAGCGGCAGGAACTCCGGCAGCTTGGGGTAGAAGCCGAACCGCTCGATCTTCCCGCCGCTGCTCTTGGTCATCTTCGTGGCGAGGCGGGCCAGGCCGTCCCAGTCGGAGGTGTCGATGGACGCGGGGTCGACCCCGGCGTCCTTGGCCGCCTTGTCGTTCACCAGCAGGATGATCGAGTTGTAGAACTCGGGGATGCCGTACCACTTGCCCGCGTACCGCACCTGCTGCTGGGCGGCCGGGTAGTAGTCGCCCGTCGGGATCTTCTGGGTGGAGACGCAGGTGTCCAGCGGCTGGATGGCGCCGCGGGCGGCGTAGCCGCCGATGCGCTCGCGCGGCATGTACACGACGTCCGGCGGGTCGCCCGCCGCGACGGCGGACAGGAACGCCTGCTCGTCGAACTGGCCCTGGTTGATCTGCACGGTGGTGTCCGGATGGGCCTTCTTGAAGGCGTCGACGCGCACGGTGGCGATCTCGTCGGGCAGGCCGAACCCCATCGTGGTCAGCGTCCCGGATCCGCCGCCGCGCCCGCCGCCCGCCGCTCCGCCCGTCTTGGCGCCCACCCCGCCGCACGCGGCGAGGGCTGCGGCCATGACGGCCACCGTGGCCGTGCGGCTCACGCGCGAACCGTCCAACGACGCACCCCTTTCGCCCGGCACCCGGGCGTCTCACGCTGAGCTCCAGGTGAAGTGCGGTCTTCCCGCACAACGGCGCCTAAACGTGAACGCCGCTTTTCCAGGGGTCGAGTCCGTGGAGAGGGCTCACGCGCCGGGGCCGGCGGCCGCGCGGAGGCGGTCGCCGGCCGGGGAGCGGCGCCGTCAGCGGAGGCGGGGGAGGACCTCCTTGGCGTAGAAGTCGAAGAACGCCTCCTGGTCGGGGCCGATCTGGCTGATGTAGACCTCGTCGAAGCCCGCGTCGATGTACTTCTTGATCGCCTCGACGTGCTCGTCGGGGTCCGGGCCGCAGGGGGTGGAGGCGGTCGCGTCCTGCTCGCTCACCATCTCGGCGAGCTGCTCGAAGTGGCGGGGCAGCGGCAGCAGCTGGGACGCCTCGCCCTGGATGCCCTGCGTCGGCCACAGGCGGTGGACGGTCTTGCGGGCCTGTGCGGCGTCCTCGGCGTGGCAGACCTTCAGCCCGCCCTGCACCGGCTTGCCCTTGCCGCCGGCGGCGTGGAACTTCTCCACCAGCTCGGCGGCCGGGCCGGTGCAGATGTAGCCGTCGCCGATGCGCCCGGCCAGCTCGACCGACTTGTCGCCGAAACCGGAGATGTAGACCGGCGGCGGCTGGTCGGGCAGCGTGTAGAGGCGGGCCGTGTCGACCTTGTAGTGGGTCCCGCGGTGGGTGACCAGCTCGCCGGTCCACAGCCTGCGCATCACCTCGACGGCCTCTTCCAGCATCTCCAGCCGTTCGGCGGCCGGGGGCCACCGGGTGTCGAGGATGTGCTCGTTGAGCGCCTCGCCGGTGCCGACGCCGAGCCGGAACCGCCCCTGGCTGATCGCCGCGCTGGTGGCGGCCGCCTGGGCGATGACCGCCGGGTGGATGCGGACCAGCGGGCAGGTGACCGCGGTCGTGACGGGCAGGGAGGTGGCCTGGGCGATGGCGCCGATCACCGACCAGACGAACGGGCTCTGACCCTGCTCGTCCAGCCACGGGTGGTAGTGGTCGGAGATCCACAGGTTCTCGAACCCGGCCCGTTCGGCCAGCTCGGCCTGGCGGACGAGCTCTCTCGGCCCGTGCTCCTCGCTGGACAGAAAGTATCCGAAGGTGGTCATCGTCGCCTCCTCATCGCTTCTCGGTCTCGAGCCCAGCCCTACCCAGGTGGCCCGGGTCAAACGGCCCGCCGGCGCCCATGCTCGCCCGCCCAGGTGCGAGCCCGGCTCACATGACAGGAAAAGTCAGGAATATTGCGGGTGGCCGTCGCCATGTCTCCGGATCGCCGCTAATGTGACACGAGTTGTCCATGAGGTTTCTGTGGCTTTGTCAGGGGCAAAGCGCGGTGATGGCCGCGCCGGCTGTCGGCGGTCGGGACGGTGATGGGAGCATTGATGGGCCAACACGGGCCGTATGACGGCCTGGGGGACGAACACCTCCCCGGGTCGAGAGGCGAGCACGTTCTCCAGGGGTTGTTCTCCACCCGAGAGCGGGCGCTTCGCTTCTACAACCGGCAGGTGTCGGACCATCTCACTGCCGAGATGCGGGAGTTCGTCGCCCGTCAGGAGATGGTCTTCGTCGGCACCTCCGACTCCCGGGGCAACTGCGACACCTCCTTCCGCGCGGGCCCCCCCGGGTTCGTCCGGGTGCTCGAGCCGTCCCGGCTGATCTACCCGGAGTTCCGCGGCAACGGCGTGTTCGCCAGCATGGGCAACATCATGGAGAACCCCCACATCAGCCTGCTGTTCGTGGACTTCTTCGAAGACCGCGTGGGGCTGCACGTCAACGGCTCGGCCAGCATCACGACGGCCTACGACGCGGCGCGCCGCCACGGGCTCGTCGACGAGGACCAGACGGCGCCCGGCCGCCGTGCCGACCGCTGGGTCGTGGTCGAGGTCGAGGAGGCCTACATCCACTGCTCCAAGCACATCCCCCTGCTGGCCAGGCAGGATCGCAGGACCCTCGACGGGCAGGCCCGCAGGCCCGCGGGCGACGACCACTTCGGCGTCTCCCGCATGCGGTCGCTGGGGAAGGAGCGAGAAGGAGCGGGCCGGTCGGCTGAGTGACGCCATGAACATCGACATCGGACTGATCCGCCAGAGCTGGGCTCTGGTCGAGCCGGTGGCCGACAAGGTCACCATGCACTTCTACGCCAAGCTGTTCGCCGACTATCCGAGCGTGCGCGAGATGTTCCCGCCCGCCATGGACGTCCAGCGCGACCGGCTCCTTCAGGCGCTCACCCGCGTCGTGCTGAACCTCGATGACGCGGACGGGGTGGTGGACTACCTCGGCCAGCTCGCCCGCGACCACCGCAAGTACGGGGTGCAGCCCGAGCACTACCCGGCCGTCGGCCGCTGCCTGGTCATCGCGATGCGGGCCAACGCGGGCGGCGCCTGGCGCTCGGTGTACGACACGGCGTGGATCGACGCCTACCAGTTCATCGCCGACGTGATGATCAAGGCGGCCGAGCAGGAGGCCGCCTACGTTCCCCCGGCGTGGAACGGCGTCGTGGTCGGGCACGAGATGCGCACGCGCGAGATCGCGGTGATCACCGTCGAGCCCACGCAGCCGTACGCGTTCAAGGCCGGCCAGTACGCGACCGTGCAGACGCCCCACTGGCCCAAGGTGTGGCGGCCGTACTCCATCGCCAACGCGCCGCGCCGCGACAACCGGCTGACCTTCCACGTGCGGGTGGTCTCGGGCGGGTGGGTCAGCACCGCGCTCGCCCACCACACCCGGGTCGGCGACACCGTGCTCCTCGGGCCGCCGCGCGGGTCGCTGCTGCTCGAGCGGGCCAGCACCCCGCACCTCATCTTCATCGCGGGCGGCACGGGGCTCGCCCCGCTCAAGGCGCTCATCGAGGAGTCGATGTGGCTGCCCGAGCGGCCGAGCATCGACCTGTTCCACGGCGTCCGCCACCACGGGGACGCCTACGACCTGCGTGATCTGCGTGACCTGCGCACCCATCACCGGCGCCTGCGGGTGGTGCAGGCGGTCTCCGACGAGCCCGACGAGTGGCGGCGGGAGAACGCGGTGGACGCGCTGCTCAACCACCGCGTCTCGCTGGACGGCGACGTGTTCGTCTGCGGGTCGCCGGACATGGTGCAGGTGACGGCGTCCCGGCTGCTGCACATCGGCGTGCCCGCGCACTACATCCACACCGAGTTCACTCCCGGGGCGCCGACCCTGGTGTACTCCTGACCGGCGCCGTCAGGCCGTGACGGGCGGCAGGGCGGCGGTGGCGGTCTCGCGGTCGGTGCCGGTGGCCATCAGCAGGTCCACGGTGATCGAGCGGAGCTGCGCGGTGACCACCCGGGTGGAGAACCCGGCCGCCTCCTTACCGGAGGCGCGCACGCCGTCGGCCACGGCCAGGGCCGCGCGCCGGGCCCGCACCGGCTCTACCCCCTCGGCCAGTTCGTCCCTCAGCAGGCGGACGACCTCCGCCAGGCTGTGCAGGCGCTCCGGGAGGGCGCCGGGCATGGGCTCGCGGTCGCGGAGGGCGGCCAGGGTGCGGCGCAGCATCACCCTGGTGTTGCGCAGCGCGAGGTCGATGGGGGCCGCCGCGGCCTGGTAGCGGGCGAGCCGGGAGCGCGAGCGCCAGCGCAGCGGGCTGAGCAGGGCGATCTCCCGGCCGGTCTGCAGGGCGGAGGCCAGTTGCTCCACGGCCCTGTGCGAGCCGCGGGCCTTCTCCAGCGAGTCGGCGGCCAGCGGCAGGTCGGCGGCGGCGATCGCCTCCGCGGCGCCCTCCAGTGCCTCGGCCAGCTCGTTCAGGACCACCCGCCCGTGCCGGTGGGCCAGCGCGAGCGGGTCGATGGGGAACAGGCCGACGGCGGCGATGCCCACGACGCCGCCGACGAGCGCGTCGAGCATGCGCGCGGTCCCGCCGGAGCCGCTGGGCGGCAGCAGGGTGGCGACCAGGACGGCCGACGAGCCGGCCTGCAGGGCGATGACCGGGCCGCTGTCGAGCAGCACGGCGCAGGCCATGGCGAGCGCCACCACCAGGGCGATCTGCCAGGGTCCCGAGCCGATCCAGGCGACCAGCAGGTCGCCGACGCCCACGCCGAGGCTGACCCCGGCCACCATCTCGAGCATGCGGCGCACCCGGCGGCCCATGGAGACGCCGATGCAGACGACGACCGCGACGGGGGCGAAGAACGGCGCGGGATGGCCGAGCAGGTCCTTGGCGACGATCCACGCCACGGCGGCGGCGACCGAGCACTGCAGGATGGAGGGAGTTCGCGCGGCCAGCCGCCGCAGCCTGCGGCGCACGGTCGGTCCTACTGTCATGGTCCGCATCCTGAGTAGGTTACGGTCACCCGGCATCATATCGGTCAAATCCCTGGCTGGAGCTGCGGTGATCTGGCCCTTCGCAGATTTGAGCGCTCAACCGAACGGTAGGCTGGTGCGGTGGGCGATACGCGGTGGCTGGACGACGACGAGCAGCGGACCTGGCGCACCTACCTGTGGGCTTCCCGCCTGCTGTACGAGTCGCTCGACCGGCAGTTGCAGCGCGAGGCCGGCATGCCGCACACCTATTACATGATCCTGGCCATGCTGTCCGAGGCGCCCGAACGCACCATGACGATGACCGAGCTGGCCCAGCTGGTGCGCTCGTCGGCGAGCAGGCTCTCGCACGCCGTGGCCAAGCTGGAGGACCAGGGCTGGGTGAGCCGGTGCAAGCGCCCCGGCGATGCCCGCACGACCCTGGCCACGCTCACCGGCGAGGGGTTCGCGGCCCTGGTGGAGGCGGCCCCCGGCCACGTCGAGCACGTGCGGCGGGTGCTGTTCGACCGCCTCACCCCTGAGCAGACGCGCCAGCTCCACGAGATCTCCGGCGCCCTGCTGGGCGGCCTCAACGCCCCGGCCGTCGCCGACCTCGGCATGCCCGGCGGCCGCTGACCATCCACGCCGCCCGGCGCCCGCTGACCATTCACGCCGCGCGGCGCCCGCCCGCGATCAAGGGAGCACCCGGCCGACCATGCGCGCGTACATGCGCCCCGGGCTCGGGACCGACGGCGGGGCCAGGAAGCCGGGCAGCATGGGCAGGTCGACCGCGAAGGGCTGCAGGCGGTCGTACAGCGCGACGGCGTCGGCCGGACGATCCTCGGGCCTCTTCTCCAGCAGGCCGGCGATCAGCCGGTCGAGCTCCCCGGGCACGCCCGGCACGCCGGGCGGCCGCTCGTTCACCTGCTTCTCGAACACGGCGTACTCCGTGGGACCGACGAACAACTGCCGTCCGGTGAGCATTTCGTGCAGGACGCAGCCAAGGGAGTACAGGTCGCTGCGCGGGCTCGCCACCCCGCTCTGGATCTGCTCGGGCGACATGTACGCCGGGGTGCCGAGGATCTGGCCGATGCGGGTGAACTGCGCGACGTCGGCCTCGCGCAGCATCGCCAGACCGAAGTCCAGCACCTTGACGCTCCCGTCCGGGCACAGCATGAGGTTGGTCGGCTTGAGGTCGCGGTGGCAGATGGACAGGGCGTGGGCGGCCGACAGCACGGCGCAGGCCTGGGCGGCGATGGCGGCGGCCCAGGGCACCGGCAGCGGGCCGTGCTCGCTCACCAGGTCGGCCACGGTGACGCCCTCGATGAACTGCATGACCTGGAACAGGCGGTGCTCGAAGGTGCCGAAGTCGTAGAGGATCGGCGCGCCCGCGTGCTCCAGCCGGGCCAGGATGCGGGCCTCGCGCATGAACCGCTGCTCGAGCTCGTCGTCGTGCCCGCCGGGAAAGCGCAGGAGCTTGACGGCGACCTTGCGGTCCAGGCGCCGGTCGTGGCCGCCGTAGACCGCCCCCATGCCGCCCTGGCCGAGAGGCAGGTCGTCAAGCACGTACCGGTCGCCGATGACCATTCGCCCCTCCTGATGATCTATCGGGGAAAAATACACCCTCAGCCCTCGGGGCGCAGATGACCGCCGGCCAGCCCGTCAAAGCCTAGCCGGACGAGCCTCTCACCAAGGGCGGCCGTCGCCCGCAGACGGTCCTCCAGGGCGAGCAGTTCGCGAAAGGCCCTGCCGTACGCGCGCTGCTCGGCCAGGGAGAGCAGCGGGACGCGCACCCGGCGCGCGTCGACCCTGCTCACGCCGGAGTAGGGCCGGGCGGCCGAGGCGCCGGCATGGCGCAGGTGCCCGGCCAGGAAGTCGGGGTCGAGCCGGTCGCGGTCGAGGCGGTAGAGGTGGAGCTGGGGCCCGAGCACGGCGCCCGGCTCGGCGACCACGCGGGCGGCGCCGTCCCCGGTCGCGACCGTCGCCACCACGTCCCCCGCCGCGAGAACGACGTGGCCGGCGCCGGCCGGGGCGCGCCCGGACGGCGGGCCGCCGTCGACCACGTCGGCCGCGGTGAGCACCGGCACCTCGCCGGTGTCGGTCGTCATCTTCGGCGGGCCCGGATGGATCGTGACGATGCCCGCCCTGACCAGCTCGCCGATGGTCGTCGTGGGCAGCTCCCGCGCCTGTCCCGGCGGCGCGACGCCCGGCAGCGCGCCGCCCAGCGAGGCCGCCGCGTCCGCGAAGCGCTCGCGCACCCGCCCGAACTCCGCCACCGCGTCCGGCTCGTCCGGCGGCCGGCGGTGGCGCGCCGGGCTGAGGTCCACCTCGTCGTCCAGCAGGTCGATGATGCGCACCGCGCGGCCGGGGGCCGGCGGCTCGCCCTCGGGGTCGGCGGCGAAGGCGCGCCAGGCGGCCTCCACGCCGGTCAGGCCGTCGGAGGCGTCCAGCATGAGCACCTGCGAGGGCGGACGCTCGCCGGGCTCGGGGCGGCGCAGCAGCCACAGGTCGGGGCCGCCGGCGGCGAGCGTCAGCACCGCGCGCAGCGCCCCGCCGCGCAGCAGGTTGCCCCGGATGCGCTTACCCGGACGGCGGCTGGCCGCGGCGGCCGGCATCAGGATGGCGACCAGGCCCCCGGGGCGGACGCGGGCCAGGCAGTGCTGCACCCAGGCGAGCTCGGACTCGCCGCGCGGCGGCAGGCCGTACTCCCAGCGGGGGTCGCCGGTGAGCTCCTCGTGACCCCAGGCGCGCTCGTTGAACGGCGGATCGCAGACCACGACGTCCGCGCGCAGGTCGGGGAAGCCGTCCTGCCGCAGGGAGTCGCCGGCGACCAGGTCGGCGCGGACGCCGCGCAGCAGCAGCCGCACGGCCGCCAGCAGCGCCGCCGTCTCGCCGCTCTCCTGGCCGAGCACGCGCGCCCCGGTGAAGGGAAGCAGCAGGGCGCCCACCCCGCAGGCCGGGTCGAACACGGTCGCGGGGCCGTCGTCCGGGTCTCCTGCGACCTCGGCGGACCCCTCCGGCTCCTCGACGGATCCCCCCGACCCCTCGGCGGAGCCTTCCGCGGGCTCGGCGCGGAAGCGTCGGGCCGGGCGGGCGCCGGCGAGCCGGGCCATCAGCTCGGCGTGGTCGGCCCGCGTGACCGACAGGCGGCGCGAGTGAGCCTCGACGTAACGCTCGCAGAGCAGTTCGAAGGCGACCGCCGGCCCCTGTTCGGCGGCCAGGTCGGCGAGCAGGCGGTACAGCCGGATGTCGACCAGGCTCCAGTCGACCGGCACGGGCAGGTCGGCCGTGGCCGCGGCGGCGGCCCGGTGCAGCCGCTTGGCGGGCTCCTGGCTGCGGGTGACGGCCTTCCAGCCGCCCGGGTCGCGCCGCAGGTACAGCAGGAACGCGCCCGCGCAGGCCACCAGGTCGCCCAGGCGCAGGTCGTCACCGGCGGCTCGTAACCGCTGCCACGCGCGGTCGCCGAGCGACATCTCATACGATTTGCCGTTACGGCGCAGCCAGTCCTCGACCTCGGGAAGGGAGAAGAGCGGGCTCGCGGCCGTGCCGCCCACAGGCTGGGGGAAGTCGTCGTAGCGACGCCGCCAGTTGCTCACCGCCGCGCGGCCGACATCGGCGAGCCGGGCGATGTCGCCCGCGTTCAACGTGGCGTCGTGTCCCATAAGCGTCGCCCCTTCCAGCTCGCCTACCGGTACCTTGGCGGCTCAGGGTCAGATTAGTCCACCTTGCCGCTCCAATCCACAGAATATGTGCTTGTGAAGTGTTTCAACCAATGATTTACTGAGGACATGTCAAACAACGCGTCGTTCACGTTGCGCTACGCGGCCCGCACCGACGTCGGCCTGCGCCGGCAGCAGAACGAGGACTCGGTGTACGCCGGTCCCCGCCTGCTCGCCGTCGCCGACGGCATGGGCGGGCACAGTCATGGCGAGGTCGCCAGCGCCACCGTCATCGCCGCGCTGTCCGTCCTGGACGGCGATCCGCCCAGCGGCGACCTGCTCGGGGCGATGGAGTCCGCCATCACCGAGGCCGTCCGGCGACTGAAGGACATGGCCGACCGCGACCCCAAGCTCACCGGCATGGGCACCACGCTCACCGCCATGCTCTGGGACGGCGGCCGCTTCGCTCTGGCCCACATCGGCGACTCCCGCGCGTACATGCTGCGCGAGGGCATGCTGTACCAGATCACGCGCGACCACACCCTCGTACAGTCGCTCGTGGACGACGGTCAGATGACCCCCGAGCAGGCCGCCGCGCATCCGCGCAGGTCGCTGCTCATGCGGGCGCTCGGCGGCAGCGGCTCGGTCGAGCCCGACCTGTCCCTGCGCGAGGCGCGCCCGGGCGACCGCTACCTGCTGTGCTCGGACGGGCTGAGCGGCGTCGTGGGCCCGCAGGCGCTGCACGAGACGCTGACCTCCCTGGAGGACCTGGGCGAGGCGGCCGACCGGCTGATCGCCCTGGCCAGGGACGGCGGCGGTCCCGACAACATCAGTTGCGTGGTGTGCGAGATCGGCGGCGGGGCCTGAGCTAGGTGCGCGCCAGGCGATCGGACGGGCGACGGTAAAGGACCGCAACCGCGCCTATCTGCCGAAACAGGACGTACGGCGTTGATGTCGCCGTACCCCTGTTCAAAGCGGGGTTATCGGGGTAGCACGTACTGCCGTGCCTCGAGCTGCCGTGATTATGAACCCGCTCCGGGTGGCCGACCCGGACCGCCACCGTGCCGACGTGACCGCCGAACTGGCGCGGCACGGCTGGGACGAGCCGTTGTGGTACGAGACCACCGCCGAGGACCCCGGCGCGGGCGTGACCGCCAAGGCCCTGGCCGAGGGCGTCGACGTGGTCTTCGCCTCCGGAGGGGACGGCACCGTCCGCGGATGCGCCGAGGGCCTGATGGGCACCGGCGTGCCGCTGGCCATCCTGCCCGCCGGCACGGGAAACCTGCTGGCCCGCAACCTCGGCATGCCCACCGCGCTGCCCGAGGCCGTCCGCGTAGGAGTCGCCGGGCGCACCAGGGCCATCGACCTCGGCGTCCTGGACGGGCGTCCCTTCGTCGTCATGGCCGGCATCGGGCTGGACGCCGCCATGGCCGACAGCACCAGCGAGAACGCCAAGAACCGCATCGGCTGGCTCGCCTACGTGAGCGGCGTGGTCAAGCACATCACCGACCGCCCCTTCCGCGTCACGCTGCGCCTGGACGGGCGCACCACCATCCGCCGGCGGGCGGTCATGGTGCTCGTCGGGAACGTCGGCCGCCTCCAGGGCGGGCTGGAGCTCCTGCCCGAGGCGCGCCCGGACGACGGGCTGCTCGACATCCTCATCCTGGCTCCCCGCACCCCGACGGACTGGCTCCACGTGGCCTGGCACGTGCTCACCCGCTCGCGGCGCCACGACCGGCGCGCCGAGCGGTACACCGCCTCCCGTGCCCTCATCACGGTGGACCCGCCCGTGCTGCACGAATGCGACGGTGACCCGATCGGCCACGCCACCACCATGTCCGTCGAGACACGCCCGAAGGCGCTGCTGCTACGCACGCCCCGCGGAACGGAGAGCTGACCCATGGGAACGGCGACCGCGGTACCGCAGACCAGGTCCATGAGCGGCGAGGAGCTCGGCGCCGACGACGCCTGGGCGACGCTGCGCCACTACGGCGGATGGCACCTGGTCCGCGACTCCTTCGTCCGGTTCCGCTACGCGGACGGCTTCAGTCACTCCCGCGCCCTGGCCTTCCAGATCTGCCTGGCGGTGATCCCCGGCGCCATCGCCGTCGTCGGGCTCAGCACCGTGCTGCACCAGGAGCGGATCGGTCAGGTCGTGCAGCTCGCCATCCGCCGGTTCGTCCCCGGCGACGGGGTCGAGGTGGTCAACGACGCCCTCGCGGTCAGCCGCCACCACGCCGGCGCCGGCGGCGCCATCGCGCTCTGGCTCGGCCTGGTCACCGCGCTGGTCGGCCTGACCACCGCCATGGCCCAGGTCGAACGGGGCGCCAACCGGATCTACGGCGTGGAGCGGGACAGCCCCTTCCGCCGCAAGTACACCAAGGCCGTGCTGATGGCGGTCAGCGCCGGCTCCTTCATGACCCTCGGCTTCGCGACCATGGTGGGCGGCCAGGCCATCGGCCGCTCGCTCGCCCAGGTGTACCACTGGAGCGACACGGCCCTCACGGCCTGGACGCTGCTGCGCTGGCCGGTCGGCTTCCTGCTGGCGCTGCTGTCGGCCTCGGTGCTGTTCCGCGCCGCGCCCCGCCGCAAGCAGCCCGGTCACACCTGGCTCGCCGCCGGAGGCGTCGTCGCGCTGACGCTGTGGCTGCTGTTCACCTGGGGGCTGACGTTCTACATCGAGCACACCGGTTCGTTCGGCACGACCTACGGCCCGCTGACCGCCGTGATGGCGCTGCTGCTGTGGTCGCTGCTCAGCTCCGTCGCGCTGTTCCTCGGACTGTCGTTCGCGGCGCAGCTCGAAGCGTGCCGGGGCGGGGTCGGGGACCCCATCGTCCCTGACCCCGGACCGAGCGGGACCGAACACCGCATGGGAGGCGACAAGGTGGGAGAAAGACGGTCATGAGCATCTTCACAACCGGGCGCCGGCTCGGGCACGCGATCGCCGATCAGGCCCGGCCGAAGGGACGCCGGCACGGCTGGGCCCGCAGGCGGATGGACAAGGACGCAAGGCTCGGGCTCCGCCTGAGCCTGGCCTCAGGGGCGCTGTTCCTGGTCCTGGTCCCGTTCACGCTCCTGCTGGTGCTGGTGAAGACCTCCTTCGGCCCGCTCAACCGGCTGGACGAGGGCGCGGCGAACTCCCTGCACGCCTACGCCGTCGACCACCCCGCGTGGGTGAGCTTCCTGCGGCTGTGGACCGACGTCTTCGGCCCCGGGCCGTGGCGGATCGTGGTCGGGGCCGCCGCGGTCTGGCTGGTCTACAAGCGCGCCCCCCGCCTGGCCGCCTGGGCGGTCACCACGATCACCGTCGGCGGGCTGCTCGGGCTGGCGCTCAAGGTGGTCGTCGCCCGCGCCCGGCCCCACCTGCCCAACCCCGTGGACCTGGCGCCCGGCTCCTCCTTCCCCTCCGGGCACGCCGTCAACGCGACGCTCGGCGTCGGCATCGTCCTGCTGCTGGTGATGCCGCTGCTCTCCCACCGGCAGCGGGTGGCCGCCTGGATCACGGGCGCGATCATCGTGCTCGGCGTGGCCTACACGCGCGTCGCGCTCGGCGTCCACTGGGTGAGCGACGTGGTGGCGGGCGTCGTGTTCGGCGCCGCCGTCGTCGCGGCGACCGCCGCGGCCTTCGAGACCTGGCGCCGCGACATCGGGCGCCGACCGGCCGAACCACACCGCGAAGGCGTGGAGCCGGAGGCTATGCAGGACATCTCAACGAAGGGAACTGCGCATGGTCACCGACACTAGAGTGGTGGCGAACCGGGACACGGGCTGGTCACAGACCGCCGCGTGGACGCTCCGCCTCCTCCTCGCGCCTCTCGCGGTGCTGGCGGTGGTGACCCTCGGCGTCGGATGGCTCATCATCAAGCCGTTCCACAGCGAAGTCGCCGGCGAGATCGCGGTCAACCAGGGCTTCGCGGCCGACCGCACCCCGCTGTTCAACACGCTCACGCACTTCGGGTCGATGCTGTCGGACACCCCGGTGATCGTCGTGCTCACCGCGATCGCAGCCCTGACCTTCCGCTTCGCCTTCGGGCGCTGGCGCGAGTCGGTCTTCATCATCCTGGCCGTCTGGTCGCAGTCGATCGTCTTCCTGCTGGCCACGGTGTTCATCCAGCGCCCGAGGCCGACCGTCCACCACCTGGACCCCGCGCCGCCCACCTCCAGCTTCCCCTCCGGGCACACCAGCGCCGCCGTCGGCTTCTACTGCGGGATGGCCCTGGTGCTCACCCTGCACGCTCATCGCCACACCGTGCTGAAGGTCCTGTTGTGGACGGTCGGCCTGGCCGCCCCGCTGATCGTCGCGGTCTCCCGGCTCTACCGCGGCATGCACCACCTGACCGACGTGAGCTGGGGCCTGGTCCTCGGCTTCGTCTGCCTCGCCGTCGTAGCCCACGCCATCCTCGGCACCCCCCTGCTCCCCGGCAGAAAATCCACCACCCGTCCGATCCCGGCCCCGCACAGCGGCTGACCACATCGCCGTCAGGCCGGCCTTCACGTGTGGCGGTCGATTCCAGATCGACGCGACACAGTGCTCGATCTTCGGCGCGAGGAAGCACGGCGAGACGCCCGGCTGGACGCCCCAGCCGGGCGTCTCGCCGTCTAACGCAAGTCGTCCGCGGCTTGGGCCGAAATTGTCGGGCTTATCAGAAATGCTCTGGGTTGATGCCTTGTCGTCGCCACTCGTCGAGAGGGAAGAGCATGAGTGCGGTCACGCCCGAGATGATCGACTACTACGTAGGGCTCCTCAAGGATGTGCACCGACTGAATCACTATGTCAGCAACGCGATGTTCTGGATGGTGGTGCGAGGGCGGGCGGAGCCACTCACGGTCCGCGATATCGCCCGCCGACTCGATGCCGACCTTGACATGACGACTCTCCGCACGGTGCTGGAGCGGGGGCAGGAGCGCACCCTCGTCCTGGAACAGAGCGACCACGGTGTGATCATGCTGGGATACAACATCTGTGTCAGCGCTTCCGACCTCTGGGACCGCCTGACCAAGAACGCCCAAGCGTGGGCCTTCGGGTGGATGGTCAACAACGCCAATGAGTTGCTCTATGCCGCCGACGGCAGCCTGGTCACCAGGCTGAACGTCTTCTGGCCCGAACCCGAGCAGTGCACGGGCCGGGACCCACGGGCGCTGGACCACCACCTCGGTGCGATTCGGGAGATTGTCGCACGGAGGGACGCTGATGAACGGGCGGGAGCATTCGACTCTCCCCCCTATCCCCGATATCCGCACTGGGCGACCGCCCTGGCGACCATGGAGGCGATGACAGGCGCTCGCCTGGACCTCGACCGGTTCACCCGGAAGCAGCCGTCCATCCGAGCCCGCGGCCTGGGCTGATCTCGCTCGGCGCACAACAGCCACGAGTGCCCGGCCACCTTCGGTCGCCGGGCACCGCGCGGTCGCCGGCTCGGCGGGCCACCGGACGGGTTCAGGGAAGGCCGAACAGGACCGTGACGCGGTCGGGTCCGCGGCTCATGACGACCCGGGGCCCCATTTGCTGTGCCGGACCTTGGCGCGCATGGCGAAGGGCGTCTCGCCGTCATGCCGAACTCAGCAGAAAGGCGACGAACCGCCCTATCGCGAGTGGGTGTGTCTCAGATGCCGAGGCGGCCGTTCTTGTGCGGGTCGGGGTGACTGAGGAGGGATCGCCCGGCGGCATACCGTTGGTCCCGGTGCCAGCCGAGCCTCAGCGAGGGCGGCCGGGGGGTTGTGGCTGGTCCGGGAGTTGTCCACGTCGTGGGGCTGGAGCCAGAAAGCCGAAGGACACACGGTCTGGTTCGAGCTCCGCTCATGACGCGCCACTCGGTCTGGCCGCCGATTACGCGAACGGCCGGACTACTCGGACACCGGAACCAGCGACCGGCGCATCGGCTCACGCCGTACACGGCGCCGGATTCGCCGTAGAACCTCCCCACTGCTTCGGCGCCGGTGGCTAGCAGCTCCACGCCGAGGGAAGCTGCTACCGCGTCGTGTCTTCAGCGAGGTGCCCGCGCTTGCGGTGAGAGAGGGTCAGGGGGCCGGGGTGAGGAGGTTTTCGCGTTCTACGGCTTCGAGGGAGAGGGTCTTGTAGCCGACCTCCTCGAACAGGACCGTGACGCGGTCGGGTTCGCGGCTCATGACGACGCCCGGGCCCCACTCGCTGTGCCGGACCTTGGCGTGCATGGCGAAGGGCGTCTCGCCGGCGTGCTCCTCGGGGATGTTCTCGGTGGCCGTGCCGGCGCGGCAGGTGTCGCAGTTCCCGCAGGCCCGCTCGTACGGCTCGCCGAAGTACTCCAGCAGCGTCCGCCGCCGGCATCCGGTGGTCTCGGCGTACGCGCGCATCATGTCGATGCGGGACTCGTCCACCCGGCGCCGGGTCGCGTCGAGCTCGGCCGCCCGCGCCGCCGCGTCCTCGGGCGAGGGACCGTCCTCCACGGCGCGCAGGTCGCCCCGCTCGGTCACCGTGACCGCGCCCGTCCGCTCCAGCAGGTTCACCACGCCGGTCAGCTTGGAGGAGCCGACGTCGAGCAGGTCGCGCAGCTCCCGCGCCGGGACCACCCCGCCGTGCTCGCCGACCAGCGTCGCCACCCGCACCAGCATCTCCTCGTCGACCCGGCCGCCGGCGAAGAACCTGCGCAGGCCGAGGTCCTCGGGCCGGTAGAACAGTACGGCGGAGGCCGGCTCCTGGTCGCGTCCCGCCCGGCCGATCTCCTGGTAGTAGGAGTCGAGCGAGTCCGGCGGGTCGGCGTGCAGGACGTACCTGACGTCCGGCTTGTCGATGCCCATGCCGAAGGCCGAGGTGGCGACCACCACGTCCAGATCGCCGTCACGGAACAGCTCGTGGACCCGGTGCCGGTCGGCGGCCTTCATCCCCGCGTGGTAGGACTCGGCCCGCCGCCCGGCCTCGCGCAGCGCGGTCGCGTACTCCTCGGCGGACCGGCGGGTCGCGACGTAGATCAGGCCGAGGCCGGGACGGGCGGCGGCGTCCTCGATCAGGGCGCGGCGCTTGTCCTCCTTGCCGACGAACCTGCGCACCTGGAGGTCGATGTTCGGCCGGTCGAAGCCGCGCACGACCAGTTCGGCGTCCGGCAGGCCGAGAGAGGTGAGGATGTCGTCGCGCACCAGCGGCGCGGCGGTGGCGGTCAGCGCGACCACCGGCGGGTGGCCGAGCCGCTCGATCGCCTTGCCGAGCCGCAGGTAGTCGGGGCGGAAGTCGTGCCCCCACGCCGAGACGCAGTGCGCCTCGTCGATCGCGATCAGGGACGGCCGCGCCTCGCGCAGCCGGTCGATCACCTCGGGCTTGGCGAGCTGCTCGGGGGACAGGAACACGAACTCGGCGGTGCCCGCGTGCACCTGGTCGAGCGAGGCGTCGCTGGTGCCGCCGGACTGCGCCGAGTTCACCGCGACCGCGCCGCCCGCGTCGGCCTCGGCCAGCCCGGCGACCTGGTCGCGCTGCAGGGCGATCAGCGGGGAGACCACCACGGTCGGCCCGTCCAGCAGCAGGGCGGGGATCTGGTAGACGGCCGACTTGCCGCTGCCGGTCGGCATGACGACCAGGACGTCCCGCCCGGCGAGCAGGTGCTCCATCGCCTCGCGCTGGCCCGGCCGCAGGTCCTGCCACCCGTACGCCTCGCGGGCCACCGTCCGCAAGCGCCTGCCGTCACGGCCGGAGGCCCTGCGCAGCGCCGTCCGCAGCCGCTCGCTCACCGTGATCCGGGTCCTGCCGCTGCCCGCCTTCGGCTCGGCCTTCTCGGAGGCCGCCGCACGGGTGCGCCCGCCCTTCCCGCCGGACCCGCGGTCGCCACCGGGCTGTCTGCTCATGAAGGCTCGCTCCCCCCTCATCGTTCACCGGCCGCGACCCGGCGTTCACCGGTCGCGGCCGGCGCGGCGCCGTCGGCGGGCCGCACCCTTCAGTGCCCCCGAAGGGGCCTCTTAAGCCGGTGACCGGCGGGTTCCGCGGGGCGGCCGGGGCGGGTGCCGCCCTTAGGGGCCGGCGGCTACCGCCGTGCCGGAGGGGACGCCGCCTCGGCGCCGCCCGGCGCGGTCGCGGCCTTCTGCAAGAACGGGGTCAGCAGACCGGGAATTCCCTGGTCGGCGAGGCGCAGGGCCTCGCCGAGCTCGACGTCCCACACCCCGTACCCCTGACGGCCGGCCGCCGTGGTCGCGGTGAGGGTGGCCAGGCCGGCGCGTCGCTGGAAGAACGACCTGCGGATGTTCCAGCCGATGACGCCGTCCAGGTCCAGGGCCACGCGGCGGCGCACCAGCGTGCCCCACCGGGTGACCAGGTGGCCCGGCGTCAGCGCGTGGCCGAGGGCGCGGTAGCGGTCGGCCGCGAGAGGCACGGTGGCGACCGTGCCGAGCAGGGCGAGCTGCCAGCCCCAGGCGGGCCACCCGTCCCACTCCCACAGCGCCGCGAGCGCCGCCGTCACCGGCAGGCACACGGCGAGCGCCCGCGTGAAGCGGCGGCGGAGCGCGGCCGGGCCGTGCGGGGTGAGCTCCGCCGTCAGCGGACCCGCGGTGCCGATCACCCGGCCCGCCACCGCCACGGCCTCCGCGCGCGGGGCGGGGGGCAGCAGCATGGAACCGCCGCGCTGCGCGCCGCGCCCGACCCGCAGGCCGGTGGCCACGGCGATCAGCCGCGCGCCGCCCGCCACGCGCAGCGGCAGCGGCTCGCTCACCTCGATGCCGCGCAGGCGGCGCTCCTCCAGGGTGGTCGCCCGTGTGGTGACCAGCCCGCGGGTGACGTGCAGCGTGCCGCCCGCCGTGCGGGTCAGGCGGAACCGCCAGAACGCCAGCACGTACCCGAGTGTGGAGGCCACCGCGACGAACACCGCGAGCACGGCCACCACGGCGGTGACCTGCGCCCACAGCGCTTCCTGGCCGAGCCGGTCGACGACCTGCCGCACCGGGCCCACCTGGAGCAGGTCCACGTTGCCCTCGCCGGCGATGCGGGAGAGGAAACCGGCGAGCACACCGGCGGTGATCAGCCCGGACATGGTGAACGGCCCGTAGCGGATCCACGCGGGGTGAAGAGCCGCCAGCTCGGTCTCCACCGCCACGCGCCGGAGCCGTGGGACCTCCCGCGTCCCGCCTTCACGGCCGCCGGTCCCGTCACGGCCGTCCGGCCCTCCGGCGGGGAGCGGCCCCTGGCTCCCCTCGGCGGACGTCGAGTCCGCGGGCGGGCGGTGCAGGAGCTCCTCGCGCAGCCGGGCGACCTCGTCGGCGCGCAGCGCGTCCAGGCGCAGGGCGCCGCCGCGCTTGGTGTCGGTGCGGCCGGTGCCGATCTCCACCCGGGCCAGCCCCAGGAGGCGGTGCAGCATGTGGGAGGTCGCGTCCACGGTCCTGATGCGGTCGCGCGGCGCGGTGAGCACCTGCCTGCGCAGCAGGCCTTTGCGCACCTGCACGTACTGCGGGGTGACGCGGTAGGTGGTGGTGAACCATCGGAGCGTGCCCAGCACCAGCGTGAGCGCCAGGCCGGCCAGACCCCACAGGCGCCCTCCCTGCTCGCCCTGACTGAACCCGGCGATCAGCAGGCCGGCCAGGGCGGGGATGTTGCGGATGGTCTCCTGCACCGGGTGGACGAGCAGCATCCGCCTGCTCAGCCGGCGCCACGGCGCCTCGTCCCTCGTGCTCGCCTCGTTTCTTTCCGGGGCGCTCACGTCGCGTCACCCGTGGTCGCCTCGGTGCGCGCGGTGAGCTCGTCGACCAGGCGGCGCGCGGTGTCGCGGCCGAGGCCGTGGACGCGCAGCGGGCCCGCGGCCGAGGCGGTGGTGACGGTGACGTTGACCAGCCCGAACAGCTGCTCGAGCGGGCCGCGCTCGCTGTCGACCGTCTGGATGCGGGAGATCGGCGCGATGCGCCACTCCTGGCGGAGCCAGCCCGACTGGGTGTAGACGGCGTCGGCCGTCGTCTCCCAGCGATGGACCTTGTAGCGCCACCAGGGCATGACGGCCACGTGGGCCACGGCGAGCACGGCCGTGACGGTGAACGCCACGACGTGCGGGCCGCGGTCACCGTCGTCGAGCAGCAGCCAGGCCACCTGCACGGCGGTCAGCACGAGCCACCCGAGGACGGCCCGTACCGTCCAGAACCAGATCGCGGTGCGGCTGACGCGGTGCCGTGGCGGCCGGAGGGAGAGATCAGCGGATTCCACGTCTCTACTCTGGCAGCACCACGGCGCTGCGTCGCAGTGGGCTCCATCCGGAAATCAAGCAGACAAATGTCATATCCCGCCGAACGTCATGCCAGGGCGCACTGGGTGTTGTTGAGCGTGAAGGCGGCGGGGGCGGTGTTGGTGCCGCTGTAGGAGGCGCCGAAGCCGAAGGAGGCGGAGCCGCCGGGGGAGATGGCGCCGTTCCATCCGCCGTCGGCCGCCGTCACCTGACGGCCGTTCTGGGTGACCCGGGCGTTCCAGGCGTTGGTGACGCGCTGGTCGCCGGCGAAGGAGAAGGCCAGGGTCCAGCCGTTGACCGCCGCGCCGGTGACGCTGATCGTCACCTCGCCGTTGAACCCGTTCTGCCACTGGCTGGTCACCTTGTAGGCCACCTTGCACCCGAACCCGCCACCGGAGGTGGGCGTGGGTGTCGGCGTCGGGGTGGGTGTCGGGGTGGGCGTGGGTGTCGGAGTCGGGCTGGGCGTGGGCGTCGGTGTCGGAGTCGGGGTGGGCGTGGGTGTCGGCGTGGGTGTGGGCGTGGGTGTCGGCGTGGCGGTGGAGTACGTCAGGCCGTAGCCGTAGTCGAACAGGGCCGGCTTGCCGTCGCCCGCGTTGATGGGTTCCTGGGAGAACTGGCGCATCCACGTCATCGGCAGCTTGCCGCTGGGCGCGTAGTCGCCGAACAGCACGTCGGCGACGCCGCCCCCTTCGGTGCCGGGCAGCCACGCGGCCACCAGCGCCCGCCAGCCGTCGATCTGCGCGGCGATGTCCATCGGCCGCCCGGAGACCAGGACCACGATCACCGGCACCCCCGAGGCCCGCAGCCGCGACAGCGTGGCGAGGTCGGTGCTGTCCAGGGACAGCGACGACGGCCGGTCGCCCTGGCCCTCGGCGTACGGGGTCTCGCCCACCACGGCGATCGCGGCCCGGTAGGAGGAGTCGATGCCGCTCCCGTCCCGGTTGTAGGTGACGGTCGTGCCGGACCCGGCCTTCTCGCGGATGCCCTGCAGGATCGTCGTCCCGGTGGTGGTCGCGCCGGAGGACCCCTGCCAGCTGATCGTCCAGCCGCCGCTCTGGTTGCCGATGTCGTCCGCGCTCTTGCCGGCCACGAAGATCTTCCCGCCGGACTTGGCGAGCGGCAGCACGTTGCCGTCGTTCTTGAGCAGCACCTGCGACTTGCGCACCGCCTCGCGGGCCAGCGTCCGATGGGCGGCGCTGCCGACCGTGGAGGTGTAGGAACGGTCGGTCAGCGGCTTCTCGAACAGGCCGAGCTCGAACTTCTTGCGCAGGATGCGCCGGTTGGCGTCGTCGACGCGCGCGGTGGAGACCCGGCCGGCCTGCACCTCGGCCTTGAGTAGCGAGATGAACTTCTTGTAGTCGTTGGGCACCATCACCATGTCGATGCCGGCGTTGACGGCCGTCCTGACCTCGTCGGCGGTGAACCCGGACTGCCCGTCGAGCTGGTCGATGGCGGCCCAGTCGGTGACCACGAAGCCGGTGAACCCGAGCTCCCCCTTGAGCACATCGGTGATCAGGTAGCGGTTGCCGTGCATCTTCTGGCCGTTCCAGCTGCTGAAGGACACCATGACCGATCCGACGCCGCGGTCGACGGCGGCCTTGAACGGCGGCAGGTGGATGGCGCGCAGGTCGGCCTCGCTGATCTGGGTGTCGCCCTGGTCCTTGCCGCCGGTCGTGCCGCCGTCGCCGAGATAGTGCTTGGCGGTGGCCAGCACGGAGGCGGGCCCGTTGAGCGCGGAGCCCTGGAAGCCGTCGACGATCGTCGTCATCTGGCTCACCAGCTGCGGGTTCTCGCTGAAGGACTCGTAGGTGCGCCCCCAGCGGTCGTCGCGGGCGACGCACACGCAGGGCGCGAACGTCCAGTCCACCCCGGTGCCCGAGACCTCCTCGGCGGTGGCCCGGCCGACGCGCTGGGCGAGGTCGGGGTCGCGGGTGGCGCCGAGCCCGATGTTGTGCGGGAAGATCGTCGCGCCTCCCACGTTGTTGTCGCCGTGCACCGCGTCGACCCCGTAGATCATCGGGATGCCGAGCGGGGTGGACAGCGCCTGCCGCTGGAAGTTGTCGTACATGTCGGCCCAGCCGGTGGCCGAGTTGGGGGAGGGCGCGGACCCGCCGCCGGAGAGCACCGAGCCGATGCGGTAGGTCGCGAGGTCCGACACCGGGTTGAGCACGGCCCGTTCGGCCTGGGTCATCTGGCCGACCTTGTCGTCCAGGGTCATGCGGGACAGCAGGTCCTCCACCCGGGCGGAGACGCTCAGGCCGGGGTCCTTGTACGGCGGGTCGGCGAGCGCGGTGGCCGCGTGCGGCCGGTCGACGACGCCGAACGCGGCCAGGGCCAGCATCGCGACGAGGGTCGTCCTCAGGATCTTGCGCGGGTGGCGCGGCCGTGACACGGCGGTCATCGGTTCCTCCTCGATGTCGCCGTGACGGTAAGAAGCCGCCGCGCCGCGGGTCAACCGGGCGACCCGTCCACCCCAGGTGACCTGCGGTAACGTCAGAAACTTTCAGGTGGGGGCCGGCGTCGTCGCGGCCCGCGTCAGCCGTCGTAGCGGTAGTAGCCGGCCAGGTCGGGAAGCAGGCCGACCGGGTCGGTGCGGATCGTCGTGCCGGTGCGCAGGGCGTTGATCATGCGGCCGGCGCCGATGTAGATGCCGACGTGGTGCGTCTTCACGGTCCGCTTGCGGATCTTTCCGTAGAAGACCAGGTCGCCGGGGCGCGCGGCGGCGGCCGGGACCTTGCGCAGGCGGCGGACGTGGTCGTCGGTGGTGCCGCCGCCCAGCACGTCCTCCTTGTAGGCGAGCTGGTACACCCACCGGGTGAGTCCGGAGCAGTCGAGGCCCTTGGTGGTGGCGGCGGGGCACGGCCGGATGGAGCCGCGGTAGCCCTGGCAGGTGCCGAGCGAGGGGCCCGGCCGGGCGCCGTGGCCACCGCCCCAGACGTACGGCACCGGCCCGCCCGGCCAGCGCGTCTGCTTCTGGCCTTCCTGGATGGCCATGGCGATGGTCACCACCCGGTTCGGCTCGCCGCCGACCAGCAGGGGAGCCGACCCCGCGGCCAGGACGAGAACGCCCGCGATGACGGCCGCGCGGACAGCCCGTGCCACGTGAACCCCCCGTTCCGCCTGTTACACGTCCTCACCATTCTCATCAAGCCGGTGGTAGGTGTCGGCGGATGTCCGGAAATGTCACCTCAGGGACACCTTGTGCGTCGCACGGCGGACGTCATGAGGCCCGGCCGGGCCCGTTGCAGGGCCCGGCCGGGCTGTGGTCTCGCGCTCCCAGGGCATATCGAGACCACGTATGGGGGGGTCAGGCGGGCGTGCAGGTCACGGAGGAGGGGACTCCGCTGCCGCCGTTCGCCGTGAAGCCGAACGCCGTCGACCCGCCGGCCGCCAGGCCGCCGTTCCAGGAGAGGTTCTTCACCGACACGCCCGACCCGGACTGGGTGTAGGTCCCGCTCCAGAGCTGCGTGATCGTCTGGCCGCTGCTGGGGAACGTCCAGGCCACGGTCCAGCCGGTGATCGCCGCGCTGCCGCTGTTGCGCACGGTCACGTCGGCCTGGAAGCCGCCGCCCCAGCTGCTGGTGACCTTGTAGGCCGCCGCGCACGCCTTACCGGCCGTCGGGGTGGGCGTCGGGGTCGGAGTGGGAGTCGGCGTGGGAGTGGGCGTCGGGGTTGGCGTGGGCGTGGGCGTGGGAGTGGGCGTCGGGGTCGGAGTGGGAGTCGGCGTCGGCGTGGGGGTGGGCGTCGGGGTCGGAGTGGGGTCGGGGCCCGAGCCGGGCGCGTTGCCGTAGATCTTGGTGCCGCCCGAGTACACCGGGATGTTGGTCACGGTGACCGGCGTGGCGCCGGGGGTGGTGGCGACGCCGGTGTAGGACCAGTCGTTGGTGGGGTCCCACGACCCGGAGGAAGTGGCGATGCGGAACTGGGCCTCCCGCCGCGACTCCGACTGCCCGGCGGGCGCGATGGTCGTGCCGGAGCAGTCGATCGTGACGTAGTAGACCTTGCCCGAGTACTGCGTCGGCCCGGTCGGCGCCTTGCACTGCGTGTAGGCCGATGCCAGGGTGATCTGGCTCGGCGTGGTGTCGCCGTCAAGGGTGAAGTAGTAGCGGAACGACCCGTCGGTCAGCGCCCGCGCGGGCCAGGCCGAGTGGTTGACCAGCAACGCCTTGATCTCGGTGTAGGTGGAGCCGGTGGAGTTGAGCGACGCCTGCAGGTAGATCTCCGGCCCGTCCGGGGTCTCGGCCACCGGGAAGTTGGCGAGCGGCGTGCCGCCGTACTCGCGGTACAGCCGGGCGAGCGCGCCGGTGAAGGCGGCGTTGTAGTCGGTCGCCACCTCGTTCATCACGTAGTCGCTGCGGCTGTCGGCGTAGGCGTCGTCGTTGGACTTCGGCCCGCCGACCAGAGCGCCGTACAGGATGTGCCTGCTGTCGGCCGGCTCGTTGAGGCTGTTGGACCACGACCCGTGCGCGGTGCGGTGGTGGGGGTTCCTCGGCGGGTTCGCGCCGAAGCCCACCATGTAGGAGGACCTGCGCGGGTTGTCGCCCAGCGCGTAGTTGATCTGCCGGACCCCGAAGTCGTGGTAGCGGGTCTTGCGCGTGGCGTCGCTCAGCCAGTCGCTGTAGACCAGGGCGGCGAACGCGGTGTTGGCGGCGTAGCGCAGCGAGCCCCAGGTGTCCAGCACGGCCTCGCCGCCGGGGGAGTAGTTCACCTTGGCGCCGTTGACGCCGACGGTCCACCAGTCGAGCCAGCGGTTGGCGTCGTCGACGTACTTCTGCTTGCCGGTCAGCTTGGCCAGCAGCACGTACGCGCCGTAGGACTTGTCGTCCCAGGCGATCGTCCACTTGTAGGAGCGCGTCGTGCTCTGCGGCTCGGTGCCGAGGTTGTCGTAGTAGGTCTCCGCCTTGCTCAGGTAGGAGGCGTCGTTCGTGGCGCGGTACAGCCAGATCGCGCCCCAGACCAGCTCGTCGTTGTAGCCGCTCCACGACTTGTAGTAGCTCGCCGCGTCGGTGATGCAGTCGCTGTACACCTTCCTGACCGTGTCGGCGAAGGTGTAGAGCTGCTTGGCGTGCGTGAGCAGCGTGTCGGCATAAGTCGGGTTCGTCGGGCGGAAGACCATGGAGGAGGCCGCCATCGCGGCCGCGGTCTCACCCGCGAGGTCGGAGCCGCCGCAGGAGGCGTCGATCTTGTAGGCCGGGCGCTCCATCGGCATCACCTCGGCCGGACCCCACCACGCGTGGTCGGTCCCGCCGTTGCCCACCTGGCCGTACAGCACGTTCGACGACGGATGGGCCTTGATGAAGTAGTCGTTGACCCACTTGAGGTTGTCCAGCAGGTACGTCAACTGGCCCGAGCTCTGGTAGGCGTCGCGGTACTCCACGGCGCCCCAGGCGAGCATCGTCGTGCTCGCCGCCATCGGGAGGCCGAACTTCACGTGGTCGCCGGCGTCGTACCAGCCCCCGGTGAGGTCCAGTCCGGCCGAGCGGCCGTCGTTCATCCCCGAGTCGCCGCGCCAGGTGACGCGGTTGCCGGCCGGCAGGTCGCCCGACCGCTGGGCCTCATAGAAGAACAGCGACTTCTGCAGCGCCTCGCCGTAGTTGAAGGTGGCGGCGGCCGCCGGTGAGGAGAACACAGGGAAGAGCGTGGCCGACGCGGCGAGGATCGCCAGGCCGGTGAGCGCGCGTCTGAGGGACATCGATCGCCTCTCGAGCCGGGGAACTGGTGGAGCGGATATGGGTGCGCCGCGGGGGCGGTGGTGGTCGGCGGGGGTGCGACGGGGGTCAGGCCCGCCGCACCCCGCTGTACCGGGGGGCGGCCGCGGTCAAGGCGTGCCGCGCCCCTTCGGCCGGGGGTGCGACGGCGTGTCAGGCGCCGCCGCACCCGCGGGGGGGCCGGGGTGCGGTGGCGTGTCAGGCGCCACCACACCCGCGGGAGGCCGGATCAGGGGAACAGTCGGCCGTACTCGGCGAGGGCGACGGCGACGTCGACCTGCGCCCAGAAGCGGTGGTAGTTGAACGTCGGCGCCGGGCCCGTGCCGTCCAGGTAAGCCTGGACCTTCGGCCAGCTCGGGTCGTTCTTGTACCAGCTGCGGATGGAGATGAAGGTCGAGCTGGAGTTGATCGTGTCGCCGTTCGGCATCTTGCCGCTCCAGCCGGACGGGACGTAGATCGGGTCGTCGAGACGGTTGTAGTCCGACTTGGTCTCCGGCACCGACACGCCCTTGCTGTCCTGGTCGTTCGCCCAGATGCCGTCGAGCAGAGCCTTGGCCATGTTCTTCGCCGCGGTGTTGCCGGCCTTGGCGGCGTAGTATATCAGGACCTTGGCGTAGGAGCCGGCGACGCCCACGTCAGTGGTGTAGTCGGCGATCGACACGTGCAGGCTCGCGTTGGACCCGGGGCTGGAGGCGTTCCAGGTGTCGGGCTGGCCGGTCCACTTCAGCGTCGAGGGGATCTGGAAGGTCCCGTCGGAGTTGATCGTGGTGTTGGCCATGGCCCACGCGACCCACTTGTCGAGGATGGCCTTGGCGGTGGTGTTGCCGCTGGCGTAGTACAGCTCGGCCACGCGCTCCAGCGACCACGCCTGGAAGCCGAACCACTGGTTCGACGGCGGGTCGTGGTAGACCGGCTGCCAGTCGTAGGCCATGCCGTAGAAGGTCGGCGTGCCGGACGGCGGCGCCGCGTAGTGGCCCTCCCAGCTGTTGGTCGCGCCACCGGCGATCGCGCCCTCGGTCGACTGCAGCCAGCGGTAGAACTCCAGCTGACGGGTCAGGCTGGTGCTCCAGTCGGTGACGGCGGTCGCACCCTTGGGCTTGAGCGCGTCCACGTTGGACAGGGCCCAGGCCGCGAGCGGGTTCTGGTAGCCGGAGTGGTTGTGGCTGGAACCGATGCGCCACGCCCAGCCGGCCGAGGTGTCGGTCGCGCCGCCCCAGGCGTAGTACCAGGACAGCAGGTAGGCCGAGCTGTCCTTGCCGGTGCCCGCCGCGCAGGAGGTGCTGGTGCAGCCCTGCTTCTTGAAGTACTTGTCGTACATCGCGTAGCGGAGGTAGTCGCCCATCTTCGCGGCCTTGGCGACGGTGGCCGAGATCTGGGAGTCCTTGCCCTGCGCCTTGGCCCAGGTGTAGGCCCAGTACGCGGCCTGGACGGCGCGCGCGTCGGCGTCGGGGGCGTTGGTGTACTTCCACTGCTTGGCGTAGGACGCGTCACCGGTGAACAGGTCCAGGTAACCGTTCGGGCCGCCGAACTTCATCGTGTCGCAGGACGGCTGGGGGATGGTCTCGAAGACCGACTCCTCCGGGCCGCGCTGGTAGGTGTTGATGTAGGCCGGCTTGGTGGTGCCGTCGCCGCAGCGGCCGAAGCCGTAGGTGTTGTCGACGTCCAGCAGCCAGTGCATGCCGTAGATGTCCTTGTTGCCGTACGCGCTCTGCAGTTCCGACGCGATCGGGTCCTTGCCGACCGAGACGCCGCTGTCGAGCTTGGACGGGTACTGCGAGATGTTGTTCCACTCACCGGCGTAGGTGGCCGGCTTGCTCGCGTCGTAGAACGAGTTGGTGGGCTGGTCCTGCTGCGAGGGGATGATGTACTTCTCCATCGTCGCCCAGGCGTTGTTGAAGTTGGTCCACGTGCCGGTGACCTGGCCGTACACCGCTTCCAGCCACAGGAAGTAGCTGAACGCCTCGGAGGTGGTCTCGTGACCGTGGTCCGGAGCCTCGACCATCAGGGTCTCCACCGAGTGGTAGGGGACGCCCTGCGGGGAGAAGTACCCGTTCGACGAGTCGTGGATCTTGTTGTACATCGTGGTGAAGCGGGTGATGTACTCGTTGCCGCCGCTGGTGCCGTCGTTGTCGGCCTCGGTGGCGGCCACGGAGGCGGAGGTCCAGCCGCTCGCGGTCGAGGTGAACGTCGCGGTGCCGGCCGTGGTGTCGGAGTCCTCGGCGGCCGCGATGCGCACGGTCTGCGGGGTGTTCCAGTTGGAGGTGGTGAACGTCAGCGACGCGCCCGAGGAGATCGTGAGGTCGGCGTCACCGCCGCTCGCCTTGGCCGTCGTCACGGTCACGCTGCTGGAGGGCTGGCGGGACAGGCTCACCGTGTAGGTGGCGGAGCCGCCCTCGGGAACCAGGAGCGAGCTCGCGCTGGTCACGATGCTGGAGGTCTGCGTGCCCGACACCGTGATGCCCACCGGAGAGGAGGTGGTCGTCGCTCCGGAGTTGTCGGTCGCCTTCGCGGTCAGCGAGTAGCTGCCGGCCGCGACGTTGGTCCAGCTGTAGGTGTACGGCGAGCTGGTGTCGGTGCCGATCAGCGTGCTGCCCTGGTAGAAGTCGACCTTGCTGACCGTGCCGTCGGAGTCGGCGGCGCTGGCGGCGAGGTTCACCGTGGCGGGCGCGGTGTAGGTCTGGCCCGCGGTGGGCGAGGTCAGGCTCACCGTCGGCGGCTGGTTGGTGGGGTTACCGCCACCGTTGCACGTCGTGCCGTTGATGGTGAACGACGTGGGCTTGGAGTTGGTGCCGGTGTGGGAGCCGTTGAACCCGATGCCGACCGACTGGCCACTGCCCACGTTGCCGTTGTAGCTCATGTTCGTGGCCGTGACGTTCGCGCCGCTCTGGGTCCAGTTGGCGCTCCAGCCCTGGGTCACGCGCTGGCCGTTGGCGAAGGTGAAGCCGAGCGACCAGTTCGACCAGGCGTCACCGTTGTTGGTGATCTTGACGTTCGCGGTGAAGCCGTTGTTCCAGTCGCTGGTGCTGTAGTCGACGGTGCAGGCGACGGCCGCGGATGCCGGTACGGAGGCCAGGACGGTGAACAGGCCCGCCACCAGGCTGGTCAGCGCCAGCCACACGGCACGTCTTTTCATCCGTGACCGTGGGAGCGCTCCCGCTCCTAAGGATGTTGTTGACATTCTGGAGGTACTCCAAAGTGATGAATGGCGATGGACGGTACAGAAGTTGGCACAACGTCAGGTCTCGTACCGGGTGGTGCAGAAGTGGACTTATGGGAGCGCTCCCACCATGGATTCTGCTGGGTACACCAAAGATGTCAATGACATGTCAGGCGGATTTCAGGCGACGGACGCCTCCGGCGTCGCCAGCCTGCCCGTTCTTAGCTTCGCCTTATGTCGGTGGGCGGAGCGCTGTTGAAAGTTTCAACTGGTCATGAAGCGCCGTGAACGGGTTTCCCGGCCGTCCGCCGGGCAGGCCGGGGAGTGGCGGCCGGAGCTTTCCCTGGGTGGGTGCGGGGCAGGTCGGACGGGTGCGGCGGCCCATGTCACGGCCGGAAATGATCGCTTGGTCGTGACGCCGGCGTGGGGGCGTCCGCTCGGCTCGCCGCCCCGGTCCGGGACCCACGGAAATGATCACGGCTGGATGCCTGGTGTGAGATATCCCGCTTTGTCTGAAGGTGACGGTTTTGGGCCTTTGGGTACAGGGTGGAGTCATGAACAGAGTCGATCCGAGAAACCTGAGCGTGCGAGATCTGCGCGCCGAGCTCCAGGAGCTCGAGGAGTCATGGATGGAGACGCTGCTTCGCGGTTCCGAGGATGCCGTGGACGACTTCGCGTCACGCACGCGGGAGCTCGAGGAGGAGTTCGACCGCCGTCAGCGGGAGCGAGCCGGTGAGGCCGCCCCGACCAGCCAGGACGCCGGACTGAGCGGCCAGGACGCCGCACTGAGCGGCCAGCACCCCGCCCCGATCAGCCAGGACCCCGCTCACACCAGCCAGGACCCCGCTCACACCAGCCAGGACCCCGCACTGAGCGGCCAGGACCCCGTCTCGGGCGGCAAGGACGCCGTGCCGGGCGGCAAGGACGCCGTGCCGGGCGGCCTGGAGAGCGATCTGGGGCCGGTCGCCGGGCGCGAGCCCGAGCGGACGGCCTCCCAGGCCATGGGCGGCGAGCCCCGCAGGGAGGCGCAGGACGGGCTTGGCCCGGACGTGGACGTCGAGTCCCGCCGGGAGGCGCAGGGCGAGCTTCGCCTGGACGTGGACGGCGCTCCGGCCGCTCCGCCGTTCCCCCACGAGGACGTCTCCACTCCGGTCGCGTCGCCGGCCGGGCCGGAGGCCGCCCCGTCACCGGCCGTCTCCGAGGCCGCCCCGTCACCGGCCGCTCCACCGGTCGGCCCGGAAGCGGCAGTGTCGCCGGCCGGGCCGGAAGCCGCTGTGTCGCCGGCCGCCCCTGAGGCGGGCGTCCCGTCGGGCGGGTCGCCGGCCGTCCGTGAGGAGCCGGCGGGGGCCTGTCGCGGGTGGGACGGCGCCGGTGTCGCCGGGGACGGCGGTCGCGGCCGGGCCATCCGGCCGGGCAGACGCCGCAGAGACGGCGTCCCCGCCGTCCGTGAGCAGCGGTCGCCGGGCAAGGTGGCCTGACCCAGAGGTTCTCCCATGAACGTTCGGGGCCCGTCCGAGGAGATCGGACGGGCCCCGCGAGCGTTCAGGCGGTGTCGTCAGCGGATGTCACCGAAGGTGTCGTCAGCCGGTGACACCCAGAGCCGGGCGCTGCCGCGCCTGGGCCTGAGCCTGGGAGCGTGCCTGCGAGCGGGCGTGAGCCTGGCCGTGGCCCTGGTGCCGGTGCCCACCGTGGGCCTGGCCGCCCTGATGGCCGCCCTGATGGCCGCGGTGACGGTCGCTTCGGGAATGGTGGCGGTGTCCGCCGCCCTCGCCGAGCACGCCGGTGATCGTGCGCACGTTGGCGAACTCCACCAGGCGGTCGTCGTTCCTGTTGTGGTGATGACGGATGTTGCGCGCCCTGTCGTCCACCTTTCTGTCGTCCGCGCGGACCTCATGCCTCCCCTTGGCGGCGCTGTCGTCCTCTTCCTTCTTCTCCACCTTCTCCACGCAGACCTCGGGGCAGGCGCCGCCGGGACCGAGGTCCTGGTGGATCGTCGCCGAGAGGCTCGAGTCGAACGACGCGCTGCCGGGGAACAGGGCGGTGATGGAGTGCGGTCCCTCCTCGAGGGCCGGGGGCACGAGAACCGCCTGCCCGGTGGCGTCCAGCGGGGCGGCGCCCCGGCTGATCCCGTCGGCGAGGAACACCACCTGGCCGGTCGGCGGGGTCGTGCCGTTGGTGCGCACCGTGGCGGTGAGGCTCAGCGGCCCCCGGTGCCCGGGGTCGGAGCAGGAGGTGGTCAGCGTGACCGTCGTCCTGCCCCCGCAGATCGGCCGCCTGATCCGGGCGTCGTTCAGCGCGACGCCGGCGCCGGTGCGCGCCAGCACGCGGCCGTTCACGATCGCCCTCGTGCCGATGTCGACCCCGGCGCCGGCCAGGACGGTGCCGTCGAGGACCGCGCCCGCGCCGATGATGGTCCTCCCGACGACCCGCCAGAAGACGTTGCACGCCCGCGCGCCGCCGGTGAGGGTCACCGTGCTCCCCGGCAGGGCGTTCAGCGAGCCGGGGCCGGAGGTGCGGAAGATGAAGACCGCGTTGGGGTCTCCGTGCGCGTCCAGCGTCAGGTTGCCGGTGATCGCGAAGGAACCGCCGGTGGAGTCGTACACCCCCGGCCCGCGGGTGGTCCCCCCGAGCTGCGGCGGCACGGTGGCGGTCGCGACGCGGCCCGCCGCGTCGTTGTAGGCGGTGGACAGCGCCGTCTGGGCGAGCGCGGCGATGGGGTCGCCCGTGTGGGTGACACCGATCACCCTGCCGGGCGGGAAGCCGGTGACGGCCGCCCCCGGGCTCACCCCGAGGTTCCCGGTGACGAGCGAGGGGCCGGTGTTGTGCACCGACGTTCCGGCCAGGAGTCCGAACGCGGCCGCCGGGCCCAGCGGCACCGGCGCCGTGGCGGCGCTCGCGGCGTGCGGTGTCGCGATGACGGCTCCCATCGCGACCAACGCGGGGAGGGCCGCCGCCAGCAAGGAACGAACGAAATGTCGTGCCCCCGCACGAGAACGACTGCCATTGTTCATGAAGCGGTCCTTTGCTTTTGGTATCGCTATGAGAAAACGCATTGCCGATGATGCGTCTGGAGATCCTCACGGTACTGATCGTTGGACCCGTTATCCTCGTGCGACATGCGGATGATTTAATTCCGACGCCATCTGCGGATAAAATGGAAAAGTGTCCCGTTGCCGGTGGAAGGGCGCCGTTTCCGGCAACGCCGCTAAGCGTGCCGCGGGGTGAAATGGGCGGGGCCCGCTCCGGTGGGAGGGCGGTGGCCGAATCGCCGGGGAATGCCCGTGGAAAAGATCGGAATCCGGACATGAGAAAGGCGGGCGGGCGCATCGCGCGCCCGCCCGCCGTTCGGCCGGAGACGGGTGTCCCGTCCGGGGCCGATCTCACCAGGGAGGGTCTCCCCGGCTCACGGCCGCCGTCGTGCGGCGCCCGCGACCGGGGACGATCGTCGTTTCAGGAGCAGACGAAGGATGCCGGGGCCGGCGTCGAGGGGCCGTTGGCGGTGAAGCCGACGGCGACCGACTGCCCGGGAGCGATGCTGGGGGCGTAGCTCGGCGCCTTCGCGGTGAAGGTGGTCCCGCTCTGCGTGAGCGTGGCGTTCCAGCCGCTGACCAGGGTGACGCCGGAAGGCATCGCCCAGGTCACCGTCCAGTTGTTCCAGGCGGAGGTCCCGTTGTTCTTGACGGTGAGCTGGGCCTGGAACCCGCCCGACCAGGCGTTGGTGATCGTGTACGCCGTCCCGCAGGCGCCGGCGGTCGGGGTCGGGGTCGGGGTCGGGGTAGGCGTGGGCGTGGGCGTGGGAGTGGGCGTGGGCGTGGGAGTGGGCGTGGGCGTGGGAGTGGGCGTGGGCGTCCTGGTCGGCGTCGGAGTGGGGGTCCCGGTGCCGCCGCCGACCGGCGGGATCAGGTAGGGCTGCAGGATGCTCTGCTTGGCCTGGTCGACCGTGGCCCAGTCGTCCTTCAGGATGCCGCCGGTGTCGCCGGAGTTGGGGTTCCAGGACCAGTAGGTGAAGGACATGCCGTTCACCCCGGTGCCGGTGTACTTCATCAGCTCCTGCAGCCACACCTTGTCGGTGTTGCTGGCCAGCGTGGTGCCGAACTCGCCCATCATGATCGGGGCGATGTTCTCCTTGTAGAGGTAGCCGAAGAACTTGTCCCAGATGGCGGGCATGTTGGCCGGGTAGTTCGGGTCGTCGAACCACGTCTGGTGGAACACCGAGGTCGCGTACTCGTGGGGGGAGTAGACCAGCCGGTTGGCCACGTTGAGCCGCACGGGGTAGTCCCTGGCCTTGGAGAGGTTGCCGCCCCACCAGCCGCAGGGCTCGTCGGGGATGTTGTCCCAGGCGTTGGCGTTGCCGCCGCTCGGGCAGCTCACGCCCTCGACGAAGATGAGCCAGTTGGGCTGCACGGACAAGATCGCGTTGCCGGCCCGCTCCGCGGCGAGCCGCCAGTCGCGGGCGGTGTCGCCGCAGCCCCAGCACGAGCCGGTGCTCTGGGGCTCGGTGCCGTCGGCGTGCGGCTCGTTGTGCAAGTCGGCGCCGATGACGGTGGTGTTGCCCGCGTAGTGCTGCGCCAGCGACTTCCAGTCGTTGATCCAGGTGCTCTCGGGGACGGCGCTGGTGTACCAGAGGGCGGTCTGGCCGGCCGAGGTGGGCCGGTGCCGGTCCAGGATGATGCGCATCCCCTTGACGCCCGCGTAGTCGATCACCTTGTCCAGGATCTGGATCGGCGACAGGCCGACCAGGTCGGGGTTGGAGTAGGTGTTCACGCTGGTGGCGACCGCGCCGGGCTTGATGGCGTCGTCGGAGAACGGCACCCGGATGGTGTTGTAGCCCAGGCTCGCCATGAGGTCGAGCTGGCTCTTCCACGGGTTGTTCGCCCACAGGCCGTGGAAGGTCTTGTTGTCGGTCTCCATGCCGAACCAGTTGATGCCGGTCAGCCGGACGGTGGCGCCGGTGCTGTCGACGATCTTGTTGCCGTTGGTGTGCAGGTAGCCGGTGCCGGTGCCGCCCGCCGCCGCGGCGGGTGCGGAGCCGAAGGTGACGGCCAGCACGGTGGTGGCGGCGGCGGTCGCGACCGCGGTGACGGCCGCCTTCCACCTCGTGCCGATCGATCGAGATGTCATCAGGTTTCCTTCACGACTGAGGGGAGCGCGACGGCCGCTTACGGCACGGCCGTTCTGTACGGCCAGGTCGCGCACGTCATGCTTCGGCGCGGTTTTCCGGCCCGTCAACCGGGAGCGGAGAAGGCGCCTCGCTGACCTGCGTAGCCCGTTGTAACTTTCATCGTGGAAGGAGTGCCTCTGAGGGCGAATCGGGGCCCAAGAGGGCCCAGAGTCTTGGGAGCGCTCCCACTTCGCTCCCGCCGTTGCCCCCTTCCAGCGGGCTTCCGGGCGCCGGCCCGGCCCCGTGTTGTCAAGACATCCTTGTCAAGATGGTGAACTCCGGCGGCGGGGCGGTGTTATTGCACACCTCACGGCGCGCGACGCACGGGCTTATCCGGAGAATATTGTTGTCCATAAAAGGCGGCTTTTATGGATTAGCCGGTCTGGTCGCCGAACGGCCGCCGGTGCGCGGGCCCGGCGGCCGTTCGGCGTACGGCGGACCACCCGACGCGGTGGATCACCGTACGCGGGTGACTCGGACGACGCGATGATCCGGAGCGCGGTGGTCCGGTGGACGCGGTGGCTCAGGCGCTGCGCTGGAGGGCGGCGCCGATCAGCGTCAGCCCACGGTCCAGCTCCTTGCGCACGTCCGGCGTGAGGCCCCCTTCGCGTTCCCGGTCGTCCAGCTTTTCGCGGACCTTCGTCAGCCCTCTGACCGGGTCGTCCGGCGACTTCAACAGGTTGTGCACCACCTGCCGCAGGTCGAGGGCGACGTCGGAGCGGATGGCCCCGAGGTACTCCCCGGCCTCCAGCGTGGCGTCGAAGCGTCCCACCGCCTGGGTGAGCGTCGGCGCGGCCGGCCGGGCGCTCGCCGGGACGCCCATACGCTGCCGCTCGGCCGCCGTCGAACGTGCCGGGACAGGCGGCGCCTTCGACGGTGCGGGCGGCTCGGGGGCGAGCCGGGTGAGGGTCGGGACCGGCGAGGCGCCCGCGCCGCGCCCGTCGCCGGAGATCGGCTCGTCGAGCGCGCCGGAGTGCCGGGAGGCGGACGCGCTCGCGGTCGGTGTCGCCGGCGCCGCGTCGGGCGGCCGGGTGGTGATCGACGCCGTGACGGGCGGTCGCCCGTTCGGCTGGATCCACAGCAGGGCCGCGGTCCAGGTGGCCAGCATGACGGCCGCGATGGAGGCCATCCGTGCCCGCCGCACCCAGGTCGCCGTCTCCCGACCGGCGGTCAGGAACGCGCTCAGCGAGGCGGTGAGCGTCTCGGCCACGTAGTGGGCCGTCGGCCGGTCGCCGGGGTCCTGGGCGAGGCAGCTCGCGCAGAGGTCGGCCACCTCCTGCGGCAGGCCGGGCGCGCGCGGGACGGGCGGCGGACCGGTGCGGTGCGCCGCCTCCAGCGCCTCCCACGTCGTCTCCGGGTAGGGGTGCTCGCCGGTGAGCATCGCGTACATCAGCACACCGAGCGCGTACACGTCGACGGCGGGATGGACGCTGGAGCTCGTGAGGCGTTCCGGCGCCACGTAAGGAGGCGTGCCGAAGTCGGCCAGCCTCTGGTCGACCTCCTCCCCGACGAACGCCGCGATGCCGAAGTCCAGGAGCTTGGCGCCCTCAAGAGTGAGCAGCACGTTCTCCGCGGTGACGTCCCGGTGGACGATGCCGCGCTGGTGGGCGGCCGCGAGCACCATCGCCACACGGGCTCCGATGACCGCCGCCTCCCGCCAGGGCAGGGGGCCCTCCTCGCAGATCCGCTCCGACAGCGGCCGCCCGTCGAGCAGGCGCATCACGACGTACGCGGCGAGCCTGCCCCGGGCGGTGACCGTCTCCCCGTAGTCGTACACCTCGATCGCGTCCGGGTGGATGAGGCGGGCGGTCGCCCGCGCCTCCCTCCGGATCAGGTCTCGCCCGCCGTGGTCACCGCCGACGCAGCCGTCGAGAACCTTGATCGCGACGGTACGGTGCAATGACTGGTCGAAGGCCCGCCAGATGGCGGACATCCCCCCGGAGGCGATCTGCTCGACGAGCCGATAGCGGCGCGTGAGCACATCGCCTTCCTGCATGCCCCCCGAATCAAGTTGATTCACGTACCACCAGCTCCGTGGGAAGTATGGGGTTGCCGTGCGGGACGTCATCCTCCGAAGTGATCGACATGAGCAGCATCCTCGCGGCGAGCACGGCCATCTCCTCGACCGGCTGCCGCACGGTGGTCAGCGTAGGCGAGGTGTGCCGGGCGAGGGGAGCGTCGTCGAACCCGACCACGGCCACGTCGTCCGGCACCCGCCGGCCCGCGCGCCGCAGTGCCTGCATGGCGCCGGCGGCCATCGGGTCGGAGGCGGCGAACACCGCGTCCAGGTGCGGCGACCGCTGAAGCAGCCACTGCATGGCGTGCGCCCCAGAGGCGTGGGTGAAGTCGCCGTAGGCGACCGGGACGTCGTTCATCCCCGCCGCGTGCAGCGTCCGCAGGAAACCGTCGAGGCGGTCGCGGGCGCCGGGCAGCGTGGGCGGCCCGGCGATCACGGTGATCGCCCTGCGGTTGGTGAGCAGCAGGTGTTCCGCCGCCTGGCGCGCCCCGTCCATGTTGTCCATGTCGACGAACGGCAGCTCGATGCCGTCCGGTGGACGGCCGGCGCTGCGCACCGCGATGCCGGACGCGGCCAGGGTGACGGCCAGAGGATGTCGCTCGCGGGCGCCCGCGAGCAGGACGCCGTCGAAGGAGCCCGTCACCAGCGGTGGGGCGGCGATCGTCGAGGTGGCCGGCGTGGCGTTCATCACGACGAAAGGCACCCCATAGCTGGTGAACACCTCGTCCGCCGCCGAGAGCAGCCGTGCGTAGAAGGGTTCGGAGAACATGCGCTGGGTGTGTTCGCAGATGACGGCCGCGACAAGCTGGTCGGACCGCCGGGCGGACGTTCCCCGCGGCGCGCGATGCCGTACGTAACCAAGACGTGACATGGCGTCGTGGACCTGACGGCGAGTGGAGGTGCTCACGCGGACGGAGCCGGTGAGCACTCGTGAGGCCGTGGCGGGGGAGACCCCTGCTTCGGCTGCTACCTGGGCAAGCGTGGGCTGGTCAGCCATCCGGCTTCCTCCGCTTTCAAGGTATATCGCGAAGGCGTGGGAGCGCTCCCATTACAATAACAGTGTTTCTTGCGTGTCAACAGATGTTTCCGGTAAATGTTCCACGCCCGGTCTGGAGGCGATGTTACGGACATATTCCATGCGAAGAAAGGTCCCTGTCAGAGATTCCTGTCCGGCAGGGGTCGGACGGGCCGCCCGGCGGGGCGGTGGCGGGGAGCGTCGTAGGCCACAGACCTGCTCAGCCACCCTCGGACATGCCTGTGGCCGCGCGGGCGAGAGGCCCGCGCGGGCGCAAGTGTTACCGCAGCGTTACCTCAAGTCTCTGGTGGGTGGTTGTTCCGTTCCATCCGGCCTGAGACGTCTATCGGCGTTAGTCGCTCTATGGGTGATATGGGCGGTTGGTTGCTCTAAGAGGGCTTTAGTGGCTGATGTCCTTCATGCCGCAGGCATTGGCGATCAGCTCGAAGAGGTCTCGAACGGGTCGCCGGCGGGATGGGCGTCACCGAAGAAGCGCCCGGCCCGGCCGGGCCACCCACAACCGGTGGTGGCCCACTCCTCGGCCCCGCGGGCCGGCTCGGTGCTCCTGCTGCGTGCGTCACCCGGCGTGTCCCCCACTCCAACGGCGCCAGGTACAGGATCGACACAGGGACGCTCGACCCGCCACGGGCGACACCAGGGTCAGATCACTCACAACCCCCACAACCCGCCGGCGATGCCCCCTATTCCTTCGAGGATGGGACGGGTCTCACGCCGATGGGACCACTCCGGCGGGTCTCACGCCGGCGGGCGGTCGTCGGCCGGGACGGTGACGAGTTCGGCGGTGCAGAAGGCGCAGCGGCGCGCCTCGACGGGGATGTCGCTCAGGCACTCGGGGCACTTCTTCTCGGTGCTCGCCTTGTCCCGGTCGAGGTAGGAGATCAGCCGGGTCATCGGCATCACCACGAGCCAGTAGATCACCGCGGCGATGATCAGGAAGGTGAGCAGGTGGTTGACGAAATCCCCGTACTTGAACTGCGCCCCGTTGAGGGTGAAGGAGTACTTGGAGAAGTCGGGGTTGCGTCCGCCGGTCACCGCGCCGATCAGCGGCGTGATCAGGTCGGCCACCAGCGCCTGCACCAGGCCGCTGAAAGTGGCTCCGACGACCACCGCCACGGCCAGCTCGACCAGGTTGCCGCGCATCAGGAACTTCTTGAATCCACCCATCTCAGGGTCCTCCGGGGGAGTGTCGTGAGCCACAGGTATCCGGTTACCCGGAGATCGTGATGCAAACCAAAGGTGATCGGCATTATTGCGAAGGAGGCGATCCCTTCCCGGGCGTAGTGTCATAATCGTCGATGTGCAGAGCGAACCACTAGGGGCGTAAGCGGCTACTCGATAGCATTTCTGTCGAGCGGCCAAGCGGGTAGCAGGATGGCAGGGCGGGATGGTGACGCGTGTGAGCAACATTCGGGCGGTTCGGAGTTGAGTGCGCATGAGTGTTCGCAAGGCGGTGCAGGCGTTCAGTGTGCCTGTCTTATGTGTGGTCGGCCTGCTGCTTGTCGTGGCATCCCCGGTCCTCATCGATGATCTGACCGCTATTGGCTCCATGCAAGAGCTGGACTGGGAGAGACTGAGTGCTATCGGAGAGACGTATGGCACAATTGCTGCATTGTTCTCTGCATTGGCATTTGTGGCTCTGACTATTTCGTTAGTCATTCAGGCCGGAGAGGCCAGAATCAACAGGATCCAAGTGGTGCGGGGCTATCATATGAAGTTGCTGACGATGGCGGCTGATGACACAAGTCTCTATATGACGATGGTTGGTCCATCAAAAGTCATAACCCCAGAGGAGGCTAAGCGACGTATATATGCGGCCCTGCAGATGAACTATTATCGAATGGCTTTCGAATCTCGAATTGTCCATGAGGAATCATTGCGTGGCGAGTGTCTGGCTCCTTCGTTTCGGCGGGAATTCATGCGCGAATGGTGGCGGGCTGGTCGGGATTCGTGGAGGCTGGGGACGCGGGGGACAAGAAGGGAGCGGAAGTTCTTCCGTATTGTCGAGGACGAGTATGCGAAGGCCGTAGCCGAGGCCCTGCAGATGAATCTACGTTCCTCTAGCGGAGGGTACCCGGTCGGTCGACGGCGTCAATCATCGACTTCACGATATGTAGTTTTGATGATCGCTCTCGGGAGTACGTTATACGCGGCGAAGAAGGCGGGAAAACTGCTGATACGAAAGACCGGAGACGGGCCATTGTGACCGCCTCCGGCTGTTTTCGCGATCTTTTGCTAATCGAGGAAGCGTTGCAGGTCGAACTCGCCCTTCTTGGCTCCGTCAATGAATGCCTGCCACTCGTCCTCGGTGTAGACGAGCACCGGACTGCTGGGATCCTTAGAATCGCGAATCGCTATGTGACCGCCGGTGGCGGCGACCTCGACACAATGTTCGGTGTTGCACTGGCTGGCCGAGCGCCATCGGACGCCGGTATCGTGCCATGATGATGAGAACCTCATGGATTCCTCTGATGGTCGTCGAAGTGACAGGATCACCCAAGAGGGCGTCCATATCCGGCATTATGCCATCAGAAGATCATCGAGGGGTCCGTTCGCCCCGCTTGATCAGGATCTGTATTTCTGCGACACTTCCTCGATGAGCGTGCGGGAGCCGTCTTGCCCGAGGCCCACGGTGCTCAGATGGCCGATGAGGTCACGGTAAGCCTGCAGTTCCTTCTCTTTACGGAAGTACTCGATTCGCCCCCCAACTTCCTGATATATGACGTCGGGAATGGGGTCGGCCATTTCTAGCATGGTAAAGGTCTGGTCGAGCCCCTTGTGGGCGCCCGCGCTGAAGGGGATGACCTGCAACGACATGCGGTGGCGCCCCGAGAGCTCCAGCAGGTGCGACAATTGTTCGTACATTACCCTCTCGTCGCCGACCCGGCGGTGGAGGGCCGACTCGTCGACGATGATGTGCAGGCGCGGCGGGTCTTTCTTGTGCAGGATGTCCTGCCGGCGCATCCGCAACTCGACGCGCTTGGCCAGGGTTTCGGCGCTTATTCTGCCCGCCACTCCCTTGATGATGGCGCGGGCGTAGCCGGACGTCTGCACGATGCCGGGAAATATGCCGGTGTCGTAAGAGAAGATCGCGACGGCGTCCGCCTCGTGGCCGATGTAGGCGCGGAATTTCTCGTCGGGGTATTCCTCCCACCACTCCGACGCGCGCGCCTCGCGGGCCATCGCTATCAGGACGGCCGCCTCGGCCGGGTCGGCGCCGTAGATGGCGCACAGGTCGCGCACGTCCCGCGGGATGACGCCGCGCGCGGCGGTCTCCAGGCGGCTGATCTTGGCCACCGAGCACTCGAGCCTCTGCGCCGCCTCTTTCATGGTGAGACCGGCGTCCATCCGCAGCGCGCGCAGCCGGGTGGCGACCTCATGGTGTCGGAGCGACGGATTGATCCCGGCCATGACCTGCTCACCTCGCCTCGGCGCGGTGATCGCCTTCTCGGATGCGCGGTCACCGCTGATGCCGAGTCTCCTCCGTACTGTTAGGGCGCACACTACTCATGCCCTATGGGCAGCAAGGTGTTCGCCGGAGATACTTTCCTGTGGCAATTGCCAATGGCGGTTGCTCTTGGCATCAACCCGGGTAAACGTAAGGTTAGCCCCTACAGAGAGGACGTCACTCCCTAAGAGCCGCCTCCTCGCGGGGTGGCCGTCCCCTGCGGGAGGGGGAGGGCCGGGCCGCGAGGCGGGCGGCGGACGGGTGGCGTTCCCGGGGGCGCGTTGAGGCCGGGTCCGGTGGTGGGGGCATCGACCGGCTCCCGACCACCGCGAGAGGACCGATCCCTATGAATGTGAGCCCCGCCGGGATCGCCACCACCCTGTGGACCCACATGCGCGAACACGCCCTCGCCCGTAACTGGGAGCTCAGCGACGCCTTCTTCGCTGAGATCGACGGCTTCGCGTGGGTGCAGGGATGGGCGATCGTCCGGCGCCGGACGCGCCACACCTACCGCGACCCCCGGTTCGACCGGGTGGTCGTGTGCTGCACCTGCGGGGGGAACGGCAGGGGGGAGAGCGGCCGTCCGTGCCGCACCTGCAAGGGGGAAGGGCTGCTCAACTTCTTCGAGCCGCCTCCGGCCGCCAGGAAGAGCGCCTGACCCGGTACGGCGCGACCGTGCCGGGGGCCTGACGCCGCTCCGGACCGCGCCGCCGGCCCGCCGGGTCGCCGTTCAGTCCGGCCGGATCGCCGCCCGCATGGGCCCTGCGGCGGCCGACTCCAGGTGTTCCTGTGGTCAGGGTTGTTTAATGTGCCGCGCCTGCGGCAGGTCCCCAGCCGTGACCGAGTCGTGTGACCGCCCTGTTACCGCCCGAGTGTCCCCGACGGCCTCGACCTGCGGGTCAAGTAGCCTGGCACGGACTGCGCGGATCGCACGGGTGACAGGGTCGGCGCGGCGTCGCGGACAGCAGGTCACATTCATACAGCGCACGATGTCCTCCTGTGAGAAGTGATCTGGCGCACTGAGCTGCGCTGGTCGGCATGGTCAGGAGAACATGGGGCAAATCCCTATCCGGGTGGTGACATGATCGAGATTTGGCCCGGCGACCCCTATCCGCTCGGGGCTACATACGACGGCGCGGGCACGAACTTCGCGCTCTACACCGAGGTGGGCGAGCGTGTGGAGCTCTGCCTCTTCGACGAGGACAACAAGGAGGAGCGCGTACCCCTCACCGAGTGCGAGGGTTTCGTGTGGCACGGCTACCTGCCCGGCATCGGCCCTGGCCAGCGCTACGGCTACCGCGTCCACGGGCCCTACGACCCGGCGCGCGGCCAGCGCTGCAATCCGAGCAAGCTGCTGCTCGACCCCTACGCCAAGGCGATCGAGGGGAGTGTGAAGTGGGACCAGGCCGTCTACGGCTACCGCTTCGGCGACCCCGACAGCCGCGAGGACACCGACTCGGCGCCGTTCGTGCCGAAGTCCATCGTGGTCAACCCGTTCTTCGGGTGGGGCCACGACCGGCCGCCCGCGACGCCGTACCACGACACGGTGATCTACGAGGCGCACGTCCGCGGCCTGACGATCCAGCATCCGCGCATCCCCGAGCGCATCAGGGGCACCTACGCCGCGCTCGGGCACCCGGAGATCATCGACCATCTGACGGGGCTCGGGGTGACCGCGGTCGAGCTGATGCCGGTGCACCAGTTCGTCACCGACGACACCCTCCAGCAGCGCGGGCTGACCAACTACTGGGGCTACAACACCATCGGCTTCTTCGCCCCGCACAACGCCTACTCCAGCTCCGGCGAGCGGGGCGGGCAGGTGCTGGAGTTCAAGGCCATGGTCAAGGCCCTGCACGAGGCGAACATCGAGGTCATCCTCGACGTCGTCTACAACCACACGGCCGAGGGCAACCACCTCGGGCCGACGCTCAGCATGCGCGGCATCGACAACGAGGCCTACTACCGGCTCGTCGACGACGACCAGCGCTACTACATGGACACCACCGGCACCGGCAACAGCCTGCTCATGCGCTCGCCGCACACGCTGCAGATGATCATGGACTCGCTGCGCTACTGGGTCATCGAGATGCACGTCGACGGCTTCCGCTTCGACCTCGCCTCGACGCTGGCCCGGGAGCTGCACGAGGTCGACCGGCTGTCGGCCTTCTTCGACCTGGTCCAGCAGGACCCGGTGCTCAGCCAGGTCAAGCTGATCGCCGAGCCGTGGGACGTCGGGCCGGGCGGTTACCAGGTGGGCAACTTCCCGCCCCGCTGGACCGAGTGGAACGGCCGCTACCGCGACACGATCCGCGACATGTGGCGCGGCGAGCCGGCCGCGCTGCCGGAGTTCGCCTCGCGGCTCACCGGCTCCAGCGACCTCTACCAGGACGACAGCCGGCGCCCCGCGGCGTCCATCAACTTCGTCACCTGCCACGACGGCTTCACTCTGCAGGACCTGGTGTCCTACAACCACAAGCACAACGAGGCCAACGGCGAGGGCAACCGCGACGGCACCGACGACAACCGGTCGTGGAACTGCGGCGAGGAGGGCGCCGCGGGCGTGGCCGTGGAGGCGCTGCGCGAGCAGCAGAAGCGCAACTTCCTCACCACGCTGTTCCTGTCGCAGGGCGTGCCGATGCTCTCCCACGGCGACGAGCTGGGCCGCAGCCAGCAGGGCAACAACAACGCCTACTGCCAGGACAACGAGATCAGCTGGGTCGACTGGTCCGACATCAAGGAGAACTGGCTGCTGCTGGAGTTCACCCAGCGGCTGGCACGGCTGCGGCGCGACCACCCGGTGTTCCGGCGCAGGCGCTTCTTCTTCGGCCGCGCGGTCCGCGGGTCGGGCGACGACCTGAGCGACATCGCCTGGCTCACCCCCGGCGGCGGCGAGATGGCCGACGCCGACTGGCACAACGGCTACGCCCGCTCGCTGTGCGTGTTCCTCAACGGGGAGGCCATCACCGAGCCCGACCGGCGCGGCCGGCGGGTCGTGGACGACTCCTTCCTGCTGATGTTCAACGCCCATCACGAGACCATCCAGTTCACGATCCCCAAGGACTTCGGCGACGCCTGGGTCCCGGAGATCGACACCGCGGTGCCCATCGCCATCGACACCAAGCTCTACCGCGCCAAGGAGGAGGTGCCGGTGGAAGGCCGATCGGTGCGGGTCCTGCGCCGCGCCTGACCACGCCGCGCCCGCTCCGGCATGCCCGACGAGACACCCGCGAAGGAACACGACGTGACCGAACCGGCCAAGCCCACGGCGACCTACCGGCTCCAGCTCACCCCCCGCTTCGGGTTCGGGGAGGCGAAGGCCCTGGTCGGCTACCTGACCGAGCTGGGCGTGAGCCACCTGTACCTCTCGCCGATCCTGCAGGCGGTCCCCTCGTCCGAGCACGGATACGACGTGACCGACCACACGCGGGTCAGGGCGGAGTTCGGCGGGGTGGAGGGGTTGCGGAGCCTGGCGGCGGCGGGCCTGCCCCTGGTCGTGGACATCGTGCCGAACCACATGACGGTGCCCGTCCCCGAGTCGGGCAACGCCCGCCTCTGGGACGTGCTGGCGCACGGGCCGCAGGCCGGTTCGGCGCGGTGGTTCGACATCGACTGGCAGGGCGGCGGCGGCAAGGTCGCCATGCCCGTGCTGGGCGACGAGACCGACCTGGAGGCCGAGGTGGTGGCCGACGGCGACGTGCTGCGCTACTACGACCACCTGTTCCCGGTGCGGCCGGGCAGCGACGGGCGCCTGGCCGACCAGCACTACCGGCTGGTGCCGTGGCGGCGGCCGCCCGGCTACCGGCGGTTCTTCGACGTTTCCTCGTTGATCGGCCTGCGAGTCGAGGACCCCGAGGTCTTCGAGGCGACGCACGAGGTGATCCTGTCGCTGGTCGCCGAGGGCGTGATCAGCGGGCTGCGGGTGGACCATCCCGACGGGCTGGCCGACCCGCGCGGCTATCTCGCCCGGCTGCGCGAGCTGGCCCCGGTGTGGACGGTCGCCGAGAAGATCCTGATCGACGACGAGCGGCTGCCGGACGACTGGGCGTGCGACGGCACCACGGGGTACGACGCGCTCAACATGGTGACCCGGCTGTTCGTCGACCCGGCGGGCGCCGAGCCGCTGCTGGAGCTGTTCGTCCGGCACACCGCCTTCCCCCGCGACTACGAGACGGTGCGCTACGAGGCCAAGAAGCAGGTGCTGGCCCAGTTCTTCACCGGGGAGGTCGAGCGGCTCACCCGGGAGCACCCCGAGCTGCGCGAGGCGATGGTCGAGCTGCTGGCCGCCATGCCCGTGTACCGCGCCTACGCGGTGCCCGGCGAGCGGCCGCCCGCCGAGACCGTCCGGCTTCTGCGCGAGGCGGGGGCGCGCGCGGCCCGGCACGCCGACCCGGCCGCCGTCGAGCGCGCCGTCGAGCTGGTCCTGTCCGGCCCCGCCGAGACGGTGACCCGCTTCCAGCAGACCTGCGGCCCGGTCATGGCCAAGGGGGTGGAGGACACCGCCCTGTACCGCTGGTACCCGCTGGCCTGTCTCAACGAGGTCGGCGGCGAGCCCGACCGGTTCGGCGTGCCGGCCGAGGAGTTCCACGCCTACTGCGCCGGCATGGCGCCGTACACGATGACCACGCTGTCCACCCACGACACCAAGCGCTCGGAGGACGTCCGCGCGCGGCTCGCGGTGCTGTCGGAGCTGCACCAGGAGTGGGCCGAGGCGGTCGCCGGCTGGTCCGAGCGGGTGTCCTTCGACCCCAAGCTCGACTACTTCGCCTGGCAGAACCTCATGGCGGCCTGGCCGATCAGCGTGGAGCGCTTCAGCGACTACCTGTACAAGGCGGCCAGGGAGGCCAAGACCTCCATCTCGTGGATCAGCCCGGACGCCGCCTACGAGAAGGGCGTGCGCGACTTCGCGGCGCGGGCGATCGACGTCTGCGGGCCGTCGGTCGCGGCCTTCACCGAGCGCGTCGACCGGTACGCCAGGGTCAACTCCCTGGGCCAGAAGCTCGTGCAACTGATGATGCCGGGCATCCCCGACGTGTACCAGGGCAGCGAGACCACCGACTTCTCGCTGGTCGACCCGGACAACCGGCGGCCGGTGGACTTCGCCTACCGGCGATCGCTGCCGGCGGCACCGGACACCGGTAGCTGGGACGCCGCCAAGTTCCTGGTGACCACCTCGGCGCTGCGGCTGCGCAAGCGGCTCGACGTGGCGGCCCCCTACGTCCCGATCTCCACCGGGGAGTCCGGCTCGGGACGCGACCACGCGATCGCCTTCGCCCGTGGTGACCGAGCCGTGGCGGTGGCCACCCGGCTGCCCGCCGGCCTTTCGCGCCGCGGCGGATGGGGTGGCGCCACCCTCACGCTGCCGCCGGGGCGCTGGCGCGACCTGCTCACCGGCGCCCGGCACACCGGCCGCATCCCATTCGCGCACCTTCTGGGGCGTTATCCCGTGGCGTTGCTGGAAAAGGAATAGCAGGCGAGCCCCGCCGATGCGGCGGGGCCGCGCCGAATCCACGGGGAGGAACATGTTCGAGGTCTGGGCGCCCACGGCCGGCCGCGTCGAGGTGGAGATCGACAGGTCCGAACGGCATCCGATGGTCCGCGGCGAGGGCGGATGGTGGTCGGCGGAGGTGCCGGGCGCGGGCCACGGCACCGACTACGCCTTCAGCGTCGACGGCGGCGAGGCGTTCCCCGATCCGCGCACCCGGCGCCAGCCGTACGGCGTCTTCGGGCCGAGCCGCGTCTACGAGCACGACCGGTACACCTGGGGCGACCGGGCGTGGCGGGGGCGCCAGCTTCCCGGTTCGGTGATCTACGAGCTGCATGTCGGCACCTTCACCCGCGAGGGCACCTTCGACGCGGCGATCGGCAGGCTGGACCACCTGGTGGCGCTGGGCGTCGACTTCGTCGAACTGCTGCCCGTCCCGCCCGTTCCCGGGCGCCACAACTGGGGCTACGACGGGGTGGACCTGTACGCCGTGCACGAGGAGTACGGCGGGCCGGACGGTCTCAAGCGCTTGGTGGACGCCTGTCACCAGGCGGGCATCGGCGTGCTGCTGGACGTGGTCTACAACCATCTCGGCCCCTCGGGCAACTTCCTCGCCCAGTTCGGCCCCTACCTCCACGAGTCGGCCTCCTCCTTCTGGGGGCAGGCGGTGAACCTGGACGGCGCGTGGTCGGACGAGGTGCGCCGGTACTTCATCGGCAACGCGGTGCAGTGGCTGCGCGACTACCACATGGACGGCCTGCGCCTGGACGCCGTGCACGCCTTCCACGACAAGCGGGCCGTGCACTTCCTGGAGGAGCTCGCGACCGAGGTGGACGGGCTGTCGGCCGCGCTCGGACGGCCGTTGACGCTGATCGCAGAGTCCGACATGAACGACCCCCGCCTTGTCACCCCGCGCGAGGCGGGCGGGTACGGCCTGGCCGCGGTCTGGGACGACGACGTGCACCACGCCCTGCACTCCGCGCTGACCGGCGAGCGCCACGGGTACTACTGCGACTTCGGGCCCATGGACGTGCTGGCCAAGGTGCTCACCTCGGCCTACCTGCACGACGGCACCTACTCCACCTTCCGCGGGCGCACCCACGGCCGGCCCGTGGACCGCCTGCGCGTCCCCGGGCACCGGTTCGTGTGCGGCCTGCAGAACCACGACCAGATCGGCAACCGGGCCATGGGCGACCGGATGCCGGCCGAGGCGCTCAAGGTCGGCGCGGGCCTGCTGCTGACCTCACCGTTCACCCCGATGCTGTTCATGGGCGAGGAGTGGGGCGCGAGCACGCCGTTCCTGTTCTTCACCGACCACATCGAGCCGCACCTGGCGCAGGGTGAGAGCGAGCGCAGAGAGCGGGAGTTCCTCGGGCACGGCTACGACGACTGGGGGTCCAAGGCGCCCGACCCGCAGGACGAGGCCACCTTCCACCGCTCCAAGCTCGACTGGGACGAGCCGTCGTCGCCGGCGCACGCCGAGTTGCTGGCCTGGTACCGCGACCTGATCGCCCTGCGCAGGTCGTGTCCCGACCTGGCCGATCCCCGGCTGGACCGGGTGGCGGTGGAGGTGAGCGAGGAGGGCCGCTGGATCGTGGTCCACCGCGGCGCGCACCGCGTGGCGGCCAACCTGGGGGACGCCCCGGTCACGGTCCCCGTCGCGAGCGGCGCCGTCCTGCTGGCCTCCGACCCCAAGGTGGGCTTCGCCGACGAGGGCCTGTCCCTGCCGCCGCACACCGTCGCCATCGTCCGTCCCGCCTGACCGGGCGGGACGTGCCGTCCCGGCCGGGCGTGGGGAGCCCGCCGGGCGCCGCGCGGCCCGTCAGGGGGTGGCCGGCGGTTCAGGCGGCGGCCGAGGACAGGATCGTCGACAGGCGGCGCAGGCCGCGCGCCGTGCGGGCCTTGACGGTGCCGAGGGGCACGGCGAGCCGTTCGGCGATCTCGCGCTGGGTGAGGTCGGCGTAGTAGGCCAGCTCGATCGCCTCGCGCTGCGGGCCGGGCAGCACGGCGAGCGCCCTGCGCACCTGGTCGCGGCGGCCCAGCGTGTCGGCCATGTCCCGGCCGTCCCCGCCGGATGGTTCGATCACGCTCTCCAGGGGGACGGTCGTGAGCGTGCGGACCCGCAGGTGGTCGATGGCGCGGTTGCGGGCGATGCCGAGCAGCCACGCCTCCAGGCTGCGGCCGGGGTCGTACCGGTGGCGCGAGCGCCAGACCTCGGAGAAGACCACCTGCCGGACGTCCTCGACGTCCTGCGGGGGGACGAACTTGCGCAGGTAGGAGGCGACCAGCCCGGCATGGGCGCGGTAGCACTCCGCCAGCGCGGCCTCTTCGCCTCGCGCCAGCCGTACGCCGAGCGTGCCCGCCATGACAACCCACCTCACGGTCGAAAACCTATTCATAACTTATTCAATGTGCCCATCGTCGCCCGCACAACCAAGAGCGGGCATGCGCGTTCCACGACTGGGCAAAGCCGGAGCCGCTGCTGTGGAGAGGTGACCCGGTCAGGGCCCGAGGGCGGCGCGGTCAGGGACCGAGGATGGCGGGGTCAGGGGCCGAGGACGGCGCGGATCCGCGCCTGCGCCTCGCGGAGCGAGGCGACGCGGGTGACGCCCGGCGGCAGCCCGCCGTCCCACCAGCCGGGGCCGCCGACGAAGATCCGGCTGGCCGGGCGCAGCGCCGGCAGGGAACGCAGCGGCGCGGGGTCGCCCGTCGTGCCGACCTGGGACCAGACGAACACCGCCAGCGGCCCGACGCGCCGCATCGCCTCGGCCAGCGCGGCGTAGGGGGTGCGGGCGCCGAGGACGCGCGTCTCCAGGCGGTAGGCGGTGGTCAGCGCGGCGGCGAGCGCGTGCACCGGCAGAGTGTGCTGCTCCTCCTCCGCGCAGGCCAGCAGGACGGGACGGGGGTGGATCGGCCGCTCGGGCCGCGCGGACCGCCGGATCAGCGCGCTCAGCAGCCGCTCGGAGAACAGGTGCTCGATCTCGATGCCGGCCCCCGATCTCTCCTGACGCCGGGTGATCGCCGCGAACACCGGCTGGACCAGCCGCTCCCAGGTCCAGACGACCCCCTGCCGATCCAGCGCGGCGTGCAGGCACGCGGTGACCGCGTGGTCGTCAAGGTTCAGCACGGCGCGGGACAGAGCGGTCACGCCCGGGACCGCCGTGTCCCGCGGCGGCGTCTGCGCGGCCCGTTCCTGGGCCGGTACGACCATGCCGGGGTGCCCCGGCGCCTGCGCGGCCCGCTCCTCGGGGGGTGCGGCCGTGCCGGGGTGCCGCAGCGCCGACCGTGCGGCCTCGGCCGGGGGGACGCCCGCCTTGACCAGCCGGCTCATCTCCTCAAGGCGCACCAGGTCGGCGGCGTCGTAGCGGCGGTGCCCGCCGGGGCTGCGGTGGCTCGGGCCGATGCCGTAGCGCAGGTTCCAGGTGCGCAGGGTGGGCGCCGGCACGCCCAGACGCCGGGCGACCGCGCCGATGCCGAAGCCCGGTGACGCCTCTTCCGGCGGCTCGCTCTCGGTGCCCCGCCGGCCGCTCTCGTCGTCCATCCGTCCGCCCGCCTCGCCGCCCGCCGCGGGCGGGGCAGCGGGGCGCCCTCCTCGCCTGGTACTTCGCAACGACGGGTGCCGCTGGACGCAACCGGCCGCGGTGATCGCGCGAAGGCACAGGTGTGGAGACCGTCATCGTGCTGCTCACCAGAGATCTTCGTGTGCACGACCACCCGGCGCTGGCCGAGGCCTGCGCGCGGGCCCGGTCGGTGGTGCCGCTGTTCGTGCAGGATCCGGCGATACGGGCGCGCGGCCGCCAGAGGTTCCTGAACGAGGCGCTACAGGACCTGCGCGCGTCGCTGCGCGAGCGCGGCGGCGACCTGGTGGTGCGCCGGGGCGACCCGGTGGAGGAGACGATGCGACTGGCCGCAGAGCTGGGGGCGGAGGCGGTGTTCACCTCCGCCGACGTCAGCGCCTACGCCCGCCGGCGCGAGCGCCGCCTGGCCGAGGCGTGCGCCGCCCACCGGCTGCTCCTGCGCCTGTTCCCGGGCGTCACCGTGGTGCCGCCCGGCGCGCTCCAGCCCACCGGCGGAGACCACTATCGCGTGTTCACGCCGTACTGGCGGGCCTGGTCGGGCGCCGCCCGCAGGCCCGTCCTGCCGGCGCCGGACGCGGTGAGCCTGGCCCCGGGCGTGGAGCCGGGGGAGCTGCCGCCTCCCGGCCCGCCGCACGGCATGCTGCCGGGCGGCGAGACGGCCGGGCGCGGGCGGCTGGAGCACTGGCTGGCGCACGGCCTGGCCGGGTACGCCGAGGGCCACGACGACCTGCCGCGCGAGCGGACCTCCATGCTGAGCCCCTACCTGCGCTTCGGGTGCGTGTCGCCGTCGGAGGTCGCCGCGCGCGCGGAGGGCCGGCACGGCGGCGACGCCTTCGTGCGGCAGATCTGCTGGCGCGACTTCTACTACCAGGTCGCGCTCGCCTTCCCCGACCTGCCGCGGCGCGACTACCGCGAGCGCCAGGTCGACTGGAACGACGACGGGGAGGCCGCGCAGGCGTGGCGCGAGGGCAGGACCGGGCTGCCGATCGTGGACGCCGGAATGCGCCAGCTCGCGGCCGAGGGATGGATGCACAACCGCGCCCGGCTCATCACCGGCTCCTACCTGACCCGGCGGCTGAAGGTCCACTGGCGCATCGGCGGCGAGCACTTCGCCGACCTGCTCCTGGACGCCGACATCCCCGACAACTGGGGCAACTGGCAGTGGGTGGCCGGCACGGGGAACGACACCCGGCCGAACCGGGTGCTCAACCCCGTCCGGCAGGCCAAGAAGTTCGACCCCGACGGCGAGTACGTCCGGCGGTACGTCCCCGAGCTGGCCGGCCTGCCGGCGGAGGCGGTCCACGAGCCGTGGAAGCTGCCCAGGCCGGTACCCGGCTACCCGGCGCCGCTGGTCGCCCTCGACAATGGATAGATGATCGTAGCCTTCTCGGTGACCCCCCTCGGCGTGGGCGAGGGCGTCGCCGAACCTGTGGCGCGGGCCGTCCGCGTCGTCCGCGAGAGCGGCCTGCCCAACAGCACCGACGCGATGTTCACCACCGTCGAGGGCGAGTGGGAAGAGGTGATGGACGTCGTCAGGCGCGCCGTCGAGGCCGTCGCCGAGGTCGCGCCGAGGGTGAGCCTGGTGCTCAAGGCGGACGTGCGCCAAGGGGTGAGCGACGCCATGACCTCCAAGGTCGCCTCCCTGGAGCGCCACCTGGAGCAGGGCACGGCCTGACGCGGCCTGACGAGGCCTGACGCGGCCGGGGGCGGCCGGGCAGGGGTCAGTCCTGGGCCGCCGCCTCGCGCAGAGCCGCCGCCTCCCGGGTGGTCTCCGCCTCGCGCATGGTCTCCGCCTCGCGCATGGTCTCCGCCTCGCGCATGGCGGCCGCCTCGCGCATGGCCCCGGCCGTCGCGCGGTCGGACTCCGAGCCGTCGAGCAGGCCGGCGACCACGCCCTCGACGTCGTCCCGGCCGCGGTTCTGGTTGAGCTTCCACTTGGCCTCGATGCGGGTGATGACGACCTCGACCCCCACGATGGCCCGCAGTTGCCCCTGGATGTAGGCGTCGGGGGCGTCGTCCACCGACCACGGCGCCGGGCGCCGCGACTCGTGCTCGTCGGTCAGGCGCCTGACCAGCGCCCCGGTCCAGGCGGGGTCGTCGTGGGCGACCAGCCGGCCGTAGACGTGGGCCGTCACGTAGTTCCAGGTGGGCACGACCCGGCCGTGCTCGCGCTTGGCGGCGTACCACGATGGGGACACGTAGGCGTCGGGCCCCCGGACGATCACCAGCGCCTCGGTGCCGCCGCCGGCGTGCCGCCACTGCTCGTTGTTGCGGGCCAGGTGCCCGAGCAGGGCCCCGTGTTCCCCGGCGGAGGGGTCGAACACGAACGGCACGAGGGTGGCGACCATGCCGCCGGGGGTCATGGTGATCAGGTCCGAGGCTCCGGCGCGCCCGAGCAGCTCGGCGACGGCGGCGGGGCCGGGGGCGGCGAAATGCCGGGGGATGTACATGGTCACTCCGGGCGTCGCGGGTGGTCGGGCGGAGCCGGCGGCCAGGGTGCCGGTGGGGGTGGACGGCGCCGATCGCTCTGGCCGCGATCAGAATAGTTTGAGGCGTCCCGTGCGCTGGGCGGTGGCCTCGCCCAGACGCAGCGCCACGACGGCGGCCAGCACCAGCAGCGCCGAGAGCGCGCCCAGCGCCAGCAGGTCGGGCGCCAGGCCGGCCAGAGTGCGCCCGTCGAGCAGGGCGCCTCGCACGACGACCAGGCTGCCGGTGAGCGGGAGCACCGAGCCGGCCGCCCGCACCCATCCCGGCAACGCGAACAGCGGCAGGCGCACCCCGGCGGCGAACCACATCGGGTCGTCCAGCAGCGTGTAGAGGAACGCCGAGTCCCGGGAGAAGATGAGCAGGGAGTTCAGGAAGGCCCCCCAGGCGACGGCCGGCACCAGCAGCGCGAGGAAGACCACGGCGTACATGGCCGGGTGGGCGACGTGGACCACGTCCAGCACGGTGAACATCGCCACCATGAAACAGGTGAACAGCCAGACGTTCTGCACCAGCGCGCCGAAGCCGTTGGCCACGACGATGGCCAGGCGGTTGGCGGGGGACAGGAACAGCAGCTCCAGCGTGCCGGTCACCCGTTCGAAGGAGAAGTGCCAGGCCGACTGCACCAGGGAGAAGAAGAAGGCGAACCCGAGCGTGCCGGTGGCCAGGAACGCCAGCAGCCGTCCGGGGTCGGCGGCGAGCGGCCAGCGCTCGGCGATCCCGGGCGTCGCCGCGAGCGGGCGCACCGTGTAGTAGGTGGCCGCGAGCTGCATCAGCGGCCAGATCAGCATCGAGAACACCACGAGCTTGCTGCCGAAGACGCGGCGGTGCTGCTTGAGCGCCTCGGCGGCGAACACCCTGCCCATGTGCCGGGCCGCCGCCACGGCGGAGATCCTCTCCGAATGGACGGCCTGCCCGTCGGCCGTGGTGCTCCTGAAGGGGGTGGCGTGCCCGTCTGAGGGGGTCTTCGCCGAGGGGCTCGTGGGCTCGTGCGCCGTGATCCTCTTCTGTCGGCGGCGGGGCGCCCGGATCACGGGGTGGCCTCTCTCGTGCGCGGGTCCGGGGTCGCCGGGCGGGCGCAGCCCGTACAGCAGGGCCTCGTGCGGGCGCAGGGCGGAGTGCGGCAGCGCCTCGCGTGGTTCGCGGTGCTCCTCGCGCGGTTCGCGCCGGTTCTCGCGCGGTTCGCGGTCGTTCATGCGGTGACCAGCCCGGCCTCGTCGTTGAGGGTGAGGATGGCGTCCTCCAGGGAGGGCTCGGCCACCTCCAGCCCGGCCAGGGTGCCGCCCGCGTCCACGATCGCCATGGTCAGCGGGCCGGCGATCTCGTCGGGATGGCTGAGCGAGACGGTCATGTCGCCGTTCTCGGCGACCTCGACGTCGGCGCGGGCGCCGAGCCGCCCGGCGAAGGCGGCCACGGCCGACTCCACCCGCGCGGAGTGCCCGGCGACGGTGACCCGCACCCGGCGGTGGCAGCCGGTCCGCGCGGTCAGCTCGGCGGGGCTGCCCTCCGTCAGGTGCCTGCCGTCCCCGATGACGTACACGTGCCGGCACAGCTCCTCGACCTCGGCCAGGTAGTGCGAGGTGAGCAGCACGCCCTTGCCCTCCCGGGCGAGCCGGGCGACCACGCGGCGCAGGTCGCGGGCGATGGGCGCGTCCAGGCCGAGGGTCGGCTCGTCCAGCAGCAGGTAGGCGGGGTCGTTGATCAGTCCGCGGGCGATGGACAGCCGCTGGGCCATGCCGCGCGAATAGCGTTCGACCACGGTGTCGGCGGCGGCGTCCAGCCCGACCAGGGCGAGCAGCTCGTCGATGCGGGGACGCAGCACGCCGCGCGGCACGTCGTAGAGCTGGCCGAAGTACCACAGGTTCTCCCGGCCGGTCATCCGGGCGTAGACCATGCGCTCGCCGCCCGCGATGAGGTTGATCCGGCGGCGCACCGCGTTCGGGTCCCTGAGCGGGTCGAGGCCGTCCACCCGCACGGTGCCGGAGGTCTGACGCAACAGTGTGGCGATGATCTTGATGGTGGTGGTCTTGCCCGCGCCGTTCAGCCCGAGCAGGCCGGTCACCCGGCCCGGCGGGATCGCCAGGGTCAGCCCGTCCACCGCGGTGGTGACGGCGCGGCCGGAGCGGCGGCGCACGATGCCGGCGCGGCCGGCGCGGAACTCCTTGCGCAGGTCCTCGGTCTCGATCATGGATCAGTAGCTCCTCTCCATCGCGCGCCGTTCGGCGCGCGGCAGCCACAGCAGTCCGGCGACGCCGTAGGCGCAGCCGAGGGCGAGGGCGACGGCGAGCCGGCCGGGCGGCGCGCCCGTTCCGCTGGTGAAGACGCCGCGCACGACGTCCATGGCCGCGGTGGTGGGCACCGGCTCGCCGAGCCACTGGAGTGCCGCCGGCAGGTCCTGGCGGGGGAAGGTGAAGCCGGACAGCAGGGCGATGGCGAAGAACACGGTGTTCTGCGTGATGTGCGCCTCGCCCGCGGCGATCATCGCGGCGCTCAGCACCATGGACATGCCGAACACCGCCACGGCCAGGGTGAGCAGCGCGGTCAGGGCGCCCGCGGCGCCGCTCGCCGACGGGCGCACGCCGAGCGCCAGCGCGCAGGCGAGCAGGACGGCCACCTCCAGGACGATGGCGGTGAAGGCGAACGCGGCGAAGCCGAGCAGGTAGGGCAGGCGGGCGGCGGGCGCGACCAGCAGCGCTCCCATCGTCCCCTCGCGCTGCTCCTGGATGAGGGCCTTGGCCACCCACAGGACGCCGTGCGTAGTGAACATGAACGCCGCGGCGCCGACGGTGATGTATCCGAGGTAGTCGGCCGAGCCGGTCGTGGCGGCGAAGTCGCCTGCCACCCGGCCGCCGCCGATGGCCGCGAGGCCGAGGTGGGCGAGGCCGACGGTGAACACGCCGAGCATGAGCGTGCCGACGAAGTACGACCACGGATAGGCGCGCCTGGTGATCGTCCAGGTGCGGAGAAAGGTCGCCCAGAGGACGCGTGCCGGGGGGCTGAGCATATAAGTCTCCTTTAGAAACTGATTAGTTTCTATCAGAGACCCGCTGAGGGCGTAAAGTGGCCGCATGGCACGGGAACCTCGCGGGCACGATCTCCAGTGCGCGATCGCGCAGGCCGCCGCGGTGATCGGCGACTGGTGGAGCCTGCTGATCGTCCGCGAGGTGACGCGGGGCCACCACCGCTTCGAGGAGCTGCTCGCCGAGCTCGGCATCTCCCGCAAGGTGCTGACCGAACGGCTCCGGCATCTCGTCGAGCACCAGGTGCTCGACCGGCGCCCCTACCAGAGCGGCCCGGCGCGGCATGAGTACGTCCTGACCGGCACCGGGCGGGCGCTCGCGCCGGTGCTCATCTCGATGCAGGACTGGGCCGACCGCTGGCTGCTCGCCGACGGCGCCCTCACCGGCACCGCCGAGCCCGACAGCGCCGAGGCCGGCCGCGTCCACGGCTTGCTCGGCTCCCGCGTCCCCCACCCGCTCGCTCTCCCTGCCACCCTCCCACCGCCGGACGCCCGGGTGCCCGCGGGCGCGTCCGGGAGGCCCGGCGGTGAGACGTCCCCGGTGCCGGCGGGTGCGTCCGGGAAGCCTGGCGGTGAGGCGTCCCCGGCGCCGCTCGACGTGGTGGCGGACGCCGCGGCCACGGTGCTGTTCGCCTATCCGGCGACCGGCGTTCCCGCGCCGCTGCCGCCCTACTGGGGCTCGCTGCCGGGCGCGGTCGGCTGCACGCTGGAGAACCGGCTGTTCCGCGACGTCCAGCCGGCCTTCGCCGCCGAGGGCGTCGCCGTCCACGGCGTCAGCACCCAGCGCCCCGACGAGCAGGAGGCCTTCGCGCGGGCCGAGGGGCTGACCTTCCCGCTGCTGTCGGACATGGACGCGCAGTTCGCCGCGGCGCTGCGGCTGCCGACCTTCCGCGCCGGGCAGACCCTCCGCCTCAAGCGCCTGATCCTGATCGTGGACCGCGCCCGGACGGTGCACCACGTGATCTATCCCGTGCTCGACATCCCCGCCGCCGTCGAGGAGGCGGGCCACGCGGCCATGAAGATCGTCTCGGCGGCGCGGGCGGGTGATGGGGCGCCGGGCGGCGCTTGAGTACCATCGGCCGCGAGGCGCCATCCATGAGCGGCGATTCCCGGATGAACGGGATCTCTCGCGGGTAGTGCCCCCCTGACCGTAGAGCGGTGAGACGAGGAGTTCTCATGGTGCACGAGCGCGCTGGGCAGCCGGCGCAGGCATCCGACCTGGTGGACGTGGCCCGTCTCGTGACGGCGTACTACAGCCTGCGCCCCGACCCCGGCCGCGCGGAGCAGCGGGTCTCCTTCGGCACCTCGGGTCACCGCGGGTCCTCACTGGCCACGGCCTTCAACGAGGAGCACATCCTGGCCACCAGCCAGGCCATCTGCGAGTACCGCGCGGCACAGGGCACCGACGGCCCGCTCTTCCTCGGCATCGACACCCACGCGCTCTCCGAGCCCGCCCGGGTCTCGGCCCTGGAGGTCTTCGCCGCCAACGGCGTGACCGTCCTGATCGACGACCGGGACGGCTACACCCCGACGCCCGCGGTGTCGCACGCCATCCTCACCCACAACCGCGGCCGCACCTCCGGCCTGGCCGACGGCGTGGTGGTCACCCCGTCCCACAACCCGCCCGCCGACGGCGGCTACAAGTACAACCCGCCGAGCGGCGGCCCCGCCGACACCGACGCCACCTCCTGGATACAGGACCGGGCGAACGCCCTGATCGCCGACGGCCTGAAGGAGGTCCGCAGGATCCCCTACACGCGGGCCCTGGCCGCCGACACCACCGGGCGGTACGACTTCCTCGGCGCGTACGTCGACGACCTGCCCTCGGTGATCGACGTCGAGGCGATCCGCGGCGCGTCGGTGCGCATCGGCGCCGACCCGCTCGGCGGCGCCAGCGTCGCGTACTGGGGCGAGATCGCCGAGCGGCACGGGCTCGACCTCACCGTGGTCAACCCCGAGGTCGACCCCGCCTGGCGGTTCATGACGCTCGACTGGGACGGCAAGATCCGCATGGACTGCTCGTCGCCGTACGCGATGGCCTCGCTCATCGCCGGCCGGACGGCCTTCCAGGTGTCGACCGGCAACGACGCCGACGCCGACCGGCACGGCATCGTGACCCCCGACGGCGGGCTGATGAACCCCAACCACTACCTGGCCGTCGCCATCTCCTACCTGTGGGCCCACCGTCCCGGATGGCCGTCGGGCGCGCGGGTCGGCAAGACCATGGTCAGCAGCGGCATGATCGACCGCGTGGTGGCCGACCTCGGCCGTGAGCTGTACGAGGTGCCGGTCGGCTTCAAGTGGTTCGTCGGCGGCCTGCTCGACGGCTCGCTCGGCTTCGGCGGCGAGGAGAGCGCCGGCGCGTCCTTCCTGCGGCGCGACGGCTCGGTCTGGACCACCGACAAGGACGGCATCATCCTGGCGCTGCTGGCCTCGGAGATCGTCGCGGTGACCGGCCGGTCCCCGAGCGAGCACTACGCCGACCTGACCGCCCGGTTCGGCGACCCGGCGTACGCGCGGGTGGACGCGCCCGCCACCAGGGAGCAGAAGGCCGTGCTCGCCCGGCTGTCGGCCGGCGACGTCACGGCGGACACGCTCGCCGGCGCCCCCGTCACCGCCGTGCAGACCTCGGCCCCCGGCAACGGGGCCGCCCTCGGCGGGATCAAGGTCGCGACGGCCGACGCCTGGTTCGCCGCCCGCCCGTCGGGGACGGAGGACGTCTACAAGATCTACGCCGAGTCCTTCAAGGGCCCCGACCACCTGGCCGAGGTCCAGGTCGAGGCCCGCGCCCTGGTCGGCGCCGCCCTCGACCGCGCCACCTCCTGAAGGCCCCCCTGGGGGCCCGCCTGAGGACCCGCCCCCCTGGGGGTCCTCACGAGGGTCGGCGCGCGGGCCGGGTGCCTGCCCGCGCGCCGGGTCACGCGGCCGGAAGGGCGCACGCCCGGAACGGGTCACCTGACCTGAACGGCCGCGCGGGCCGGAATTCTCATGGCCTGAACGGCCGCGCGGCCGGATGGGGCGCACGCCTGGAACCGGTCACCTGACCTGAACGGCCGCGCGGCCGGAAGGGTCACGTGGCCGGAGGGGTCACGCCGGGCCGGGGGTGATGGCCGCGCCGCCGCCGAAGCCCTTCGCGCGGCACTCGTTCTGGATCTTGTCGATGTCCACGTCGTCCCCGGGGAGCTCGTCGTAGGTCCAGCCGAGCGCGTTGGGGTCGGAGGCGGGGGCCGGGACCAGGTGGACCTTGAAGCCGTACTCCTGCATGCACTTCACCTGGACGCGCACGGAGGCCGCGTAGTGCGGGTTCTGCTTGGGGTCCAGCTCCGGCGGCAGCAGCGGGACCTTGTCCTGGCACGCCTTGCGCGCGGCCTGGTAGGCGGACTCCTGGGCCGGGGTGTAGGTGCCGGCGCTCTGCGGCATCCCGTTGTCCTTCAGGCACTCCGCGTACGCCTTGCGGTACCTGTACACCTCCTCCGTGGTGCTGTCGAGGCGGAGCTGGGGACGCTCGCCGTGCGCGTCCCCGGCGCGCGGCGCGGCGCTCGACGGCGCGGACGCGGCAGGGGCCGCGGCCGGGCCGGCGGAGGCCGCCACCGGGGCGGGGCGAGGGTCGCGTGCGGCGGCGGAGGCGTCCGCGCAGGCGGCGGTCACCAGGCACAGTCCGGCGAGCGCCGTCGCGGCGAGCGCGCCGCGCCTCGCCGGGCGGCGGCGGAGCTGGGTGGGAGCGGTGTGATTCATGGGGCAGACCCTGCACGCCGGATATGAGGAACCTGTCAGGGACCGATCAGCTTCCGGTGGCGCCGGCCGAATGTCAGGAAGGTGTCAGCAGGTGATGGTCATCCTGTGAGCTGCGGGAGGGCCGTGACGAAGCGGGGGAAGGGCGTGGGCCGGCTCGCCTAAGCTCGGCGATATGTGCGCTTATGTCGTGGTCGCGGAGGACGACGTCAAACAGGCCGAGCTGGTCCGCCGCTATCTCGAACACGAGGGCCACGAGGTCGTCGCCGTGCACGACGGCCGGGCCGCGCTGGACGCCGTCCGCGACCGTGCCCCCGACCTGCTCGTGCTGGACGTCATGATGCCAGGAGTCGACGGGCTCGACGTGTGCCGCGTGCTGCGCGCCGAGTCCGACCTGCCGGTGCTGATGCTGACCGCCCGCGCCACCGAGGACGACCTGCTCCTCGGCCTGGATCTCGGCGCCGACGACTACATGACCAAGCCGTACAGCCCGCGCGAGCTGATGGCCCGGGTCCGCACGCTGCTGCGGCGCACCCGGACGGCGGCCGCCGCCGCGCCCTCGCCGGCCGCCGCCCCGCCGCTGCGCGCAGGCGGGCTCAGCGTGGACCCGGCCCGCCACGAGGTGCGCGTGGACGGCGCGCCCGTCGAGTGCACTCCCGGGGAGTTCCAGCTGCTGGAACTGATGGCGTCCCAGCCGGACCGGGTGTTCACCCGGCAGCAGATCCTCGGCCACCTGCACGGGTTCGACCGCTACATCACCTCCCGCACGGTCGACGTGCACGTCATGAACCTGCGCAAGAAGATCGAGCCGAACCCGCGCGCGCCCGTGCGGCTGGTCACCGTCTACGGGGTCGGCTACAAGCTGGCCGCCGTGGGCGGGCGGTCATCGGGCGATGCCTGAGGCGCCCCGCGTGATCCGGCGAGGCGGCCGGGTGCCGCCGGAGGCGGGACGGGCCGCGCGTGAGGTGCCGTTGCGGCGGAGCCTGCTGGTGCGGCTGCTGGCCGTCTCGGTGCTGGTGTCGCTGTGCTCGATCGCGGCGACCGCCTGGCTCACCGTCCGCAGCACGAGCGTCGCGATCAGGCAGGAGCAGGGCCAGGCGCTGGCCGACGACGCGCGGGTGTACGACGCGCTGCTCGGTTACGCGGCCGGCCACACCTCCTGGGACGGCGCCGGGCCGACCGTGGCCCGTCTGGCGGCGCGCATCGGACGCCGGATCACGCTGACCACCGAGGACCGCAGGACCCTCCTGGACTCCGACCGCGGCCCGTTCACGCTGCCGGCCCGCCCGGCGGCCGTCATCGAGCCGCTCGCCATCGACACCGCCCTCGCCGACACCGCGCTCGCCGCCGGCGCGGAGTCGGGCCGCATCGACCCGCGCGCCGTCGGCCCGTTCCGGCTGCCCGCGGGGGAGCGGCGGCGGCTCCGCGCCGCGGCCGAGCAGCGGGTGAGCTGTCTGCGCACGGTGTTCGGCGCCCCCGCGGAGATCGTGTACGGGCCGAGCGGCCGCCCGCGCGTGGAGACCCACGACGTCGGCCCCGGCCTCGGCACACAGTGCGGCAGCCAGGCGCTGGACAGGCCCACCCCGACCGAGGCCGCGGCGCTCGGCCGGCTCACCAAGCTGGTCAACACCTGCCTGGCCCGCCGCCGGGCGCCGGAGGTGCGGCTGGGCCTGGACTTCACCTGGACCCCGCTGCCCGGCCCCGCCCCGCAGATCCCTCCCGCGCGGGTGGCGGCGGTCGCGCGCGCCGCGTCGAAGGCGGGCGCCGTCCCGGTGTCGGGCGAGTACGTACCCGGGTGCATCGCCGCGAGCCGCCGCGAGCAGCTCGCGCCGTACGTGGCGCCGACCGCCCTGCTGTTCGTCAGCAGCCGCGGCGCGGACGCCTCGACGATCTTCGATCTGTCCCCGGCCAACCAGACGCGCATCGCCGGGGTCGCCGCGCTGGTGCTGCTGACCACCGTGACCGTGACCGCGCTGGCCGGCGTCCGGCTCGTCCGGCCGCTGCGCGCGCTGACCGGCGCGGCGCGGCGCATGGAGGAGGGGGACGTCACCGCCCGCGTCGCGGTGACCGGCGGGGACGAGATCGGCGCGCTCGCGGCGGCCTTCAACGCCATGTCCGAGCGGCGCGAGCGGCTGGAGGAACTGCGCACGGCGATGGTCAGCGACGTCGCCCACGAGCTGCGCACCCCGCTGAGCAACATCCGCGGCTGGCTGGAGGCGACCCAGGACGGCATCGCCGACCCCGACGGGGCGCTGGTGTCCTCGCTGCTGGAGGAGGCCCTGCTGCTCCAGCACGTCATCGACGACCTGCGCGACCTCGCCGAGGCGGACGCCGGCGAGCTGGCGCTGCACAAGGAGCCCATCGAGCCGGTCGAACTGCTGGAGCAGGTGGCCACCATGCACCGGGAGACGGCGAGGGCGGCGGGCGTCACGCTGTCGGCCGAGGTGGACGGCGAGCCCGCGCTGGTCGCCGACCCGGTGCGGCTGCGCCAGGCGGTCGGCAACCTGGTGTCCAACGCGGTGCGGCACACCCCCGCCGGGGGAACGGTCGGCCTGCGCGCCCGCGGCGGGGACGGGCAGGTGGTGATCGAGGTCGCCGACACCGGTTGCGGCATCGCGCCGGAGGACCTCGCGCGGGTGTTCGAGCGGTTCTGGCGCGCGGACAGGTCGCGCAACCGGCGCACCGGCGGCAGCGGGCTCGGCCTCGCCATCGTCCGCAAGCTCGCCGAGGCGCACGGCGGCTCGGCCACCGTCGTGAGCGAGCCGGGCGCCGGCTCGGTCTTCACCCTCCGGCTCCCGGCCGGAGGCTGACCCGGACGAACCCCGCCCGCCGTGGCAGGCGGGACGGAGGTCACCCGGCCGGATGGCTGAGGGCAGGGGCGGTCAGGGCGGTATCGCCGAGGTCCGGGGCGGTCAGGTGGCGGGATCGCGGGAAGGCGTGGCCGTCAGGGGAGCTTCCACTCGACGGGGGTGGCGCCCTGCTGCTCCAGGAGCTGGTTGGCGCGGCTGAAGGGCCGGCTGCCGAAGAAGCCGTTGCGGGCCGACAGCGGGCTCGGATGCGCGGACTCCACGCACGGCACCGGGCCGAGCATCGGCTTGAGCGAGCGGGCGTCGCGGCCCCACAGGATGGCGACCAGCGGAGTGCCGCGGGCGACCAGGGCGTGGATGGCCTGCTCGGTGACCTGCTCCCACCCCTTGCCCCGGTGGGAGGCGGGCTTGCCGGGGGCGACGGTGAGCACCCTGTTGAGCAGCAGCACCCCCTGCTCGGTCCAGGGCGTGAGGTCGCCGTTGGAGGGCTGCGGGTGGCCGAGGTCGGCGGTGTACTCCTTGAAGATGTTGACCAGGCTGCCCGGGATCGGGCGCACGTCCGGGGCCACCGAGAAGCTCAGGCCGACGGGATGGCCCGGCGTCGGGTAGGGATCCTGCCCGACGATGAGCACGCGCACCTGGTCGAAGGGCTGCTGGAAGGCCCTGAGCACGTTCTGCCCGGCGGGGAGGTACTGCCGGCCCTCGGCGATCTCCTGGCGGAGGAAGTCGCCGAGCGTCGAGATGCGCTGGGCGACCGGCTCCAGGGCGGAGGCCCACCCGGACTCGACGACTTCGGTTAATGGACGAGCGGTCATGCCGGGATCTTAGCCGCGTGGCGGCGCCCCCGAGTGCCCTTCCCGGCCGACCGGCGAGCCCGGGTGCCCATCTGCCCCCGCGAGACGGGCACCCGGAGGGCGGTTACTTCACCGAGCCGGCGAGCAGGCCCTGGACGAAGTACCGCTGGAAGGAGAAGAACAGCACCAACGGGATGATCAGCGACAGGAAGGCGCCCGGCGCGAGGATGTCGACGTTGGTCCCGAACTGCCGCATCTGCGACTGCAGCGCCTTGGTCATCGGCTGGGCGTCGGTGTCGGCGAAGACCAGCGCGACGAGCAGGTCGTTCCACACCCACAGGAACTGGAAGATGCCGAGGGAGGCGACCGCCGGCTTGGCCAGCGGGAACACCACCGTCGCGAAGATCTTCCACTCCGCCGCGCCGTCCATGCGCGCGGCCTCCAGCAGCTCCTTGGGGATGCCGACGAAGAAGTTGCGCAGCAGGAAGATGGCGAACGGCAGTCCGAACGCGACGTGGAACAGCACCACGCCCGGGATGGAGCCGAAGATGCCCACCGCCCCGTACATCTTGGCGATCGGGATCAGCGCGATCTGGATCGGCACCACCAGCAGGGCGATGACCACCATGAACAGCGCGTCGCGCCCGGGGAACTCGATCCAGGCGAACGCGTACCCCGCCATGGCGGCGAACCCGATGACCAGGATGGTCGCGGGCACCGTGATCGCCACGGTGTTCCAGAACGACGAGGTGAACCCGGTCGCCAGCAGGTTGCTGTAGTTCTCGAAGGTGAGCTGTGCGGGCTTGGTGAAGAAGGTCCACCATCCGCTGGAGTTGTTGTCGGTGTCGCCGCGCAGCGACACCACCAGCAGGCCCAGCGTGGGCAGCAGCCAGAACAGGGCGAGCACGATCAGGACGAGCTGGACCAGCCCGCCGCCGGCCCGGTCGATGATCCGGGAGAGCATCCCGCGCCGGAGCGCGCCGGCGTTGCTGGTCGTGCCAGGCTGGGACGCGGTGAGGGTCGTCATGCCTGCTCCCTCCGGAACCGCCGGATATTAATGATCATGAATGGCAGGACCAGCACGAGCAGGAAGATCGCCAGCGCGCTCCCCAGTCCCTGGTTCCCGCCGCCGCCGAAGGAGACCCGCCACATCTCCAGCGCGATGACGTTGGCGTTCGGCTGCACCGATCCCGGGGCGATGACGAAGACCAGGTCGAAGACCTTCAGGGTGTTGATGATCATCGTGACCAGGACGACGAGCAGCACCGGGGACAGCAGTGGGATGGTGATGCGGCGGAACACCTGCCACTCGGTCGCGCCGTCGATGCGGGCCGCCTCCAGGGCGTCACGCGGGATGGCCGACAGGCCCGCCGCGATCAGCACCATGGCGAACCCGGCCCACACCCAGATGAACGCGCCGATGATGGCCGGAGTGATCAGTGCGGGGCCGAGCCAGGTGAGCCCGCCGAACGGCTGGGCGAAGTTCGACTGCGGCAGTCGCACCTGGTAGGAGCCCGCGGGGAGCCCGGAAAAGTGGAAGGTGCCGTCGGCCGCCGTCGTGGCGGTGGCCTTGACCGCGCCGCCCGAGACCGCCTCGACGGTCACCTCGGGCATGCCCTTCTCGTTGCCGTCGATCTGGTTGACCGTCCCCCCGCCGGGGGTGAAGTCCAGCCAGACCGTGCCGGACAGCTCTCCGGGCGCGGCGGCGGCGGGCTTGGCCTTGGCGGCGCCCGCGGGCAGGGCGTCCGGCTTCATGCCCACCAGCGGGATGATGACCTGCTGCCCCGCCTGGGCGGGCTGCCGGGTGAGCACCGCGCCCTTGTCCGCCACCACCGGCGCCTGGTCGTTCTCCCGGGGACGCGCGCCGGGGTAGCCGCTGCTGGAGGCGAACACGTCGTGCACCGAGGTGATGATGGCGTTGGCGACGCCCTTGTCGGGGTCCTGCTCGTAGACCAGGCGGAAGATGACGCCGGAGGCGAGCAGCGACACCGCCATGGGCATGAACACGACCAGCTTGAACGCGGTCGCCCAGCGCACCCGCTCGGTCAGCACCGCGAAGATGAGGCCGAGGACGGTGACCAGGCTCGGGGCGACGACGACCCAGATCAGGTTGTTCCTGATCGTGGTGAGGGTGCCCGAGTCGCTGAAGATGGCGCCGTAGTTCGAAAGGCCGACGAACGTGCCGCCGTTGGCGTCGTACAGGCTGCGGATGATGGAGTAGATGATCGGGTAGACCACCCAGGCGCCGAGCAGGACGAACGCCGGGAGCAGGAACAGCGCGGCCGCCTTGGGCGAGGGGCCGAGGTTGCCCGAGCGGCCGTAGGCCACCTTGGGCGCGGCGTTGCCCGTGGCGAGCTCCGGCGGCGCGGCGCTCGTCGTGCCGTCCTCACCGGAGGCCACGTCCTCGAGCGCGGGATGCGCTTTCCCGGCCTGCGCGGCGGGACCGGTCAGGTCGTTCGCCGTGGTCTGTTCCCTGGTCTCTTCTGGGGTCTCTTCTGGTCCGGGGGAGGCCCCGCGGGCGACGACCTCGTCGTCGCCGCGCGGGGTCTGCGGGCCGTCCAACCGTTCGGTCACGGCCTGCGTCCCTACTTCTTCCAGGCCTTGGCGGCGTCGGCCTCGAGCTTCTCCTGCGCGCCCTTGATGTCCTTGGGGTCGCGCAGGAAGTCCTGCAGGTCCTTCCACTCGCCCTTGCCGTCGGTGCCGCCGAAGGCGCTCGGCGCCAGGTCGGACATGTCGTACCGGACGGCCTCGCCGGCCGAGATGATCGTCTGCGCGAGCTGCTTGGTCAGCGGGTCAGGGTAGTTGTCGGGCGAGACGTTGCGGTTCGGGGACAGGTAGCCGGGGTTCTTCGCCCAGATCGAGCCGCCCTCGGCGGAGGCGAGGTACTCCAGCAGCGCCATGGCGCCCTTGGAGTCCTTCATCGCCACCGCGACGTCGCCGCCGAGCACCACCGGGGCGGTGTCGCCGGCCTTCGGGAACGGCATGATCTTGGCGTCCTCGCCGACCTTGGCGCCGGACTGGACGGCCGAGGAGGCGACGAAGTCGGCCTCGATCACCATGGCGGCCTTCTTCTGGCCGTAGACCTGGGTGGCGCAGGTCGGGAAGTCGGTCTGCAGGGCGCCGGAGGAGCCGCCGAGCATGAACTCCTTCTTGCCGAAGATCTGCGCCATCTTCTCCAGCGCGGTGGTCACCGAGGCGTCGGTCCACGGGATCTCGTGCTTGGACAGCTTGTCGTAGTTGTCCGGGCCCGCGGTGGAGAGGTAGACGTTCTCGAACAGGTCGGTGAGCGTCCAGCCGGAGGCGGCGCACAGCGCGAACGGGGCGGTGCCGGAGTCCGCCAGCGTCTGGGCGGTCTTGGTGATCAGCTCGTCCCACGTGGTCGCGGGCTGGGCGCCGGCGTCGTCGAAGGCGGGGGCGCGGTACCAGATCATGGACTTGTGCGCGGCCTTGACCAGCACGCCGTACACCTGGCCGCCGGCCGAGCCGAGGCTCTTCCAGTACGGGGTGTAGTTCTGGTCGATCTGGGCCTGCACCTCGGTCGACAGCGGCTTCAGGGCCTGCTGGTCGGCGTACTGCTGCACCAGGCCGGGCTGCGGCAGGACCGCGACGTCCGGCGGGTTGCCGCCCTGGATGCGCGGGCCGAGGTAGGCGCCGGTGTCCTCACCGGTCGAGGCGTAGGTCACCTTGGCGCCGGTCTTCTCCTCGAAGGCGGTGAGCACCTTCTGGAAGTACTTCTGCTCGTCGCCGGTCCACTTGGCCGCGATCTCGATCGTCGTCCCCGCGAGGGACTTGGCGGCCGGGGCGCTGCTGCCGCCGGCGCTGGCGGAAGGCGTGGTCTCGCCGGACTGACCGCCGCACGCGGTGGCCGCGAGCATGAGCCCGGCCACCACCGCAGTCGTCTTGGCACGCATGATGGTGCTACCTCCTGTTGAGGCCCAGAAAGCGAATATCGGATTTTTGGGATGAAGGGATGCGCGGGGGGATCGCCCTCGCTCTATGGGGTGCGAATGATCTCGCTGAGCTGTTGCTTCAGGGTCGCGACGGTCTCGTCGCTGGGTTTCCTGAGGTTGAGCGCGTCGGAGACGGCGCTCGAGATCACCAGGCTGACCTGGTCGTATTTGGAGGAGACCGGCCGGGGCCGGGCGGACATGATGCTCTGCTTGAGCACCGGGAGATACGGATAACGCCTGATGAGGGCCGGGTCGTCGTACAGCTCGGCCCACACCGGGGGGAAGGAGCCCTCGGTGAGCACGCTGCGCTCGTTGGCCAGGCCGGTGAAGTAGCGGATGAAGTCCAGCGCCGACTTCTGGTGCTTGGAGTAGGCGCTTATGGCCAGGTTGAGCCCGCCGAGCGTGCTCGACCCCGGCCCGTCGAGGCCGGGCAGCCGGGTCACCGCGAACTTGCCGGCGATGCCGGACCGGGTGGCCGGCCCGTAGGCGTGCGGCCAGTTGCGGGCGAACAGCAGCTTGCCCTGCTGGAACGCCAGCCGGGACTCCTCCTCCTTGTAGGAGAGGGACTCCTGCGGGATCCAGCCCTGGCGCAGCCCGCCGACCAGGAAGTCCAGCCCGGTGGCGGCGGTACGGAGGTCGAGGGTGACCCTGGTGCCGTCCGGGCTGAGGATCTCGCCGCCCGCCGACTGCACGGCTTCGGCGAAGTTGACGGTGAGGCCCTCGTAGGGCAGGAACTGGCCGGCGTAGCCGTCCAGCTTGTACTTCCTGCCGAGGCGGACGGCCTGCTCGCGCAGCTCGGCCCAGGTCTTCGGCGGCTTGAGGTGCTCGGCGGACAGGATGTCCTTGCGGTAGTAGAGCAGCCCCGCGTTGCTGGTGTAGGGCACCGCGTAGAGCTTGCCCTGGTACAGGGCGGTGTCCACGACCGGCTGCAGCAGCTTGTCCAGGGGGAACATGCTGCGGTCGAGCGGGACGATCCAGCCCGCGTCGGCGAACTCCGCCGTCCAGACCACGTCGAGCCCGAGCACGTCGTAGCGCTCGCTCCTGGCCTGGAGGTTGGCCACCATCTGCGCCCGCTGCTCGTCGGCGGCCTCGGGCAGCTCCAGGAGGCTGACCTGCTCCTTGGGGTGCTCCCGGTTCCACTTGTCGATGAGGGGCTGCATGTAGCCGGTGGTGTCGCGCCCGGTGGCGAAGGTCATCGGCCCGGTGCCGTCGGTGCCCCCGGTCTGCACCGCGTCGCCCTCGCCCAGCCCGGCGCAGCCGCTGACCAGCAGCGCTGCGACGAGTACAGGGGCCAGGCGGCGCAACGTGTCCTCCGGATGTTGATTGGGTTACATGCGTGTTATGTAGATGCATGCATGTTATGCATAGCGATAATGTGGACGTCAACGGATTGGTCCGTAACACATAGGTAACGCGAGGCCCGAGGGAGGTGGGGCGTGCGGCTCCAGCTGCTGGCGCTCCTGGCGAAGGAACCTGCCCACGGGTACGAGCTGAAACAGGCGCTCGAACAGATCTTCGGCACCGCCTACCCATCGCCCAACATCGGGCAGATCTACGTCACCCTCGGCAGGCTCGAGAAGGACGGCCTGATCCGCAGCGTCGACGTCGAGCAGTCCAACCGCCCGAACAAGAAGGTCTACTACTGCACCGCCCAGGGCCGCGAGGCGCTGGACGAGTGGGTCGACTCGCCCACCGAAGGGCCGCGGGTGAGGGACGAGTTCTTCATGAAGCTCGTGCTCGCCCCCATGACCGGCATCGCCGACCGCATGGCGCTGATCAACCGGCAGCGCCGGCATTACCTCGCTATCATGCGCGATCTGGTAGAACTCGCCGAACAGACCGATCAGGACAACCGCCCGGCGCACCTGCTGATCGAAGGCGCCATGCTCCATCTCCAGGCGGATCTCGACTGGCTGGAGCGCTGCCAGGAGGATCTGCTCTGACGAAGTGAACCAAGGAAAAGTGGTGAGTGACCAGTGACCACCGCGCCCCCCGGCCCGCCCCACCCGGCGACGCCCGCGTTGCACACGGTCAACCTGGTGAAGATCTACCAGACCGGCGGCCTGCCGGTGCCCGCCGTACGGAGCGTCGACCTGCGGGTCGAGCGCGGGGAGTTCGTGGCCATCATGGGGCCGTCAGGCTCGGGCAAGTCGACGCTGGTCCACATGCTCGGCGGCCTGGACACCCGCACCAGCGGCGAGATCTGGATCGACGGCCAGCGCGCCGACACCCTCAACGAGAGCGCCTGGGCCATCCTGCGCCGCCAGAAGATCGGCTTCGTCTTCCAGTTCTTCAACCTCGTCGACAACATGACCGTCGCCGACAACGTCGAGCTTCCCGCCCTGCTGGCCGGCGCGTCCCCCAAGCACGCGCGCGAGCGCAGGGAATACCTCCTGTGCGAGCTGAACCTCACCGACAAGGCCGACTCCGCGCCGGGCCGGCTGTCCGGTGGCGAGCAGCAGCGCGTCGCCCTCGCCCGCGCGCTCGCCAACCAGCCGCAGGTCCTGCTGGCCGACGAGCCCACCGGCAACCTCGACAGCCGCAACACCCGCGACGTGCTGCGCCTGCTCGGCCAGGTCCACCGGCAGGGCCAGACGATCGTCATGGTCACCCATGACGCCCGCGTCGCCGGCCTGGCCGACCGGGTCGTCACCCTCCTGGACGGCCAGGTCGTCGACGACGGCGCCATCGCCCCGGTGCGCCGCCGCAAGGGCGGCCCCGGCGACGTCGTGGAGCTGCGCGGATGAGAGAAGATGGGGTCTCTCCTTTCGCCCGAGTGAATGATCGCCATGAGCACGGGCGAGGCCGCGCCGGTGATCTAAGGGAGGAAGGCGGAAGTGCGAGGAACGAGTGCTTTCGGCTGACGACCGCAGATCGCCGGCTCAAGGGCGGTCTCGCCCCGCGTGAGCGGAGCGAGCGCCATTAACACGGCCGAGAGGCGGTGGATCAGGGCCGATCTGCGGGCGCGGCGGGCGCAGGCGGTGCTCACCGTGCTGGTGGTCGCCGGCATCGTCACCGCGCTGATCACCGCCGCCACCCTGCTGGAGGACGGCACCAATCCCTGGCGGGGCCTGTTCACGCGGGGCAACGGCGCGCACGTCTGGCTGCACACCAGGGACGCCCCGGACCCGGCGGCGCTCAAGGCGCTGGACGGCGTCACCGACGTGGCGGGCCCGTACCGCAGCGCGCCCGCGACGCTCGTCCAGGGCGGGAAGAAGACGCCCGTCGCCCTGCAGGAGATGAGCGCCGTCCTGCCCTCGGTGGGCCGGCCCGTCCTGCGGGAGGGCCGCTGGCTCGACCCGGGAGACGCCAACGGCGTGGTCGTCGAGCGCTCCTTCGCCCGCGCGGCCGGGCTGCGCACCGGCGGCCCGTTCACGGTCATCGGCCTGAACGGCGCCACGCACGGCCTGCGGGTGATCGGGCTGGCCGAGAGCGGCGACCAGGGCTTCTACCCCGAATGGACGCCGGGCGTCGCCTGGACCCTGGCCGCGACGCTGGAGCAGGTCGAGCCGGCGCTCGGCCGCAGCGAGTCGGTGACCGGTCTTCGCCTGGCCGACCCGGACGACACCTCGCTCATCGTCCAGCGCACGATCACCAAGCTGGCCGGCCAGGTGCAACGCGTGTCGACCTGGCGTGAGGTACAGGCGTCGATGGAGCTGGACAACCGGCTGCTGGGCGTGCTGCTGGCGCTGTTCGGCGTCGCCGGGCTGGTGGCGGCGGCGCTGGCCATCGCGAACGCGACCGGCGCGCGGGTGCTCACCCAGCGGCGCGACATCGCGACGCTTAAATCCCTCGGGTTCACCCGCCGCCAGGTCGTCCGCATGCTCGTCGTCGAGCACGGCACGCTGGGGATGGCCGGCATCGCGGCCGGGGTGCTGATCGGCCGGCTGATCACCGCCTACGCGCTGGCGGACACGGTGGTGGTGCCGCTGTCCTCGGCGCCGCTGCTGGCGATCGCCTTCGGCACGGCGCTGGTGGTGCTGGTCGCGGTCTGGCTGCCCGCCTGGCGCGGCGGCCGCACGCCGCCGCTCCCGGCCGCGCCGGTGACCCCGCCGCGCGGCCATCTGTCGCGCATGGCCCGTCTGGCGCTGCTGGTACGGCTGCCGCCGGCGCTGGTGCTCGGAGCCAGAGACGCCTTCACCCGCAGGCTGCCGGCGCTGCTGACGGCGTTCGGGCTGGCCATCCCGATGATGCTGATCACCATCGGCCTCGGCGTGTGGGCGACGCTGGACGGCTTTAAGGCCCATCCGGAACAGGTCGGCCAGGCCGCCGTCCTGACCGTCCGGCCGGGGAGCGTGCCCGCGACGGACGCCGGCCGGCGCGCGCTGGCCGACGCCGACGTGGTGGCGGCCTATCCGGGGACGGAGGTCGACGCGCTGGTCCCCGGGCAGACGCGCACGGTGCGCACCCGCGCGCTCGGCACGGTCACCGACCCCTACCCGTACTCGGTGGTCGAGGGCCGGCTGTACCGCGACCGGGGCGAGGCCGTGGCCGGGCAGGGCCTGCTCGACCTGCTGCACGTGCGCATCGGCGACCGCACCCGGCTGACCATCGGCGGCACCCCGCTGATCGTCCGCATCGTCGGGCGGGTGCTGGAGCCCGAGCAGGACGGCGAGGTGCTCTCGGTGCCGCTGGACACCCTGGCGCCCAAGGACGCGCTGCCGCCGCAGTACTACAGCCTGGCGCTGCGGCACGGCGCCGACCCGGCCGGCGTGCGCGCCCGCCTGCAGGAACAGGGCCTTGAGGTGTCGCAGGCGGTGAATCCGGCCGACCGGCTGTCGGTGATCCGGGTGATCATCGTGGCGCTCGTCGCGGTGCTGGCGTTGCTGGGACTGGCCAACCTGCTGACGGCGAGCGCCGTGGGGCTGCGCGACCACGCCCGGGACCTGGCGGTGCTGAAGGCCATGGGCCTGACCCCGCGCCAGGTCATGGGCACGCTGGTGACCGGCACGGGGCTGCTGGTGGCGCTCGGCGTCGGCGTGGGCGCGGCGGCGGGGGCGCTGGTCTCCTCCGGCCTGATCGACCTGCAGGGCGCGGCCAGCGGCATCGGCGCGGGCATCGGACGGGCGCCCGGGCCGGCGACGCTGCTGCTGACCATGGTCACAGCCATCGGGGCGTCCCTGCTGGTGGCCCTGATCCCCGCCCGTAAGGCCGCCCGCGCCAGGGTCCCGGTGACCCCGCGTTAGAGCGGGTACCGCGATTCAACCGCCGGTGGCCATCCATTCTTCCCCGACGTCAGGGTGTTATCGGTGACTCAGTGGCGATATCCAGATAAATCTAGTTGTGCGCGCTAACATATGCCTCGATCCTGGTGCGTTTCGCGGGCCGGTGGAGACAGGGTGGGGATGAGCGTGTCCGATCGTGAAGACTGGAACTGGGCCAAGAGCGACGATGCCGGGCTGCCGCCCGAAATAGACACCTCCAAGCCGAGTATCGCCCGTGTTTACGATTTCTTCCTGGGCGGCAAGGACAACTTCGCCGTCGACCGGCAGATCGGCGAGATGACGCTGAGCATCGTCCCCGACGCCAAAGAGGCCGGCCAGGCCAACCGGCGGTTCCTGCGACGGGCCGTGCACTACTTGGCCGCGGAAGAGGGCATCCGCCAGTTCATCGATCTCGGATCCGGCCTGCCCACCCAGGGCAACGTCCACCAGATCGCCCAGGAGGTCGACCCGGCGGCGCGCGTGGTCTACGTGGACAACGACCCGATCGTCCTCGCGCACGGCCGGGCACTGCTGGCCACCAACGACACCACCACCGTCATCCAGGCCGACGTCCGTGAGCCGGAGGCGATCTACGCCAACGCCACGCTGCAAAGGTTCATCGACTTCAGCGAACCGGTCGGCCTGCTGCTGTTCAGCATCCTGCACCACCTGAACGACGACGAGGACCCGTGGAGCATCGCCGCCCGGCTGCGCGACCCGCTCCCGTCGGGCAGCTTCCTGGCCATGTCGAACTTCTTCGACGCGCAGGACGAGCACCCTGAGTCGCACAAGCAGGCCGAGGTCATGGAGAAGGTCTTCAACGAGCACCTGGGCACCGGAAGGTGGCGCACCCGCGAGGAGCTCATGGGCTTCATCGGCGACTTCGAGCTGCTGGAGCCCGGCCTGGTGCCGCTCGCGGACTGGCGCGCCGACCCCGGGGAGTCCTGGGAGCGCTCGGCCACCTACTACACCTTCAGCGGCGCCGTCGCCCGCAAGCCGTAACCCGCCGCATCCTGGGACGAAGCCGGCGCCCTCGCGCCGGCTTCTTCTTCGACGATCGCGGGGCCGGAGCCGTCACCCCGCGGGCCCGGCGCCCGAGGCCGGTCCGCCTCGGAGTGGGAGAAGCCGTCGGCGCTTCCCCCACTCTTCCAGGGCCGTCTTCTAGGGGCGGGTGAGCGAGAACCAGTAGAAGCCGTGCCCGGGCAGCGTCAGCAGGTAGGGCAGCTCGCCGATGACCGGGAAGCTCACCCCGCCCCGGCACTCGACCGGCGTCATGCCCGTGAACCGGCGCAGGTCCAGCTCGACCGGCTGAGGGTGCTTGGAGAGGTTGTTCACGCACAGCATGCGGTCGTCGCCCTCCTCGCGGACGAAGGCCAGCACGCTGTAGTTCGGCGACCACAGCTCGGTGTAGGCGCCGGTGCCGAACACCGGGTGCTCCCGCCGCACCGCCAGCATCTTCCTGGTGAAGTGCAGCAGCGACGAGCCGCTCTTCATCTGGGCCTCGACGTTGACGGCCTGGTAGCCGTAGATCGGGTCCATGACGGCCGGCAGGTACAGCCGTCCGGGGTCACCGCCGGAGAAGCCGGCGTTGCGGTCCGGGCTCCACTGCATCGGCGTGCGGACCGAGTCGCGGTCCTCCAGCCAGATGTTGTCGCCCATGCCGATCTCGTCGCCGTAGTACATGACGGGGGAGCCCGGCATGGACAGCAGCAGCGCGGTGAACAGTTCGATCTGGTCGCGGTCGTTCTCCAGCAGCGGCGCGAGGCGGCGGCGGATGCCCAGGTAGGCGCGCATGCGCGGGTCCTTGGCGTACTCCGCGTGCATATAGTCGCGTTCTTCCTCGGTCACCGTCTCGAGGGTCAGCTCGTCGTGGTTGCGGAGGAAGATGCCCCACTGAGCGTTCTCCGGGAGCTTGGGGGTGCGCGACATGATCTCGGAGATCGGCTCGCGCGACTCGCGGCGCACCGCCATGAAGATGCGCGGCATCAGCGGGAAGTGGAAGGCCATGTGGCACTCGTCGCCGCCGGTCGTCGGGTCGCCGAAGTACTCCACGACGTCCTCGGGCCAGCCGTTGGCCTCGGCCAGCAGCACCCGGTCGGGGTACAGGCGGTCCACCTCGGCCCTGACGCGCTTGAGGTAGATGTGGGTCTCGGGCAGGCCGGAGCAGGCCGTGCCCTCGCGCTCGAACAGGTAGGGCACCGCGTCCAGGCGGAAGCCGTCGATGCCCAGGTCGAGCCAGAACCGCAGGACCTCCAGCATGGCGTCCTGGACGGCGGGGTTCTCGTAGTTCAGGTCGGGCTGGTGGTGGAAGAACCGGTGCCAGTAGTACTGCCCGCGCACCGGGTCGTAGGTCCAGTTGGACTCCTCGGCCCCGACGAAGATGATCGGCGCGTCGGGGTAGCGCGTGGGGTCGTCCGACCAGACGTAGAAGTCGCCGTAGGGGCCGGTGGGGTCGTGCCGGGACGCCTGGAACCAGGGGTGCTTGTCGCTGGTGTGGTTCATCACCAGGTCGGTGATGATGCGCAGGCCCCGCTTGTGCGCCTGCTCGATCAACTCCACGAAGTCGGCCAGGTCGCCGAACTCCTGGAGGATCTTCATGTAGTCGGCGATGTCATAGCCGCCGTCGCGCAGCGGCGACTCGTACAGCGGCAACAGCCACAGGCAATCGACGCCCAGCCACTGCAGGTAGTCGAGTTTCTCGATCAACCCGCGCAGGTCGCCGGTGCCGTCGCCGTTGGAGTCGCGGAAGCCGCGGACCAGCACTTCGTAGAAGACGGCTCTCTTGTACCACTGGGGGTCGGATGAGATGAAGTCTTCAGAAACGGATTCCGGGCATGGTGAAGCGCTCATAGGTATCGCTCGCATCAAGGGAGTAGGGCGGTACAACACAGGGGCTCGCGCCGACGGAGCCGTCATCCCTGCGGCTCCCGCCCGACGCCGTCACCGAAGGGGTGGCTCGGTGCTCAGCGTGTTTCGGCGCTGTTTCGCCGAAGACTAGCAGGCCATTAGGGTCCCTCGGAGTCGATCAGTGGAGGTCACCCAGCGTGCCAACCGCGTAATCGACCGCACTCCCTCGAATGCTCGCGTATTTCGGCCGCCACCCTCCGTGTCCCCGCTGATGGGACGCGGAATTCGCCGGTATTGGTGAAACGGTTCACAATGTCTGCGCCCACGGTGGCGTGAGGTCGCCCAGCGCGTCCTCGTAGTCGGTCAGCCAGGAACCGAAAAGCACCAATCCACGGAGCCAGAACCGCGAGTTCCACGACCCGAACGCCGTCAGGGCGTCCGGGCCCCGCTCGACCGCCTCCAGCATCGGGCCCGACATCAGCCCCGGCACCGTCGCGGCCTTCACCAGCATGCGGTGGTTCCACTCGCGCGCGGCCGGGCCGTTCGAGCGCAGCGGCACCCGCCGGTGCGGCAACGCCCCGTTGGTCGACGGCAGGGCGGCGACCCGCCGGTTGGCCGCCGTCAGGATCTCCCGGTAGAACCGCCCGCCCTCCTTGCGGTCCACCGGCACCGACAGGGCGGCGTCGAAGAACTCCGGGTGCAGGAACGGGAAGACCGGAGTGATCTCCGGGCCCACCAGGTTTACCGGGGAACGGGCGATGCCGCGCGCGGTGCGGGTGTGCAGCACGCTCAGCGGCAGCTCCGAGCGGTGCCCGCGCAGCATGGACGTCGCCTGGCCGAACGCCGCGCCCACCCGGTCGTCCACGAAGGCCAGCGCCCGGTCCGACAGCATCGGGACGTGCGGCTCGCCGGTCGCCAGCGCCGACAGCAGGGCGGCCTGCCGGTCGGCCGAGGTGCCCGCTCCCACGGCGTCGGCGGTGATGAGGAAATTCTTCATCAGCGGCCCGCCCGCCAGCCCGTCCACGACCGCCCGTCCCGCCTGGTGCACCTCGCGGGCGAAGGGGGAGTACCAGGCGTGGTGGCTGGTCAGGTACTCCAGCCTGCGCGCCGCCCACCGCGCCTCGCCGGGGTAGGCCGCGGCGTCCTGCGGGACGACCCGGTGCGGGATGCCGAGCTCGCGGGTGACGTGGCGGGCGAAGTCGATGTCGTTGTCCAGCCCGTCGTCCGGGCTCGTCGTCCAGGACACCACGTCCATCTTGCGGGCCACCGCCACCGAGGCGAGCAGCCGCGAGTCGTACCCGCCGCTCACCGGCACCAGCAGCGGCCGGTCGTCGAAGGGCTTGAGCGCCTCGTGCAGCAGCGCGACGATGTCCCCTCCGGTGACGCCCCGGTCGAAGGGCTCCTCGCGCACCCAGCGGGGGGCGCGCCTGTCCACGCCGATCCTGCGCGCGGAGCGGGACCACACCAGGGCGGTCGCGCCGGGCAGCCGCCTGACCTGCCGGTAGGGGGTGTCCTCCAGCAGCGGATAGGTCAGCTTGAAGATGGCCGCCCAGGCGTCCCAGTTCACCTCGTGCGGCCGGCGGGCCAGGGCCAGCAGCGGCTCGATGTTGCCCGCGAAGTAGACCGCGTCGCCCTCCGGGCCCGGCTCGGTCAGGTAGTACACGTCGATGAGCCCGAAGGCGCCGGTGTGCAGGGTCACCGTGTCGGGCTCGTCGATCAGGCCGGGCGTCTCCCACGTCTCGGCCACCGCCCACCACGGCATGGCGCCGGACGGCCGGCCCTCCGCCCACGCGAACCGCGCCCCGCCGCTCGCCGGGTGTCCCAGGGCGGCGTCCTGGCCGGCGTCGTGGTCGGTGGGCGGTCTCGGCGGGGCCGCGTAGGGGGCCACGGGGGCCGAGCTCAGCAGGGCGGCCCCGGCGGCCCGGTACACCTCGCGCACGGCCGGGCCCGCGCCGGCGAGCAGTCGCAGCCGGTCGGGGTCGTAGGCGCCGATGGCGCCGCAGACGTACGGCCGCGCGGCGTACTCCGGCCACTTCCCGTTGCGCACTGTGACGTCTCCCCTCAGCGAGTACCTGCCGAGTGTACGGACTTGCGGCGGTTCGAGATGGTCGGGCCGGATCTGCGATTATTCTTGCTCGACGTCTGGGGACACGGTGATGGCATGAGTGAAGAGTTGGAGAGCACCCGTCGGGCCCTCGAAGCGGCCGTGGCGGCGGCTTCGGGCGCGGCCGAGCTCACCCGCCTGCTGGCCGACTACCAGGAACGGCTCGCCCGCGCCGCCGTCTCGGAGGCCGAGGCGCTCACCCGCCTGCGCGAGACCGAGGCCAGGCTGAAGACCGCCGAGCGGCAGGTCGCCCAGCTCGCCAAGAACCTCGCCGAGCAGCGGTACCAGACCGAGGTCGCCCAGTGGCGCCTTGAGTCGGTGCAGGCCAGCCGGTGGTCCAAGCTCGGCGACGCCATCCACACCAAGAACCCCGGCGAGGTCGCCCGCACCTTGCGCGCCCCCGTCGGCAAGCGGCCCGCGCCCAGGCGCTCCGACTTCGCCCCCACCCCGCCCGCCGTTGAAACCGCGCCGGTGGCGGCGGTCACGCCGCAGACCGCCGGCCCCGAGGTCTCCACGGCGATGGCCGAGGGCTTCGTCGTGCCCAAGGGCCCGCTGACCCGGCCGTACCTGACCGTCGCCGCCATCGTGGACCGGCAGTCCGAGGCCCTGTTCCGGTACGAGTGGCGGCAGGTCACCAACTTCGGCCCGGACAACTGGCAGGCCATGCTCGACCAGCACCGGCCGCACCTGCTGTTCGTCGAGTCCGTCCAGGCCGGGCCGCGCCAGGGCAACGGCGGCCGGTGGCTGGAGGAGCTCGCCGGGCGCTCCCGCGGGCTGCGCGACCTGGTCGAGGAGTGCTCCCGCAGGGGCATCCGCACGATCTTCTGGCACTCCGCCGGCCCCGTCTCGACCGCCGTCCCGATGGCCTCCTACTTCGACCACGTGCTCGCCACCTCCGAGGCCAGGGCGCGCGAATGGCGCGCCGCGCTGCGCCACGACCGCGTCGGCATCCTGCCGCACGCCGTGCAGCCGCGCGTCCACAACCAGATCTCCGCCGCTGAGGGACGGCACGGGGTAGGTCTGCTCGGCACGGCCACCCAGGCCGCGGAGGTGCCGCCGGAGGCCGGGTGGCGGCCGCTGGTCACCCCCAAGGCCACCTACGACGACCTGCTGACGGCCTACCGCTCCGTCTCGATGGTGCTCGCCGGGCCGGACGCCGACGCGCGGACCGTCGAGGAGGTCTCCGCCTGCGGCACGCCGATCATGCAGCTCACCGCCCCGGTCGACCAGGCGTCACTGCCGGCGGCGCTCGACTCCGTCCGCGACTACCTCGCCGCCGAGGCCGAGTGCGCCTCCGAGGCCCACCTGGCCTGGCGCTCCACCGTGCCGGTGACCCCGCTGCTCGACCCGATCCTGCACACCGCCGGGCTCGCCTCGGTGCGCAACTCCGCCGCCGTCACCGCCATCGCCGCCGTCTTCGGCGCGGCCGAGCTGGACAACCTGCTGGCCCAGCTCGAACGCCAGGCCCACGCCCCCGGTCAGCTCGTCATCGTCACCGACGGCCTGGACACCGCCGTCGTGGAAAAGGCCGTCCGCGACCGCCTCTCCGGCATCCAGCGGTCCGGACACCCCTTCGGCGACCCCCCGGTGACCGGCTCTCCCGAGACGGCGCACTCGCCCGGAAAGACGGACCTGTCCGAGACGGCTCACTCGCCCGGCAAGGCGGGCCTGTCCGAGACGGCCCACTCGCCCCGGAAGGCGGGCCTGTCCGGAGTGGCCGGCTCGCCGGGATTCGAGGACCTGATCGTCCGTGCGGCCGGCTCGCCCCTGACCCGGGGCGCCGCGCTCGACCGCGCACTGCGCCTGGCGGACGGCGACCTGGTGGCCGTCCTTGACCCCCGCGACCTGTACGGCGAGCACTACCTGGCCGACCTGTCGCGGTACTTCGCCGCCGTCGACGCCGAGATCGTCGGCAAGGCCTCCTTCTACGCGCACATCGCCGACACCGGCGCCACCCTGCTGCGCCAGCCCGGAGCCGAGCACCGCTTCCTGCCCGAACTCGGCGGCGCCACCCTGCTCGCCCGCCGTCCCGCCCTGGTCGAGCTCGGCATCGCCGACATGTCAGAGGAATGGGACGAGGTCCTCATGCGGCAGTGCCGTACCGACGGCGTCCGCGTCTACTCCGCCGACCGCTACTCCTACCTCTGCCGCCGCCCGTCCACCGAAGGCCGCCTCCTCACCTCCGCCCACTTCGAAGGCTACGTACAACCCCACCCCCTGGCCCTGATCTAGCCGCTTCCAGGCATAAGGTCCCCGCCTACGCGCGCTGCGCGCACTCCGGCTCGGCCTGTGTTCCCCAGGGAGCTCCGCCCCCTTCGACCCCCGATCGAGGGGCTCCGCCCCTCGAGCTCCCCCGACCGGGGATCTTCGGCGGACGTCGCAGGGCGCACGCGGCCCGTGCGGTAACCGGCCATCACGACCTGCCGTCTTGAGGGAGGTGGGCGGTCCTCTCGGTGAAGGTCGCCTGCTGCGCGCGGTGCAGGGACCAGCGAGCCCAGACGGTCTTGCCGGGTCCCGAGGCGAGGGGGACGATGCCGAAGTCGTGGGTGAGTGCCGCGATGATGGGTAGTCCCCGGCCGTGCACCGCCTCGGTTTCCAGGGCCAGGTGACGCGGCCGCCCCGCGCCGTGGTCGGTGACCCGCACGCAGAGGTCCTCCGCCGTACCCCAGAGGGACAGGCGGATCGGCGGAGCCCCGTGCGTGATCGCGTTGCCGAGGAGCTCTCCGACCACCAGGACGACGTCGTCCGCGAGGCCGCCCAGACCCCACGTGTCCAGCACCTCCCTCACGAGCTTCCGGGCCCCGCTCACGGCCGCCGGGTCATGCGCGACATCCCAGCAAACGGTACGGACCATTTCACTCACTGGTGCTCCTTGGGTGGAAAGGCGGGGTGGGGGACAGGGCCCGGCCGTGTCGTGCCGGATTTCCACGCTGGCGGAGGACGATTTCATCGACTCGGCCTCGCGCATCGACTCGCGAAGTTCAATGAGAGTGGATGCCCGTAATATGAGCGGCTCCTGCCTCTTCCAGGTAGGCACCGCGAAGAACCGGCGACTGCCCACGCCGTACCACACGGTCCATGCGGGCTCCAGTTGGTCGATCTGCTCGGCGGCGGAGCGCTGGGCGGCGTCCCAGAGCCTTGGCCGAACATGCGCGATGACGGTGCCGCGTCGATGTCGGCCGTTCGCATAGCGCCGTCCCGCACCGAACCGGCCGCCGATTCCTTCCCAGCTTCCATCCGTTCGCATCGAACACACCCCTTGGAGCGACTGGCCCGTTCCGCTCGCAATTCGCTGACGATCCACCCTTGAATGGCGAGCGCGCTATGTAGTCTCAGCATCACGTTGTGTAGGTGGGTGGCGCAACTGGATCCGCAAATTGCGTCCGAGTTCTGCCGTACATGCGTTATGTGGAGATGTGGCTGATCGAGCGGAAAGGGTGCATGTGAAGCAAATGGGCAGTCCAACGGTGCGGAGGCGTCGCTTGGCGTCCGAACTCCGACAGTTAAGGGAACGCGCCCAGCTGACGTTGGAACAGGTGGCTGAAAGGCTGGGCTGGTCGATCACCAAGGTCTCCAGGGTCGAGACTTGCAAAGTGGGGGTGACGCCCAAGGACGTCGAGCGGCTTCTCGGCCTGTATGAGGTGACCTCATCGAAGCGGGAAGAGATCGTGGGGCTGGCTCGAGACGCTCAGAAGAAGGGCTGGTGGCATGCTTATGGCGATCTGCCCACCGAGTACGCCACGTACATCGGACTGGAGGCCGAGGCCGCTTCCGTGCGCTGTTTCGCGTCCGAGATCATCCCTGGTCTGCTCCAGACCGAGGACTACGCGCGCGCCGTCATCCGCGCCGCCCTGATCACCTCTCCGCCTGGCGAGATCGAACGGCGGGTGCAAGTCCGCATGGCCAGGCAGAGGCTGTTGTCGGAAGTACCGCCGCTGCGTCTCTGGACCATCATCGATGAAGCGGCGCTACGCCGTGCCGTCGGTGGCCCTGATGTCATACGCGATCAGATGCGGCGACTGCTTGACGTGGCGGATGTACCGACCATTGCCGTCCAAGTCCTTCCCTTCGGCGCCGGAGCTCATGCGGCAACCTGTGGTGCCTTCGAACTGCTGGAATTTCCCGAGAGAGCGGATCCGGACGTCGCGTTCCTGGAGAACCTCACCGGCAGTCTTTACGTGGAGGACGAGAGAGACGTATATCGGTATACGTTGGCATTTGACCATCTCCGTGCTAAGGCGCTGGACCTGGGAGAGTCTTGCGAACTGATCGCGGAGATCCTGGGGCGAGCGGGATGAACTCCACGAGAAGGAGGAGGAGTGTCCCTGTCAGATCTTCCGTCCAAGGTGTGGCGTAGAAGTTCGCATAGCGGCAATGGCCAGAACTGTGTTGAAGTGGCCGCCCTACCAAGTGACATAAGGGGTGTCAGAGATAGCAAGCGACCAGAGGGACCCGTCTTGAGGTGTGCTCGCCCAGCATGGGATGCGTTCATCGTCGGAGTGAAGGACGGTGCTCTGGTGCGCTGAGAGGCGCTCCGCGCAGCGGCCGTCATGCGCCGCCTTACCGGCGTTCGGCGTGCGGCGAGGAGCGCCGGCCGGGCCGTTCTTGAGGGAGTGGATCAGGTCGGCCGGCTTGTTCGGCCGGTATCCGGAACGCGTCTCAGCCCGGCGCCGCCGTGTGGAGTTGAGGACGGGTCGCCGTCGCCGCTCGGCGCCGGAGGCCCGGCGCCGTCAGCCGCGTGCACGATCGCGGCACTTCTAGAGCGCGATGTCGGGCCGCCGGTTCACGAGCGGCAGGGCCCTCCCCAGTGCAGCCACATCGGGGTTCGACGTGCCCATGCCACTGTGTGCTGCGGACGCCACATCTACGGGCTGGTGTTGTTCCGCCCTTTCACGAGTATGCCTTGAGAGCTCCGTCCTTCGACGATGTCGTCCTCGTGCCTTGTTGTATAGCGGAGGTGCCCATTCACCTTCTCCGACGGCTTCGAGGTGATACATGAGAAGACATGGTGAACTTGGGCAGGCTGGAATCCGTGCCGTTACGCTCGATCTGGCCGAACGAGGCGAAGGACTTCACTCCGTGGCTCGCCGACAACCTCGACGTCCTGGGTCAGTCTGTCGGGCTCGCGCTCGATTTTCGACACAGGGAGTACGCAGTCGGCCGGTACGCCCTTGATCTTCTGCTGGAGGATGCTCAAGGGCGGGTCGTCGTGGTTGAGAATCAGCTCGAGTCGACGGATCACGGGCATCTGGGGCAACTCCTCACGTACTGCGCCGGAACGCAAGCAGAGGTCGTGATCTGGGTCGCTCAGACCGTGACCGAAGAGCACGCCGCCGCGCTCGAGTGGCTCAACGACAACACCGTCAGCGGAACCGGATTCTTCGGAGTGGAGGTCGAGGTGCTGCGCATCGGCGACTCCGCTCCAGCGCCGAACTTCAAGGTCGTTGTCAGGCCCAACGACTTCACCAAGGACACTCAGCGCAACCGTGCACAGGCCACCTCGTGGACCTGGGAGGCATACGTGGAGGACCTGCGGGTCCCTGCGGAAAGGGTCGCGGTCGGCAGGCTCCTTCTCCAGGCGATCAGCGATGAGATCGAGAAACGCGAGCTGGCCTGGCAGGCGGTCATGAGGAAGGGGTACGCCGCTATCCAGCGCTCCGGCGGTTACAACGTGTTCGTGATCGACGTGTACTGGAATCGGGTGCCGCGCTTGGCAGTGAAGCTGCCGGACCCGCCAGCCGAACTCGGTCTCACCAACCCCTATCCGCACTTGCAAGACGTGTGGACCCCCGCCGAGCGTGAATGGGGTGGACAGTTCCGCCAGGCAGCGAGATTCCTGACCTCGATCCGCTGTTCGACCTCGTGCGGCCTTACCATCCCGCGGCCGGTCCGATGCAAGCTCCCTTGCCTGCTCAGTCGCCTGCCACTCACCCCTGAGAGCTGTGCTCAAGGGTTCTGAGAGGCGGGTACGGGTCGTCGTCCTGGCGTTCAGAACTGGAGGTCCGTCCAGTTGATGACCATGGGGATGGGGTTGGTCACCCTAGGAGCCTCGCCGAACTCGGACTCGTCCCTCATGAAGGTGCCGACGTGCTTGTACAGCATGGCCGCGCGGTCCAGGCGGTAGCGTTCGATGATCGATACGCCCGTTCGGTCCAGGCGGACGATCCAGTAGTGGGGAATACCTGCTTTGGCGTACTCACCCAGCTTGTCGGTCGCGTCCTGAGTTTCCGATCCGGGAGACACGATCTCCACGACCAGCAGAGCATGGTCGGCGCGCAGCCGTTCGCCCCGCTCTCTGTCGAGGCACCTGTAGAGCGCGACGTCAGGCCGCCGATTGAGCAGTGGCAGATCACGCAGGCGTAGATCCACGTCATTGTTCACGGTCAGCCACTCGTAGCCCGCGTCCATCGCGGATTTGGCGTGACGTTCCAGCAGGTTGGCCAATCGCCTGCCGGCGGTCTGGTGATCAGGCGCCGGCGCCGCGCAGTAGACCACGTAGCCGTCGACGATCTCGATGGCTCGGGCGATCTCTTCGGGCAGCGCGTCGTACTCTTCAGCGGTGACCCGCGCTGGTTGCGGGCGGATGCTGAGAAGCCAACTGTCCTCCGGCAGGGCTGGCATCCGGCGTCTCCTCGTCACTGTCCGCGTCTGACGACGCAAGACTACGGTTACGGCCGGCGCTGCCCTCTGTGACGGACGACGACCCCGCTTCCGCGTCGCTCCGCCGCGAAGCAGGGACCGCCGAGTTCGGCCGTGTTTTCAGGGGGACGGAGTGTCGTAGTCGGTTCGTACCATCGCGGCATGGCTCTCGACTTGTTCGCCGGAATCCCGGTCACCCACTACGCGGCGGCGCTGGAGTGGTACGAGCGACTGCTGGGCTCCCCGCCGGCGTTCTTCCCGAACGACACCGAGGCCGTGTGGGAACTGGCGGAACATCGCTACGTGTACATCGAGGCCCGCCCGGAGCACGCCGGGCACGCCAGGAACACGCTGTTCGTCGACGACCTCGACGCGCGCGTCGCCCAGATCGCCGGACGAGGGCTCGATCCCACGGCCCGGGAGACCTACTCCAACGGTGTCCGCAAGATCACCTATCGCGACCCGGACGGCAACGAAACAGCCTTCGGCGGCGCCTCCACCTGAACGACCGGACCACCGGGCGGCGTGGCGAGACGCTCTCGGCGAGTCGCCATCCTTGCGACTCTTCACGCACCTGCCAGTGTCGGTGCGGGTCTCGTGTGTAAAAAATTCTGTACATGAAGTCTAGGATGGCTTACATTGGAGGTGTCAAAGATTCTTAACATCTGGGAGGGCTGATCATGACGCTCGAGGAGAAGCGCGCGTGGATCCGGTTGTTCGCCGCCGTGATCTCGTACGCCGTGTACCTGGTCATCGTGCTGGGACGCGTGGACGGGCGCGCCTTACCCGACGTGCCCTACGCCACCGTCCTGCTGTGGACGGTGGGCGCGAGCATCGCCGGGGCGATCGTGGCCGAGATCGTCCTCGGCGCCCTGACGCCGGGCGCGTCACGCGCCAAGGACGTGCGCGACCGCGAGATCGGCCACCGCGGTGACCACATCGGCCAGTCGTTCGTCGTCATCGGCGGGGTCGCGGCGATGCTCATGGCGATGGCCGGATGGCATCAGTTCTGGATCGCCAACGTCATCTACCTCTGCTTCACCCTCTCGGCCGTCCTCGGCAACATCGCCAAGATCGGCCTGTACCGCGGGGGTTTCCCCCAATGGTGAAGGCGACCCGTGTCACCAACCGCATCCGCGCACTGCGCTTCGAGCACGGCGAGATGACCCAGGCCCAGCTCGCCGAGCGCATCGGCGTGACGCGGCAGACCATCCTCGCCATCGAGCAGGGCCGCTACTCGCCGTCCCTGGAGATGGCGTTCCTGATTGCGCGGGTGTTCGGCGTTCCGCTCGACGACGTGTTCCAGTACCCCGACTCCCCGGAGGAGACGTCATGAAGGCGATCACCCAGGACGTGTACGGCTCGGCCGACGTGCTGGAACTGCGTGACATCGACCGCCCGTCGCCCGCCGGGGACGAGGTGCTCGTCCAGGTGCGTGCCGCCGGCGTGGACCCGGGCGTGTGGGTCTGCATGACGGGCAGGCCCTACGCCGCGCGTGCGGCGTTCGGGCTGCGCGCCCCCAAGGTCGGGGTGCGGGGTCTCGCCGTGGCCGGGGTGGTGACGGCGGCCGGTTCCGGCGTCACCCGATTCCGGCCCGGACAGGAGGTGTTCGGCACCTGCCGCAGCGGCTCGTTCGCCGAGTACGCCACCGCGAGTTGCGGACGGCTGGCCGCCAAGCCGCCCGGCATGTCGTTCGAGCAGGCGGCGGCGGTGCCCATCTCGGGGATGACGGCACTGCAGGGTGTGCGCGACGCCGCCGCCGTGCGACCGGGGCAGCGGGTGATGGTCATCGGCGCGGCGGGCGGCATCGGGTCGTTCGCGGTGCAGATCGCCAAGGCGTTCGGCGCGCGGGTGACCGGCGTGTGCGGCGCCTCGAAGGCCGACCTGGTCCGCTCTCTGGGCGCCGACGACGTCATCGACTACACGCGTGAGGAGGTCGACCGCGACGGCCCGCGGTACGACGCCATCATCGACACCGCCGGATGCCGGCCGCTGTCGCTGCTGTGCCGCGCCCTCACGGCGCGCGGGACGCTCGTGCTGGCCGGCGGCGGCCACGACGCCGGCGGGCTGCTGGGCGGCTACACGCGTCAGCTCCGCGCGCCGCTGGCGTCGGTGTTCACCCGCCGGCGGCTACGCGGCCTGATCTCCAAGGAGCGCGCCGAGGACCTCGCGGAGCTGGCACGTCTCATCGAGTCCGGCGCGGTCACCCCGGTCATCGACCGCACCTACCCCCTCCCCGGTGCCCCCGACGCCATCCGCTACCTCGCCCAGGGGCATCCGGCGGGGAAAGTCGTGGTCACCGTCCCCTGACCGCCGGACCATGACGATCACTCCGCTTCGACGGAGGCCGCCGGGGTCAGGCTCCGGCGCCGGGCAGCGTCTCCGACAACTCGAACATGTTGCCCCACGGGTCGCGGAAGAACGCCAGGCGGCGGCTGATCTCCTCCACCACGAACGGTTCGCCGACCAGGTCGACGCCCCGGCGGGCCAACTCCGCACGAGTCTGGTCGACGCTGTCGACGTGGAGGCACACGTGCTGGTAGCCGCCGTGCCTCAAGCTCACTTCCAGGTCGTCGAGGACCTCTTTGGGGAACTGGACCGGCCCCGCGAGGATCTCGACATGGAAGTCGTCGTCGTTCGGCGGGCTCAGGTAGGCCAGGCGAAGCTCGCCGTACGGCCACTCGTGCAGGACGCGGAAGTCCAGTTTCTCGGTGTACCAGGTCTTGGCGGCGTCGAAGTCCGGCACCCGGATCCCGACGTGGTGGCCCCCAAGTGAGGCGAAGGGGCTGGTGGGGGCTTTGGGTGGGTTGACCGGCATCGGCATGACGAACTCCTGGAGCCTTCGAGTGAGGGAGATCCCGTCCCGCGGCGGTGTGACCCGTTCGGCGGATCAGGCGGTCGACGGGGGCATGTGCCAGTCAATGGCAGCCGTTCCGCGGTGACAACGGAGTACCTGGCCCCGCTCGGCCCAGTTCTGCCCGACCTGGTTCTGGCGGGACCACCCTCGCGCGCGATGCCTCCCCATGCGCGTGCGGCGCGGTGCGGATCACGCCGCCACACCGTGACAGCGGCGGGCGCCTGCCAGAGAGCGGCGATCTGGCGGGCGGTGGGAGTGGTTTCAACCCAGATCGCCCGAATCCTGGGCCTCTCGGTCCTGTGGGGGGAGGAGTCCCGGATAATGAGGTGTGGCCACTACTGCGGAGCTTCGTGAATTCCTGCGCTCCCGGCGTGCCCGTCTCAGTCCCGCCGATGTGAACCTGCCGGTGCGGGACGAGCGTCGGCGCGTGCAAGGTCTGCGCCGCGAGGAACTCGCCCTGCTGGCCGGCGTGAGCGTGGACTACTACACCCGGCTGGAACAAGGTCGTGCCTCCAACGTCTCCAGCCAGGTGCTGGCCGCGGTCGCGGAGGCCCTCCACCTCGATCCGCTGGAGCGGCGGCATCTGTTCGACCTGGTCAGGACCGCCTCTGGGCCCGCCGTCGATCTCGGCTCGGCCGAACGCCCACGAGCCCGGCCCGCGCTGCGCATGATGCTCGACGCCCTCGATCCCGTTCCCGCCGTGCTCCACGGTCCCTGTCTGGACGTCGTCACGATCAACCGCATGGGCAAGGTCCTGCTGGACGACTTCACGGCTCCGGACGTCGGCCGCAACATGCTCCGCTGGATGTTCCTCAACCCCAAGGCCCGGCAGGTCTACCCGGACTGGGCGACCATCGCCGAGCAGATGGTCGCGATCCTGCGCGTCACCGCCGGTCAGGGCATGCACGACCCGTACCTCGGCCGGTTGGTCGACGACCTCGGCGCCCGGTCGCCGGAGTTCGCACGATTCTGGGCGGACTACAGGGTCTACCAGCACACCCACGGGACGAAACGCATGCACCACCCACAGGTGGGCATCATGACTCTCAACTACGAGTCGCTGGTTCCGCCGACGGACCCGGGCATGTGGCTGATCCTCTACTCGGCGGCGACCGGGTCGCCCTCGGAGGACAAACTCAAGTCCCTCTCCGAGTGGGCGGACGGCACGATCCGATAGGTCTCACCCCGCGTCCCGGGGAACGCGCTCCGGCCTCCGTTGTTGATCTGCCGCTTTCCGTTCAGTCGCCTTGGGCGGTCGGATCGGATGGCGGGTGGGCAGGGCCCGCCTCTTCGGGGATGGCGGGCCCTGCCGGTGTGTTCCGTTCCGGCGTCAGTGGAGGCCGGTGGCTCGGGTGATGGTCTGGGTGACGGCGTTGCCGGCGGAGTCTTTCGCGCCGGCTCTGAGGGACATGAAGGACGCGGTCCTGGGGGCGGACAGGCGGTAGCGGCCGTCGTGGTCGCAGGTGACGCGGTGCCAGGTCCTGCCGTCGTCGTAGGACAGGTCCAGGGTGACCGGGCCGATGCGCCCGGCTCCGGCGGCGCGTGGCAGTGCGGTGGCGGAGACGGACAGCGTGGCGTTACGCGCCGCCCTGCCGGCGTCGTCGGTGGCGATCTCGTAGTCGAGCTGGATCAGCGGCAGGACCGCCTGGGCGTCCTGCTGCGCGGGGGCCTGCGAGGTGAAGGTCCAGTCGGTGTGGGTGGTGGAGGAGTACGGGCTGAACGCCGCGTCGCGGCTGTTGTCCACGACGAGCCGGTAGGGCAGCAGGCCGTCCGCGGGCGCCGTCCCGCCGACGACGGTGCCCGTCCCCTGAGCCAGCCGGGTCTCGCCCTGGTAGAGGGTGAGGGTCTGCCGGCTGAGCTGGTAGTCCATGGACATGCCGACGTGGTCGGCGCCGCCGTAGCCGGGGACGTCCAGGCTGAGCCAGTTCCCGCTGCGGCTGGGGAGCTTGTAGTTGTCGTTGAGGTGGGGACGCTCGATCGGCTTGAACCACTCCTGCGACCGGGTGCTGCCCGGCCGGTAGGTGGCCCGAGGCTCGATCTCGTAGATCAGCCCGTCGACGTACGCCTCCTGTCCCCAGGCGTTCGCGGCGCCGGTGGAGACCCAGTCGACGCGCCGGCCCTTGACCGGTTCGCGCATGGTGGTGCCGATGCCCCACTCGGAGTAGGACGGCCAGTCGAAGCGGTACTCGCCGCCTCCCCGCTCCGGGCCGGGCCCGGCGAAGGTGACGTCCACTCTGGCCAGGTTCTTCGGACCGCCCTGCACGACCAGGTCGGAGGGGATCTCGTTGTGCCAGGTGCGCATGAGGTCGTACACGTACGGGCTGACCGGCCGCGACTCGACCGTGAGCGTCGCCCTGCCGTCGCGGACCTGCTGGATGAGCCTGTCCCCTTCGTCGGTGCTGAGCAGCGCGACGTCGATCGGGGCCGGGGTGAGCGGATCGGCGTTGTAGGGACGGACGCGCCGTCCCGGCTCGTCGTTGCGGACGAGCAGGAGTTCCGCGCCCGCGCGCGCGGCGGCCGCCGCCTGGTCGGCGTCGGCGACCGCGCTGGTGCGGCGCACCACCACGGCCTTGCCGCGCGCGTCGAGGCCGGCGTAGTCCGCGCTCGCGCCGTCACCGGCGTAGACGGCGGGCAGCTTGTAGCGGCCCTCGGGCAGCGGGGTGACCGAGTCCTGCCGCAGCACGTCGGTGAAGTCGGTCGTACGGCTGGAGACGCTCAGCGCGGGCAGTTCCTTACGCCACCGGGCGGCCAGGTAGAAGTCGCCGTGGGTGACCTCGTCGGTCGTCGGCTGGGCCCAGAGGCTGTCGTAGCTGGTCTGGACCTCCATGTAGTCGCGCCACGACCAGCCGCCCATGGAGCGGAAGTACTCAAGGCGCTGGTAGGTCACCTCCGCCTTCTGCGGGGTGGTCATGTCCACCCGGCGGATCTTCTCCGCGTCGAGGGTGACGGTGGTGTCCTGGTCCATTTTGACCTCGGGGTCGCCGAGCAGCGCCATGCCCTGCGAGCTCGGGCCGTGCACGCCCTGGACGGCCTTGAAGGCCAGCACCGAGTACACGTCGTTGGGCAGGTACGTCTCGGCCGTGCCGGATTCGTCGATGACCCAGAACTCGGGGAAGTCCTGGCCCGACCTGAGAAGCTGGACCACCCCCGGCATCGGCTCGCCGTGCGCGTCCTTGAGGACCATGGTGAGCTTGTGCGCCACGTCGCCCAGGGACACGGCGGTGTGCGCGGCCACGTGCCCGTCCGCGCCGGTCGCCAGCACCTGGCCGCTGTAGCGCTCGTTGCCGCTCGCCCGCGAGCCGTCGATCGTGACCGTGACCGCGGCGGTTCCGTGCGCGGGCACGACCACCCGGCCGGCCGACAACCGGAACATGCCATCGGGGGCGCTCGGCGCCGCGACGGCGAGATCGAGGGTGACCGGGGTCGCGGTGGTGTTGGTGTAGGTCACCGGACGGTCCACCGCGCCGGATGCTCCGGCCTTCACCTGCCCGGCGAAGGCGGTGGCCGAGGCGAAGACGCCCGCGTGCGCGGCCGCCGCGACGTCCAGCCGGCCGCTGCCGCCCTGGAACGCGTCGTACGACGGAGTCGGCCGGGAGGTGCTGGTGAGCAGGTCCTTCAACTGGCGGCCGTCCAGCTCCGGGTGGGCGGCGGCCAGCAGGGCCGCGGCGCCCGCCGCGTGCGGCGTGGCCATGGAGGTCCCGCTGAGCGTCTGGTAGTCGCCCTCGCCCTCGGAGGCGTACCGCGAACGCGCCGCGAGGACGTCGACGCCGGGGGCGGTGATCTCGGGCTTCAGGGCCCCGTCGCCGACGCGCGGACCCTGGCTGGAGAAGGACGCCACCGCGTCGGTGGAGTCGACCGCGCCGACGGTCAGCGCCGCGTCCGCCGCTCCGGGGCCGCTGATGCTGTAAGGGGCGCCGGTGTTGCCGGCGGCGACCACGAACAGCGCTCCGGTCTGGGCGCTGAGGCGGTCGACCGCCGCGCTCAGCGGGTCGGTGCCGTCGGAGGGGACGTCCGAGCCGAGGCTCATGTTGATCACCTTGGCGTGCTGGTCGACCGCGGCCCACTCCATGCCGGCCAGCACCCAGGAGTCCATCCCCGAGCCGCCGTTGGACAGCACCTTGCCGATGTGGAGCTCGGCGCCGGGCGCCACGCCCTTCTCCCGGCCGTCGGAGGCGGCACCCGTGCCGGCCACGGTGGAGGCGACATGCGTGCCGTGCCCGTTGTGGTCCTCCACGTCCTCCTCCGGCACGAAACTGCGCGTGGCGGCCAGGCGGCCGGCCAGGTCGGGGTGGCCGGTGTCGACGCCGGTGTCCAGGACGGCGACGTCCACGCCCTGCCCGGTGTCACCGCCCGCCCACACCTCGGGGGCGCCGATCTGGGCGGTGGTGTCGGCGAGATCGGCCTTCACCACGCCGTCCAGCCAGATGCGCGTGATGCCTCCGGCGAAGGGCGAGCTCGCACGCGCGGCCTTGGGAGCGGCGGTGACCGCACTCCAGAAGTCGGCCGAGCGGGCGCGGTCCTGCGAGAGCGCGGCGCCCTGGACGCCGGCGAGGTCCCGCACCCGGGTGGCGCCCGGAGGCGGGCCGCTCGCGCGAAGACCGGAGGCGTCCTGCGCGTAGGCGACGATCAGCGGCAACCGCGGCCGGTGCGCGTCGTCGTAGCCGTCGGCGACCAGGTCGGTGATGTTGAACAGCCGCCGGTCCAGGATTCCGCCGGCCACGTACGGAAGGGCGGACTCGGGGTAGACGTAGAGGTCGCCCCCCGACTCCGTGACCCGGGCCTGCGCGGGGGACCCGCCGGGCCCGCGGACGACGACCGTGCCGCCGGATCGTCCAGGCTCCGGGGACGGGCGGGTGGTGACGACGTCCCCGGTGATCAGCGTGACCGAGTGGGTGCCCGGCGGCACACCCTCGGAGACCGTGCCGGTGGGGGAGGAGGGGGCGCGGGAGGCGTCCGCCGAAGCGGTGACCGGGCTCGACAGCGCCAGAACGGACACGGCGGCGATCGCCGACACGCTCCAGCGTCGATGTGGTTGTTTCAAGGGGGTCCCTGCAGTTGATCAACAGTGCGGGGACGATTGTCTCGAATGACCAGGCATCACACCATATGTGGATAATGCCGGATTTTTTAGCGTTCCCTCCCAAGTTCCCCGGGTGTCAGTCGGACAGGCGTGACGCCGGTTCGGCCCGGCGCGGTCGGCATGGTCCTCCTCGACGGCCATGGGGCCATTGGATCGAGATCACGCACGACGGGCGACAGGTCTCCGCCGGAGGGCGCGAGCGTCGACGGGCGGCTCAGGTGACCTGGAGGGAGCCGTCGTCGTTGAAGGGGAAGGCGCCCCAGGCGACCTCCCACAGGTAGCCGTCGGGGTCGGTGAAGTAGCCGGAGTAACCACCCCAGAAGGTGTCCTCCGCCGGTTTGACGATCTCGGCGCCGGCGGCTGCGGCGAGGGCCAGCACCTCGTCGACCTGGTGGCGCTCGCGGACGTTGTGCGCCAGGGTGATGCCGGAGAACTTCGACCGTGGCACCTCCCAGCCTGGGCCGACGTCTTTGGCCAGCTCGTCGTACGGGAAGAGCGCGAGCGTCGCTCCCGAGGTCCGGAAGAAGACGATGCCCTCCTCGGGCGTGCGGCTCGTCGGCAGGCCCAGGCCGTCCTTGTAGAACCGGTAGGACCGCGCGAGGTCGGCGACGCCGAGGGTGATGAGAGAGATCCGGGCTTCCATGCCCCGCAGTATGCCCACCGCCACCGACAACTCCGCCCCCGGGCGGCACTCGCCCGCCTCGTCACTCGGAGGGGAGGAGGTATCGCCAGGAGAGGGCGTAGGTGTGGTCGTGGTGGTCGCGGTAGAGGGGCCAGGCGCCCTTCTTGGGGTCGCGGTGGACGAGGCGCACCACGGCGCGGGCCTTCGCGCCGGACAGGTGCCTGATGGCGATCGATTCGTTCGTGGCCGAGGGCTGGGGGACGGGACCCGGCCACGGCGCGCCGCTCTCGCCCGGACGAGGCTGGGCCACCAGCAGGACCCGGCCGGCGGTGTAGGGCGACGAGGTGCGGGCCACCCGGGCCGCCAGGCCGTTCATCGTGTCGAGCGCGTGGTAGAGGGCGGCGGGATAGTCGTGCTGGGAGCGGGTCTCCTGCAGGGCGTAGGCGGTGACCGACCGCATGGTGCCGCCGCTGCGGACCGCCAGCACCGTCGTCATGGCGTCGGAGACCCGCGGGCCCGCGGTGGGGGACGGGGTGGCGGCCTGGCCGCCGAGATCGCGGCGAAGGGTGCGCACCAGGGCGGTCACCTCGGCCGGCTTCACGGTCACCCGCCGCTCGGCGCCGGCGACCACCAGTCCGTCGCCGTAGACCGCGATCTTGGGTGGGGTGAGGTCCCTGCGGGTGCCCGCGAACCCTCCGAACGACTCCCACTGCGCCACCAGCCGGCGGGGCTCGCCCTTCGAGTCGGTGGAGGCGGCGTCCCGGCCGCCGGTCGAGGAAGGTCCGCCGGTCCTGGAAGCGCCGACGGTGCCTGAAGTGCCGGTGGCCGCGGCAGAGCCGTCCGGGGGAGAGGGCGACCCGCCCTGCGGGCCGTCCGCGGGGTACGGCGCGGATGAGCGCGGGGCGGCGGGCATGGGGACGGCACTGGCGGCGGCTCCGGTCGTGGTGGCGCCGCATCCGGCGAGGGCCGCCGCCAGGAGGGCGGCCGGTATGACGGACGCCGTTCTCGTGAGCGGGCATCTCATCGCGACCACTCCTTGTCCCCGGCTCCAGGCACGAGGCTATCGCGGCGGCGCCGAGGGGTCCCCTGTCTCCCCGGCCAGGCTCGGGACCCGCGCCCGCCAGGTCTCCCACAGGCTCGGACTTCCCGGGCGGTTCACGAAAGGACGCCGGCCGCTCCCCGCCGATCTTCCGGTTCTCCCGGAAAGGCGGTCCTGCGCTTCAGCGGCGGACGGCGGGACGTCCCCGTCAGCCCGCGGTCATCCCCCCCGTCGATCGCGAGCGCGGCTTCGGTGATGAAGCGCGCTTCGTCGCTCAGCAGGAACGCCGCGAGCGCCGCGATCTCCTCGGGTCGGGCGATCCGTCCGGCCGGGTGCATCGCACCGGCCGCGCGCAGCGAGTCCTCCGGCGAGGGGCCCATGTTGGCGATGACCTTCTCCGCGAAACGTGCGGACATGGTCGGTGAGAGCCGGTGAGAGCCGGTGGAGGTCAGAAGGTGAGCACGAGCCGGCCGCGGACACCGCCGGCCTCCAGCGACCGGTGCGCGTCGGCGGCCTGGGCGGCGGGGAGGGTCGCCGCGACCCTCGGGGTCAGCACACCCGACTCGGCGAGCCGGCGGATCTGGTGCAGTTTGTCGGTCCGCCCCGCGTAGTCGGGGACGAAGACCGCCCGCACGGAGACCGCACCGCCGTCGTCGAACCGGTGCCCGCCGGGTTCGTCGCCGCTGCGGAACCGGGCGTAGGCGCCACCGTCCCGTACGGCGTCCAGCAAGCGCGGGCCGATCAGCGCCGTGTCCGCCACGGCGTCCACGCCATCGGGGTACCGGGCTCGGATGCGTTCGGCGACATCGGCCCCCCTGGCCACGACGTCGGCCGCGCCGGACCGGCGGACCAGGGCCTCGTCGGCGGGCGCGGCGTCGGCCACCACGGTCAGCCCCGCGTGCCTGCCCATCTGGACCAGGTACCCGCCGAGGGTGCCGGCGGCCCCGGTGACCGCCAGGACCGAGCCGGGGGCCAGTGCCAGCAGGTCGAGCGCCAGCAGCGCGGTGAGCCCGTTCATCGGCAGCGTCGCGGCCGCCGGGTGGCCGACGCCCGCCGGTGCGGGGACGACCCAGCCGGCGGGCAGGACCACGTACTCGGCATAGCCGCCCGCGGCCGGCGGCAGTGGATCCACCATCGCCATCACCGGCTCGCCCATGGACAGACCGGTCGGGGTCCCTGGGCCGATCTCGTCGATCACCCCGGCGATGTCCATCCCGAGGACGTACGGGGCCGGCGTTCCGGCGAACGCCCCCGCGTGCACGCCCGAGCGCAGCAGCGTGTCCGCGGGATTCACCGCGGCGGCGTGCACCCGTACCCGGACCTGACCGGGCCCGGCATGTGGTTCCGTCAGGTCGACGACCCGCAGCACGTCGGGTCCCCCGAACTCGTACACCCCGATCGCTCGCAAAGTCCCAGCTCCCTTATGGTTCTCGATGTATACCTGGTCTGCTATTCGTACCGTTGCATCGATGCGGCGAAGGCGGCAAGAAGGCACTTCGCCATGACCTGGTATCGCCGGGAGAACCGTTCAGGAGCGGAACCTGGTACCTCTCGTATACTGCTGGTCATGGCACATCCGATCACCCGGGCGGACGACGCCGCCCTGTCCGAGCACACCCGCCGCGCCTTGATCCGCGACGTGCTCGAACGGATCGGTGACAAGTGGTCGGTCGTGGTCATCTGCCAGCTCGGCGACACCACCCGGCGGTTCAACGAGCTGAGCCGGATGAGCGAACCCATCACCAAACGCATGCTCAGCGCGACACTCCAGGGGCTGGAGCGCGACGGCCTGGTGACGCGGACCGTCTACGACACCAAACCCCCGCGGGTCGACTACGCGCTGACCGCGCGCGGGCACAGCCTGCTCGAGGTCGTCCGCACCCTGGCCGGGTGGGCGGAGGACAACGCCTCCGGCATCCTTGAGTCGAGGACGGCCTACGACGCCCGATGACCCCGGTCACGGGTTCGCCGTGCGGCCGGTCACGGCGGCCGGCATCAGTGGAGATCCGGCCGGTCCACGACAGGTGGCCGACAAGTACACCGGGCGTCTGGTGACGGCGCTCGTCGATCGCAACGCGGAACCGGAGGACCGGGCATGACCACCCCCACGCCCGGCGCGGCGGACACCCAGGTCTACCGCGTCTACATCAAGGCCACCCCCGAGCGCATCTGGGAGGCCATCACCAGGCCCGAGTGGACCGCCCGGTACGGCTACACCGGCCTGGCCGACTACGACCTGCGCCCCGGTGGCGCGTACAAGGTGCGCGCCACCGAGCAGTTCAAGGCGGCGGGCGCGGCCGGCGGCCGGGAGGTCCCCGACGTGGTCATCGAGGGGGAGGTCGTGACGGCCGACCCGCCCCGCAAGCTCGTCACCACCTTCCGCATGCTGATGGACCCCGAGATCGCCGGCGAGCGCGCCACCGTGATCACTCATGAGATCAAGGAACTGCCGGGCGGGGTCTGCTCCCTGACCCTCACCCACGAACTGGCGGGCGCCCCCAGGCTCGCGGCGCTGGTCGCCGGTCAGTGGGAGGACCACGGCGCGGGCGGCGGCCACGCCTGGGTCCTCAGCGAACTCAAGACCCTCCTGGAAACCGGCAAGACCTTCGCCGAGTGACCGGCCCGCCGCGCCGTCCGGCGGGCGCCGTGCCCCGATATTCGGTCGCCGTGCGGGCGGGGAGAAGGTCAGACTGGCCGGATGGGACGGACGGTCAGCGCGTGGGTGACCTCGGGCGAGGAGGTTCTCGGCCTGGCAGGTCCCTTCGCCGCGGACATCCCCTGGTGGGCTGAGGTCGAGCAGCTCCTCGGCGACCTGCGCAGATTGCTCGGGGCCGAGGTGGCGGTGCTGCGCCTGCTCCGGGTCGAGGGCGGAGAGGGCGGCCGTGACGGCCACGCCGTCTACCATGCGGAGGCACTGGAGCGGCCGGCCCACGCCCCGGCGCCGCCGCGGGTCGCGCGTGGGGAAGGCGGGTGGGTGCCCGGGGCCGAGGCCCGGCGGCGTACCGGGCGTGACGAGACGCCGGCCTCGGCGCCCGCCTCCGCCTCCGCCTTCGGGCAGGGGTCGGTACGCGCGGATCTCGCCGCGATCGCCGGGGAGCACGAGCTGCGCGCGCCTTGGGCGCGGGCCGAAGGGCTGCGCGAGGCGTTCGCCTGGGCCGCGGACGCGCTGGCGCGCGCCGGTCGTCCGCTGAACGGGCCGATCCGGCAGCGCCGCACCTGGAACCTGGCCGGGCTGTTCCGCCTGCCCACCGATCGGGGCCCGGTCTGGCTGAAGACCACCCCCCGATTCGCCGCCGACGAGGGCGCCGTGATCGCCGCGTTCGCCCGCCACGACCCCGGCCTGGTCCCCGCCGTCATCGCGGCGGACCGGGGACGCGTCCTGCTGGACCACGTGCCCGGTGAGGACTGCTGGGACGCCGGTGAGGACGTCGTCATCAGCGCGGTGGCCCGTCTGGTCGCCGCGCAGGCGGCCCTCGCCCGGGAGGCCCTCGCCCGGAAGCCTCGCGCCGGGGAAACCCGCGCCGGGGAGGACCGCGCCAGGGAAACCCGCGCCGGGGAGGACCGCGCCAGGGAAACCCGCGCCGGGGAGGACCGCGCCGGTGATGCGGCAGGGCCTTCACGGGTCGCCTGGGACGACCGGCTCGTTCTCGACGACCGGCGCGGGCCGGTGGTCGCCGGGCTGGTGCGCGACCTGCTCGCGGGAGACGTGGGCCGCGAGCTGACCGCCGAGGAGGTCGGCCGCGCGCTGGAGCTGGTCGAACGCTGGCCGCTGCTCGCCGAGTGCGGCCTGCCCGCCACGATCGTGCACGGCGACTTCCACCCGGGGAACCTGCGCGGAGACGGCGGCCCGCCACGCGTCCTGGACTTCGCGGACGCGCACTTCGGCGATCCGGTGCTGGACGGGCTGCGCATCCGCGACTTCCTGCCACGGGCCGCACGCCCGGCCGCCGCCCGGGCGTGGGCGGACGCGTGGGCGTCGGAGGTGCCCGGGTGCGATCCGGCCAGGGCGCTGGCCCTCGCCGAGCCGCTGGCGCACCTGGTCTATGCCGTGCGCTACCAGGAGTTCCTGGACGGCATCGAGCCGTCCGAGCGCGTCTACCACCTCGGCGACCCGGCCGCGGTGATCCGCAAGGCGTTGCGCCTGGCGGCGCCGCCCGCCACGGACGCCCCGGCGGCGGCGGTGGCGGGGAGCGCCGGTGGCGGCCCCGTAGCCTGAGCTCTGTGCGACCTATCGTGGCGGCGCTGCGTGCCGTGCTCGGCACTCCACCCGTGCCTGAAGGGTCCTGGGAGCGCGAGGCGGTGTACGTCTCGACGACGGCGCTCCGGCGGGCGGCGGGGCGGCCCGTGCCGGAGGTGGCGGAGGAGCTGGCGGCGCGGCTGCGGTCGGTGCCGGGCGTGCGGGCGGTCCAGGCCCGGCCGAACGGCTTCCTGGTGATCGAGCTGGCGGTGCCCGGGATGATCGTCCCGGAGATCCTGGCCGAGCCGCCGCCCCCGGCGCCGGCGCGTGGGGGTCCGCTGACGGCGCCGTGGCCGGACCGGCCGCGCGGCTGGAGCAATCCCGGCTTCGCCGTCCGGTATGCCTACGTGCGCGCGGGCTCCGTCCAGCGCTGGGCCCGCGACCTCGGCCTGGGCGCCGCCCTGTGGCCGGAGCCGGGCCTTGCGGGGGTGCCAGGGGAAAGTCAGGGGGCGCCGGCGGCTTTCCGGGGTGAGTCGCTCGACGATCGGCGTGACCGGACGGTGCTGCGGGTGCTGGCGGAGCTGCCGAGCAGGCGGGCGGGGCGCGACTCCGGCCGGCCGGCGTACCTGGAACGGCTGGCGTGGGCCTACCACGAAGCGTTCGAGCACGCTCCGGCGATCCCGATGGGCGACCAGGCGCCGACCGGCACGCATGTCGCGCGCCTGTGGATGGCGCGAGCCGTCCGCAAGGTGCTCGGGGAGGAGCTCGCGGAACTCGGGCAGACCCCACCGGGCAAAATATGACTAAAAGCGGCAAATGGCCGGAAGTGGTACGCCTTGCGGCCTGCTGCGCGGAAGATCTTCCTTATCGCCGTCTCGCCAGGTGGGCACAGGGCGCGGTGGGATCACAGGGTCGGATAGCCTCGTTCGGGTGAGTCGATTCGCCCATCCCGCCGGTGACCGGCACGCCGAAGTGCTGCCCGAGGAGCGCCCTCCGCAGGCCCCCGCCGACCTGAACACGCTCGCCCCCACCATCTGGCCGCGAACGTCCGGCCGCGCGGACGGGGCCGTCACGATCGCCGGCGTGGACGTCCGCGACCTGGCCCGTGAGTACGGCACCCCTCTCTACATCGTGGACGAGGACGACTTCCGCTCCCGGTGCCGCGACTACAAGGCGGCCTTCCCCGGCGACGACGTCTACTACGCGGGCAAGGCGTTCCTGTGCAAGGAGGTCGCCCGCTGGGTCGACCAGGAGGGCCTGGGCCTGGACGTCTGCAGCGGCGGCGAACTGGCCGTGGCGCTCAGCGTCGGCTTCCCGCCCGAGCGCATCGCCCTGCACGGCAACAACAAGTCCTACGCCGAGCTCAAGCGGGCGCTGTCGGCGGGTGTCGGGCACATCGTCGTCGACTCCTTCCAGGAGATCGCCCGCGTCGGCTATCTCGCCGAGGAGCTGGGCGTCCGTCCCAAGATCCAGGTCCGGGTCACCACGGGCGTCGAGGCGCACACGCACGAGTTCATCGCCACCGCCCACGACGACCAGAAGTTCGGCCTGTCGCTCAACAGCGGCGCGGCGGCCGAGGCCGTCCGCCGCATCCTGGCCCTGCCGCAGCTCGAACTGGTCGGCCTGCACTCCCACATCGGCTCCCAGATCTTCGACACGGCGGGCTTCGAGGTGGCGGCCCGGCGCCTGGCCATGCTCCTGACGCAGATCAAGGACGAGCACGGCGTCGTCCTGCCCGAGCTCGACCTCGGCGGCGGCTACGGCATCGCCTACGTCGACGGCGACGACGCGCCCGACATCAAGGTCGTGGCCGACAACCTTCGCATGATCGTGACCCGGGTCTGCGAGGACGCCGGCCTGCCCGTCCCCCGGCTCACCGTCGAGCCGGGGCGTGCCATCTCAGGGCCGGGCGGCATCACGGTCTACGAGGTCGGCACGGTCAAGGACGTCGAAGGGCTGCGGTCCTACGTCAGCGTCGACGGCGGCATGAGCGACAACCTGCGCACCGCCCTGTACGGGGCCGAGTACACCTGCGTGCTCGCCTCGCGCGCCAGCGACGCGGCCCCCATGCTGTCGCGCGTGGTCGGCAAGCACTGCGAGAGCGGCGACATCGTGGTGCGCGACGTGTGGCTGCCGAAGGACGTCGCCGCCGGCGACCTGCTCGCGGTGCCGGCGACCGGCGCGTACTGCCGCTCGCTCGCGCACAACTACAACTACCTCCTCAAGCCCGCCGTGGTGGCGGTCAAGGACGGCGAGTCACGCGTCATCATGCACAGGGAGACCGAGGACGACCTGCTGAGGGGGCAAGTATGAAACCGGTCGAGCCCGAGGGGCCACAGGGATCCGGCGCGGCGGCCACGCCCGGCGCGGAGGTCCCGGCCGCCCCGGGGGCCCGGGGCAGGCACGAGAGGCCGGGCGATCCCGGCGAGCCGCGCACGCCGCTGAAGGTCGCGCTGCTCGGCTGCGGCGTCGTCGGCTCCCAGGTGGTGCGGCTGATGCACGAGCAGGCCGACGACCTCGCCGCCCGCATCGGCGCGCCGCTCGAACTGGCGGGCGTCGCGGTCCGGCGGCTCGCCCGCAAGCGCGACGGCGACGTCGACCCCGCCCTGCTCACCACCGACGCCGAGGCCCTGGTGGCCAGGGACGACATCGACATCGTCGTGGAGGTGATCGGCGGCATCGAGCCGGCCCGGTCGCTGATGCTGGCCGCCATGTCCGGCGGCAAGTCGATCGTCACCGCCAACAAGGCCCTGCTCGCCGAGGACGGCGCCACCCTCCACGGCGCGGCCGGGCGGCACGGCGTCGACCTGTACTACGAGGCCAGCGTGGCCGGGGCGATTCCGCTGCTCCGGCCGCTGCGCGAGTCCATGGCGGGCGACCACGTCCGCCGCGTGCTCGGCATCGTCAACGGCACCACCAACTACATCCTCGACAAGATGGACTCCACGGGCGCCTCGTTCAGCGACGCCCTGGACGAGGCCCAGTCGCTCGGGTACGCCGAGGCCGACCCGACCGCCGACGTCGAGGGCTTCGACGCCGCCGCCAAGGCCGCCATCCTGGCCGAGCTGGCCTTCCACAGCCGCGTGACGGCCGCCGACGTGCACCGCGAGGGCATCACCGAGATCACCGCGACCGACGTCGCGAGCGCCAAGGCCATGGGCTACGTCATCAAGCTGCTGGCGATCTGCGCCAGGTCCGACGACGGCCGCTCGGTCGGCGTGCGGGTGCACCCGGCGATGATCCCGAGGAGCCACCCGCTCGCCGGGGTCCGCGAGGCCTACAACGCGGTCTTCGTGGAGGCCCGCTCCGCCGGACAGCTCATGTTCTACGGCAAGGGCGCGGGCGGCGCGCCGACGGCGTCGGCGGTGCTCGGAGACCTGGTCGCCGTGGCCCGCAACCGCCTGGCCGGCACCCACGGCCCCCAGGCGTCCACCTACGCCGACCTGCCGGTCCACCCGATGGGCGAGACGGTCACCCGCTACCACGTGTCGCTGGACGTCGCCGACAAGCCCGGCGTGCTCGCCACGGTCGCCGACATGTTCGCCAAGCACGACGTGTCCATCCAGACCGTGCGCCAGGAGGGGCACGGCGACGACGCCCAGCTCGTCCTGGTCACCCACCGGGCCAGTGACGCCGCGCTTTCGGCCACAATAGACGGGCTGCGCGAGCTCGACATCGTCAGAGGCGTGACGAGCGTGATGCGCGTCGAGGGCGACGACACGCCCTGACCCGGGCCCGCCCGGGGACGCCGCTCCGCGCATCCTCGCGGGACCTCGGCGCCGTGCGGCGCCCCTGTCCCGCGCGGTCCTGGGCGTCTTTCCCCCGCCGCCCCCCGGCGGGGCCGGCAGTTGAAAGGTGAGGCCTTGGCAGAGGGCGACCCGACACCGCTCGGCTACGTGCGGACGCCGACGGCCGATCCCGGCGAGCTGTCGTTCTCGGGGGCCCGGCCGGTGCTCGCCGGACGGCCCGCCGACGCGCCGCTGACCGCGGCCGACATCGTGCCGCTCCGCGCCCTCCCGGGCCTGCGCGTCCGCTGGCCGCAGGCCGTGGGCACCGCGGAGGCGTCCGCGACGGGCCCGGCCACGGCGTCCGGGCCGCCGGGCGCGACCGAGGCCGCAGGAGTGCTGGAGACGATCCGCGCGCTGGCCCGCGCGGGCGTGCCCCTCCACGCGGACGACGCGCCCGCCTGGATGAAGCAGGCCGATCCCGGCCTCGCCGCGCTGCTCACCTCCTGGGCACCGGGCCCGCGCGACCCCTCGGTGGGCTCGGTGAGCGATCTGCGCAGGGAGGAGCACAGCCTCCGCCTGCGGCGCCACGCCCTGCGCCACGGCAACGACGGGACGGCGGGGGCGCGCGGCTCCGCGCCCACGGCGCCGGCCGCGTCGGCCGCCCTCGCGATGCCGCCCGCGCCGGCCGTCCCTGCAGCGACGACCGCGCCGGCTCTGCCGACGGTGAGCGTCGTGATGTCGAGCAAGCGGCCCGCCCTGCTAGCCTCCGCGCTCGCCCAGATCGCGCGTCAGCGGCACGTCCAGGTCGAGGTCCTGCTGGGGCTGCACGGCGTCCCCGCCTCCCACCAGGACGTGCGCCGCGCCGTCGCCGGGTTCCCCCTGCCGCTGACCCTGGTGGAGGCCGACGAGGCCACGCCGTTCGGCCAGGTGCTGCACGAGGTGGCGGCCAAGGCGGGCGGCGACGACATCGCCAAGTGGGACGACGACGACTGGTACTCCCCGGAGCACCTCGCCGACCTGCTCATGGCCCGCGCCTACAGCGGGGCCGACATCGTGGGCACCGCCGCCGAGTTCTTCTACCTGGAGCCGCTGAAGGTCACCGTGCGCCGCACCGACTACACCAGCGAGGTCTGGTCGGACCACGTGGCCGGCGGTACCATCTTCCTCGCTCGTGAGAAGTACCACGAGATCGGCGGGTTCGAGGGGGTGTCGCGGGGGGTGGACGCCCAGCTCCTCAAGACCGCCCACGCCGCCGGAGCCCGCATCTACCGCACCCAGGGGCTCGGCTACGTCCTGCGCCGCGCGCTCGCCGCCGGCCACACCTGGCAGCTGCCCCTCGCGCACTTCCTGCGCGTCTCGGCGAACCAATGGCGCGGCTTCCGGCCGAGCCGCATCCTGGAGACGCAGTGACCCGTCCCGGCGGCCCCGTGCCCCGCCACTTCCTGGGAACCCGATGAGCGGCCAGACCCTGCGCCCCGACGACACGGCGCCCGCGGCGGCCGGTCCGGCGGTCCCGCGCGTCCGCGGCAACGACTACACCGTGCTCGACCCGCCCGCGCTCGGCGCGTGGACGCCGAGCCTTCGCGTCAGCGTCGTCGTGCCCGCCTACAACGGCCAGGACAAGCTCGATCTCGTCCTCGCCGGGCTGGCCGCGCAGACCTACCCCGGCGACCTCACCGAGGTCGTCGTGGTGGACAACGGCAGCAGCCCGCCGCTGCGCCTGCCGGAGATCCGTCCGGGCGACACCCGGCTGGTCGTCTGCGAGGTCCCGGGCCGGGCCGACGCCCGCAACGCCGGCCTTGCCGCCGCCACCGGCGACGTCGTCCACTGGCTCGACTCCGACGTGGTCCCGGACCGGCACGAGGTGGAGGCGCACATGCGCTGGCACCACCTCGCCCCCTACATCGTCGTCACCAGCTACCTCAGGTTCACCACGGCCCCGCTGCCCGATCCCGGGGCGGTGGCGGCCACCGCCGACCTGTCCGCCCTGTTCGAGCCCGCCGAGCCGCACGAGTGGCTGGTCGATCTGGTGCAGCGCACCAATGGGCTCACCGACACCCCCAACCGGGCCTTCAGCCTGCACGTCGGCGGGGCGACCTCGGTGGCCCGCCGGCTGATCGACGCGGCCGGCCCCATGGACGAGGAGCTCATCCTCGGCCAGGACACCGAGATGGGATACCGCCTCGCGCAGGCCGGCGCGGTGTTCGTCCCCGAGCCGCTCGCCCGGGGCTACCACCTCGGCCCGTCGATGCGCATGCGCGACAAGCAGCCCATCGACCGGGTCAGCCACGCCCTGATCGGCGACCGCATCCCGCAGTACCGCTGGCTCCGCGCCCACCCCGCGCGCCAGTGGAAGGTGCCGTACCTGGAGGTCGTGGTCGAGGCCGCCGGGTACGAGGACACCCGCGCCACCGTGGACGCCGTCCTGTCCGGCACCCTGCCGGACGTGTCGGTGCTGGTCACCGGGCCGTGGGACACGCTGGAGCCCGAGCGCCGCGCGCCGCTCACCGATCCCCGCCTGGACCTCGCGCTCATCCTCGGCCACTACGCCCATGACGGCCGCGTGCGGTTCGCCTCGGGCGGCGCCCCGCGCGTGGCGCCGTTCCGGCTGTGCCTGCCGGCCGGGTGGGTGCCGGAGGAGGACACGCTGGCCAAGCTGCTCGACCTGGCGGTGGACGACGGGCACGGCCTGGTCGGCGTGCTGCTCGCCGAGACCCCCGAAGAGCTGGCCACGGCACGCCTGGAGCGCCGCGCCGCCTTCGCCCGCGCCGCGCTCGTCCTGGCCGCCGAGCCCTCCTCCACCCTCGCGGGTCCCGCCATGGACGACCTGGTGGACGACCTGGTGGACGAGGTCTACGGCGCGCTGTGGATCGACGGCGAGACGCTCGGGTTCGTCCCCGCGTCCCAGGCCGTGCCCGCCAAGGGACGCCGGATGGCCTACCGCGCCCGGCTGGAGACCGAGGCCGAGGTGGTCAGGCTGACCAAGGAGGCCGAGCGGCTGCGCGGGCAGGTCGCCAAGTGGCGCGAGGAGGCGGGACGCTGGCGCAAGAGCGCCGTCGACCTGCGCAGGGAGGTCGGCGGGCTGCGCCGGGAGGTGGCCAGGCTCAAGGCGGGCCGGCTGCGCACCATGATCAAGCGCATCTCCGTGCGCCGCGCCGCCCAGGCCCCGAGCGAGCCGCTGAACGGCCCGTCGTCGCCCGTGACGATCCCCGACGAGCCCCCGAACTGCACGGGGAGCGAACAGGCGGGCGGCGCTTCGGGCGTGCGGGGGAAGACCGATGGCGTTCCTGGCACAGGCGTGAAGGCGAACGGCGCCGCGGATGCGAGCGGCAAGACCGACGGCGCTACGGGCGCGGGCGGGTAGCCGGACGGCGCGTCGGCCGGGTGGGCGGACTGCGCTTGGGGGGAGCGGCTGGGTGGGCGCTTTCAGGGCGAGCGGGAGGCGGACGGCGCGTCGGGTGGGGGAGCGGATGGCGGGCCGGGTCGCCGCGATCGGCCGGAGGCTGCCGACGCGACGAGGGTGGCGCCCCGGAGGTCCACTCGGAGGCGGCCAGCGTGGTAAGGGCGCATGTCAGATGGCGCGAGGCGCGCATGATCCGCGCAGGCGGGGAAGACCGGCAGGTGACCGCGCCACGGGCCTCTCATGAACCTCCCAGCTTGTTTGGGTAATGTCGGCTCCGGCGGCGAACGGAACCGACGAAGGAGCGATCATCTTGACCGCCTCCACGAACGTGACCGGTGATGGCGGTGAAGGCTCGGCCTCCCCGAAAGGCGCCGGCGGTCCCGCGCGGCCGGTGATCCGGCACAACGACTACTCGCCGCTCATCCCGCCGCCGCTCGGCGCGTGGACGCCGTCCCTGCCCGTGAGCGTGGTCATCCCCGCGTACGGCGGGCAGCACCGGCTCGATCTGACGCTCGCCGCCCTGGCCGCGCAGACCTACCCGTCCCACCTGATGGAGGTCGTCGTCGTCGACGACGGCAGCGAGCCGCCGCTGCGCCTGCCCGGCATCCGCCCCGAGCGCACCCGCCTGGTGCCCGGCGCGCCCGGCGGCTGGGGCATCGCGCACGCCATCAACACCGGCGCACGCCTGGCCGAGGGCGAGATCGTCCAGCGCCTCGACTCCGACATGGTGATCTGCCGCGAGCACATCGAGGCGCTCATGCGCTGGCACCATCTGGCCGACTACGTGGTCACCATCGGCGCCAAGGTCTTCGTCGAGGAGCAGGCGCGCACCCCCGAGCAGGTGCACGCCGCCGTGCGCGACGGCGACTTCGACGGGCTGTTCGACCTGTCCACGGCCGTCCCGAGCTCCACGGAGGCGACGATCAGGCGGCTGGACGGGCTGCGGACCAGCAAGAACCCCTATCACGTCTGCACCGGGCCCACCGTCTCCTTCCGTCGGGCGTTGTTCGCGCGGGCCGGGGGTTTCGACGCGCGGGTCCTCAGGGGCGAGGACACCGAGTTCGCCTACCGGCTCGCCATGACCGGCGCCGTGTTCGTGCCCGACATGGAGGCGCGCGCCGTCCACCTGGGGCTGCCGGCCCAGCGCGTCGACACCGACACGACCGTCCGCGTCGTGGCCCCCTATCTGGCCCAGCGGGTCCCGCTGCGCCGCGACCTGCGCAAGGAGCCGGGCCGGCGCTGGCTGGTGCCCTACGTCGAGGTCGTCCTCCAGGCCGAGGGGCACGCCGAGCCGCGGGTGCGGGCCGCCGTGGCCTCGGCGCTCGGCGGCAGCCTGCCGGACGTGCGGGTCACGCTCGTCGCGCCGTGGGACCGGCTGACCGAGGGCCGCCACCGCGTGCTCGACGACCCCGACCTGGAGCTGCGGCTGGTCCGAGAGCAGTTCCGGCACGACGAGGGGGTGCTCCTCTCGCCGGGCCCGGCGCGGGACGCCGCGCCTGTCCCGTTCCGCTACACCGGGCCGGTGGAGGTGCCGCTGCACCGCCGCTCGCTCGAGGTCATGATCAGGATGATCAACGACAAGCGGGCCGGGCTGCTGGTCGTGGAGTTCCCCGACGGGAGAACGGCGCGCTTGGAGCGCACCGACGCCGTCAACCGCGCCCGCCTGCTCGCCGGCCCCGGCGACGACCTCGACGCGGTGATCGAGCGGACGCACGGCGTGCATCGCGCTCCCGCGGCCAAGTTCTGGCCGCCGGCGCCGGGCGATCGGCCGAGGACGCAACCCGGGAAGGCGGCCCCTTCGAGCGTCCCGGCGGACTCGTCCGCCCCGGCGTCATCGCCGTCGTCCCCTTCCGGGCCCCTGCCTTCGCAGGCCGCCGAGAAGCCGCCGTCCGGCGCTCAGCCGGCGAGCGCTCAGCCGTCGTCCCCGCCTCCGGCCGCGCGGAAGCTCGTCAACCGCATCCGGTCGCTCCGCGGCCGATGAGATCTTCGGTGCGGGGACGCCGGCCCGCGGACGCGCGGTACGGCTCAGGGTTCCGTCCGGCCGGGCAGGGCGCGCCGGGCGGACGGGGGAGAGCCGATCGCCACGGGGTGCTGCGCGGCCGGCGGGGCCTCGCGAACGGAGGAGTAACGCACCCGCCGGTAGGCCGTGATCAGGCGCCATGCCCGCGAGCGGCGCAGGCGCGCGATCAGTTCGCGGTACTCGGCGAGGCGGCCTTCCAGATGCCGCATCCGCTGCAGCAGGCGCGTCGCCTCGGCGCGCAACTGGGCGTTGCGGCCGAGCAACTCCTGCCCGGCGCGGGTCAGGGTGGCCTCGCGGTCGCTCAGTTCGGCGCACAGGGCGCGCAACTCGGCGATCTCGCCGTGCAGGTGCCGCTCGCGCTGGAGGAACGCGGTCTCGGCCCGGCTCAGCGCGAACCCCGGGGTGCCGCGCGGTTCGTCCCTGCGGACGGCGACCCCGGCGAGGTGGTGGCGCAGCACGGTCAGCTCGCGGATCTCGAACAGCGGTTCCACCAGGTGGCGCAGGCTGCCGTGGTAGAAGACCCGCCGCCGCTCGGCCTCGTCCTCACCGGTGTCGCCCGGGTCCTCGGCGTGGTCGCCGACGGCGCGGGCGAGGCGCAGGACGGCCTCGTTCACGCCGTAGGGCACCGTGAAGACGAGCGTCGCGGCCGGGCGGAGGGTGCGGTGGAGGGCTTCGAGCACCTGGACGGGGTCACCGACGCGGTCGAGGATCTCCCCGGCCACGGCCGCGTCGAAGCTCTCGTCGGGAACGCCGTCCAGCGCGTGCCCGTCCCCGACCTCGAACTCGACGCGCGCGGCGACGTCGGCGGACAGCCGGCCGGCGTGCCGGCGCGCTTCGGCGACCAGTCGCGGGTCACGGTCGACGCCGGTCACCTTGTCGCCCCGCTCGGCGAGCAGGAACGACAGCTCGCCCTCGGCGCAGCCCAGGTCGAGGACGGAGACCGGGCGGCCGGGACGGCTCGCGGGCAGGTGGTCCAGGAGCCAGTGCAGGCGGTCGCGGTCGTCCCCGGCCCGGATTCTGCTCGCGGCGGTCACGGCGACGTTTTCCTTCCGGCATGGCGGGTCTTGCCCCAATTGTGAGGCAAAAGAGGTTAAAGAGACAGTGAGCTTTCCGGGGTTCTTCAGGGATGCGATATTGACCGCTACCCGGTGTATCCCTGGCGCACCTTGCCCGAGTATGGAAAGTGCGGCCGCCGGAGTGGTCCACCCTGTGGACAACAGGCGCGGGGGCGCCCGGCGCCTGCGTAGACTCGGTGCCTGATACCGCTGGTAGCGGGACCCCATGGTTACGCGCCGTCGTGCCCGCTCGACCCGGGCCGGGCGCGGGAGGAGTGACGATGCTCAGGGCTTGGCGTGGCCTTATCGAGGAATACCGTGACCGGCTCCCCGTGACCACGACGACGCCCGTCGTCACCCTGCTGGAGGGCGGCACGCCGCTGGTCCCGGCCAGGCGCGTCTCCGCGCTCACCGGCTGCGAGGTGTATCTCAAGGTCGAGGGCCTCAATCCCACCGGCAGCTTCAAAGACCGCGGCATGACCGTGGCCATCAGCAAGGCCCTCGAAGAAGGCGCCAAGGCCGTCATCTGCGCCTCCACCGGCAACACCAGCGCCTCCGCGGCCGCCTACGCGGTCCGGGCCGGGCTCACCTGCGCGGTGCTCGTGCCGCGCGGCAAGATCGCCATGGGCAAGCTGGCGCAGGCCCTCGTGCACGGCGCCCGGCTGCTCCAGGTCGACGGCTCCTTCGACGACTGCCTCGAGATGACGTGCAAGCTCGCCGAGAACTACCCGATCGCCCTGGTCAACTCGGTCAACCCGCACCGCCTCCAGGGGCAGAAGACCGCGGCGTTCGAGATCGTGGACGCCCTCGGCGACGCGCCGGACGTCCACTGCATCCCGGTGGGCAACGCGGGCAACATCTCCGCCTACTGGATGGGCTACCGCGAGTACGCCGAGAGCTCGGCGGCCACCCACACCCCGCGCATGCTGGGCTTCCAGGCCAAGGGGGCGGCGCCCATCGTCGATGGCGCCCCGGTCACCCATCCGCAGACGATCGCCACGGCCATCCGCATCGGCAACCCGGCCTCCTGGCATCTCGCAGAGGCCGCGCGCGACGAGTCCGGGGGCGACATCCAGGCCGTCACCGACCGCCAGATCGCCGCCGCGTACAAACTGCTCGCCCAGGAGGAAGGCGTGTTCGTCGAGCTCGCCTCGGCGACGAGCGTCGCGGGCCTGCTGCAGGCCCACGAGCAGGGGCTGGTCCGCCCGGGCCAGCGCGTCGTGTGCACCGTCACCGGCAACGGCCTGAAGGACCCCGACTGGGCGATCTCCGGCGCGCCCACCCCGCTCACCATCCCGGTCGACGCCTTCGCGGCGGCCGCCGCGCTCGAACTCGCCTGACACACCGGGCGCCGCCCCGAGACCCACCCGCCGGTGATCCGGCGGGTGGACTCCTCCGTCCACGTGGACCGGCCCCGCGAAGGGGCCGTTCCCATGCGACCCGCCGAGCGGTGACCGCACGGCCGCCCCAGCGGCGACCCGGCGGCGACCCGCGGCGGCCCCGCGGCGCATGACGCGCGGCGCGGTCGTATGATCGGCCGAGATCGACCCCATCCCTTGAGGAAACGCATGTCACCGAGCAGCACCGTCGTGGTCCGCGTGCCCGCCACCAGCGCGAACCTCGGGCCGGGCTTCGACTCTCTGGGGCTCGCCCTGACCCTGTACGACGAGGTCGAGGTCTCGATCCTCGACGACGCGCCGGGCGCCGAGGGGAACGGCCCGGGCGTCGAGGTCCACGTCGAGGGCGAGGGCGCGGGCGAGCTGGACACCGGCGAGGGCCATCTGATCGTCAGGGCCGTCCGTGCCACGCTCGATCTCGCGGGCGCGCCGCAGCCGCGGCGCCTGAGATTGCGGTGTCACAACCGCATCCCGCACGCGCGCGGCCTCGGATCCTCCTCGGCGGCCATCTGCGCCGGCATCCTCGCCGCCCGTGCGCTCGCCGCGCCCTCGCTCTCCGACGACGACGTCTTCGCGCTGGCCACGCGCATGGAGGGGCATCCCGACAACGTGGCGCCCTGCCTGTCCGGAGGACTCACCATCGCGTGGAGCGACTTGTCCGGAACACCGCATAAGCTGGAACTGAGCCCGCATGGGGGCGTCCGACCTGTGGTGTGCGTGCCGAGAACCCGGCTCTCCACCGAGGAGGCGCGCGGGCTTCTGCCGAAGGACGTGCCGCACGCCGACGCGGCGGCCAACGCCGGACGCGCGGCCCTGCTGATCGCGGCGCTCACCCAGCGACCCGAGAGCGGACTGCTGCTCGCCGCCACCGAAGACCGTCTCCACCAGGCCTACCGCGCGCCTGCGATGCCGGGCACCGCTGATCTGGTAGAACGTCTCCGCGTGGCAGGGGTTCCCGCCGTGGTCTCCGGAGCCGGTCCTACGGTTCTGGTGTTCGGAACGGCGGATACCCATGATTTGATCGCGTCGGAAGTGGGTAGTGACTGGCACATCCAGCCATTGGACGTCGATCGGTCCGGCGCGAGCGTTGAATCTCCCGAGACACGCTGATGCATCTTCGACCTTCAGGGAATAGCAGTGTGCGCTGGTGATGTTAGGCTGATAGCCGCACCAGATGCCCCCGTTGCGGGTGCGTGCTTGTCAGCCATACATCGCTGGATCGCGCCTTGGGTCGCAAGACACAGGCCGCACAGCGGGCTTCCCGAATTCATCGCCTCCGGTTGCTCCACATCCGGTTGGTGCGTCGAGGAGCGGCGTAATCGGGGACATGCGCGTTCGACTGACATCGACATCTGGTCGGCGGTAACCAGCCGGGGGGCGACCCCCGGGCCCCCAACGGCTCACGAATCTCGACGGTGACGGCCACGGGCCGGTTCGACGCACCGGTTTACCGACACCTTAGAGCTTCGTCCAGCCCGACCCGGTCTGTCCCGCCGGGTCGCACCACCGGGACGCCTGGCTGATCGTGGCCGACGCCCGACCCCTGGGAAGGACCTTTTAGTTGAGCGACACCACCGAACTCCTCTCCGACGCCCCCGGCGCAGCGCCGTCGGCCGCCGGCGACACCCCCACCCGCGCCGCGGCCAGGCCGCGCCGTCGCTCCGGCACGGGCCTCGCGGCCATGGTGCTGCCCGAGCTGCAGGCTCTCGCGTCGAGCCTCGGCATCAGCGGGACCGGACGGATGCGCAAGAGCCAGCTGATCGCGGCCATCCAGGAGAAGCAGGGCGTTTCTGCTGAGGGTGCCTCCACCTCCGCCCCCGCCGAGCCTGTCGCCGCCCCGGCTCCCACGGTCGCCGCCGAGCCGGTGGCCGAGCGCCCGGCCCGTACCCGTCGGGAACGTTCCCGCCCCGCGCCGGTCGAGGCCGCCGTCGAGACCCGCGAAGAGCGCGCTCCCGTCGCCGAGACGCAGGCTCCCGAGCAGGCCCCCGCCGCCGCGGCCGCCACCTCCACGCCGGTCGAGGCTCCGCAGGCCGAGGGCCGTCCCGAGCGCGGCGAGTCCCGTCGCGAGCGCGGCGAGCGCCGCGGGCGTGGCGCCGACCGTCGTGAGCGCGGCGACAACCGCCCCGACAACCGCAACGACAACAGCCGTCCCGAGCAGCGCGCCGCCGACGCGGGCGAGGCCCAGGGCCGCCGCGAGCCGACCCGCGATCAGGGGCGCGACCGCGACCAGTCCCGTGACCGCGACCAGACCCGCGACCGCGACCAGTCGCGTGACCGCGACCAGACCCGCGACCGCGACCAGTCCCGTGACCGTGACCGCGACCAGGGACGCCAGCAGACGCGCGACCAGGGTCGTGACCAGGGCCGCGATCAGGACCGTGACCTGCAGGGCGACGACGACCGCCGCGGACGCCGCGGCAGGTTCAGGGAGCGCAACCGCCGCGGGCGCGACCGTTTCGACAGCAACGAGCCCGTGATCGGCGACGACGACGTCCTGATCCCGATCGCCGGCATCCTCGACATCCTGGACAACTACGCGTTCGTCCGCACCAGCGGCTACCTGCCGGGCACCAACGACGTGTACGTCTCGCTCGCGCAGATCCGCCGCAACGGCCTGCGCAAGGGCGACGTCATCACCGGAGCGGTGCGCCAGCCCCGCGACGGCGAGCGCCGTGAGAAGTTCAACGCCCTGGTGCGGCTGGACACCGTCAACGGCATGGACCCCGAGCAGTCGCGCAACCGCCCCGACTTCTCCAAGCTCACGCCGCTCTACCCGCAGGAGCGCCTGCGGCTGGAGACCGACCCCAACATCCTGACGACGCGCATCATCGACATGGTGGCGCCCATCGGCAAGGGCCAGCGCGGTCTCATCGTCTCCCCGCCGAAGGCCGGCAAGACGATGGTGCTCCAGGCGATCGCCAACGCGATCACCCGGAACAACCCCGAGTGCCACCTGATGGTCGTCCTGGTGGACGAGCGTCCTGAAGAGGTCACCGACATGCAGCGGTCGGTGAAGGGCGAGGTCATCCACTCGACCTTCGACCGTCCCGCCGAGGACCACACCACCGTCGCCGAGCTCGCCATCGAGCGCGCCAAGCGGCTGGTGGAGCTGGGCCACGACGTGGTCGTCCTGCTCGACTCCATCACCCGCCTCGGCCGCGCCTACAACCTGGCGGCCCCGGCGTCCGGGCGCATCCTGTCCGGTGGTGTCGACTCCACCGCCCTGTACCCGCCCAAGCGGTTCTTCGGCGCCGCCCGCAACATCGAGAACGGCGGCTCGCTGACGATCCTCGCCACGGCGCTGGTCGAGACCGGCTCCAAGATGGACGAGGTCATCTTCGAGGAGTTCAAGGGCACCGGCAACGCCGAACTGAAGCTCAACCGCTCCCTGGCCGACAAGCGCATCTTCCCCGCGGTGGACGTCGACGCGTCCGGCACCCGCAAGGAAGAGATCCTGATGTCCAGGGACGAGCTGCAGATCGTCTGGAAGTTGCGCCGCGTGCTGCACGCCCTCGACATGCAGCAGGCTCTGGAGCTGCTGCTGGAGAAGATGCGCGAGACGCAGTCCAACGCCGAGTTCCTGCTCCAGGTCCAGAAGACCACGGTCAGCTCCGACCGCGACTGACCCGGCCCGCCCCGCCCAGGCACGCCCACGTCACAGCCCCGTCCCTGTCCGGCCCCGGCCGGGAGGACCGGCCTGCCGACCAGGGCCTCCCAGGGCGGGCGCGGCAACCGGCCGGACCACCCACCTCCGCCGCCCCGGAAACCTTCCGAGGGCGGCGGTCGTGTTCTCCCGCTCCCTCAGGTCCGTGCCGGTGACCCGATCCACCCGAGGGCGGCGGTGGTGTTGCCTCGCTCCGTCCGTGGCGGCGACCCGGTCAACCCGTCAGCCGAGGATGGCGGTGGTGTTCCCCGCTCCCTCCGGTCGTACCGGCTATCCGGTCCGCCCCTCAGCCCGAGGATCGCGGTCGTGGTCTCCGGGCCCTGCGCCCATGCCGCTACCGGCTCACTCATCCGCCTCATCGCCGATCGGCGCTCAGGTGCAGGGCCGTAGGTAGGGCTGGCCACACCCCACTCCTGGTGCCATCTCCATGGCGCCGAGCCCGCGGGCTTGGCAGGCTCTTTCCGTACGGCTGGACGGGCCGTCGCCGATGACGCGATTCGGATCGGAGGGCATGCCATGGCCGGCGAGACGGCGTCCGGGCGCCCGCCGTTGCGGCTGAGGGTGCCGCTCGGCCCGCGTGGCCCGCTCGGACTGCTCGTCGATCCCCTCACCTGGCGCGCGGTGCCCTATCTGCTGCTCAGCATGTTCTGGGGCGTCACCTGGTTCGTCATCCTCCTGACCGGTCTGGCGCTCTCCTTCGCCACGGTGGCCATCTGGGTCGGCCTGCCGCTGCTGGTGCTCACCATGCTCGTCTGGCGGGGCGGTGCCATGCTCGAACGGCGGCTGCTCCGCCTGGCGTTCGGCGTGACCATCCGCGATCCCTACCAGCCCATGGCAGGCGGGGGCGTCCTGGCTCGTCTGCGCCGGCTCTTCGCCGACCCCGCCACCTACAAAGATCTCGGCTATCTGTTCCTGCTGTTGCCCCTCGGGCTGGTCGAGTCGCTGGCGACGTTCACGCTGGGCGTCGTCTCCGGTGCCCTGATCACGCAGCCGATCCTGGTGCTGTTCGGCGTGCCCACCCGCGTCAGCGAGCGCCTTCTGATCGACACCCTGCCCGAGGCGCTGCCCTGGGTGCCGGCCGGGCTCGCCCTGCTCTGCGTGACGCTGTACGTCGTGCGGGGCATGGCGTGGATCCACGGCATGCTGGCCGGGGCGCTGCTCGGCGCGGGCGACGAGGCGCGGGTCAGGCACCTGCAGGCCAGCCGGGCCAGAGGTGTGGACGCCGCCGAGGCCGAGCGCCGCCGCATCGAGCGCGATCTGCACGACGGCGCCCAGCAGCGGCTGCTGGCGGTGGTGCTCGATCTCGGCAGGGCGCAGGCGAAGTTCGACACCGAGCCCGACGAGGCACGCGGGCTGCTCGCGCAGGCCCACGCGGGCACCAAGGCCGCCATCGCCGAGTTGCGCGACCTGGCACGCGGCATCTATCCGGCCATCCTCACCGACAGAGGCCTGGACGCCGCGCTGTCGGCGCTGGCCGCCCGGGCCCCGGTGCGGGTGACGGTCTCGGTGGACATCGCCGATCGCCCGCCCGCGGCCGTCGAGAGCATCGCCTACTTCATCGTCGCCGAGTCCCTGGCGAACATCGCCAAGCACTCGATGGCGACGGAGGCGTCGGTCTCGGTGGGGCGTCAGGAGCAGCGGGTGGTGGTCGAGGTGCGCGACAACGGGGTGGGCGGTGCCGGGGCGCGGCCGGGCGGCGGCCTCGCGGGCCTGGCCGACCGCGCGGCCACCATCGACGGCACGCTGACCGTCGAAAGCCCGCCGGGCGGCCCCACTCTCGTCCGCGCGGCCTTACCCTGCGAATGGTGACCTCCCCACCGATCAGTGCGGTCTACCGATCAGTGCGGTGCACCGACCGGCGCGGTGCACCGACCGGCGCGGTGCACCGGCCCACGCGGTCCGGTGGCCGGCGCACTGGCGCCGGCAGAGCCGGGTGGTACGTCACGAAGCGGGCGCGCGGGTTCGGCGCGGCGGGCCGGCCGGCATGGCGGTGCGGGTCACTGCGGTGATCTCGGCTGCGGCGCCGCCAGGGCCGCCGCGGCCGCGGCCGGCGCCCCTTGAGGGGTCGTGCGGTCTGAGGTGAGGGTGAGGATGGAGGTGGACGGGTGCGGGTGGTGATCGCGGAGGACTCCGTGCTGCTGCGGGAAGGCCTGGTCAGGCTGCTCGGTGACGGCGGCATCGAGACCGTGGCCGCCGTGGGCGACGGGCCCGGGCTGGTGGAGGCGGTACGCGCGCACCGGCCCGATCTCGCGGTGGTCGATGTCCGCATGCCGCCGAGCCACACCGACGAGGGCCTGCGCGCGGCGCTGGAGGCCCGGTCCGTGCTGCCTCGTCTTCCGGTGCTCGTGCTGTCGCAGTACGTCGAGGAGCGGTACGCCGCCGAGCTCATCGGGCGGAACGCCGCCGCGGTGGGCTATCTGCTCAAGGAGCGTGTCGCCGATGTGACCGAGTTCCTCGAGACCGTCCGCCGGGTGGCGGATGGCGGGACGGTCATCGACCCGGAGGTCGTGATCCAGTTGCTGAGCCGCCGGGGCGGCCACGAGCCCCTGGACTCGCTCACCGCCAGGGAGTCGGAGGTGCTGGCGCTGATGGCGGAGGGCCGGTCGAACAACGCGATCGCCGTGCGTCTCGGCATCAGCGACGGTGCGGTCGAGAAGCACATCTCCGGCATCTTCGGCAAGCTGGGCCTCGATCCCGCCCCCGATGACCATCGCCGCGTCCTCGCCGTCCTCGCCTACCTCCGCCGAGTCTGATCCCGGCGACCACCGCCACGCCGCTGCAGTGCTCGCCTTCTCCCGCGGGTCCGATGTCGGTGATCCCGTCGCCGTGTCCTTGGTCAGCCCTTTGAACTCGGCGATCGCCGCCACGCTGTTGCCGTGCGCGCCTTCTCCTGCGGGTCCGATGCCGGTGATCCGCCGCGGTGTCGTCGGCCACTCCTTACCTTGGGCGGACCTCATCCTGGCGGTTACGTTGCTCTTCGTTCGCCTGTCTTCGTCGTGTCCGGGGCCCATGTGTGAGGGGTGACGGGGGCTGCGCTCGGCACTGTTACCGAACTTTTGCGGTCCTGTGGGGGATTTGTGGGCGGCGGCGGTGTCCGGGGGCCTAGGCTCGGCGGGTCACCTGGGCCGCCCGGGGACAGGTGCCGGGTCCGGCCCTCGCCGGGGAATGCGCGATGGCCTGGCGAGGTTGGAGGATCTGGCACACTGGTAGCCGACCCAGTTCGGCGGTTCCGGTTCCCGCCCGTCCGCGTGTCACCTGACCGCGAGAGACCAAGGCGACCCGGCGGCCGCGCCAGAGAGGATTACAGATGAAGCCCGACATTCACCCGGACTATGTCACCACCCAGGTGACGTGCAGCTGTGGCAACAGCTTCACCACCCGCAGCACCGCCAAGAACGGCGTGATCCACGCCGACGTGTGCTCGGCCTGCCACCCCTTCTACACGGGCAAGCAGAAGATCCTGGACACCGGCGGCCGGGTGGCCCGCTTCGAGAAGCGTTTCGGCAAGAAGCCCGCGAGCAAGTAGCTCCGCGCCCGACGCCGGCTCGGCATTGCTCCCGCTCGCGGGAGCGATGCCCGGGTCGGCGTTCTTGGTAGAGGGCCCAGGTGGTGCAGCAAGCCGGTGGTGAAGGAAGAAGGACGCACGGTGAATCTCGACGAGTTGCTCAACGAGTATGCGGAGCTTGAGCAGAGGCTCGCCGATCCCGCTGTGCACGCCGACCAGAACCAGGCGCGCACCCTCGGCAAGCGCTACGCGCAGCTGACCCCCATCGTGTCGGCCTACCGCGAGCTCGGGAGCGTCCGCGACGACCTGCAGGCGGCCAAGGAACTCGCCGCTGAGGACGCCGCGTTCGCCGAGGAGGCCGTGCAACTGGAGGGCCGCGTCGCCCCGCTCGAAGAGCGGCTCAAACATTTGCTCATCCCGCGTGATCCCAACGATGACAAGGACATCATCATGGAGATCAAGGCGGGGGAGGGCGGCGAGGAGTCGGCGCTTTTCGCCGGCGACCTGCTCCGCATGTACCTGCGGTACGCCGAGCGCATCGGGTGGAAGGCCGAGATCATCGACGCCCAGCACTCCGATCTCGGCGGCTACAAGGACGTCACGGTCGCGGTGAAGGGCAAGGGCTCGGACGGCGTCTGGTCCCGTCTGAAGTACGAGGGCGGCGTCCACCGGGTCCAGCGCGTGCCGGTCACCGAGTCGCAGGGCCGCATCCACACCTCCGCGGCCGGCGTCCTCGTGTACCCGGAGGCGGAGGAGGTCGACGTCCAGATCGACCCCAACGACCTGCGCATCGACGTGTTCCGCAGCTCCGGCCCCGGAGGCCAGAGCGTCAACACCACCGACTCCGCGGTGCGCATCACCCACGTGCCGACCGGTGTGGTCGTCTCCTGCCAGAACGAGAAGAGCCAGCTCCAGAACAAGGAGTCCGCGCTGCGCATCCTGCGGGCGCGGCTGCTGGCGATCGCACAGGAGGAGGCCGACGCCGCGGCCTCGGCCGAGCGTAAGTCGCAGGTGCGCACCGTCGACCGCTCCGAGCGCGTCCGCACCTACAACTATCCCGAGAACCGCATCTCCGACCACCGCGTAGGTTTCAAGGCGTACAACCTCGACCAGGTGCTGGACGGTGACCTCTCCGCGGTCATCCAGGCCCTCACCGACGCCGAGATGGCCGAGAAGCTCGCGGCGCACTCCTGACCACGTGACCTCGCCCGCCCCGCCCCCCGGCACGCAGCCGGACGCGACCACGACACCGCCGACGCCCTTCACGAAAACTCCCATGACGCTGCTGATGGACGAGATAGCCCTCGCCACCGCCCGGCTCGCCGAGGCGGGGGTGCCCTCACCGCGCACCGACGCCGAGGAGATCGCCGCGTTCGTCCACGGCGTGCGGCGCGGTCAGCTCCACACGGTGCCCGATTCGGAGTTCGACGCGCTCTACTGGGAGGGCATCGCGCGGCGTGAGGCCCGCGAGCCGCTTCAGCACATCACCGGCCGGGCCTACTTCCGCTACCTGTCGCTTGAGGTGGGCCCAGGGGTGTTCGTGCCGCGTCCCGAGACCGAGGTGGTGGCGGGCTGGGCCATCGACCGGCTCCGCGAGATGGACGTGGCATCGCCCCTCGTCGTCGACCTCGGCACGGGGTCGGGCGCCATCGCCCTGTCGATCGCGCAGGAGGTCGCCCTCGCGCAGGTGCACGCCGTCGAGGTCGATCCCGTGGCCTACGGGTGGGCGAAGCGCAACATCGTCGAGCACGGGCAGGGGCGGGTCTCCCTGCACCCGGAGGACCTCGCCGACTGCCTCCCCGAGCTGAACGGCCAGGTGGACCTGGTGGTCTCCAACCCGCCCTACATCCCGCCGGGGGCTGTGCCGCGCGACCCCGAGGTGCGCGACTACGACCCCTCGCGGGCCCTGTACGGCTCGGGGGAGGACGGACTGGACGAGGTCCGGGCCGTCGAGCGCACGGCCCGGCGCCTGTTGCGCCCGGGTGGCCTGGTCGCGGTGGAGCACGCCGACCAGCAGGGGTCGGCCGTCTATCTGGAGTTCTCGGAAGACCGCGGCTGGCGCGACGCGCGCGACCACGCCGACCTGGCCGGCCGCGACCGGTTCGTCACGGCCCGCTACGGCCAGGAATGATTGCGGGGCGGGGGATCCCGGCTCGGACCGGCCCGCCCACGTGGGAGGATGACAAGTCGTGAGCCGACGTTATGACTGTTCCACCGCCGAGCAGCGCGCCGCGGGCATCGCCGACGCCGCGTCCGCCATCCGGGCCGGTGAGCTGGTGGTGATCCCGACGGACACCGTCTACGGCATCGGGGCCGACGCCTTCACGCCCTTTGCCGTCAATGCCCTCCTCGAGGCCAAGGGCCGCGGCAGGGACATGCCCGTTCCCGTCCTGGTCGGCACCGTACGCGCCGCCACCGCCCTCATCGAGGACCTCGGCACCTACGGGCAGGACCTCATCGACACCTTCTGGCCCGGGCCCCTGACGATCATCTGCCGGGCGAGCCGCTCGCTCAACTGGGACCTCGGCGAGACCAAGGGCACCGTGGCGGTGCGCATGCCGCTGGACGTCGTCGCCCTTGAACTGCTCAAGGAGACCGGTCCGATGGCGGTCAGCAGCGCCAACCGGTCGGGCGCGCCGCCCGCGACGACCGCGGCCGGCGCCGAGGAGCAGCTTGGAGAGTCCGTCGCGGTCTACCTGGACGGCGGCGCCTGCGCCGACACCACGCCCTCGACGATCATCGACCTGACGACGGCCGTCCCGCGGGTGCTGCGCCAGGGCGCCATCCCGGTGGAGAAGCTGCGCGGCGTCATCGGGTACGTCGCCACCGACGCGGCCCCTGACACCGACGTCTCCGGCCTGACGGGCGCGCGGCAGGCCCTCGCCGAGGCCGCCGGGCCCACCGGCGATGCCGAGCCGGAAGACACGGCCAAGCCCGGCGAGATCGTCACATCCGACAAGACGGCGAAGCCCGACGCCGTCACGTCCGACGACGTCACCGCCGCGTCCGTTGAGACCGAGAAGCCCGACGAGACCGTGAAGCGGGACGAGATCGCGAAGCCGGACGAGACGGTGCGGCCGGGCGACGGCGCCGAGGTCGAGGCGGCCATCAGGCCGGAGGAGACCGTCGAGCCCGCAGAGACGGCCAAGTCCGGCCTGACCGCCAAGCCCGACGACACCCTCAAGGGTGACGACACCGCCAAGAGCGACAGGGCGATCACGGGTGGCGTGGAGACGCGCACGGGCGACGAAGGTCGGTCCGACAAGCGTCCGTGATGGCGGTAGCCGGGTTGTGACCGCTGTGACTCATGCCGTATGGCTATCGTGCGGGCTCGGGGTCGAGATGCCTCAGTAGCGTGAGGTGCGTCTGTGCTCTTGAGCGACGGCCGATGGCGAGAGAGCATGGCTGCGAGCGGGCGCGAGCCTTCTCTGGAGGCGCACCAGAGGAGCGGCGGTCACGACCACGGGAGACGCCCATGGGCAAGCTGGACGGAATGGACCCCAAGCTGGTCCGTGAGCTGTTGGCCGAAGTGGGGCGCGCGGGCAAACAGATGCGCGGCGTCGAGGGCCGTGTCACCCAGCTGACCAGCGCCGCCGGCCTTTCCGTGCCGACCACGTACCGGCCGGCCCAGGTGGCGGACGCCGGCGAGGCGTTCGTCCGTGATGTCAGCGCCCGGGTCGTCCTGCTCGAAAAGAAGGTGAAGCAGAACGACACGGTGACCGGGCCCAAGAACATGGGCCAGAAGGCTCCCGACAAACACGACGACAAGAACGACAAGGGCGACAAGGGCGACAAGGGCGACAAGACCCATACCGCCGACCAGGACGGGCATCCCACGTCCGACAAGGGCGACAAGGACGACGCCCCCAAGGCCAAGAACGAGAAGGGCGACCCGCCGAAGGTCGAGAAGATCGACAAAGACGACGCCCTCAAGCACGACAAGCACGACAAGCACGACGCGCCCAAGGCCGACAAGCACGATGCGCCGACGTCCGACACCCAGGACAAGACTCACAAGGTCGACACGCTCCCCGACCAGCAGGACAAGACCGAAAAGCAGCAGCCGCCAAAGGCCGAAAAGCCCGACGCCACCCCACGGCACGACCCTGCGCCCAAGCACGACCCCGCGCCGAAACACGACCCTGCGCCCAAGCACGACCCCGCGCCCAAGCACGACCCCGCGCCGAAACACGACCCTGCGCCCAAGCACGACCCTGCGCCTAAGCACGATCCCGCGCCCAAGCACGATCCCGCGCCCAAGCACGACCCTGCGCCCAAGCACGATCCCGCGCCTAACCACGACCCTGCGCCTAAGCACGACCCGACGCCCCGTGTGGATTCGGGGCCTCAGGGAGGCGAGCCGCAGTACATCGAGCCCACTGACGGCAACCCGCAGGCCGGCCCGGACAGTCAGTCTCCCCTTACTCTTCCCGAGCAGCCCGACACCCCCGACCAGCAGCCGCACGCGGTCGATCAGCGTCCCGACGCGCCGCAGCAGCAGTCGCCTGTCCCGGATCAGCCGCCCTCGACCCCCGACCAACAACCGGGTGCGCCGGACCAGCAGCCGCACGCGGTCGATCAGCGTCCCGACGCGCCCCAGCAGCAGCCGAGTGCGCCGGATCAGCAGCAGCCGTCGGCTCCGGATCATCAGCCGAACGCGGTGGATCAGCGGCCTGACGCGCCGCAGCAGCAGTCGCCTGCTCCTGACCAGCAGCCGAATGGGGCGGATCAGCAGCCATCGGTTCCTGATCAGCACCAGCCGTCGGGCCTTGATCAGCAGCCGCATGGAGTGGATCAGCGGCCTGATGGGCCGGTACAGGGGCCGGATGTGGGGGATGGGCAGCTTGATACGCCTAAGGTGGACAATCCTCATGACATCGACACCTCGCAGGAACGAACGCGGGTGATCGACGTCGACGGGGTGCGTGTCGTCGAGGTGACCATGAAGCCGCCGAGTGGGGAGTACCTGCGCTGGCTGGTGCAGAACATGGACAAGATCCCGCCGATGGACCAACCGGTGATCGTGCCGCCGGACGGGGCACACCCAGGGCATCCGCACCCGGATGGTCCTGTCGGCCACATCCAGCCCCACGAGCCGTCAGGTACGGCCAAGCCGTCGGCGCCGCTTCCGCCGGACTCGCCCGACTCGTCCGCCGACGCCGCTTCGTCGGCGTCCGCCGGCAATCCCGGTCCGGTGGGTTCCGGGGTCGCCGAGAGTGGCCATGCGGCTCTACAGGGGCACGTGGAGCCGGGTGAGCATGTCCGGTCGGGTCTGTATTCCCCGTCGGAAGGTGAGGCCCGTTACGGCCATTTCAGCGCCCACGGAGGGCACGCCGCCACGTTCGCGGCCGGTGACCCGTACGAGAATGGGGCTGGTGACCCGTATGAGGACCAGGCCGGAGGCCCGTACGAGGACGGGGAGTCCGGTTCGTCGTCGCGGGGCAGGTTCGATCCGTCGTCCGGTTCGTGAAGGAGGGCCGCCAGAGATGTACGCCGATCCCCCGGCTCCGCAGCCGCTCCAGCCCGGAGAGAGCCCGCCCGGCTCGGCCGACCCGTTCAGCCCGGACGGGCAGGCGACGAGCTGGCGGTTCAACCCCGAGTACCAGAAGCTCATCGACCTGTGGCAGCAGGTGATGCCGATGCTGGAGCAGCTCACCACCTCGCTGGACAAGGCGCAGCAGATGGCCCGCAGCAGGGATGTCTGGGACGCGCCGGTCGCCGAGCGCTACGTCCAGGACATGAGCGAGTGGCGCAACCGCCTGAGCATGTACCGCCAGTCGGTGCTCTCGGCGATCAGCGACCAGGCCGCGGACACTCCGCGCTGGGTCCCGGTCGCGGCCGGCGCCCCCCACGCCTACAGCTGACCCGCTCAGTAGCCGACCCGCTCGGTAACCGACCCGCTCGGTCATTGCCCCGAGCATGCGTTCGATCCGGGCGTCGAATGACGCGGAGGCATGTGTCGCTCCGAGGCATGGGCTGATCGAGTCGGCGGTCCGTGCCGCGGCATCGGCTGATCCTGGTTGCCGGCCGATCCGCACTGCCGGGTGATTCGGAGTCGCCGGCGATTCGGACCATCCGCCGGCCTACGCCATCGACCGATCAGAACCGCCGGCCGATCTGAACCGGGGCCGATCCGAACCGCCGGTCGGTCGGGACGGCCGGCCGGTCCGGGCTCGTGGCCGGTCGGGACGAACGCCGATCGTCGGTGGGTGCGGATGGCGATGGGGGCGGGCTTACAGTGGGGAGATCGGTGTCCTTACCACGCACGGGTCCGTGCGAGGGGAAGGAGTGGTGAGCCAGCCATGCACGCGAGACGGCCTGACCACGAATCGCCCGGCCGGGGCGACCGCCCCGACCGCGGCTCCGCACCGGATGCGCGCCCTGTCCAAGACTTCGCCGCGAATGCGCGTCCGGATCGCGCCCCCGCCGGCGACGCGCGTCCAGAGCGCGCTCCCGTCGAGGACGCGGGCCTTGGCCGGGACCTTGTCGAGGATGCGGGCTCTGGCCGTGACTCGGCCGCGGATGCGCCTCCCGGTCGGGCCCCAGCCGACGATGCGCGTTCTGAGCGCGATCCGTCGCAAGGGGGAGGTGGCTCTCGCGCTTCTGCTCAGGGTGGACGGGGTGATGGGGAGTTCTACGGGCCCGACTTCGGGGAGTTGCGGCGGCGCGATCCGGAGATGGCGCAGGTGCTGCTCGACGAGCTCGACCGGATTCGCGGCGGGCTGCAGCTGATCGCCAGCGAGAACTACGCCTCGCCCGCCGTCATCGCGGCCCTCGGGTCCACGCTGACCAACAAGTACGCCGAGGGCTACCCGGGCAGGCGGTACTACGGCGGCTGCGAGGTGGTGGACCGGGCCGAGCTGCTGGCGATCGAGCGGGCGAAGGCGCTGTTCGGGGCCGATCACGTCAACGTCCAGCCGCATTCGGGCGCGTCGGCGAACCTCGCCGCGTACGCCGCGCTGCTCCGACCGGGGGACACGGTGCTGGCGATGGCGCTGTCGCACGGCGGCCACCTCACCCACGGCTCCAAGGTGAACTTCTCCGGCCGCTGGTTCGACGTGGTGGCCTACGGGGTGCGGCGCGACACCGAGATGATCGACTACGACGAGGTCCGCGATCTCGCGCTGCGGCACCAGCCGAAGATGATCATTTGTGGCGCCACGGCCTACCCGCGGCTCATCGACCACGCGGTGTTCCGCGGGATCGCCGACGAGGTGGGCGCGTGGCTGCTGGTGGACGCCGCGCACACCATCGGCCTGGTGGCCGGCCGGGCGGTGCCCTCGCCGGTGCCGCACGCCGACGTGGTGACGTTCACGACGCACAAGGCGATGCGCGGGCCGAGGGGCGGCGGCATCCTGTGCACCTCCGAGCTGGCCTCGCGCATCGACCGGGCGGTCTTCCCCTTCACCCAGGGCGGCCCGCTGATGCACGCGGTCGCGGCCAAGGCGGTGGCGTTCGGGGAGGCGCTGCGGCCGGAGTTCCGGGCGTACGCCGCGCAGGTCATCGTGAACTGCCGCGCGCTGACCGACGCGCTGGCGGCCGAGGACATGCGCCCGGTGTCCGGCGGCACCGACACCCATCTGGCGCTCATCGACCTGCGCGGCGTCGGGGTGACCGGGGCGGCGGCCGAGCAGAGCTGCGCGCGGGCGGGCATCATCCTCAACCGCAATGCGATCCCCTACGACCCGGAACCGCCGACGGTGACCTCGGGCATCCGGGTCGGCACACCGTGCGTGACGACGCAGGGCATGGGGGTCAGCGAGATGAAGGAGATCGGATCGATGGTGGCGCAGGCCGTGCGTCATCCGGGTGCGATAGCGTCGGTGGCCGAGAGGGTGACGCAGCTCACGCGGGGTCACCCGGCATATCCACGTGGTTAATGTGCAGTTCTGTGTAATTTTTCGGTCACATCTGACCGAACAATCCGGGAAACTGGGGTCTGTGCGCGAATACCTCCTCATGGCGTCGGTGGCAGCGGTGGTCACCTACCTGCTGGTCCCGCTGGTCAGGGTTTTCGCCCTGCGCATCGGGGCCGCGCCCGAGATCCGCGAGAGAGACGTGCACACCGTCCGCACCCCTCGGCTGGGCGGCCTGGCGATGTACGCCGGCATGCTCGCGGGGCTGTTCGTGGCGAGCCGGCTGGACCACATCGGCGAGAAGCTCGCCGACCCGCGCATGGGCGACGGCCACACGGTCATCGCCCTGGCCCTCGCGGGCGGGGTCATCGTGGTCATCGGCTTCCTGGACGACTGGTGGGGCATGGACGCCTTCGTCAAGCTCGGCGGCCAGATCGCCGCGGCGGGGCTGCTGGTCGCCTTCAAGCTGACCCTGCTGTGGATCCCGCTGCCGAACGGCCAGACGGTCAGCCTGGACAACACGCTGACCACGATCATCACGATCATGGTGGTGGTCGTCGCCATCAACGCGGTGAACTTCGTGGACGGCCTGGACGGCCTGGCGGCGGGCATCGTGTGCATCGCGGCGATGGCGACCTTCGCCTGGACCGTCGCGCTGACCGACAGCCTCGACCAGGGGCGCCTCAGCATCACGGCGGCCATCACGGCCATCCTCATCGGCATGTGCCTGGGCTTCCTGCCGCACAACTTCCACCCCGCCAAGATCTTCATGGGCGACACCGGGGCGATGCTGATCGGCCTGGTGCTGGCGACCTCGGTCGTCACGGTGACCGGCACGGTCGACTACAACGGGGCGGCCGGTGACATCAACCGCTTCCCCGTCGTCCTGCCCATCCTGCTCCCGCTCGCGGTGATGGTCCTCCCGCTGGCCGACCTGATCATGGCGGTGGTGCGGCGCACGTCCTACGGCAAGTCGCCGTTCGCGCCCGACCGCGGCCACCTGCACCACCGTCTGCTGCAGATCGGCCACTCGCACCGGCGCACGGTGCTGATCATGTACGCGTGGACGTTCCTGTTCGCCGCGACGGTCGTGGGTCTGTCGGTCGGCGGCGTGCCGCTGATCGTCTTCCCGGTCGTCGTGCTGCTGGCGCTGGCCGTGCTGGTGATGATGGGCCTTCCCCTGTGGCGGTCCGGCCGGGGCGGGCGCGGTGGCGGCGTCCACGCCACGCGCCGGGGACCGGCTCCCGACGCCGGGCCGGCGGCCGAGGACCCATCGGTGCCCGGGACGGCAGGCGCCTCCCACGTCACGGCCACCAGCGGCTGACCCGGCCCGCATCCGGGCCTGCATCCGGGCCCGCGCGCAGATCATCTTCTGCTCTCGCCCGGGCGCTCACCTGCACGAAAGCGCAGGTAAAGGCGGCACTCCCTGAGCTTGTGATATCTTTCACTAGCAGTGGGCCCGGCAAGGCCCGGGCAACGCCAGCCCTGTAAGGTAGCAATCGCTCGCTTGACAACTGATGCCCTGGAGCACCGATGCAGGACAACGATCTCCGAATACTCAGAGCAGCCGTGATCCCGACGGCTCTGGTCGGCCTGATCGCTGTGGTGGCCGCCGCGTTCCTCGCGGGCTCCAAGGGTGCGCTCGGCTCGGGCATCGGGGTCCTCGTCGTGGTCGCCTTCTTCACCATCAGCCTGATCGCCGTCGCCTACGCCGCGCGCATCTCTCCGACGATCATGATGGCCGCGGCGATGGGCACCTACCTGGTGAAGATCCTGCTGCTCGCGGTGCTGCTCGAACGCTTCGCCGACGCCACCACGTGGGATCCGCAGTCGTTCAGCCTGACCGTCATCGCCTGCACCATCTGCTGGACCATCGGCGAGGCGCGCGGTTTCCTGCGTCTTCGCATGCTCTATGTCGATCCCGAGGTCAAAGTTCCCGGCCAGGTCGAGGAGAAGAGGTGAGCCGTCATGCTCCGCACCGCCGCTTCCCTTACACTCTCATCGGCAGACGAGGTTCGACCGCTCACCGTCGGGCCCCCGAGATGACGATCTCTCGAGGCTGGCTCGATATGACTAGTCACAGCCGCGCCTGCTATTGTCGCGTGCGCGGTAAACAAGGTTGGGGAACATCTGTCGGAGCCATCGAGCCCTGGCCTCCTCGCCCTCTTTCTACTTCTCATCCGGTCCGCCCGTCCGTGGCGACGTCACCGGATGGCCACTTGACCGATCAACACGACGAAGGGAATGACGAGTGAGCGCCACGCTGACGCCTCTCGCCTCCGATGAGTTCCAGGCTCCGGGGCTCGGCATTTTCGACTGGCCGCCGCTCGTCGAAGGTCAGGCCTGGTTCAACAAGCCGGCCCTCCTCGCGCTGGTCGGCACGCTGCTGGTCATGGTGCTCACCTACTTCGCGTTCTCCCGGCCGAAGCTCGTGCCGCGAGGGTTCCAGAACGCCGGTGAGCTCGCCTACCAGTTCGTCCGCGAGCAGATCGCCCGGCCGAACCTCGGCAAGGACAGCGACCGCTGGATGCCGCTGCTGTTCACCCTGTTCCTGTTCGTGCTGGTCATGAACCTGTTCGGGTCGGTCATCTTCATCCAGTTCCCCGTGATGTCGCGCATCGGCTACCCGGCGATCCTGTCGATCTTCGTCTGGCTGCTGGTGATGTACCTGGGCATCAAGCACCAGGGGCCCATCGGCTTCTTCAAGAACGTGATGTTCCCCCCCGGGCTGCCCGGCTGGATCTACGTGCTGGTCGCGCCCATCGAGTTCATCTCGACCTTCTTCCTGCGCCACATCACCCACGCGGTCCGGCTGTTCGCCACCATGATGGCCGGCCACCTGATCATCGCGCTGTTCTCCGAGGTCGGCTGGCACTTCCTGGCCACCAACCTGACTCCGCTCGGCGCGCCGCTCGGCATCCTGGGCGTCGCGATGACCATCCTGCTGACCGCCTTCGAGATCTTCATCCAGGCGCTGCAGGCCTACGTTTTCGCGCTGCTCGCGGCGATGTTCATCAACGACGCGCTGCACCCGGCCCACTGAGACCCGCCCTCTGCGGCACCCCTTCCGTTAGCCCCGCCCGACACCTCCGGTGGGCACACACCCACTGGTCGATAGAAAAGGAAAACCACGCATGTCTGCTGCTGTTCTCGCCGAAGTGACCGGCAACCTCGGTTCCATCGGTTACGGCCTGGCGGCGATCGGCCCCGGCATCGGCATCGGCATCATCTTCGGCCAGGGCGTGCAGGCCATCGCCCGCCAGCCGGAGGCCTACGGCCTGATCCGTCAGAACATGATCCTGGGCTTCGTTTTCGCCGAGGCGCTCGCGCTGATCGGTATTGCGCTCGCGTTCGCCTTCCGGGCCTGACAGACGACCGGCTCTGAAGGAAGGCGGCATTCATGTACGCGCTAGCGGCAGAGGAAGCGACCAACCCACTCCTGCCTGACCTGGCCGAAATGGTCATCGGCGGGGTGTCGTTCCTGGTCGTTCTGTTCTTCATCGGCCGCCTCCTTGTGCCCCGCATCCAGAAGACCCTGGAGATGCGGACCGAGGCCATCGAAGGCGGCCTCAAGAAGGCCGAGGAGGCCCAGGCCGAAGCCCAGCAGACGCTGGAGGACTACCGGGCCAAGCTGGCCGAGGCCCGTCACGAGGCCGCCCGCATGCGCGAGGAGGCCCGCGAGCAGGCCGCGCAGATCAAGGCCGAGCTGCGCGAGGAGGCCCAGGCCGAGGCGCGCCGTCTCATCGAGGCGGCGCACGCCCAGATCGAGGCCGACCGCCAGCAGGCCTTCACCCAGCTGCGCGCCGAGCTCGGCCGCCTGTCCATCGAGCTGGCGAGCCGCATCGTCGGCGAGTCGCTGGAGGACCAGGCCCGGCAGAGCGGCGTCGTGGACCGCTTCCTCGATGAGCTGGAGTCCGCCGGCGAGGCGGCGGTGCGCTGATGAGGGGCCTGAGCCGTAGTTCGTTCGCCGAGGTCGAAGAGCGCTTCAACGCGGTCGCGGCCTCGGCAGACCTCGGCCGGCTGGCGCAGGATCTCGGCGCGGTCGCCGTCCTGCTCGACAACGAGCACGGGCTGCGGCGCAACCTCGCCGACCCGGCCCGCCCGGTGGAGCGCAAGGCCGAGGTCGTCCGCGGCCTGCTCGGCGGCAAGATCGCCGACGCCGCGCTGGAGACCGTCATCGCGGCCGTCTCGGCGCGGTGGTCCAGGTCGCCCGACCTGTCGGACGCCCTGGAGCGGCTCAGCGTCATCGCCTCGGCCGCCGAGGCCGAGTCGGCGAGCAGGCTCGACGACGTCGAAGACGAGCTGTTCCGCTTCGGCCGCATCGTCGAGGCCAACCCCGCGCTGCGCATGGCGCTGGTCGACCCCGCCGTCCCGGCGGACGCCAAGCGGGGGCTGGTCGCCGACCTGCTGCGCGACAGGGTGGCGCCGACGTCCCTGCGCCTGGTCACGCAGCTCGTGCTGCACCCGCGAGGACGTAGTTTGGAACGTGGGCTGGAGGAGTACGGCCAGCTCGTGGCGGAGCAGCGGCAGCAACTTGTCGCCGTGGTGCGCAGCGCGGTCCCGCTGACCGACGCGCAGAAGCAGCGCCTCACCGCCTGGTTGCGCACCACCTACGGACGGGACGTCCACCTCAACACCGAGGTGGACCCGCGGGTGCTCGGTGGGTTCTCGGTCCGGCTCGGCGACGAGCTGATCGACACCACGATCGCAGGACGTATTGAAGAAGTCCGCCGCCGGTTGGCCGGCTAGCAGTGTCAGGGCGGCCGATGATTAGGGAGACTGAAGAGAGATGTCGGAGCTGACGATCCGGCCGGACGAGATCCGGGACGCGCTTGAGCGCTTCGTTCAGGCGTACGAGCCGGAAGGCGCCGCGCGCGAGGAGATCGGGACCGTCGTGGACGCCGGCGACGGCATCGCCCACATCTCCGGCCTTCCTTCCGCGATGGCGAACGAGCTGCTGGAGTTCGAGGACGGTACGCGCGGTCTGGCGCTGAACCTGGATGTCCGCGAGATCGGCGCGGTCATCCTGGGCGAGTTCAGCGGCGTCGAGGAGGGCCAGTCGGTCCGCCGGACGGGCGAGGTCCTGTCCGTGCCGGTCGGCGACGGCTTCCTCGGCCGCGTGGTCGACCCGCTGGGCAACCCGCTCGACGGCAAGGGCGCCATCGAGGCCGAGCGGCGTCGTCCGCTCGAGCTGCAGGCCCCCTCCGTCGTCCAGCGCCAGCCGGTGAAGGAGCCGCTGCAGACCGGCCTCAAGGCGATCGACGCCATGACGCCGATCGGCCGCGGCCAGCGCCAGCTGATCATCGGCGACCGCGGCACGGGCAAGACCGCGATCGCCGTGGACACCATCCTCAACCAGCGCGAGAACTGGGCCACCGGCGACCCGACCAAGCAGGTCCGCTGCGTCTACGTCGCGGTCGGCCAGAAGGGCTCGACGATCGCGCAGGTCCGGGCACGCCTGGAGGAGGCGGGCGCGATGGAGTACACCACCATCGTCGCCGCCCCGGCCTCCGACCCGGCCGGCTTCAAGTACCTGGCGCCCTACACCGGTTCGGCCATCGGCCAGCACTGGATGTACCAGGGCAAGCACGTGCTCATCGTGTTCGACGACCTGACCAAGCAGGCCGACGCCTACCGCGCCGTGTCCCTGCTGCTGCGCCGTCCGCCGGGCCGCGAGGCGTTCCCCGGCGACGTCTTCTACTTGCACTCCCGTCTGCTGGAGCGCTGCGCCAAGCTGTCGGACGACCTCGGCGCCGGCTCGATGACCGGTCTGCCGATCATCGAGACCAAGGGCAACGACGTCTCGGCGTTCATCCCGACCAACGTGATCTCCATCACCGACGGTCAGTGCTTCCTGGAGACCGACCTGTTCAACTCGGGCGTCCGCCCGGCGATCAACGTCGGTGTCTCGGTGTCCCGAGTCGGCGGCTCGGCGCAGATCAAGGCGATGCGCAAGGTCGCCGGCACGCTGCGCCTGTCGCTGTCGCAGTACCGCGACCTGGAGGCCTTCGCGGCCTTCGCCTCCGACCTGGACGCGGCCTCCCGCGCCCAGCTCGAGCGCGGCGCCCGTCTGGTCGAGCTGCTCAAGCAGCCCCAGTACACGCCGTTCCCGGTGGAGAAGGAGGTCGTCTCGGTCTGGGCCGGCACCAGCGGCGAGCTGGACGACGTCCCGCTCGAGGACATCCGGCGCTTCGAGACCGAATTCCTGGAGACCCTCTCCACCTCCTACAAGGGCGTCCTGGACGCCATCCGGGAGACCAGGGAGCTCGGCGACGACACCGTCACCACCCTCAAGGACGCGATCACCGAGTTCAAGAAGGGCTTCCAGACCTCCTCCGGTGAGATGCTGGTGCAGGACGAGCCCGTCGAGGCCCTGAGCGCGGACGAGGTCGGCCAGGAGAAGATCGTGAAGCACGTCCGCCCGACCGAGAAGAAGTAGCCCATGGGTGCCCAGCTAAGACTGCTGCGGCGGCGGATCCGGTCGGTCAGGTCCACGGCGAAGATCACGCGCGCCCAGGAGCTCATCGCCTCGTCCCGCATCATCAAGGCGCAGCAGCGCATGGAGGCGGCCGTCCCGTACGAGCGCGAGATCACTCGCGCGGTGTCGGCCGTCCTGAGCAACAGCGCCGACATCGACCACCCGCTGACGGTCGCCAAGGAGCGGCCGTCCACGGCGGGCGTGCTGATCGTCACCAGCGACCGCGGCTTCGCCGGAGGCTTCAACGCCAACATCCTGCGCGAGGCCGAGGCGCTGGCCGGTCACCTGCGCGGCCGCGGCATCGAGATCAAGCCGTTCGTCGTCGGGCGCAAGGGCATCACCTGGCACCGCTTCCGCAGCCGGGAGATGAGCGGGGAATGGTCGGGCTTCTCCGACAGCCCCGCCTACGCCCACGCCAAGGAGATCGCCGGCGCGCTGGTCTCGGCCTTCGAGGACGAGAACGGCATCGACGAGATCCACGTCGTCTACACCGGGTTCGTCTCGATGCTGACGCAAGAGGTGCAGGTCAAGCGCATCCTGCCGCTCGAGGTGGAAGAGACCACCGAAGAGCCGGCCGAGGGTCCGCTGCCGTACTACGAGTTCGAGCCGACCGCGGGCGAGGTGCTCAACCAGCTCCTTCCCCGCTACATCGAGTCGCGCATCTTCAACGCGCTGCTGCAGTCGGCCGCCTCGGAGCACGCCTCGCGTCGCCGGGCGATGAAGTCGGCGACCGACAACGCCAACGAGCTCATCCGCGCGTTCACCCAGCAGATGAACCAGGCTCGTCAGGCCGAGATCACCCAGGAAATCAGCGAGATCGTCGGTGGAGCGAACGCGCTCGCCGACGCCTCTGCGGGGAAAGAGTGAGAAACCACAATGACTGTTGAGACCGTCGCGACCGCCGTAGGTCGTGTGGCCCGCGTCACGGGTCCCGTCGTCGACGTGGAGTTCCCCGTCGAGGCCATGCCGGAAATCTACAACGCCCTGACCACCGAGGTCGCCCTCGGCGAGCAGTCCAGGACGCTGACCCTGGAGGTCGCCCAGCACCTCGGCGACAACCTGGTCCGCGCCATCTCCATGCAGCCCACCGACGGCCTGGTGCGCGGCGCCGCCGTCACCGACAGCGGCGGCCCCATCTCGGTGCCGGTCGGCGACGTCGTCAAGGGCCACGTGTGGAACGCGCTCGGCGAGCCGCTGGACACCGACAAGGCGTCCCTGCAGGTCAGCGAGCGCTGGGGCATCCACCGCCCGTCGCCCGCCTTCGACCAGCTCGAGTCGCGCACCGAGATGCTGCCCACCGGCATCAAGGTCATCGACCTGCTCACCCCGTACGTCAAGGGTGGCAAGATCGGCCTGTTCGGCGGCGCCGGCGTCGGCAAGACCGTCCTCATCCAGGAGATGATCCGCCGCGTCGCGCTGAAGTTCTCCGGCACGTCGGTGTTCGCCGGTGTCGGCGAGCGCACCCGTGAGGGCAACGACCTGTGGCTGGAGATGGACGAGGCGGACGTCCTGAAGGACACCGCCCTGGTGTTCGGCCAGATGGACGAGCCGCCGGGCACCCGCCTGCGCGTCGCCCTGTCGGCCCTCACCATGGCCGAGTACTTCCGCGACGTCCAGAAGCAGGACGTGCTGCTGTTCATCGACAACATCTTCCGGTTCACCCAGGCCGGTTCCGAGGTGTCGACGCTGCTCGGCCGCATGCCCTCCGCCGTGGGTTACCAGCCGACGCTGGCCGACGAGATGGGCGTTCTCCAGGAGCGCATCACCTCGACCCGCGGTCACTCGATCACCTCCATGCAGGCCATCTACGTCCCCGCGGACGACATCACCGACCCGGCCCCGCACAACGCGTTCGCGCACCTCGACGCGCAGACCGTTCTGTCCCGGCCGATCTCGGAGAAGGGCATCTACCCCGCGGTGGACCCGCTCGACTCCACCTCCCGCATCCTCGACCCGCAGGTCGTCGGCGAGGAGCACTACCGGGTCGCCCAGGAGACCAAGCGCATCCTGCAGAAGTACAAGGAACTGCAGGACATCATCGCCATCCTGGGCATCGACGAGCTCTCCGAAGAGGACCGCGTCACCGTGCAGCGGGCCCGCCGCATCGAGCGCTTCCTGTCCCACCCGATGTACGCCGCCGAGGCGTTCACCGGCCAGCCGGGAGAGTTCGTGCCGGTCGAGGAGACCATCCACTCCTTCAAGGGTCTGTGCGAGGGCGAGTACGACCACCTGCCCGAGCAGGCGTTCTTCATGGTCGGCGGCATCGACCAGGCCATCGCCAAGGCCAAGGAACTGGCCCGCTGACGACGGAATGCCGGTACGGCCGCGCCGTACCGGCATTCGAGGAAGGTGTGTGATGGCAAAGCTCCGCATCGGAGTGGTGTCGCCGGAACGTGAGATCTGGTCCGGCGAGGCCGACATGGTGATTGCCAAGACCGTGGACGGCGAGATCGGTATTATGCCGAATCACGCGCCCGTGCTCGGTGTCCTCGTCGAGGGCGGCGTCCTGCGCATCCGGCGCGGCGACGGTGACGACGTCATCGCCGCCGTGCACGGCGGTTTCATCTCGGTGGCCAACAACGACGTGTCGGTGCTGGCCGAGACGGCCGAGCTCGGCTCCGAGGTGAACGTCGCGTCGGCGCGCGACGCGCTCCAGCGGGCGCTCGCCTCCGTCGAGGCCGACAACGAGGACGCCGAGGCCCAGATCGAGGCCAAACGTGCTCGGGCCCGGCTGCGTGCGGCCGGCGAAGAGGTCTGATAAATACACCGACATGAACGTGGGGGCGGCAATGGCGGCGCTTGACATACTGGTGAGCGTTGTGGTCATCGCCGCCCTGATCGTTCTGCGCGGGGTGCTGCTGGCACGATCCCGCGGGAACGTCGTATGTAGTCTGCGGACGAAAGACCGCGCATGGAGGAGTGGAGTGGCCCGCTACGCGGGCGGAGAGCTCCATTGGATCCCTTTCCTGGGACTGCGACTGAGGCCGCGCCACGCTATCGCGAGGCGCGGCCTCACCGTTTCCACCCGCCGCCCCCTCGCCGGCGACGAGGGCCCCGCCGGCTACTGGACCGTCGACTGCGCGGGCGTGTCCCTCGCCATGAGCGAGGACGCCCTCACCGGCTTCCTCGCCTGGGTCGAGTCCGCCCCTCCCAGCGCCCACCTCGACGCTGCGTAGTCTGGCTGTGCTCATTGGCCTCGCTCCGCTCGGCGGCTCGGGGCGCCTTTGAGGCGGCGCTGTTCGTCGTCGTTCACGAGCGCTCGTACCTCGCACTCGCTCTCTCCTCCTCACAGCACCGCCGCGCCCCGAGCGAGTCCTTGTGGCCGATCCGCTGGAAGCGCTCGATGGGCTCGGAGTGCCTTGAGGGATGCGGCTGTGGTTCGTCTTGACGGGAGGGTAGGGGTCAGCGGGTGGCGCCGGGTTTCCAGAGGAGTTCGGTGCCGTCCGCGGCGATGCGGCACAGGATGAACATCAGGTCGCTCAGGCGGTTGAGGTAGGTCGCGGTCAGCGGGTTGACGTCGTCGTGGGCCGCGAGGGCCGCCCAGGCCGTGCGCTCGGCCCGCCGGACGACGGTACGGGCGACGTGCATGAGCGCCGTGCCGGGGGTGCCGCCGGGAAGGATGAAGCTGCGCAGGGGCTTCAGCCGCTCGTTGAACCGGTCGCACTGGGCTTCCAGCCACTCCACGTACGACGGCTCGACGCGCAGCGGCGGGAACTCCGGGTCGGGCGTGACGGGCGTGCACAGGTCCGCTCCGACGTCGAACAGCTCGTTCTGCACGCGGGACAGCACCTCGGCGACCTCGGCGGGCAGGTTTCCCATGGCCATGGCGACGCCGATCGCGGCGTTGGCCTCCTCGACGTCGGCGTAGGCGGCGAGCCGGGGGTCGGTCTTGTGCGTGCGGCTCATGTCGCCGAGGTTCGTGCTGCCGTCGTCTCCAGTGCGCGTGTAGATCTTGGAGAGGACGACCGGCTTGTCGTTGTCAGCTCGCGTCATGCCGCCCAGCGTAATCCGGGTGCCCGATCCGCCTGCCCGCGCGGGCCGCGCGCGTGCGGCGGTGCTCGGCCGGACGCCCGCGACGTGCGGTTTGACCAGGATCGAGGCATAGGGCGCGTCGAAGCGGGCAGGGAGACGACGCGGCCTCGACAGGTCGCCGGACATGAGGAGGCGGCATGCGAGGCCGGATGGCTGCGGGTTGCCAGGAGGTCCATGTCGGGTCCCGGCTCGATGTGGGTACCGTCGCGGAGCTGCGGCCGCGCCTGCACGAGGCGGTCGAGAGCGGCGAGGGTGACATGTTCGTCGATCTCTCCGGCCTGGAGATGATCGACTCGGCCGGCCTGGGGGTTCTCGTCGGCACGCATCGCCGTGCGCTTCGCGCGGGTCGCCGCCTTGTCCTGCGGGGAGTGCCGCCGCGGGTCATGCGGGTCCTCGCCATCACCCGGTTGCACCGGGTCCTGCGAGTCGAGCTGCCCGTGGCCGCGGTGGCCTAGTCGCGCGTCGGTGGCCTGGTCGCGCGTGGGTGGCCTGGTCGCGCGTCCGCCGCGCGCCGGGGCCGACGGGCCCGGGCCCGGGCGCATGGGCAAGAGCGCGGGTCGGGGGGCCGGGCGGGTACGGCTCGGGCGTTCGCCGGGCGCTCAGGTGCCGAACGAGCGGCGGAAGATGTGGACGGCCGTCTCGATGAGGTGGTCCAGGGGCGGGCGTTCCTCGGCCAGCACCCACTCGATCAGCAGCTCCTGCAGCGCGCCCACCACCCCGAGGGCGAGCAGGTGGGTCAGGTTCGGCAGGCCGTCCGGCAGGTCTCCCAGGCTCTGTTCGATGATCTCGGTGAAGCCCTTGACCGCGCGCTGCCGGTGGGCGGTGAGGATGTCGCCCGCCCGCCGCACCTCAAGGTGCATGATGCGGGCGCGGCGCAGGTCCCGGGTGACGAAGGTGATGTACTCCCTGATGCCCGCGCAGATCCGGCTGTCGGGGTCGGGCGGCGCCTCGCCGATGGCCTTGGAGACCGCGAGGATGGTCTCCTCGACGCAACGGTCGTACACGGCGCGCATAAGATCTTCGCGTCCCGTGAAACATTCATAGAAAGCACGGTTGGAGATGCGCGCCGAGGCGCACAGCCGCTCGATCGTGGTCGCGGTGAAGCCCGCGCCGGCGAACAGCGTGTAGGCGGCGGTCAGCAGCCGTTCTCTGCGGTCGGCTAATCGCTGCTCCGCTGTCATTCCGCGGTAGTCGCGTCCGGTCGCCACTGCTCACCTCGCGTCCTGCTGGCCCCGTAGGAACCCATCATTATGGACGCAAGATCGTTTTTCTGGAAGTATCAGGACAACTACCTTCTGCGTCGACCATGCAGGAATGTGATCAGCTTCACAAGGCGGTCCATCTCCGCGGGGGTCCGGCGGAAGGAGGTGATGGTCATCCCGGGCAACGGGAACCGCTGGCGGGCGATGGCCTTGGGCCGGGCGAACTCGCGCAGCCCGTCCGCGCCGTGGATGCGCCCGAACCCCGAGTCGCCCACGCCGCCGAAGGGCAGCGACGGCACACCCGCGAACGAGATGACCGAGTTGATCGCCGTCATCCCGCTGAGCATCGCCCGCGCCAGCTCCATGGCCCGCCGCGCGTTACCCGAAAAGACCGTGCCTCCCAGTCCGTAGGAGACCGCGTTGGTCCTGCGCATCGCCTCCTCGGCGCTCGCGACCTTGCGCACGGTGACCGTCGGCCCGAACGTCTCCTCGCGCACCGCGCTGGAGTCCTCCGGCACGTCCGTCAGCACCACGGGATCGACGTAAGGGGGCCGCACGGACGCGGCGCCGCCGACGACGGCCGTGCCGCCCTTGGCGAGGGCGTCGTCGACGTGCCGCCGGATCACCTCGGTCTGGGCCGGCATGGTGATCGGCCCGTAGTCCTCACCGGTGCGCACCGCCCGCGCCCGCTCGGTGAGCTCGCGCATGAAGGCGTCGTAGACCCCCTCGACCACGTACACGCGCTCGACGCCCACACAGGTCTGCCCGGCGTTGGACATCGCCCCCCACAGCGCGGCGTCGGCCGCGGCGGCGACATCGGCGTCCGCGTCCACGATGAGCGCGTCCTTGCCGCCGCACTCGGCCACCATCGGCGTGAGGTTGGCCGCGCAGGCGGCCATGACCCGCTTGGCGGTGGCCGTCGAGCCGGTGAAGGCGATCTTGCGGACGCCGGGGTCGGCGGCCAGCGCCGCTCCGGTGTCGCCGAGCCCGGTGACCACCTGGAACACCTCGTGCTCGGGCACGCTCTGGCGGAACAACTCGGCCAGCAGCACGCCGACGCCGGGGGTGAGCTCGCTGGGCTTGAACACCACGGCGTTCCCCGCGGCGAGCGCGTAGGAGATCGACCCCATCGGGGTGAAGACGGGGTAGTTCCACGGCCCTATCACCCCGACCACGCCGAGGGGCAGGTACTCCAGGGTGGCGGCGAGGTTGGCGCCGAGCAGGCCCGGCGAGACGCGGCGCCGGCCGAGGACCTTGCGGGCGTTGCGCGCCGCCCAGTCGAGGTGGGTGATCGTCAGCACCGTCTCCAGCGTGGCGTCGCCGATCGGCTTGCCGGTCTCCTGGTGGACGAGGTCGGCGATGCGGCCGAGGTTGGCGACGAGCACCGCCTTGTAGTCGAGCAGCCGGCGCCTGCGCGCCTCGAAGCCCAGCCCCGCCCACCAGCGGGCCGCCTCTCCGGCGCGCTCCACGGCCGCGTGGACGGCCTCGGCGTCGTGCCGCGGGTGGGTGCCGACGATGGCGCCCGTAGCGGGGTTCAGTGAGTCGAAGGCGGCCTGCTCGGTGGCGGTTGTCATGGCGTCTCCTCCTCGGGCCTCACGGCCGCGCTCGCGCCCGGATGCGCCCGTCCGGGACCACGCTGGTCCCTACCCGGGACCTGTGGTCACCTTAGCCGCGCCGCCACACCGGATACCATCTGCCCCGAACATTGTTCCGCGTCCGTGTCGCTCCTGTGCCCGGCCGGATCCGCGCCAGCGCCCGGGTCGGCTCCGCGTCCGTGTCGCCCCCATCCCGGTCGGCTCCGCGTCCGTGTCGCACCCGTGCCCGGGCGGCTTCGCGCCTGTGCCCCAAGGGGCCGGTGCGGGGCTAGAGGAGGCCGCGGGTGAGCGCGGTGGTGACGGCGGCGGTGCGGTCGGAGACGCCCAGCTTGCCGAAGATCCGCAGCAGGTGCGTCTTCACCGTCGTCTCGCTGATGAACAGCTCCCTGCCCACCTCGGCGTTGGTGAGGCCGCGCGCCACCAAGGCCAGCACCTCGGTCTCCCTGGGCGACAGCGACTCGGCGGCCGGCGCCCGCATGCGGGTCACCAGCCTGGTCGCCACGGCCGGCGACAGCACGGTCTCGCCCCGGGCCGCGCCGAAGACGGCCGCGACCAGGTCGGCCCGCGAGGTGTCCTTCAGCAGGTAGCCCGCCGCGCCGGCCTCGACCGCGCGCACGATGTCCTGGTCGGTCTCGTAGGTCGTCAGGACGATCACCCGGGTCTCCGGGCGGGCGGCCAGGATCGCCGGGATGGCCCCGGCGCCGTCGCCGCCCGGCATGCGCAGGTCCATGAGGATCACGTCCGGGGACAGCTCGCGGGCGCACACCACGGCCTCGCGACCTGAGCCGGCCTCGCCAGCCACCTCGATGCCGGGATCGGCCTCCAGCATGCCCCGCAGGCCCTCACGGACCACAGGGTGGTCGTCGACGATCAGCACGCGTATCACTCGATGCCGCCCTTCTGGGGGAGCCGGACGGTGAGCGTGGTGCCGCGCCCGGGAGCGGTGTCCAGGTCCACGGTGCCGCCCGCCTGCTCGACGCGGCCCCGCATGGCGCGCAGGCCGAACCCGGCGGAGGGGGACAGGCCGTCGAACCCCGCCCCGTCGTCGCTCACGCGCAGGACCACCTCCTGGTCGAGGTAGGTCAGACCGAGCGCGGCCGACGCGGCCCCGGCGTGCTTGCGCACGTTGGCCAGCCCCTCTTGCGCCGCGCGGATCAGCACGACCTCCGCGCCGGGCGGCAGCGCCCGTGAACGGCCCTCGACGCCGAAGGACAGCGGGATGCCGAGCTCTTCGCCGACGCGCGAGGCGATGCGGCCCAGAGCCTCCTCCAGGCTCGACCCGTCAAGCGGAGGCGGCCGCAGGACGGTGATCAGCCCTCGCGCCTCGTCCAGGCCTTCCTGCGCGGTGCGCATGGCCAGCGCCAGGTGCCGGGAAGGGTCGGGCTGCGCCTCCGCCGCCTGGAGCAGCATGATGATGCTGGTGAAGCCCTGCGCGAGGGTGTCGTGGATGTCCCCGGCCAGCCGTTCGCGCTCGGCCAGGGCGCCGCGCTCGCGCGAGAGCCGCTCCACCTCGGCCCGGCTGGCCGACAGCTCCTCGATCAGCTCGGCCCGGTCGGCGCTCTGGTTGACGATGCGGGTGATCCACCGCCCGGCGATGATCGAGAAGACCGCCGCCACCACGCCGGAGGCCACGAAGCCGACCAGGTCGTCCATGCGGACGCCGGGCGTCATGACGAAGCGGATCGCCGGAGCCGTGTTCAGCAGCAGCACGGTGGTGACCGCCCACCGCACGGGCAGCGCCATGAACATCTGCGGGCACAGGGCGAACAGGGCGAACGTCGACGGTGGGGCGATCACCGTGGCGGGGACGAACGTCACGATCGCGAAGCCGGCGTAGAGCAACCCGAAACGGCCGTAGTGACGCTGGGCCTTGAGCGCGCGCCGCCCGACCAGCACGTAGGCGACGGCGCACGCGCACAGGGAGCCTATGGCCACGGCTTTGGCGGCGTCCCCCGCGCGCCTGTCCATGATCACCAGTGCGAGGGTCACCACGAACGCGAGCAGGTAGAGCGCCTCCCACCCGCGCAGGATCTGCCAGGCGTTGGCCACCGGCCCGTTCGCGCCGCCCGACGCGCCGGGTCTGGGGCCGGCCGTGACCGCCGGCCCGCCCGGGGCCGTGACCGCGCGGCCGCCGGGGGATGTGTCCACGGGGCGGCCGGGGGATGTGTCCACGGGGCGGCCGGGGGATGTGTCCACGGGGCGGCCGGGGGATGTGTCCACGGGGCCGCCGGGGAGCGGCATCGTGAGGCGGTCAGGGGGCGGGCCGCCCGGGCGGGTGGGGAGAAGGCCGGTGAGAGTCCGTCGCGTCATCCGTCGCGGCGGCCCTTCCAGCGGAACGTCATCAGGCACAGGGCAAGACCTCCGACGACCCACGCTGCCAGGACCATGGCCACGCGGTCCAGTTCGTAGGTGCCCGTGATCTCCAGGGCGGCCCCCGAATCGCCCAGGAAGACCGATCTGAAGCCCTGGCACATCCATTTCAGCGGGAAGAAGGAGGAGATTCCGACCAGCCACTGCGGCAACTGCGTGAAGGGGATGTAGACCCCTGAGATGAACTGCAGCACCACGAACGGCAGGCTGATCACCGCCGAGGCGCTGCGGGCCGAGCGCGGCAGGCCGCTGACCGCGATGCCGAGCAGCGAGGAGGCGGTGATGCCGAGCACGAAGACCCAGGCGAAGGTCGCCCAGCGGACCGGGTCGGAGGGCAGGCGCACGTCGTAGGCGGCCACGCCGATGGCCAGCAGGATCGCGACCTCCAGGAAGGCCACCAGGAGCACCTGCAGGATCTTGCCGACGAAGTAGGCGCTGTGCGGGATGGGAGTGCCGGACAGGCGCTTCAGCGTGCCGTCGTCGCGGTCGACGGCGATGCCGATGCCGAGGTTCTGGAAGCTCGCGGCCATGACCCCCGCGCCGATGAGCCCCGCGGTGTAGAGCTGGGAGGCGGTGATGGAGGTGCCCCCGAGCCGGTCGGAGAAGATGGAGCCGAAGATCGCCAGCAGCACGATCGGGAAGGCGAAGGTGAAGACGACGGCGTCCCTCTCGCGGAAGAACATCCGGGTCTCCACGCCGGCCCTGGACCAGCCGAGCGCGAGCGCCGAGGGCAGGCGAGGCGGTGCGGCCGGGGGAGCGGCCGCGGCGGGGGCGGTGACGGCGTCGGTCATCGGGTCGTCTCCGCGATGAGGTTCATGTAGACGTCCTCCAGGGACGGTCGGGTCACGGTCAGCTCGGGGACCTCGCCGCCGAACCGGCCGGTGAGCTCCAGAATGGTCGCGGTCGGCGTGCCGGTCTCCAGGTGCCGGCGCTCGCCGTCCTCCAGCCAGCCCACCGTCGCGCGGGCGGCGGCCCGGCCGCCGAGGGTGGAGGGGCGGTCCTGCGCCACGATGCGGCCCCTGGCGATCACCGCCACCCGGTCGGCCAGCGCCTCGGCCTCGTCCAGATAGTGGGTGGTCAGCACGATCGTCGTGCCGTCGCGGGCCAGGTCCTCGATCAGCTCCCAGAACGTGCGCCGCGCCTCGGGGTCGAAGCCGGTCGTCGGCTCGTCGAGGAACAGCAGCTCCGGGCGGCCGACGACGCCGAGCGCCACGTCGACGCGGCGCCGCTGGCCGCCGGAGAGCTGCCTGATGCGCTTGCCGGCCTGCTCCGCCAGCCCGACCCGGGCGATCACCTCGTCGGGGTCCCGGGCGCCGGGGTAGTAGCCGGCGAAGTGGCGGACGGTCTCGCGCACCGTCAGCTCGGCGGTGTCGTTGGAGGTCTGCAGGACGATGCCGACCCGGCTCCGCCACTGCCGGGTGGGATGGCCGGGGTCGGCGCCGAGCACGGTGACCTCGCCCGCGTCCCGCTTGCGGTACCCCTCCAGGATCTCGACCGTGGTGGACTTGCCCGCGCCGTTCGGGCCGAGGATGGCGAACACCTCTCCCGCGGCGATGTCCAGGTCGATGCCGTCCACCGCCCGGACCTCGCCGTAGCGCTTGGTCAGCCCGCGGACCCTCACAGCTGTCTGCGTCATGCCCTCGATCATCGTCCGCCCGGACCCCGCGCGGCACCACCGGACAACCGACCCCGTGTCCTCCGTTCGGTGGACACCGCCGCGCTACGCCGGTGCGCTACGCCGGTGCGCGACGCCGGCGCCCGCGGGGCCGGTTCCGGGGCGTCAGGGCGGGGTCAGACCGGCGTGCCGAGGGAGCACTCGGGCTGCGGCCGGCGCTCGTCCAGCTCGGCCAGCAGGGCCGTCCACTGGGCGCCGATCACCTCCATGTCGTAGGACGCGGCGGTCTTCAGCGCGTTGGCGCCCATCTCGCGCCGCAGTTCCTCGTCCTCGATCAGGCGGCAGATGCCGGCCGCCAGCGCGGCGGCCTTCTTGGACCGGACGAGAAGCCCGTCGTGGCCGTCGGTGATGATCTCCTTGGGGCCGTGCGGGCAGTTGAAGCTGACCACCGGCACGCCCTTGCTCATCGCTTCCAGGATGGTCATGCCGAAGCCCTCGTAGCGGGAGCTGACGGCGTAGATCGACGCCTTGGACAGCTCGACGCCGATCTCGGGGGTGCTGCCCATGAGGAAGACCTTGTCCGACAGCCCCGCCGCGTCGATGCGGTCGCGCAGCTTCTCCTCGCGTTCGGGGGTGCCGCCGCCGTAGATGCGCAGCACCCAGTCGGGGTGGGTCTCGGCGACGCTCTTCCAGGCGTTGACCAGGCGGTCGAAGCCCTTGGCCCACACGACGCGGCCGATGCCGACGACCACCTTCTCCTCAAGGGAGGACACCTCGCCGGCCAGGTCGGGGATGGCGTTGGGGATGCGCAGCAGACGCCCGGGCGGGTTCCCCTTCAGTAACCTGGTGTACTCCTTCAGATCGGCCCTGGTGAGCGTGGTGAAGGCGTCGAGCTTGCCGTAGCGCCTCTTGATCTGGGTCTGGAGCTGCGGGCCGTGCGACTCCAGGGTGACGTGTTCCTGGCCGATGGTGAGCACCTCCGGCGGCGCGAACAGGCCCATGGCCAGGTTGAAGGCCGGCCGCGTGCCGATGACCACCCCGCCCCGCAGCGAGCGCAGGTAGCGGGCCAGCCGCAGATCGGTCAGAAGGCTCATGTTGAGGTAGGCCTTCTCCTCCTCGGGGACCAACCTGCTCGGACGCCGGGCGAGGAACTCGGCGAGCCGTCCTCGGGGGGCGATGCGGTCGTCCAGGAAGCGCAGCCGCACACCGGGCGGCATCGGGAAGAACGGCTCCTCGTTGGTGCGGGTCAGGCTGACGATCTCCACGTCGTGCTCGCGCGCCAGGTAGGCGGCCAGGTTGAGCACGGTGCGGATCGTGCCGCCCATCCCGTAGGCGTGCAAAAGCAGGATGTGCACCGATCGAGTGCTCCGTGGCGGAGCCTTCCGCGCCCGCCGCGCGTTCACCAGGTCGAGCAGCTTCACCGCCCCACGTGCGACGGCCTTGCGTCCCCTCGTCAACACCCCGAAGACCCCTCAAATCATGCGGTCATGGACATGCCCCTCGTATCCCATGTGCCATCTCGGCCGGGAAGCATCCGTGACCGCGGGTGAGAATAATGAACTACCCCGTGGAAGGTAAGGATTGCGTTAGCGCGGCCCTTACCTTGCCCTCACTCGCATGATCTAGACGCTCTCAAGGGGTGCTTCCGTTGCATCTGGTTCACAGGTAATTCACCGAGTAATGCACCGATAGCGGAACGTATGGCCACAGGGCCGGCGTGGGGTGCGGTGTCCGGTTCTGTGAAGGTGAACGGCCTTACGGTGCGGACCTCTGGCAAGGCCGGGCGGGATGTGGAGGAGGGGACTGGTCGTTCTGCGCCATTCCTTCTATGAACTGTCCCGACAAATGGCGGCGTTCTGGGTGAATGACGGGTTTCGCGATATATGTACAGATTTGGGGTTTAGTTCCGTCCGGTCGGGCGCAACCGGAACAGGGCATGGCTCCGCCCGGACGCGACCGACGGTGACGAACGGCGCGGGTCAGAAAAGGGTGTCGGTGCGCTCGATGCCACGCAGGGCGTCGTAGTCGAGCGTGACGCAGTCGATGCCGCGGTCGGTGGCCAGCACCCTGGCCTGCGGCCTGATCTCCTGGGCGGCGAAGATGCCCTTCACCGGCGCCAGCAGGGTGTCGCGGTTGAGCAGCTCCAGATAGCGGGTGAGCTGCTCGACGCCGTCGATCTCGCCGCGCCGCTTGATCTCGACGGCGACGGTGCCGCCCAGATGGTCGCGGCACAGAATGTCCACCGGCCCGATGGCCGTCGGGTACTCACGGCGGACCAGCGTCCAGCCGGAGCCGAGCGTGGCGATGTTGTCGGCCAGCAGCTCCTGCAGGTGAGCCTCGACGCCGTCCTTCCGCAGGCCGGGATCGACGCCCAGCTCGTGCGAGGAGTCGTGCAGGATCTCCTCGATCGTCAGGACGAGCTGCTCGCCGGTCTTACCGTGGGTGACCGTCCACAGCCCCTCCTCCTCGCGCAGCTTGCACGGGGGGTTCATCCAGTTGAGCGGCTTGAACGCCCGGTCGTCGGCATGGATCGACACCGAACCGTCCGCCTTCAGCAGGATGAGCCGGGGCGCCATCGGGAGGTGCGCCGTGAGCCGTCCCACGTAATCCACGCTGCAACGCGCGATGACCAGCCGCATGACGGCCAACCCTACCGCCCGTCCCGCCGTGGGGGGCGCGTTCTCGGGGCCGTCGGACGGGCGAGGGGACGCCTCTGGGAGACTTGCGGCCAGAACAGGGACGGCAGGAGGGCAGGATGGCACGCACGTTCCACACCGTCGGCGTCGTCGGTCTCGGCACCATGGGCGCGGGCATCGCCGAGGTCTTCGCCCGGGCCGGGCTGAGCGTGATCGGCGTGGAGGTGGACGCCGCGGCGCTCGAGCGCGGCCGGGACAACCTCCGGCGGTCCACCGAGCGGGCCGTCGCCCGCGGCAGGATGACCCCCGGGGAGCGTGACGACATCCTCGCCAGGGTCGGCTTCACCGGCGCCCTCGCGGACCTGCGCGACGCCGACCTGGTCGTCGAGGCCATCCCCGAGGTGATGGACTACAAGCGCGCCCTGTTCGCGGACCTCGACCGCGTCTGCCGGCCCGGCGCCGTCCTGGCCACCAACACCTCCTCGCTGTCGGTCACCGCGATCGCCGCGTTCACCTCCCGGCCGGGCCAGGTCGTCGGCATGCACTTCTTCAACCCGGCCCCGGTCATGCGGCTGGTCGAGGTCGTCGGCACGGTGGTCACCGAGGACGGGCTGACCGCGGACGTCGCGGAGCTCGCGCGGCGCGTCGGTAAGACGCCGGTCACCGTGGGCGACCGGGCCGGGTTCGTGGTCAACCGGCTGCTGCTCGGCTACCTCAACCACGCCGTCACGCTGCTGGAGCGTGGAGTGGCGGCCAAGGACGACATCGACACGGCCATGAAGACCGGAGCCGGCCTGCCGATGGGCCCGTTCACGCTGCTCGACCTGATCGGCCTGGACGTCTCCCACGAGATCTGCGAGGTGCTGTTCCAGGAGACCCGCGACCGGGTGCACGCCCCCGCCCCCCTGCTCAGGGAGCTGGTGACCGCCGGGTTGCTCGGGCGCAAGAGCGGACGGGGCTTCCACGACCACGCCGGCGCCGCCCGGCCTCCCGCCTCCGCGCCGGCAGGGCCGGGGGTCGGGTCGGTCCACGTGCTCGGCGACGGCGCCGGGGATCTGGCCACCCGGCTCGCGGCCGCGGGCGTCAAGCACGCCGAGGCGGAGGAGGCCGACGTGGTGATCGCGCTGTCCGGCACCCCGGTCGTCGAGCACGCCGCGCGGCTGCCGCGTCCCGAGCGCCTGGCGGGGCTCCACCTGGTGGGCGACCGGGTGGCCGAGGTGGTCTCGACGGCGATCACCGCCCCCGAGACGGCGCGCGCCGTCGCCGGCCTGATGGAGGCTCTCGGGCGCACCCCGGTGCCCTGCGCCGACCGCGCCGGGTTCGTGGTCGACGCGCTGCTCTACCCCTACCTCAACGACGCCGTCCGGATGTACGACTCCGGCTACGCCTCCATCGAGGACATCGACACCGCCATGCGCCTGGGCTGCGGCTACCCGGCCGGGCCGTTCGAGACCCTCGACGCCATCGGCCTCGGCACGGTACGCGACGGCCTGCGGGCGCTGTACGCCGAGTACCGCGAGCCGTTCTTCGCGCCCACGCCTCTGCTCGACCGCCTGGTGACCGCCGGTGTGACGAGCATCCGGGGCCGGTGACGGAAGAACACCCGCCACACCGACGTTCGTGCCGATATGAGCCCCCGCCGCGCCCGCCGTCCCGACCCGAGAGACAAGGGTCGCGGATCCGTCGCGCCACGCCCGCTCGACGGAGTCCTGCGCGGCATGGAGCGGGTGGAGGAGGGACCTGACGGGGAGTGGAAGGTCCGCAACGTCTCCGGCGCGGGCTCTGACAAGATGTACCGCTGCCCGGGGTGCGACCAGGAGATCCGCGCGGGGCTGCCCCACGTGGTGACCTGGCCCAACTGGAGCGGCGGAGAGGGGGAGCGCCGCCACTGGCACACCGCCTGCTGGCGCAAGCGGGTGGACCGCGGCCCCGGCCGCTCACGCTACTAAGCCCGCACCGTCTTCCCCGGCTCCCGCGCCGCCTGAGACGCCCCGTCCGTCACGCCCTGTCCCTCACGCACCGTCTGACATGTCCCGCCCGTCACCGCCCCGACGGAGATGCATCGCCCGTCGCCCGCCCGGTCGGCCTCCCGACCGCTACCTGAGGAGTACGCATTGGAGATCCGCTCGTCGACGGTGCTGCCCGCCGTGCGGGAGGACATCGAGCTGCACACGGCCGACGGCCTGACCCTGGTGGGGGAGCTGGCGCTGCCCCCCGAGGGGCGTCCTGCGGCCACGCTCATCTGCCTGCACCCGCTCCCGACGGCCGAGGGCATGATGGACAGCCACGTGCTGCGCAAGGCCTCCTACCGGCTGCCCGCGCTGGCCGGTGTCGCCGTGCTGCGCTTCAACACCCGGGGGACCTCCTCCGCGCGCGGCACCTCGGAGGGCGCCTTCGACGAGGGCGAGGGCGAGCGGTACGACGTGGCCGCCGCGCTGGAGTACGCCGAGTTCCACGACCTGCCCGCTCCCTGGCTGCTCGGCTGGTCGTTCGGCACCGAACTGGCGCTCAAGTGGGGCCACGACCCGCTGGTCCAGGGCGCGATCCTGCTGTCGCCGCCGCTCAAGCGGGCCGGTGACGCCGACCTCGCGGCGTGGGCGGAGTTCGGCCGTCCCCTGGTCGCGCTGGTGCCGGAGTTCGACGACTACCTGCGCCCGGAGGAGGCCCGCCGGCGCTTCGCGGCCGTCCCGCAGGCCGAGGTGGTCGGCGTGGAGGGGGCCAAGCACCTCTGGGTCGGCGAGCCGTACGTGCGCATCGTGCTGGACGAGATCGTCAAGCGGGTCAACCCCTCGGCCTTCCCGCTGCCGACCGAGGCGTGACGCCGGGCGCGCCCGCCCCATAGAATCTTGTTCGGTTCGAGCAGAGGAGGCGGTCGTGCGGGCGTTCGATCTATCAGGGCGGAAGGCGTTCGTGACCGGGGCGTCGCGGGGCATCGGCAGGGCGATCGCCCTGGCCTACGCCGAGGCGGGCGCCGACCTGGTCCTGGTCGCGCGCTCGCCCGAGCCCCTGGCCCAGGTCGCCAAGGAGGTCGAGGCGCTGGGACGGTCGGCGCACGTCATCCCGGCCGATCTGTCCGACCGGGACGCCGCCGCCGCGGCCGTGCGGCAGGCGCTCCAGGCGTTCGGCCACCTGGACATCGTGGTGAACAACGCCGGCGGCTCCAACTTCATCGTCCCGTTCAAGGACCTGCGGCTGTCCGGCTGGGACAAGATCATGAAGCTCAACCTGGACTCGGCGATGGCGGTGTGCCACGCCGTCGCGCCGCACCTGCTGGAGCGCGGGAGCGGCTCGGTGATCAACGTGGCGTCCATCGCCGCCCAGGGCGCCCCGTTCATGGCCCCGTACGCCGCCGCCAAGGCCGGACTGGTGGGGCTCACCAAGACCCTGGCGCTGGAATGGGCCGGCAGCGGGGTGCGGGTCAACGCCCTGTGCCCGGGCTGGACGGCCACCGACCTCAACCGCAGCCTCCGCGAGGACGAGAACGCCGGGCGGGCCATGGTGGCGAACGTCCCCATGGCCCGCTGGGGCACGCCGGAGGAGATGGCCGGGCCTGCGCTGTTCCTCGCCGCGCCCGCCTCCTCCTACATGACCGGGCAGGCGCTCTTCGTCGACGGCGGGCTCACCACCGCCTGAGCCGTCCAGGGGCGGCCGCTACAACCGGGCCTGGCGGGGGAGGACGACCTCCCTGATGATCAGGGCCACCGCGGCCGCCACCGGGATCGCCAGCAGCGCGCCCACCGCGCCGAGCAGCGCGCCCCCGAACAGGGCGGCGATCACCGACACCGCCGGCGCCACGTCGACCGAGCGGCTCATCACGCGCGGGTAGATGACGTAGTTCTCGACCTGCTGGTAGACCACGAAGAAGATCACGCAGGCGATGCCCAGCGGAGCGGACTGCAGGAACCCGACCGCCGACACCAGCACCGCGCCCACTGTCGCGCCGACCAGCGGGATCAGGTCGGTCACGGCGACGACCAGCGCGAGTGCCAGCGCGTACTTGGCCCCGGCGACCGTCAGGAACAGCCACGACAGCCCGCCCGCGATCACCGAGATCAGCACGTTGCCCGCGACGTACCCGCCGATGCCGTCGAGGATCTCATCGCCGATGGCCCGCGTGCGGGGGCGGCGGCTCGACGGCACCAGCAGGAGCAGGTACTCCTTGATCGTCGGCAGCGACCCGAGGAAGTAGAGCGTCAGCACCAGCAGGGTGAAGCCGGAGAAGAACGCGTCCAGCACGACCGCACCCGCGCCCAGGATGCCGCCGGCCACGGTCGCGCCGAGACCTCCGCTGGTGATGTAGCTCTGCAGGTTGGCGAGGATCTGGTAGTCGGCGTCGAGCTGCTTGATCGTCGGGTTGGCCAGCAGGCCCTGCACGTACCCGGGCACGGCGCCGACGAAGTCGCTGGTCTCCTGGCTGACCGGCGGGACGATCGCCAGGCCGAAGAGCGCGAACAGCACGATCACGCCCAGGAACACCAGCGAGATGGCCCAGCGCCGGTGCATGCCGCGCCGTTGCAGCGCCTCCACGACGGGGTTCAGCCCCACCGCCAGGAACGCCGCCACCACGATCAGCACGATCACGCTGCGCGAGCTGACCAGCGCCTGCGCCAGCCCCCAGGCCGTGAGCACGCCCAGCGCCGCCGTCAGGCCCCACAGGAACGGGCCCCGGGTGAGCGGCTTGCCCGGCGCGCCGAACGGCAGGTCGGGCCCCGTCATGCCGTCGTCCGCGCCGTCGGCGGCGGCCATCTCGCGTCCCCGCCGCCCGGGCGACGCCACGGCCCGCCCCGGCGACGCCATGCCCCGCCCGGGCGCCCCCTCGCGCGCGGAGAACGACTCCCGCGAGAGGGACGACTCGCGCGCGGAGGACGACTCGCGTGCGGGAACCGACTCGGGCGAGGGGGACGCCGTGCGGCGTGGCGGGGCGTACTCGCGTCCCGGGGACGCCATGCTCTGCGCGGACCGTCCCCTGCGGCCGCCGGACGGCGCCGCCGCGGGCATGATGTCGGTCACCTCCGAGGCGTCGGCACGGGCGTCACGCGCGCCCTGGGCCCTCCCTGGAACATCGGACGCCGACCTCGCGTCCGGAGGAAGGTCACGCACGGTCTGCTCCTTGCCGTCGGGGGAAGTCGGGGTCGTGGAAACGGGCGGACAACAAAGGAGAGCCTAGCGACCCGTGATCGCCAGGCTCTCCTGCACCGTCCTGCATCCCCTTCGCCGGCCTCGCCCCGCTCGGCGGACTCGGGCGCCTTACCCGAACCGCCGGTCTCGGCCAGGTGGGCTGGTTACTCCTGCCACCACTCGGAGTCGTCCTCGGCCGGGGCCGCGGCGCGCTGAGGAGCGGGGGCCGGGCTCGGCTTCTCGCTCACGGAAGGCGTGGCCGCCAGCGCCGGCTTGGGCGCGGGGGCCGCGACCGCCGGGGCCTCGTCCATGCCCGGCAGGGCGGCGCCGCCGAGGAGCTGGCGGAGCTGGGCGAGGTGGCTGGTGATGCTGTCGCGCTGGCGGGTCAGCTCGTCCACCTGGCGCTGGGCGACGGTCCGGTTGCGCTCGGCCTCGGACTTGGCCTCAGACACGATGGAGTCGGCGCTGGCCTTGGCGTCGGAGACCATCTGGTCGGCGTTCTTGCGCGCGTTGGCGAGCAGCTGCTTGGCGTGGGTGTCGGCCTCGCGGCGGGTCTGCTCGGCCTGCTGGGTGGCCTTGCTGGCGCGCTGCTCGGCGGTGGCGGCCCGCTGCTCGGCCTCGGCCACCATCTTCTGGGTGTTGGCCTGGGCGGTGGCGTGACGCTCGGCCTCCAGCCGCTCGGCCTCCTCGCGGCGGGCGGCGAGCTGGATCTCGAACTCGGCCTCGTCCTGGGCGCGCTTGGCCTCGGACTCCTCCAGGACGCGCTGGGCCTGCGCCCGCATCTCGTCGGCCTGGCGCTTGGCCGTGGTGAGCACCTCGTCGCGCTCGCGCTTGGTGGAGGCGCGCAGCTGGGCGACCTCGCGCTCGGTGGTGGTGCGCAGCTTGGCGATCTCGCGCTCGGCGTCCGCGCGCTTCTCGGCGACCTCGTGGTCGGCCGTGGCGCGGAGCTTGGAGACCTCGCGCTCGGTGGTCGAGGTGAGCTCGTCGGCCTCGCGCTTGGCGGTCGAGCGGATCTCCTCGGCCTCCCGCTCGGCCATGGTGCGCATCTCGTCGGTCTCACGGGTGGCCAGCGCGCGCTTCTCGGCGGCCTCGTGCTCGGCCGCCGCCCGGACGTCCGCCGCGTCCACCTTCGCCGCGGCCTTGATCTCGTTGGCCTCGGCCCGCGCGGCCTGGACGAGCTCGGTGGCCTGCTCCTCCGCGAGACGCAGCAACTGCTCGATGCGGGCGCCGAGACCGGAGTAGGTCGGGCGCTCCTGCTCCTGCAGCTGCCGCTGGGAGTCGGACAGCTCCCGTTGCAAGGCGGAGAGCTGCTCACGAGTCTGCCGCAGGTCGGTGTCGAGCTGCTTGAGGTGGTCGTGAACCTGGTGCCGGTCGTAGCCACGGAGAACCACGTCGAATTCCCGCGTGGGGGCGTCTTCAAAGAAATTGTTCAGCTGGGCGTCGATGTCGGACTGCATGAGGCTCGATCCTGGGTTGTCGAGACGGCTACACGGGCCGGACGGGGGGCGGACATCCGATGCGGGGGCCGGTGCCGGCGGGCGCGCGCGCCCAGGCACTCGCTCGCAAGGGCGCGCTGCCGCTCGCCCCTGATGTCCTCGTGCCCGGCTCGCCCGTCCACGGCGGGTCCACGTACCGGATGGTAGGCCAGCGTACTCCGGTGTTGCCGAATTGGAGGTCCCGTCCGACTTTCTGCGCTACTTGTTACGAATAAGCCATTGTTAAGTTTCGTCAGCTAGGACGGACGAGGAGGGGACTCGACCAGCTCTGTCAAGACTCCTCCCACATCTTTCGGATGAAGAAACGCGATTGACGTGCCCATTGCGCCGTGCCGCGGGTGCAGGTCGATCAAACGCACCCCCGTGGCGCCGATGGCCTCCAGTGCGGCCGTGACATCGCTCACACCATAGGCGACATGATGGATGCCCTCACCCCGCTTGGCCAGGAACTTGCCGACCGGCGTCCCGGCGTGCAGCGGTTCGAGCAGCTGGATGTAGGACCCCCCGCCCTCGCCGTCCGCCACGTGCAACATGGCCTCTTTCACCCCCTGCTCCTCGTTGACCTCCCGGGCGACCACGGTCACGCCGAAGGCCGACTCGTAGAACGCGATCTTCTCCTCGAGATTCTCGCAGGCTATGCCCACGTGGTCGATTCTCAGCAGCATTGCGTGTCCTCCGTCCGTGACCGGCCGCGAAAGCCGGAATGCCCGGCGGGTCTCTCGCGAGCCGCGCGGCGCGCGCTCCGAGAGACCTGCCTTGGGGGCGGGTGGTGCGTCGTAGGTATGGTGGCAAAGTCGCCGAAGACCCCATCATGGAGGCCCTGGTGTCCAGTTCTCCCGCCACCCCGCCCGGCATGTCGCGATCGGTCATCGTCGCGGGGGCCCGCACGCCCATCGGCCGCCTGCTCGGTTCCCTGTCCGGCCTGTCCGCCGTCGAGCTGGGCGGCCTGGCGATCAAGGCGGCCCTGGAGCGTTCCGGCGTGGCGCCCGAGCAGGTCCAGTATGTGATCATGGGCCAGGTGCTGCAGGCGGGGGCCGGCCAGATCCCCTCGCGCCAGGCGGCGGTGAAGGCCGGCATCCCGATGAGCGTGCCGTCACTGACGATCAACAAGGTGTGCCTGTCCGGCCTGGACGCCATCGCGCTGGCCGACCAGCTCATCCGGGCCGGCGAGTTCGACATCGTGGTGGCCGGCGGCATGGAGTCGATGACCAACGCCCCGCACCTGCTCCCCGGCCTGCGCAAGGGCGTCAAGTACGGCGGGGCCGACATCGTCGACGCGATGGCGTTCGACGGGCTCAGGGATGTCTTCGACCAGGTGTCGATGGGGGAGTCCACCGAGCGGCACAACACCCGCCTCGGCATCGGGCGCGAGGAGCAGGACGCCTTCTCGGCGCGCTCCCACCAGCTCGCGGCGGCCGCCGCCAAGGACGGCACGTTCGACGACGAGATCGTCCCGGTGACCCTGCCCCAGCGCAAGGGCGACCCCCTGGTCGTCTCCGCCGACGAGGGCGTGCGCGGCGACACCACCGTGGAGACACTGGCGCGGCTGCGGCCCGCGTTCACCAAGGACGGCACGATCACGGCCGGCTCGGCGTCCCAGATCTCCGACGGCGCCTGCGCGGTCGTGGTGATGTCCCGGGCCAAGGCCGAGGAGCTGGGCCTGACCTGGCTGGCCGAGATCGGCGCGCACGGCAACGTCGCCGGCCCCGACAACTCCCTGCAGTCGCAGCCGGCCAACGCCATCCGCCACGCCCTGGGCAAGCAGGGGCTGACCGTGGACGACCTCGACCTCATCGAGATCAACGAGGCGTTCGCGGCGGTCGTGCTCCAGTCGTCCAAGGAGCTCGGCGTGGCCGAGGACAAAGTGAACGTCAACGGCGGCGGCATCGCGCTGGGCCACCCCATCGGCGCATCGGGCGCGCGCATCGTGCTGGCCCTCGCCCACGAGCTGCGCCGTCGCGGCGGCGGCACGGGCGCGGCCGGCCTGTGCGGCGGCGGCGGCCAGGGCGACGCGCTGATCATCACCGTCCCCGCCTCCTCCTGACCTCCCGCGGACGCGGCGGACGCGGACGTCGATCGGCGGCCCGGGCAGGCGTGGGCCGTCCGTCCCGTCGCCGCTCGAGGTTTCGGCGGTTCTCGATGCCCCGGCCGCTTGAGAGATGAGCCATCTTTAAGGTGTCTTGCCGGGCGCAGTGAATATGGGAGTCAAGTCTCGCGGGTGCGCGCGCATTGCGCGTGGGATGCCGCGCCGGGCCCGTCCTCGCCGTGTTTCCGCGTGTCCGTGTTCGCGCTCCGGCGCACGCGGCGTGGGCGGCCCCGGCCGCGACGGCCGGGAGTGACCTCCTCGGCTGGGGGCGTCAGGCCTTGCGGGCGGCGTACGCGCTCGCCGAGGCCGTGACTTGGCGCAGGGTGCGCTGAAGGACGGCGATGGTGGCGGCGTCGATGCCCACGGCCTCGCCGATGGCGGCCGGGATGTGGCGGACCGCGGCCCCCAGGGCGCGGCCCTCGTCGGTGAGCGCGAGCTCCACCGTGCGCTCGTCGTCGGCCCGGCGCCGCCGGGTGAGCAGGCCCCGCGACTCCAGGCGCTTGAGCAGCGGCGAGACGGTGTTGTAGTCGAGCTGGAGCTGGTCGACGATGTCGCGGATGGTGCTGCCGTCGTGCTGCCAGAGGACGACCATCACCAGATATTGCGGGTAGGTGAGTCCTAGGGGCTCCAGCAGCGGGCGGTAGACGGCGGTGAGGCTGCGCGAGGCCGCGTAGAGGTCGAAGCACAGCAGCTCCGACAGGGCGCCCGGCGCGGTGTCGGCCGGTGCCGGGCCCGGTGTGCCTGGTGTCATGGAAGCAGTTTACGCCAGGCCCGGCGTTCCCGATTATCTCGTGCGCGAGGTAATCGTGTACGATGCGATGACAGGCGAATGGAACAGCATCTACCCCGAAGGAAGCGTCATGGCGTACATCACCGTGGGCAACGAGAACTCGACCCCGATCCAGCTCTACTACGAAGACCACGGCTCCGGGCAGCCGGTCGTGCTCATCCACGGGTACCCCCTCGACGGGCACTCCTGGGAGAAGCAGACCGCGGCGCTGCTCAAGGCGGGCTACCGCGTCATCACCTACGACCGCCGCGGCTTCGGCAGGTCCAGTCAGCCCACCACCGGCTACGACTACGACACCTTCGCCGCCGACCTGGACATCGTGCTCAGTGAGCTCGACCTGGACGACGCCGTGCTCGTCGGCTTCTCGATGGGCACCGGCGAGGTCGGCCGCTACCTCGGCACCTACGGCTCCACGCGGGTGAGCAAGGCCGCCTTCCTGGCCTCGCTCGAGCCGTTCCTGCTCAAGACCGACGACAACCCGACCGGCGTCGACAAGTCGGTCTTCGACGGCATCCTCGCCGCCGTGACCGCCGACCGATACGCCTACTTCGATGCCTTCTACGCCGACTTCTACAACACCGACGAGAACCTCGGCACCCGGCTGAGCGAGGCCGCGCTCAAGGCGAGCTGGAACGTCGCCGCCGGCGCGTCGGCGTACGCCTCGTCGGCCTGCGTGCCCACCTGGCTCACCGACTTCCGCGCCGACATCGCCAAGATCGACGTGCCCACCCTGATCCTGCACGGCACCGCCGACCGCATCCTGCCCATCGACGCCACGGCCCGGCCCTTCCGCCGGCTGCTGCCGCAGGCCACCTACGTGGAGATCGAGGGCGCCCCGCACGGCCTGCTGTGGACCCACGCCGACGAGGTCACCGAGGCCCTGCTGGCCTTCCTCAAGAGCTGACCCGTTCCCAGCGGGAGCCGAGTCCTTCACGCGGCGCGGATAGCATGGAAGACATGCGACGTCGATCTTTGACGTTGTTCCTCTGCGGTGACGTGATGCTCGGCCGGGGCGTCGACCAGATCCTGGACCACCCCGGTGATCCGGCGCTGCGGGAGGCGTCCGTCCGGGACGCGCGCGACTACGTCGGGCTGGCCGAGGCGGTCAACGGCCCGGTTCCCCGCCCCGCCGGCGACCGCTGGCCGTGGGGCGACGCCCTGGCGGTCCTTGAGGAGTCGTCGCCCGGCGTTCGCATCGTGAACCTGGAGACCAGCGTCACACGCAGCGATGACTTCTGGCCCGGCAAGGCCGTCCACTACCGGATGAATCCCGCCAACCTTTCCTGTCTCGCCGTCGCCCGTCCCGACGTCTGCGCGCTGGCCAACAACCATGTGATGGACTTCGGCCGCCGAGGCCTCGCCGAGACGCTGGACGCCCTGACCGGCGCGGGGTTCCGCGCCGCCGGGGCCGGGCGGGAGATCCGCGAGGCACGGCGGCCCGTGGTGCTCACTCCGGACGGAGGCGGACGGGTGCTGGTCTTCTCCTGCGGAATGGAGTCCAGCGGCGTTCCCGCGAGCTGGGCGGCGACCGCCGACCGCTCAGGCGTCGACCTGGTCCCCGAGCCGGCGCACATCGGCACGGCGGAGATCGCCGGCCGGGTGCGCCGGGCCAAGGGCCCCGGTGACCTCGTGGTCGTGTCGCTGCACTGGGGTTCCAACTGGGGCTACCACGTTCCCCCGGCGCAGCGGCGCTTCGCGCACGCGCTGGTGGACGCGGGCGTGGACGTCGTCCATGGGCACTCCTCACACCACCCCCGCCCGGTGGAGGTGTACCGGGACCGGCTCGTCCTGTACGGCTGCGGCGACCTCATCGACGACTACGAGGGCATCGCCGGCTACGAGCGCTACCGGGACGACCTGAGACTGCTGTACTTCGCGTCGCTGGACGCGGACACCGGAAGCCTGCTCGGCCTCACCATGATCCCCATGCGGGCTCGCCGCCTGCGTCTCGACCGCGCCTGCGACCAGGACGCCGAGTGGCTCAGGGCCGTCCTCGATCAGGAGAGCCACGCCTTCGGCGCCGCCGTGGCCCACACCCCGGACGGCACCCTCACCCTCCACCCCCGATAGGCCTGCCTCGCCTCCCGTGCCGCGCGCTCGCCTGATCGTGCATGGCCTCCAGCGTGCGGAGCGCTCACGGTGAGCGGGGAGCTGCGGCGATGACGACCATGATCCCGAGCGCGGCCAGCGCCAGGTTGGCGTACAGCTCGTAGCCGGTCAGGAAGCCGATGCGGGGGACCACCACGCGGTTGAAGAAGTTCAGGAAGATCGCCATGAAGGGCTGCACGGCCACCCGGTCGATGGCCCCGCTGATGCCCTCGGCCGCCAGCACCAGCCCGGCCACCTCGATGTTGTTGCGCATGACGGAAAGCTATGGAGCCGCCGGCCCGCCCCGTAACGGCCATGCGGATCGCCGTCCCGGACCGCCGTATCCGGCCTCGGTGCTCTCTCCGGCGAAAGTCTCGTCCCCGCTGACTTCCGTATCGCCCGGTTCGCGGGGATGGGCGGTGCGCAGGGTCCGGTCGTAGGCTCGCGGCAGATGAACCGATCAGCCATCGCCTCCGCGCCACGGCGGCCCGTCCGCGACGCCCTCGTGGACATCGCCGTCTTCCTGCTGGCGGCGGGCTTCGGCCTGCTGACCATGGCCGAGCGCCTCGACGCGGTCATGCCCTCACCGGCGTGGCTGTTCACTCTCGACCAGGTCATCGGCGCGATGAGCTGTGCCTCGCTGTGGCTGCGCCGCCGATGGCCGGTGGAGCTGGCGCTGGTGCTGGTCGTCCTGTCGGCGTGGTCGGAGATGGTCGCGGGCGCGATGCTGGTGGCGCTGTTCACCGTCGCCGTCCACCGGCCTCCGCGCGTCTCCGGCGGCGTCTTCGCCCTCAGTCTGGTGTCCGCCCTCATCTACACGTTCCTGCGTCCCGAGCCCGACCTGCCCTTCCCGCTGCTGTTCGTGCTGGGGCTGGCCATCCAGGGCGCGGTGGTGGGCTGGGGACTGTTCATTCACCAGCGGCGCAGCCTGGTGCTGTCGCTGCGCGACCGCGCCGTCCGCGCCGAGACCGAGGCCCACCTGCGCGCCCTGCAGGCCCAGCACCAGGCGCGCGAGGCGATCGCGCGGGAGATCCATGACGTGCTCGGCCACCGGCTGTCGCTGCTGAGCGTCCACGCCGGCGCCCTGGAATACCACCCGGGCGCGTCCCCCGACGACGTCGCCAGGGCGGCCAAGGTCATCCGCGAGAGCGCCCACCAGGCGCTCCAGGACCTGCGCGAGGTCATCGGCGTACTGCGCGCCCCCGTCGGTGAGCTGGCCCCCCTGGGCCTGGCCGACGTGCGCGACCTCGTCGCCGAGTCGCGCCTGGCCGGGATGCGGGTGAAGTTCACCGAGGAGCTGCCGGGCCCGGCCCCCGACCGCGCGGGGCGCACCGCCTACCGCATCGTCCAGGAGGGCCTCACCAATGCCCGCAAGCACGCGGTGGGCGCCGAGGTGCGCGTCCGGGTGCACGGCGCGCCCGGACGCGGGCTGGAGGTGGAGATCCGCAACGCCCTTCCGGCGCCGTCCGCGCGACCGGCCCCGTCAGGAGCGGGACAGGGGCTGGTGGGGCTGGCGGAGCGGGTCGCCCTGGCGGACGGACGGCTGGAGCACGGGCCCGCCCCCGGAGGCGACGGGCGGCTTGAGCATGGGCCCGCCGCCGGAGGACTCGCCGTCGAGGGGCCCGCCGCCGAAGGACCTGCCGCCGACGGTGACCGGCCGCTGGGGCACCGGGCCACCGGAGGTGACTGGCGGCTGTGGGCCTGGTTACCGTGGCCGCCATGACCTCGATCGAGTCGTCCCCGGTGCGCGTGCTCATCGCCGACGACGATCCCTTGGTACGGGCCGGGCTGGTGATGATGCTGGGCGGCGCCCCCGACATCGCCGTCGTCGGCCAGGCCGGTGACGGCGCGCAGGTGATGCCCCTGGTCGACCGGCACGCTCCCGCGGTGGTGCTGATGGACATTCGCATGCCGGTGATGGACGGGCTGGCCGCCACCAGGGCGCTGCGGGCCCGGCCCATGGCGCCGGAGGTCATCGTCCTGACCACCTTCGACGCCGACGACCACGTGCTCGCCGCACTGCGTGCCGGGGCCGCGGGCTTCCTGCTGAAGGACACTCCGCCCGCCGAGATCGTGGCCGCCGTGCGCCAGGTGGCGCAGGGGCGCCCGGTGCTGTCGCCCGGGGTGACCCGGCGCCTCATCGCCCGGGTGGCCGAATCGGGCCACGACCGGCGGCGTGCCCAGGCCAGGGAGCGCCTGACGTCGCTGAACGACCGTGAACGCCAGGTCGCCCTCGGAGTCGGCCAGGGGAGCTCCAACGCGGAGATCGCCGCCGCGCTCTACCTCGGCGTCCCGACGGTCAAGACCCACGTCTCCGGCATTCTCACCAAGCTGGGCCTGAACAACCGCGTCCAGATCGCGCTCCTCGTCCACGACGCGGGGCTGCTGGACGAGGAGTGAGACCCATGCCGCGGCCTTCGGCGTGTGGCGGCCGGGTCAGGGCTCGTCGGTGTAGGCGACGGTGACCTTGGTGAAGCCCAACGACTTCAGCATGCCCTCCAGCATGAGCTTGGTGTTCTGATCGGCGCGGTTGCGCAGGTCGCTGGCCTGAGCGGCCTCGGCGATCTTCTGCTCGGCCAGGACGTACAGCTCCTGCTGGTTCTGGGGGGAGTTGGAGAGCATCTCCTGCACGCGGTCGAGCAGCCCACGCTGCTGGGCGTAGACGTAGGACTTCTTGTTGTCCAGGTTCGGCTTCTCCAGTTGCGCGTGCGGGATGCGCACGGTGACCTCGGTGCGGTCGGCGGAGACGGTGATCGCGTCCTTGGGCAGGCGCGAGAAGTCGACGTAGGCGTTCACCCCGCCCGCGCCGACGAACAGCGTGCGCGATCCTTTGACGGCGTCCGGCAGGAACGGCGCGTCCTTCTCCAGGTCCACGATGACCTGGAAGTTGCCGGTGGCGGACTGGAATCGGCTCATGTTCTGGATCGACTGCAGCAGCACCGGCTGGCTGCGGTCGATGGTGGTCTCCCCGAACGGGTTGAGGTACGACCAGGTCAGCTTGGCGCCCACGGTCAGCAGCACGAGCACGGTGAGAACCCCTGCCAGGATGCGCCAGCCGCGGCGGGATCGGCGTGGTGCCGGTTCCGCCGCCTCGGCGGCCGTCCGGGGGGTCGACGTCTGGCGGTTCACGGCCGTTCTCCTTCCCGGGATGCGAGGTTTCTCACCTTGCCGAGGCCACCGACGTCCGTGCGGGCGAAGCAGGACCGGACGAGGAAGGACTGGACGAGGAAGGACCGGACGTGGAAGGGCCGGGCATGGTCGGGTACGGCGAGCCGGGGACCGGCGACCGGTCGGAGTAGAGCGTGGCGCCGGCCGGCCCGGCGGGCGGAGTGGCGTCCCCGCCGCGTGACATCCGCCGCGTCGCCGCCCCGCCGTCGCCGCCGTCTCTGCCGCCCCTGCCGGGAACGGCCGGCGTGCCGCCACCGCCCGCGACGGCCACCCCGCCGCCGCCGAAGTGCGACGCCTTCAGCCGGCAGGTGGCGAAGTCGGTGTAGAACATGCGCAACCAATCGCGGCGCTGACTCTCGCTGAGCGCGGAGAACCACGCGGCGGCCGCTTGATGGCCCGGCAGCGGCCCGCTCGGCAGCGGCTCGCCGCGCAGCCAGGCGCTCACGATGGCCCGGTAGCCGTCGGCGCGGGCCTCGCCGCACCGCGGGGCCAGGCGCTCGACGAACTCCGCGGCGGCCCTTGACGCGTAGCCGGGGGTGAGGTCGTCCACATGGATGGCGACCGCGCCGGCCGCGCCCCCGGGGGCCGGGCGGACGTCGTCACGCGGCCGCTGCTCGACCCGGGAGAAGGCGGCGGGCGTGCCGGTGAGCCGGGCGGCGATCGTGGTGAAGGCGGCTCCCAGCTCGGTCAGGCCGCTGCGCATGCCGGGGTGGACGCACACCGTGATCGGCCACTCCTGGCAGCTGTAGACCATCGTCTCGGTGGCGGCGACGGCCTGCGGCTCGCCGAGGACCCGTGCCATGCCCGTGCCCGCCGCGAGCACCGCCAGCAGCGCGAAGGCCAGTGCGAGCGCCCTGCGGGTCACAACGGTGGTCCAGATGAGCAGCAGGGCGGTGGTCAGCCCGAGCAGCCACAATGACTGGTCGGCGAACGCCGCGCGGCTCAGCCCCTCGAACGGGTCGTACGGCTCGGGCGTGGCGGGCGCGAGCTTGACGATCCAGCCCGACCCCGCCGACAGCGACGCGAACAACGCGTAGCTGCCGACGCCCGCCGCGAACGGGGCGAGCGCCCAGGGCGCGGCCCAGCCCGTGACCCAGCCGATCACCGCGTACAGCGCGAGACCTGCGGCGCCCACGGCGAGGCCGCTCGGCGCCAGGTGGCCGGCCTGCTCGGTGAGGACGGCCTTCATGGCGAGCATGGTGACGGTGGCGCCGAACGCGCCCACCACGACCGCCAGCACCGCCAGCGGCGCGCGCAGCACCCGCCAGCCGCCCGGCAGCCGGCCGCGGGCGGCGCGGCGCTTGCGCACGGCGACCCACGCGGCGAACGCGGCGGCCACCGGCCCGGTCAGCCGGAGCGACCCGATGACCGCGACGACGATGTTCTCCCATGCGGAAATGCCCGGTACAAGGACGCTCCACGCCGCGAGCAGGCCCAGCGCGAGCAGCATCCCTACCGCCACCAGCGCGCTGTGCTTCAGCTCTTCGCGCGAAACGCCCCTTTGCTCAAGCACGGCCCCGCGCGGGCCGGAGACCCGGCCGCGCGGCCCGTGCCGTCGCGCACATGCTCTTCATTTGAAAAACCCCCGTGCCTGGATGAGCGGCGCGTTTCGGCACCGGTGCCGGCCCCTTGGCACCCGGTACCCGACCCTGCTCGCCACGCCGCACACCCGCGGGGATCGCGTAGCCGCGCCTCGCGTCGTACGGCGCGGCTTTTCCCCTTGCTTTGGGTCGGGCTTTGCCGCGCCTCACCTCTTGACATGCACACCATAACGGAGCGTGATGTTTGGCGTCCCGGTTCTTGGGTATGCGATGGAACTCAGTGACCCTGCGTCAATGGCGGCGACAGGCGCTAGCGTAGCGTTGTGTCCATCGGTGTACCGAAGCCGCTTAACCTGCCGTTCGACCCCATCGAGCGTGCCGCTGAGACCTGGCGCGTCCGTTTCGGGCCGTCCTCCGCCATGGCCGCCGTCACATCGATCATGAGAGCGCACCAGATCCTCATCGGGCAACTGGACACGCTGCTCAGGCCGCACGACTTGACCTTCGCGCGCTACGAGGCGCTGGTCCTGCTCACCTTCAGCAGGACCGGCGCGCTGTCGCTGTCGCGCATCGGCGAGCGGCTCATGGTCCACCCGACGAGCGTGACCAACACCATCGACCGGCTCGAGCGCGCGGGGCTGGTCCGCCGCATGCGCAACCCCAAGGACGGCCGCGGCGTCCTGGCCGAGATCACGGCCAAGGGACGCGAGGTGGTCGAGCGGGCGACCGCCGATCTGATGGGCGCCGACTTCTGCATGACGATGTACGGCGACGGCGAGAAGACCGAGATCTTCGGCCTGCTGCGCACCATGCGCGTGGCCGCCGGCGACTTCCCCGCCTTCGAGGAGGAGGACGAGGTGCTGGTGCCGGAGCGGTCCGGTGCCGGACCGGCGCGCCGCGGCGGCGACGCGAAGGGGCCCGCCCCGAAGGACGGGCCCCTGTGAACCGGCTGACGCCGGGCGTGCCGTCACCCGTGCGGCCCCATGGCGGGGGGCGATCTACGGGCGCGGCGCTCCAGCTCCAGCGCTGGTTCTGGTTCCGGCTCTAGCGGCCGACGGCGCGCAGGGCGTCGACGATGCCCTTGCCGTAGAAGCCGTTGGACGCCGTGGTGCCCTCGCACACGTGAGTGGCGGTCACCGTGCTGCCGGTCGGCAGGATGCGGGTGTAGGTGTAGGCGGGCGGGTTCGGGCAGGCCGTCTTGGTGGCGGTCGCCTTCAGGATGCTCTCGACCAGGTCGGGCGAGAGGGTCTTGCCGCCGTTGCGGAAGTCCCGGTGGCCGTACTTGCTGACGATCAGCGCCGCGACCCCGACCGCGCGGGGCGAGGCCATCGAGGTGCCCTGCAGGTACTGGTAGTACGCGCAGGTGGCGCCGGCGCAGTCCTTGACGACGTAGTTCACGGTCGGGTTCCCGTCGGCGTCGATCTCACCGTTGGCCACGGCGAGCGACTTGGGATAGGCCGACAGCGTCGCCTTGGTGATGTCGCGGGTGTTGTCCGGGGTGTCGTAGACGTCGCCGCCGGGGGAGGCCACGTCGATGTACCCGTTGCCGTGGTCGGAGTAGTACGCCTTGCGCTTGCTGATGCCGGTGGAGGACACCGAGATCACGTGCTGGCCCTCGCTCGGCATCGAGACGCAGCTCGGGGGGATGGTGCGGGTGCGGGGCGCCTCGCCGGGCACGTCGGCGAAGTCCGGGCTGGTGGCGTCGACGAACGTCTTGGTGTAGTCGCTGGCCTGGTTGCCGGCCGCGGAGATCAGCGTCACGCCGCGCCGGTGGGCGTAGTCCAGGGCCCGCTGGGTGGCCTTGATGATCGTCGCCTGCTCCATCTGGTCGGAGGGCGAGTCGGCCGGGTTGTCGACGCAGTTGAACAGCCACGGGTCGATGTAGTAGCTCATGTTGACCACGTCGACGCCGATGTCGCCCGCGTACGTCAGGGCGTCCACGGTGGGCTGCAGGAAGAAGTAGCCGGAGTCCTGGCCCGCGCGCAGGTTCACCAGCGTGACCTTGGGGGCCACGCCCGCGATGCCCAGCTTGTTGATCGGCGAGGCGATCGAGGAGGCCACGTGCGTGCCGTGTCCGTCCTCGTCCACGTCGTTGGGGTCGTTGCAGGACTTGTCGGGCTCGTCCTCACAGGGGCCGTCGATCGGCTCGCCGTTGGCGTCGGCGGGGACGTCGACGGTGAAGTTGCGGCTCAGCGCCTTGTCGAAGTTCGGGGCGATGTCGGGGTGGGAGCCGTCGATTCCCGTGTCGAGCACGCCGACCAGGACCTTGGGGTCGCCCTGCTCGTACTTGTGCGCCTCTTCGGCGTGGATCTGCTTCATGTCCCACTGCAGGTCCGAGAGCGGCTCGGCCTTCACCGCATGGCCGTGCTTGAACGGCCCGCCGCCGCGGCCCTCCTTCTCGACGGCCTTGGCGTCCTTGGCCGCCCGCCCGGTGAGGGCGGTCCTGGCGGCGGTCTTGGGAACGCTGCCGACGGCGCGGTCGCGGGCCACGCCCTCGATCGCGGCGGAGCTCGTCACCGCGGAGACGAAGCCGGCGTTCGTGGTCGTGACCGTGGCCAGGCCCACGGCCTGGTTCACCTTGACCACGCTGCCGCCCGCGGCCTCGACGGCCTTCTGGGCGTCCGCCGGCGCGACGCCTTCCTTGTACAGGACGACGTACTGGGTCGCCGTCGCGGGTTCGGCCGTCGTTCGGACGGCCTGCGCCGGGAACGCCAGGGTCGCGGCGATCACGGCTGCTGCGGCGGAAACGACGATGACGCGTCTCACACCCACCTCCAAGTGAGCTGAATTCATGCCGAGAGCCATCGTTCGGGATATCCGTGATTTATGACAGATCCGTGCGAATTCGCGATAAAGGCGTGACATAACAGGGCCGAGTCTTCCGAGGGGTGCGCCCGCCGACCATGAGCACACGCCGGATGCGGCAGGATTGGACGTATGAGCCCAGCGGACTTCACTCGACCGGCTTCGTTGCAGGGGGCCGTGGATCTCGGTGCGCGCAAGCAGGCGCTCGAAGCCCAGGCCCGTCGCGAGGCGGCGGCGCAACAGGCCGCCGCGGGAGGCGCCCCCGCGGCGCCGGCGGCCGGCACGGTCATCGACGTCACCGACGAGACCTTCGCCACCGACGTCATCGAGCGCTCCATGCGCACCCCGGTCATCCTCGACCTGTGGGCCACCTGGTGCGAGCCGTGCAAGCAGCTCAGCCCGATCCTTGAGAAGCTGGCCGCCGAGGCCGCCGGCCGCTGGGTGCTGGCCAAGGTGGACGTCGACGCCAGCCCCCAGATCAGCGGCGCGCTCCAGGTGCAGAGCATCCCCACCGTCCTGGCCGTCTTCCAGGGCCAGGCGGTGACCGGCTTCCAGGGCGCGCTGCCCGAGGCGCAGGTGCGCCAGTGGCTCGACCAGCTCATGCAGGCGCTCGCCCAGTACCTCCCGCCCACCCCGGACGCCCCTCAGGACGAGCAGGGCGCGGAGCCCCAGCCGCAGACCGACCCCGACCTGCTCGCGGCCGAGAAGGCCATCGAAGAGGGTGACCTCGACGCGGCGGCGGCGGCCTACGAGCGGCTGCTCGCCCGCTCGCCGGCCGACCCGGACGCCAAGATCGGCCTGGCCGGCGTGGGGCTGGTCCGCCGCACGCAGGACCTGGACGCCGGCGCGGTCCTCCGGCGGGCCGCCGAGAACCCGTCCGACGTCGAGGTCCAGAACCAGGCGGCCGACATCGAGATGCTCAGTGGCCAGGTCGACGAGGCCTTCGAGCGGCTGGTCCAGACCGTCCGCCGCACCTCGGGCGACGACCGCGACCGCGTCCGCCGCCACCTCCTCGGCCTGTTCGACGCCCTCCCCGCGAGCGACCCCTCCGTCGCCAAAGCCCGCCGCAGCCTCGCCAGCGCCCTCTTCTGACCCCTCGCCCCCCTCAAGGCACCCCGACCCCTCCCAGGCCCGTCAAGCCATTTCCCGCGGATCGGCCCCAAGGCCCCGCTCGGGGCGCCGCCTCAAAGGCGCCCCGAGCCCGCCGAGCGCAGCGAGGCAAAGAAGCACAGCTCGGGGCGCGGCGGTGCTGTGAGGAGGAGAGAGCGAGTGCGAGGTACGAGTGCTCGTGAACGACGACGAACAGCGCCGCCTCAAAGGCGCCCCGAGCCCGCCGAGCGCAGCGAGGCAAAGAAGCACAGCATGAGGCGGAACAACCTGCTCGGGTCTGGCACGATGGATGTCCCGGAAGGGGAGCAGGCGAGCCGGGATGCACCAACAGCGGCACCCGAGCGAGCGCGACCACCACACCCGCAAAGGAGCGGATCGACGTGGCCACCGTGCCGAGCGTGTCGTACTCCATCACCGTCCGTCTTGAGGTCCCGGCGGGCGGTAAGGCCGTCAGTCAGCTCACCCATGCCGTGGAGACCGCCGGCGGCGTGGTGACCGCCCTTGACGTGACCAACGCCGGTCACGAGAAGCTGCGCATCGACGTGACCTGCGCGGCCAAGGACACCGACCACGCGCAGACGATCGTCGACAGCCTGGACGCCGTCGAGGGCGTCGTCATCCACAAGGTCAGCGACCGCACGTTCCTCATGCACCTCGGCGGCAAGATCGAGATGCAGTCGAAGGTGCCGCTGCGCAACCGCGACGAGCTGTCGATGGCCTACACGCCGGGCGTGGCACGGGTGTCGCTCGCCATCGCCCGCAACCCCGAGGACGCCCGCCGCCTGACCATCAAGCGCAACACCGTCGCGGTGGTCACCGACGGCTCGGCAGTGCTGGGCCTGGGCAACATCGGGCCGGCGGCGGCGCTGCCGGTCATGGAGGGCAAGGCGGCCCTGTTCAAGCGGTTCGCGGGCATCGACGCCTGGCCCATCTGCCTGGACACCCAGGACGTCGACAAGATCGTCGAAGTGGTCCAGGCCATCGCCCCCGGGTTCGGCGGCATCAACCTGGAGGACATCTCGGCGCCGCGCTGCTTCGAGGTGGAGCGGCGGTTGCGCGACCTGCTGGACATCCCGGTCTTCCACGACGACCAGCACGGCACCGCCATCTGCGTGCTGGCCGCGCTCACGAACGCGCTGCGCGTCGTCGGCAAGTCGCTGCCGGACGTGAAGATCGCGATGGCGGGCGCGGGGGCGGCGGGCACGGCCGTGCTGCGCCTGCTGATGGCCGCGGGCGCGCGCAACGTCGTCGTCTGCGACTACCTCGGGGCCGTGCACCAGGGCCGCGACGACCTGGACGCGTCGCTGCGGTGGATCGCCGAGAACACCAACGCCGAGGGGTACGCGGGCGACCTGCGCGGGGCGGTCAAGGGCGCCGACGTCTTCATCGGGGTCTCGGCGCCGGGCATCCTGACCGGCGACGACATCGCCGCCATGGCCGACCGCGCCGTGGTGTTCGCCCTGGCCAACCCCGAGCCGGAGGTCTCGCCGGACGACGCCCGCGAGCATGCGGCCGTCGTGGCCACCGGCCGCTCGGACTACCCGAACCAGATCAACAACGTGCTGGCCTTCCCGGGCGTGTTCCGCGGCCTGCTGGACGCGCAGTCGCGCATGGTCACCGAGGGCATGCTGCTGGCGGCGGCCAACGCCCTGGCCAACGTCGTGGCGGTGGAGGAGCTCGGCCCGAACTACATCATTCCGAGCGTGTTCCACCCCGATGTCGCCACCGCGGTCGCCGCGGCCGTCCGCGAGTCGGCCGGCGGCCGGGCACGAGGCTTCACCGAGGCGTGACGCCGCGGACTCACACCGACCCGCGCCCGTGGCGTTGTGAAGGCGTGGGCCGTCACCCTGACGTGAGGGCGTAGGCCATCACCCCGACGTGGGGCGCGGGCCGTCAGCGGGGTGTGCTGGCGCCGGCGTCAGCTTGGCGTGAGCGGGCGGCGGCCGGTGGCGTAGAGGGGGCGGGGGCGCAGCAGGGGCTCGACGGGGGCGCGGTGGGGCCAGATGACGGCGATGCCCCACAGCATGCCGCCGAAGATGACCATGCCGACGGCGGTGGCCATCTTGCCGTACAGGTCGGCGGGCGGGCCGGTGTAGGGAAGGCGGTCGATGCCCTGCCGGCGCAGCAGCGGGTTGTACCGGTGGGCGCGCAGGCCGTTGACGTGCCGCGCGCCGTGCTCGCCGCTGGAGTGGGAGGCGCTGTCGCCGTCGCTCTCGCTGTAGACGCTCTCGCGGTACTCGCCGTAGGACTCCTGTGAGTCGCGGGAGGCCGGGGTGGCCGTCGAATCGCTGGAGCCGGTCGGGGCGTCGTCCTCGCAGCCGGAGTAGACGCGGAAGGTCGTGGTGCCCTGGCCCTGGATGGTGACGGTGACCCGTTCGCTGGTGCGCGGTTCGAGGTAGACCGGGATGTTGCGCTGGACGCCGGGCCACAGCACGCCGTTGCGCACCAGCGAGCCGCCTCGGTAGACGGAGTACTCCACGACGTCGCGGTGGCGGGGGGCGGTCATGATGACGTCGGCCCGCCCGGACGGGCATTCGACCTTGGACATGGTCACCTCGACGCGCCCGTCGCGTAGGTCGCGCGCCTCACGCCCGGTGACGCCCGCGGCGTACGAGGCTCCGGCGGCCGGGACGCCGGCGGCCACGCCCGCCGCCACGAGAGCCAGCATCATGAGGCGGTACATGAGGCCCCTTCCTTTCCTCCCGTGCGCGGTGTTCGCGAGCCGATCGGATCCTCCAGTCATCGATACTACATACCGACAGTGCCCGGTTGAACGCGTTGAGTAACATATCGCGAGGTGGCGGCCCTGTCTGCCCGGGGGCGGGCGCGCGTTCCCCACATCACGCGTCATGATGGATGCATGGCGGAGGCGATCTACGTCGGCGGGCTCCTCGTGGCGACGCCACTGCTTGACGACCCGAACTTCCGGCGCGGCGTCGTGCTGATCCTCGAGCACGACGAGGACGGCGGCACCCTCGGCGTCATGCTGAACCGGCCGAGCGAGGTCACCGTGACGCAGGTGCTCCCTTCCTGGGACTCTCTGGTGTCCGGCCCTCCGGTGCTCTTCGAGGGCGGGCCGGTGCAGACCGACAGCGCGCTGGCCCTGGCCTCGGTGCCGAGCGGGCAGGAGCCGCTCGGGTGGCGCAGACTGCACGCGGGCTCGTCGGCCGTCTCCAAGCTCGGCACGGTCGATCTGGACGCGCCTCCGGAGATCCTCGCGGGCGAGATCACGCAGATGCGCATCTTCGCCGGGTACGCCGGCTGGACGGCGGGCCAGTTGGAGAGCGAGATCCGTGAGGGCTCGTGGTACGTCGTCGAGGCCGAACCGGGCGACACCTTCGACTCGCGGCCGGCCAACCTGTGGCGGTCGGTGCTGCGGCGTCAGCCGGGCGAGCTGGCGTTCGTGGCGACCTGCCCGGACGACCCCAAGCTCAACTGACCGCGGCCGCGGGCGGCTCGGCGCCCGGGTCCTGGCCGGCGGCGCCGGGGTCCTCGCCTGCGCACGGCTCGCGGCCGGTGCGGTGGCCGGAGGGCGGTGCCGCCGACGGCGCCGCAGGCGGGCGGTCCCAGCCGGGACGCAGCGCCTGCTCGGCCAGGTCCAGCGCGTGCTCGACGTTGGCGACCAGGCTGTGGAGATAACTGTCGTCGTCCACCGAGCAGTCCATCCCGACGCGGACGGCCGAGGTGGCGAAGGCCACCAGCAGCCGGGGGCGCGGGTCGGTGGCGGGGTCGGTGCCCTGGCGCCTGGCGATCTCGACGGTGAGCTTCTGTTCGATGTCGGCCATGCGGGCGAAGCTCGTGCACAGCAGCGCCGGGTTGGCGTCGACGACGCGGCGGTGGCGCAGGAAGCGCTCGGTCTCCTCGGCGGCGTCGCTCTCCATGGCGTGGACGAACTCGCGGAAGGCGCGGGTGAGGGCGGTGAACGGCGGCTCGTCCTCGGGCCTGGCGGCGAGGGCGGCGTTGATGCGCTCGTCGTACTCGAGGGTGAAGTCCAGTGCCAGGTCTTCCTTGCTGCCGAAGTAGCGGAAGAACGTGCGCGGGGAGACCTCCACCGCGGCGGCGATCTGGTCGACGGTCGTGGCCTCGTACCCCTGGGCGAGGAACAGCCGGAAGCCCGCGTCTATCAGCGCCAGCCGGGTCTGGTGCTTCTTGCGCTCCCGAAGACCCATGCCGGTCACCTCCTCGAAATGTTCACTTCACATTGTGCCACAAGTCATGATCTGTCGTATAAAACCGTTTGTCATCTGTCATGCTCTGCCATAAATTACTAGAAGTCGACTAATCTTTCGAAACGGGGGATCTTCCATGGCACAAGCGCTGGCCGCGCCCGCGGACGCGCCGGTCCGACGCGGGCACGGCCATCCTTGGCTCACATTGCTCGCCGTCGCGCTCGGCGTGATCATGGTGATGCTCGACGGCACGGTGGTCTCCATCGCCAACCCGGTGATCGGCAAGGACCTCGGGGCGTCCCTGTCGGACCTGCAGTGGATCACCAGCGGCTACCTGCTCGCCCTGGCCGTCTTCCTCATCACCGCCGGCAAGCTGGGCGACCTCTTCGGCCACAAGCGGGTCTTCCTGGTGGGCATCGCCGGCTTCGCCCTCACCTCGCTCGCCATCGGCCTCACCTCCTCCATCGGCGTCCTGATCGCCCTGCGGGTGCTCCAGGGCCTGTTCGGGGCGCTGCTCCAGCCGGCCGCCCTCGCCCTGCTGCGCGCCGCCTTCCCCGCCGAGCGCCTGAACATGGCCATCGGCATCTGGGGCGCGGCGATCGGCGTCTCCAGCGCCGCGGGCCCGATCATCGGCGGCCTGCTCGTCGAGAACGTGAGCTGGCAGTCGGTCTTCTTCATCAACGTGCCGGTCGGCGTGGTCGCGCTGCTGGTCGGGCTGTGGGTCATCAAGGAGAGCAGGTCCGAGGCGCTGTCCAAGGTGGACGTCCCCGGCGTGGTGCTCCTGTCCGGCGCGATGTTCTGCCTGGTGTGGGCCATCATCAAGGCGCCGGGCTACGGCTGGGGGGACGCCCGGACGATCGCGTTCTTCGCCGGCGCCGTCGTGCTGGGCGCCGCCTTCGTGTTCTGGCAGACCCGGGCCACAGAGCCCCTGCTGCCGCTCACCCTGTTCCGCAACGCGTCGGTCTCCATCGGCACCGTCCTGATGGTGCTCATGGCCTTCTCGATGTTCGGCGCGATGTTCTTCCTCACGTTCTACTTCCAGGGCGTGCACGGGCTGTCGCCGCTGGAGTCGGGCATGCGCATGCTGCCGATGAGCGCCGGCATGATCGTCGCCTCCCCGCTGGCGGGCGCGGCGCTGAGCAGGTTCGGGCCCAAGGTGCCGATCGCCATCGGCATGCTGATCACCGCGATCTCGATGTTCCTGCTCTCGCGCCTCGGGCTGGAGGCCGGCTACCTCGACACCGCCGTCCCCTTCGCGCTGCTCGCGTTCGGCCTGTCGCCGGTCATGGTCGGGGCGACCGAGGTCATCGTCGGCAACTCGCCCGAGGAGTACAGCGGCGTCGCCGGAGGCATGCAGCAGTCGGCCATGCAGGTGGGCGGGTCCCTCGGCACCGCGGTGCTCGGCGCGCTGATCACCGCCCGCGTGGCGGACGTCCTGCCGGGCAATCTCGCCGCCGCGCACATCCCCGCGACCCCCGCGCAGGTCGAGGCGATGAAGAACCTCGTCGCGATCGGGGTCGCTCCGGTGCAGCCGGGCACGCCCAAGCCGATCGCCGACGCGTTGACGCACGCGGCGCACAGCTCCTTCCTTTCGGGCATGCACTTCGGCTTCACCGTGAGCGTCATCGTCGCCGTCCTGGCCGCGATCCTCGCCCTGTTCGTCCGGGCCGGGCGCAAGACCTACGACGCCGCCGTCCACGTGGGCTGAGGCCCGCTCCCGGCCGGCCCGCGCCGCGAGCGAGGGCCGGCCGGAACACGGGTTCGTCCGCCGCGCCGCTCCTCGGCGCACGTAGACTCGGATGTCGTGAGCACGAAGATCCTTCCCGAGAGCGAAGTACGGCCGAACCTCTCGCACGGCGACGAGGGAGACCACGAGCGCTTCTCGCACTACGCGGACAAGAACAAGATCACCGAGAGCATGGTGACCGGCACGCCGATCCGGGCGCTCTGCGGCAAGGTCTGGGTCCCGAGCCGTGATCCCAAGAAATACCCGGTGTGCCCCGAGTGCAAGGAGATCTACGAAGGTCTTCCCCTGGGCGGCGGCCCCAAAGAGTGACCCCGCGAGGCCGCGCGTCCGCGTCCTCGTACCTCGCGCCGGGCGATGAGCCGTTCAGGCTCGCGCGCGACGGTTCCGTGACGCCGTAACGCACGTCCGGGTGGGCGCGTGAGCCGTTCATGCTCGGGCGGGCGAGGCTGGGTGAACCCTTGGCCGGGGAGCGAGTGTTGCTCCCCGGCGATCGGCGCGGCGGCGGCTAGCGTCAGCACTCTGACCTGATCGAACCGGGGGAGTGCATGGTGCGGCGCACGGTTGCCGTGTCTCTGGGGTCTCTGGCGTCTCTGGCGTGCCTGTTCACGATCGCGGGCGCGCCCGGCGTGCCGGCCCGTGCCGCCGCCGCGCGCCCGTGCGGCGGGCACGCGGGTCCCCCGCGCATGGACGGGCGCGGCCCGGAGCCGTACGCGCCCGACCGCCGGGACACCGAGCGCATGCTCTCGGAGATGCGGCGCCGGCTCGGCGCCCTGCGTCCCGGTCTCCGGGCCCACACGGTCACCGTCCCCTTGTGGGTCCACGTGATCACCGACGGGCAGGCGGGCGCCCCGGAGGCCGCCGTCACGGCCCAGGTCGAGACGCTGAACGCCGCCTACGGAGGACGGCTCGGCGGCGCCGACACCGGCGTGCGGTTCGCGCTGCGCGGCGTCACGCGCACCGACAACCAGGTGTGGTTCCACCAGCCGCTCGCCAACGAGGCCGCCATGAAGCAGCGGCTGCGCAAGGGCGGCGCCGAGACGCTGAACCTCTACGTCGCCCAGTTCGGCGAACTGGTGCTCGGCTACGCCACCTATCCGCACTGGTACCAGAGCAACCCCAAGTTGGACGGCGTCGTGGTCGACTGGCGCAGCCTGCCCGGCGGCAGCCTGCGCGACTTCGGCAAGGGGTACACCGCGGTGCACGAGATCGGCCACTGGCTCGGGTTGTTGCACACCTTCGAGAACGGCTGCGGCTCGCCCGGGGACTCGGTCGACGACACCCCGCCCGAGGCCACCTCGACCCAGGGGTGCCCCGATCGCAAGGACACCTGCCCCGACCTCGGCGACGACCCGGTGCACAACTACATGGACTACTCCCACGACCGCTGCATGTCGGAGTTCACCGCCGGCCAGGCCGCCCGCATGCGCGACATGTGGACCGCCTACCGCGCCCCCACTCCCTGACCGCTTACCGCGTCTCCGCCCCCTGGCCGCCTGCCACGCCTCCGCCCAATGGCCGCCTGCCGCGCCCCCGCCCTGACCACGGTGCGCCGGATCGCCGTTCCCGCGGTGGTGTCAGGAACCCGGTGACCTCGCGGCCCTGACGCCGGATCGCCCGCGCTTCGGTGCGCCCCCACATCCGCCCGGGCCGGTCTCCGGCGGGGCGTCCGGACGGCCCGTTGCGGTCATCGGCGTCATTATTCAAATGTTTCGTTGACGGAAGGGCCGCCCTGGAACGGATACTCGGTGCACGGGAGGAGGCGCTGTGGACAAGTACCGCACCGGGCGACGGCCTTACGGCGAGCCCGTGTGGCCTCCGCGGGAGGAGGAAGGGCTGCCGCCGTCGGCCCGGCTGTACGGCGCTCCGGCCGCCCCCTCGCGGGTCAGGGTGCCTTCCTGGGCCCGCCGGGTGCTCCTGTTCGTCGTGGCGGTGGTCGTGGGCGCCGCCCTGGTGGCCGGAGTGGTCGCCTTCGCCGTGAGCCGCCTGAACGCGAGCCCGGGCCCCGTCCCGGTGGACGACGGCGTCGCCGGAGTCGGCTACACGCTGCCGTCCGGCTGGACGCCGGGAACGGTCCCGCCGGTCACCGGGTTCACCTCGGTCGCCACCGCGGGCGACTCCGCGCTCGTCATGGCCCGCCCGGCCGGCCCGCTTCCGGCCACGGGCCCGCGTGCGGCCACGCTCGACCTGGCCGAGCTGTACGGGCGGCTGCTGTTGCACGGCGACGAGGTGGAGGTGGTGGACGACCGCCCGGTCGCGCTGAACGGGTTCACCGGTCACACCCGAGCCCTCCGCGCGACCTACACCGACGTGGTCAACCAGCCGGCCTATCTGCGTGTGACACTTCTCACCAAGAACGGCGAGAGCGTCGTCCTGCTCGCCGTCGCGCAGCCGGACACCCCCCGGCGGCGTGCCGAGATCGACGCCATCATGCGCGGAGTCACCTAGCCCGGCCGTCCTCCGCCGGCGTCCCTCTGGACGCCTCAGCGCTGTGCCGCCGGTCCCTGGACGGGGCGATAGCACGGGAGGGGCGCGATGGCGAGCATCCTCGGGGGCGGCACGTCCTGTCGGTGTCCCCCGCTATCGTGGCTTCACTGTGAGGGAGCGAAGCGAGCGCGACGACAAGATCATCAGTGTGGGGCACCGCCCCGAGGTCCGGAAAGGTCCTCTGACAAGGAGGTCGGCGTGAGCTCGTTTGCCGCGTCCCATCTGTCACCTTCCTATCCCGACCGAGCCGCGTGGGGCACCGCGCCCAAGCTCCGCGCGTGGCAGCAGGAGGCGCTCGACCTCTACTTCCGGCGCGAGCCGCGCGACTTCCTGACCGTGGCGACCCCCGGCGCCGGCAAGACGACGTACGCGCTGCGCATCGCCAGCGAGCTGATCAGCCGGGGCATCGTGCGAGCGGTCACCATCGTGTGCCCCACCGAGCACCTCAAGCGCCAGTGGGCCGACGCCGCGGGCCGGGTCGGCATCGCCATCGATCCGGAGTTCAAGAACAGCCAGGGCGCCACCTCCCGCGACTACGTCGGTGTCGCGGTGACCTACGCCCAGGTGTCGATGCACCCCGCGCTCCACCGCGCCCGCACCGAGGCCCGCAAGACGCTGGTCATCTTCGACGAGATCCACCATGCGGGCGACGCCAAGTCCTGGGGCGACGGCGTGCGCGAGGCGTTCGAACCGGCCGCGCGGCGCCTGGCCCTCACCGGCACCCCCTTCCGGTCCGACACCAACCCCATCCCGTTCGTCACCTACGCCGAGGACGGCGAGGGCGTGCGGCGCAGCGTCTCCGACTACTCCTACGGCTACGGCCCCGCGCTCGCCGACGGGGTCGTCCGCCCGGTGATCTTCCTCGCGTACGCCGGTGAGATGCGCTGGCGCACCCGCGCCGGTGACGAGATCACCGCCACGCTCGGCACGCCGCTCACCAAAGACCAGATGGGCCAGGCGTGGCGCGCCGCCCTCGACCCCAAGGGCGACTGGATCCGCCAGGTCCTGCGGGCGGCCGACAAGCGCCTCACCGAGGTGCGCAGGCACGTGCCCGACGCCGGAGCCATGGTCATCGCCACCGACCACGAGACGGCGCGCTCCTACGCCAGGCACCTGCGCGCGATCACCGGCGAGGGCGCCACGGTCGTGCTGTCGGACGACCCCGGCGCCTCCGACAAGATCAAGCAGTTCAGCGCCTCGGAGGAACGCTGGCTGGTCGCCGTCCGCATGGTCTCCGAGGGCGTCGACATCCCGCGTCTCGCGGTGGGCGTGTACGCCACCAGCGTCTCGACGCCGCTGTTCTTCGCCCAGGCGGTGGGGCGCTTCGTCCGTGCGCGCAGGCGTGGCGAGACGGCCTCGGTGTTCCTGCCCTCGGTGCCCACCCTCATGGGCCTGGCCGGTGAGATGGAGGCCGAGCGCGACCACGTCCTGGACCGCAAGCTCCCCGAGGAGGGCCTGGACGACTTCCTCGTCGAGGACGCCCGGCAGAAGAAGGACAGCCCGGACGTCCTGGGCGACGAGCTGCCGTTCGAGACCGTCGAGGCGTCGGCGACCTTCGACCGGGTGCTGTTCGACGGCGGCGAGTTCGGCACCTCGGCCGAGCCCGGCTCCCCCGAGGAGGAGGACTTCCTCGGCCTGCCGGGGCTGCTGGAGCCCGACCAGGTGGCGGTGCTGCTGCGCAAGCACCAGGCCGATCAGCAGGCCGCCCGGCGGCGCAAGGTGGCCGACGCTCCAGCCCCGGTGGCGCTCGCGCCGCACGAGGAGATCGCGGCCCTGCGCAAAGAGCTGAACGGCCTGGTCGGCGCCTGGAACCACCGCACCGGCCAGCCGCACGGCGTCATCCACGCCGAGCTGCGCCGCGCCTGCGGAGGCCCGGCCATCGCCCAGGCCTCCGCCGACCAGATCCGCGCCCGCATAGAGACCATCCGCAAATGGGCCACCCAACGCTCCCGCTGACTCCGCACCGCTGACTCCGCACCCGCCCGGGTGACCGGCACCACCATGAGCACGCGGCGCACCGGCGCTCCGGCCCGAGCGTCCGACATTCCCGTCCCGTCATCTCCAGGGAGACCGGCTTGAAGAGCGCGCTTGTCATCGTCGATGTGCAGAACGACTTCTGCGAGGGCGGCAGCCTCGCGGTGGGCGGCGGCGCCGAGGTCGCCGCCGCCATCGGTCCGCACGCCGCCACGGGCGGGTACGACCACGTCGTGGCGACCCGCGACTACCACGTCGACCCCGGCGACCACTTCGCCGAGCACCCCGACTACCAGCGCACCTGGCCCGCCCACTGCGTCGTGGGCACCTCCGGGGCCGACTTCCACCCGGCGCTGGACACCTCCGCCGTGGAGGAGGTGTTCAGCAAGGGCCGGCACAGCGCGGCCTACAGCGGCTTCGAGGGCGCCAGCGACGCGGGCACCGGGCTGGCCGAGTGGCTGACCACGCGCGGGGTCGAGCGGGTGGACGTGGTCGGCATCGCCACCGACCACTGCGTGCGGGCCACCGCGCTCGACGCCGCGAACAACGGCTTCGCCGTGCGCGTTCTGCTGGATCTCACGGCCGGCGTCGCCCCTGCCACCACCGAAGCGGCCCTCACCGAACTCACCACCGCCGGCGTCGCCCTGACAGGCACCCCCATCCTCCGAACGGCCTGACCCGGCCCGGGGCGCTCCGGGCCGGGCGCCGTACAACGGCGCCGGCTTCGCCGTACCCCACCCCGCCGACCCGGCGCCGATGAAGCACGCCCGGTCGGGCGGAAGGCTCCGCCGGCGGTGAGGTGAGACGGGAGGTCGTGGTAGGGCTGCGGGTCAGGAGAAGAGGGTGGGGATGACGGGGTCGCCTTGGGAGAGTTGGTGGGCGAGGACGGGGAGTTCGGCGACGGAGGTGCGGTGGCGCTCGCGGGCGGCCTCCAGCGGTTCCCCTCCGACGATCTCGCCGCCGCGCACCAGCGTGTGCAGCAGCGGCCGCGCGCCCTCAGGAGCGGGGGCGCCGGGCGCGGTGGTGACCAACTCGGCGGCGGCGACGCCGTCCTCGACGACGCGGAAGGCGTCCTTCCTGCCGCCCCGGCTCGGCTTGCCGACCGACTTCTTGGCCACCGGCCGCAGCACGCCCTCGCCGTCCTCGCGGGCGACGAGCTTGTAGACCATGGACGCCGTGGGGGCGCCCGACCCGGTGACCACCGAGGTGCCGACGCCGTACCCGTCGACGGGCGCGGCGGCGAGCGCGGCGATGGCGTATTCGTCCAGGTCGCTGGTGACCACGATGCGCGTCTTGGTGGCGCCGAGCCCGTCGAGGAGCTTGCGCACCTCGCGGGCGACCACCGCGAGGTCGCCGGAGTCGATGCGCACGGCGCCGAGCCCGGGCCCGGCCAGCTCCACCGCCGTGCGCACGGCCTTGGCGACGTCGTAGGTGTCCACCAGGAGCGTGGTGTCGTGGCCGAGGGAGTCGATCTGCGCCTGGAAGGCGTCGTACTCGCTGCCGTGCAGCAGGGTGAAGGCGTGCGCGCTGGTGCCGGCCGTCGGCACGCCGTACACGCTGCCGGCCATCAGGTTGGAGGTGGAGGAGAAGCCCGCCAGGTAGGCCGCCCGCGCCGAGGCGACGGCGGCCCGTTCGTGCGTGCGCCGCGAGCCCATCTCGATGATCGGCCGGTCGCCCGCGGCGTGCGTCATGCGGGACGCCGCCGAGGCGACCGCGGAGTCGTGGTTGAGTATCGACAGGATCAGCGTCTCCAGCAGCACGGCCTCGGCGAACGTGCCGTCCACCACCATGATCGGCGAGCCGGGGAAGTAGCACTCGCCCTCCCGGTAGCCGTACACGTCGCCGGAGAACCGGTAGGAGGCGAGGAAGTCGAGCGTGCGGTCGTTCACCACCCGCCGCTCGCGCAGGAACGCCAGCTCGGCCTCGCCGAAGCGGAAGTCCGCGAGGGCGTCCAGCACCCGCCCGGTGCCCGCGACGACGCCGTACCGGCGACCCAGGGGCAGGTGGCGGGCGAAGACCTCGAACACCGCCCGATGGTGCGCCGCCCCGCTGTCCAATGCCGCCTGCAGCATCGTCAGCTCATAGTGATCGGTGAGCAACGCGCTGCTCATGGCCATCTTCACAAGTCGAAGACTACGACTGGCGTAGGGCAGGATGGGAACGTGGGTAGTACCGCTCCAGCCGAGGTCGAGCGTCCGTCGACGGACGTCCGTCCCGACCTTCCGTGGCTGACGATCGTGTGGAACGACCCGGTCAACCTCATGTCGTACGTGACCTACGTCCTGCAGACGGTCTTCGGCTACCCCAAGGCCAAGGCCGAGAAACTGATGCTCGACGTGCACCACAAGGGCAAGGCCGTCGTGGCCAGTGGTGCCCGTGAGGAGATGGAACGCGACGTGCAGATCCTGCACTCCTACGGCTTGTGGGCCACCGTCCAGAGAGATTCGGCGTGAGCACGGGCTTCAGCGCGACGCGTGGCGGTGGGGTCGCCATCCTGCTGGACGCCGGGGAGGCCTCGATCCTGCGCTCGCTGGTGTCGCAGGTGCTCGGGCTGGTGGAGCCGGGCGCGACGGGGGACGACCCGCTCGAGCGGGCGCTCGGCATCGGCTCGGCGACGGCGCCGTCCGATCCGGTGCTGGCCCGGCTGTTCCCCTCCGCCTACGCCGACGACGACGAGGCGGCCGCCGACTTCCGCCGCTACACCGAGGCGACGCTGCGCGAGGGCAAGCGGGCCGACGCCGAGGTGCTGCTGAAGACCGCCGAGCAGGGCAAGGTCGAGCTGACCGGCGAGCAGGCGCAGGCGTGGCTGCGCGCGCTGAACGACGTGCGCCTGGCGCTCGGCGTGCGGCTGGAGGTCACAGAAGAGGTGCACGAGGAGCTGGCCGGGATGGCCGAGGACGACCCGCGCTACCCGGCGTACGTGACCTACGACTGGCTGACCTACCTCCAGGACACGCTGGTCCGCGCCCTTTGGTAACTTCCAGGCATGCTCACGATCTCACGGGAACTGGTCGACAAGATCATCGCCCACGCCTGGGCCGATCACCCGGACGAGGCCTGCGGGGTGATCGCCGGTCCGGCGGGCTCCGACCGGCCCGAGCGTTTCATCCCCATGGAGAACGCCGAGCGGTCGCCGACGTTCTACCGCTTCGACTCGATGGAGCAGTTCCGCGTGTGGCGCGAGATGGACGACCGCGACGAGGAGCCGGTGGTCGTCTACCACTCGCACACCTCGACCGAGGCGTACCCGTCCCGCACGGACATCAGCTACGCCTCCGAGCCGAACGCCCACTATGTGCTGGTCTCCACGGCCGATCCCGACGATGTGCAGTTCCGTTCGTTCCGCGTGGTGGACGGGGTCGTGACCGAGGAGCAGGTGGAGATCGTCTCCTCGTGAGGCTCGCAGGGGAAGCGGTAGAGTTGGGAACATGCTGATGACCGATCCGGTGTCGCCGAGCGCCCGCGTGCGCCCCGGCCGGTCGTCACCCGTGCAGAACCATCTTTTCGCGCACACTCCGTTCACCGTCGTCTACGACTGTTCCTGAACGCAGGAATCCCAGCCCCGCCCCGCGTGTTCGCACACGTTGGGTGTCCCGTGACGACCACTGACCAAGGAGAAACACGCGATGGCCATCGAGGTTCGCATTCCGACCATCCTCCGCACCTACACCGACGGCGCCAAGTCGGTGAACGCCGCGGGTGCGACTCTCTCCGACCTGATCGGCGACCTCGAGTCCCGCCACCCCGGGCTCAGGGAGCGCATCGTCGACGACTCCGGCCTGCGCCGGTTCGTCAACGTCTACCTCAACGACGAGGACGTGCGGTTCCTCGGCGGCCTGGACACCCCCGTCGCCGACGGGGACACCGTGACCGTCCTGCCCGCCGTGGCCGGAGGCATGCGCTAGTCATGCGCTTCGACTCGCTGATCGACTCGGTCGGGAACACCCCTCTGGTGGGTCTGCCGCGCCTGTCTCCGTCCGCGGACGTCCGCGTCTGGGCCAAGCTGGAGGACCGCAACCCGACCGGGTCGGTCAAGGACCGCCCGGCGCTGTGGATGATCGAGCAGGCCGAGAAGGAGGGCCTGCTCACGCCCGGCTGCACGATCCTGGAGCCCACCTCCGGCAACACCGGCATCTCGCTGGCGATGTCGGCCCGGCTCAAGGGCTACAAGCTGATCTGCGTGATGCCGGAGAACACCTCCGAGGAACGCCGCCAGCTGCTGCGCATGTGGGGCGCCGAGATCATCCCCTCGCCGGCGGCGGGCGGGTCCAACGAGGCGGTGCGGGTGGCCAAGCGGCTGGCCGCCGAGAATCCGTCCTGGGTGATGCTCTACCAGTACGGCAACCCGGCGAACTGGCGCTCCCACTACGAGTCGACGGGGCCGGAGATCCTGCGGGACCTGCCCTCCATCACCCACTTCGTGGCCGGTCTCGGCACCACGGGCACCCTGATGGGCGTCGGGCGCTACCTGCGCGAGCACGTGCCCGGCGTGCAGATCGTGGCGGCCGAGCCGCGATACGGCGAGCTGGTGTACGGGCTGCGCAACGTGGACGAGGGGTTCATCCCCGAGATCTACGACGCCGACGTGCTGACCACGCGTTTCTCGGTGACCTCGGCGGACGCGCTGCGCCGCACGCGTGAGCTGCTCGGCTCCGAGGGCATCTTCGCCGGCATCTCCACCGGCTGCGCCCTGCACGCCGCGCTCGGCATGGCGGCCAAGGCGGTCAAGGCCGGGGAGCGCGCCGACATCGTGTTCATCGTGGCGGACGGCGGCTGGAAGTATCTGTCCACCGGCGCCTACGAGGGCACGCTGGACCAGGCGGAAGACCGCCTGGAGGGTCAGCTCTGGGCCTGAGGCCCGATCTTCTCGCTCACGAGTGCGGGCCCCCTCTCCCTGGAGAGGGGGCCCGCGTTCGTCTTCCCGCCCCCGCGTCGGACCGTCCCGGCCCGGACCGCGTCCTGGCCGGACCGGCGTCCCACCGGGTCGGTCCGGCTTTCCTGGTCGGCAGGGCACCGCGGTCCCGGAGGTGCCGCGGTCCCGAGGCTCAGTTGAACAGGACGCGCAGGCTGAAGGACGTGATGTCGCCGGACCGCCGGGCGCTGAGGCCCACCGCGCGCAGCACCTGGGCGTTGGCCCGCTCCTCGCCGCTCAGGTCGTCCAGGTAGTACTTCTCGATCTTGTCCAGGTCGATGTAGAGCGCGGCCGCCGCGGAGTCCGCGTCCGGGACCGCGGTGGTGAAGGTCTCGCTGTCGCCGAGCGCGCCGTCCTTGGCGAGCTCGGCGGCGTACTCCTGGGAGCTGGCCAGGACGAGCCGCCCGTCGGCCGCGACCTTGGCGATCTGCGGCGCCGCCGTCCCTGAGTCGGCGACGAACTTCTCGATCTTGGCGACGACCGCCTGCGCCTTGGCCGGGTCGGTGGTGAGCACGGCGCCGGCCTTGGGCAGCTCGCCGTCCAGGCCGCGCTGGTCCACGGCCACGGTGAGGTTCTGGCCCAGCAGCGTCACCAGGTCCTCGGGGAGGGAGATGCCGTAGGTCTGCCGCGCCTGCTGGACGAAGTCGGAGAACGACCGGCCGCCCGAGGCGCCGTCGGCGGCCTCGGTGATCTGCGGCCACTGGCCGGCCAGCAGCTCGCCGAGGCCGGACACCGACAGCGCGCCCACGGTCGAGGCGGGCAGCCGCGACAGCCGCGCGCCTTCCACGGTGGCGGGGGCCTGCATCGTCCCGCCGCGGGAGATGCCGGTCAGCTCGGCGTACCCGCCGTCGAAGCGCAGCGCCCCGGCGAAGCGCACGTTCTTCACCATGTCCAGGGTGCCCGCGGGCGGGGTGGCGCCGGTGGCCTGCGCGGCCCTGGCGATCCGGCCGGCGTCGCCCCAGAACGACAGCACGCCCGGCTCGCCCACGGCCTCACGGTCGGCGGCGAAGGCGGCCTCGCCCGAAAGCGGCGCGGCCGTGGCGTAGGCGTCGGCCTCCGCCTGCGTCTCGGCGAGGATCGCGTAGCCCTCCCGGAACGCCAGGCCCTTCAGCTCGCCGCCGGTGTTCAGCTTGCGCACCCCGGCGCGGGCCTTGTCCTCGTCGGTGACCTGCACGGCCGCGACCACCCGCGGCGTGCCGGAGCCCGCCTTCGGCGCCAGCACGCCGAGGCCGACGCGGTCGCCGAGCCACGGGGCGACGTCGCGGGCGTAGTCCACCTCGGCCAGGCCGGAGTCCCCCTGGCGCAGCAGCTCGAACAGCGACCGGCGCGGGTCGTCGCCGGTGAACGCGCCCCGCGTCGCGGAGAACTTCCGCGCGAGCTGGAACAGGGCGAGCTTCTGGTTCGCGGCCGGGTCGAGGTCGAGCCGCACGTAGGCCATGGTCCCCGCGGGCAGGACGTCCTCCGGCTGGGCGCCGCCGCCGCTGAGCAGGGTCATCGCATACACGCCGCCGCCCCCGACCAGCGCCACGACGACGGCGGCGACGATCGCCAGCAGCCAGCCCCGCCCTCGCCTGCGGGCGGGCGGTGGCGGCGGCGCGCCGATCTGCACCTGCTGCCACGCGGGCTCCCCGGCCTGCGGCGGCCCGGCGAGGGGCGGCGCGGCGTAGGTGAAGGACTGGGTCCCCGGAGCGGCGTGCCGGCCGGGCGATGGGTGCCGGTAGGACACCGTCCGGTCGGGGTCCTCGTTGAACGGGTACGGGGGGAGGGGTTGGCCTGCCATGGCTCCGCTTTCGATGGATAGGGGGATTGTCCTCAGGTGGGAAGGGATCCGCCGCGAGGCTAGATCACCGCGGTAGCGAAGCACTTGCAGGCCGCTTTCCACCGGCTTTGCGGACCTCGGTAGGGTGAGGCTTCCAGAACGAAATTCGGTTCGTTTCGCGCGGGACGGGGCCAGGGAGCAGATGACGAAGTTCGACGAGGCGACGCAGGCGATCAGGGTCGACGCGACCACCTACGACGTCTGCCTCGATCCCGGCTACGCGATCGGCGGGCCGCTCAACGGCGGGTACCTCATGGCCGCCGTGCTGCGGGCCGTCGTCGACGCCTCCCCGTACGAGCACCCGGTGTCCACCGCCGCGCAGTTCCTGCGGGCCCCGAGGCCCGGGCCCGCCCGCGTCCGGCTGGAGCAGCTCAAGGCCGGCCGGACCGCCGCGATGACCCGGGCGACCCTGGTCCAGGACGATGTCTCCTACATCGAGACGCTGGTGACGACCGCCACCCTCGGCGACGGCCCGAGCGAGTGGATCGGCGAGCCCGCGGTCGCCATGCCTGCGGTGGAGGAGTGCTTGCCGCTGCCGTCCCCCAAGGACGAGTCGAACATGACGTTCAACGCCCAGATCGAGACCCGGTTCGACCCGCCCACGATCGGCTGGTTCACCGGCTCACCGACCGGGCGGCCGGAGTCGCGCGCGTACTTCCGCATGGCCGAGCCGCAGGACCCCGACCCCTACATCCTGGCGATGGCCGTGGACGCGCTGCCGCCGGTCGTGTTCTCCGCGGGCGCCAGGGGATGGGCGCCGACGGTCGAGCTGACCTGGCACCTGCGAGGGCTGCCCGTCCCCGGCTGGCTGAAGGTCGTCGGCCACGGACGCCTGATCAGGGACGGATGGTTCGACGAGGACGTCGAGATCTGGGACTCCGCGGGCAACCTGGTCGCCCAGTCGCGTCAGCTCGCCCGGCTCGGCCGTGGCTGAGCGGCGGGCGGGCCGCACGACGGCCGAGCGGCACGCGGGCGGTGCGACGGTGGGCGTGCGCGGGGCCCGCCGGGACGGACGGCCCGGTGAGGGATTACTCCAATGTGAGCATTCTTACCAAGAGCGATTGTCCACGGTCCCCTAATGTTGGGATCATGGTGGACATCGGGAGCGTCGCCCACGCGCCATGGGTCAGCATGATCGACGCCGTGGAAGAGCAGAGGGACGGGCACGGTCCCGCGATCGGGATCTTCGACAGCGGCGTCGGGGGCCTCACCGTCGCCCGGGCGATCATCGACCAGCTCCCGAACGAGTCGATCCTGTACGTCGCCGACACCGCGCGCCAGCCGTACGGGCCCAAGCGCATCGCCGAGGTGCGCGCGTACGCGCTGGAGGTCATGGACCACCTCGTCGAGCACGACGTGAAGATGCTGGTGATCGCCTGCAACAGCGCCAGCGCGGCCGTGCTGCGCGACGCCCGGGAGCGGTACGACGTCCCCGTGGTGGAGGTCATCCAGCCCGCGGCCCGGCGGGCCGTCCGCGCCACGAGGAACGGCCGGGTCGGCGTCATCGCCACCCGCGCGACCATCGAGTCCATGGCCTACCACGACGCCTTCGCGGCGGCCCCCGACGTGCGGCTGACCGGAGTGGCCGCCCCCCGGTTCGTGGAGTTCGTCGAGCGGGGCGAGACGATGAGCGACGAGCTGATCGAGGTCGCCCGCGAGTACCTCCGGCCGGTGGTCGACGACGGCTGTGACACGCTGATCCTCGGCTGCACCCACTACCCGCTGCTGACCGGCGCGATCTCCTACGTGGCCGGCAACGGCGTCACACTCGTGTCCAGCGCGGACGAGACGGCCAAGGACGTCTACCGTGTCCTGCACGACCGCGGCCTCGCGGCGCGGAGCGGGACGCCCCGGCACAGGTTCCGCGCGACGGGCGACGGCGCCATGTTCGCCCACCTCGGACGGCGGTTCCTCGGACCGGAGATCGTCGACGTCGAGCGCGCGCTGGTGGGCGACATCTCCGGTGAAGGGGCGCTCGCCGCGCCCAACTGAGACCACACGCGCCCCGATGGGACGGGGCGCGGACGGCGGGCGGGGCCGGCAGGGCCCCGCCCGGCGCCCGCCGTGCCGGGTGCGGCGCCCGCCGTGCCGGGACACCCTGGGCCGGGACCCCCGTGCCGGGGCGCGCGAACGAACAGTGCTGACCGCGTCGCGTCAGTGTGACAAGGCGCTACCGCGCCGAGTGAGGAGGCCGCCGTGAGATTGACGATCGTGGGCTGTTCCGGGAGCTTCCCCGGCCCTGACAGTCCCGCGTCCTGCTACCTGCTGGAGGCCGAGGGGTTCCGCCTGCTCCTGGACTTCGGCAACGGCTCCCTGGGAGCCCTGCAACGCCACATCGGCCTGTACGACGTGGACGCCATCTGCCTGTCGCACCTGCACGCCGACCACTGCCTGGACATGTGCTCCTACCACGTCGTGCGGACCTACGCGCCGTCGGGCCCGCTGCCGCGCGTCCCCGTCCACGCCCCGAAGGACGCCCCGCGCCGCCTGGGCGCCGCCTACGGCATGGACGACGAGCCGGGACTGGAGACCGCCTTCGACTTCTCGGCGCTCGCGCCCGGCACGTTTCCCGTGGGGCCGTTCGAGGTGACGGCCGCCCAGATGAACCACCCCGTCGAGACCTACGGCTTCCGCGTCGCGCACGGCGGCCACGCGGTCGCCTACTCGGCCGACACCGGGGAGTCCGCCGAGCTGGTCGAGCTCGCCGCCGGGGCCGACGTGCTGCTGTGCGAGGCGTCGTTCCTCGACCGGCCCGGCAACCCGGAGGGCCTGCACATGAACGGCCGCCAGGCCGCCGAGCACGCCGCCCGCGCCGGCGCCGGCACGCTCGTTCTCACCCATCTGGTGCCCTGGAACGACCCGGAGCAGATCCTGCGGGACGCCGGGCGCGGAGGGTTCGAGGGGCAGGTGGAACTCGCGCGGAGCGGGGCCGTGTATGACCTAAGGTGAGCCCATGGCACGTGATGATGGACGCAGTCCCGACCAGCTCCGGCCGGTCACGATCACCCGCGACTGGCTCGCCCACGCCGAGGGCTCGGTCCTGGTGGAGTTCGGCGGCACCCGAGTGCTGTGCGCCGCCACGGTGCAGGACAACGTGCCGCGGTGGCGCAGGGGCAGCGGTCTCGGCTGGATCACCGCCGAGTACGCCATGCTGCCCCGCTCGACCAACACCCGCAGCGACCGCGAGTCGGTGCGCGGCAAGATCGGCGGCCGCACCCACGAGATCTCACGGCTGATCGGCCGCTCGCTGCGCGCCTGCGTCGACTACAAGGCCCTCGGCGAGAACACCATCGTGCTCGACTGCGACGTGCTGCAGGCCGACGGCGGCACGCGCACAGCCGCCATCACCGGGGCCTACGTCGCCCTCGCCGACGCCATCGCCTGGATGCGCAAGCGCAAGATGTGCCCCGGCGACCCGCTGGTCAACTCCGTCGCCGCCGTCTCGGTCGGCATCGTCGGCGCCACCCCGCTGCTCGACCTGTGCTACACCGAGGACGTCGCCGCCGAGACCGACATGAACGTCGTCATGACCGGTTCGGGGGAGTTCGTCGAGGTCCAGGGCACCGCCGAGGGCATCCCCTTCGACCGCTCCACCCTCGACTCCCTGCTCGACCTGGCCGGCGCGGGCTGCGCCGAGCTCACCGCCCTCCAGCGCCGGGTCCTGTCGTGAGCGTGGTGCGCACGGTGGTCCTGGCCACCCGCAACGAGGGCAAGATCGTCGAGCTGCGGCGCATCCTCGCCGACGCCGACGAGAAGATCGAGCTGATCGGGCTCGAGCGGTTCCCCGAGATCGGCGAGATCGCCGAGACCGGGCTCACGTTCGCCGAGAACGCCCTGATCAAGGCGCACGCCGTCGCCTCGGCGAGCGGGCTGCCCGCCATCGCCGACGACTCCGGGCTGTGCGTCGACGCGCTCAACGGCATGCCCGGGGTGTTCTCCGCCCGCTGGTCGGGCTCCCACGGCGACGACGCCGCCAACCTGCGGCTGCTGCTCGCCCAGGTGTCGGACGTGCCGGACGGCCGCAGGGGCGCCCACTTCGCCTGCGCGGCGGCGCTCGCCCTGCCCGGCGGCGACGAACGCGTCGTCGAGGGCACGCTCGCCGGCACGCTGATCCGCTCCCCGCGCGGGTCCAACGGGTTCGGGTACGACCCGATCTTCGTCCCCGATGGCGAGGACCGCACGACCGCCGAGTTGTCCCCGGCCGACAAGGACGCCGTCAGCCACCGGGGCCGGGCCTTCCGCGCCCTGGTGCCCGTCCTGCACGAGCTGCTCGCGGGCAAGGCCCCGTGACCACTCGCGGGGAAGGCCCCGTAACCGGGGCGTAAGATCCGGGCGACCGGTTCAGGCGTAGCGTTCGTCCTGTGAACCTCAACCAGACGCGCCCGCGCGGGCAGGCATGGGCGGCGGCGCTCATCGGCCTCGTGGCGGGCGCGGTGGCCCTGGGCATCGGCCAGCTCGCCGCCGGGCTGCTCGACCCGAAGGCGTCTCCGGTCATCGCGGTCGGCGACGCGGCCGTCGACCGCACGCCGGCCGCGCTGAAGGAATGGGCCATCCGCACCTTCGGCGCCAGCGACAAGTTCGTCCTCATTTCCGGCATCGTGGTGGTGCTCGCCCTCGTCGCCGCCGGTCTCGGCCTGCTGGCCCGCCGTCGCGCGGGGTACGCCACGGCCGGACTGCTGGCCTTCGGCGTGGTCGGCGCGGTCGCCGCGGTCACCAGGCCCGACGGCGCGGTGCTCGACGTGCTGCCCTCGGCGGCCGGCGCGGCGGCCGGGGCCTGGGCGCTGCGCATCCTGGTCCGGCGGGCGTGGCCCGACGCCGAACCGGGGTACGGCTTCCCGCGCTACGACGACCCCGCCGCCCCCTCGGGCGCGGCCACGATCCGGGAGCGGGACCCGCAGGACCTCCACGGGGGCGAGGACCTGCGTGACTCTTCCGCGGCCGGTTCTCCGGCGGGCGCTTCCTCGGCCACCGGTTCCGCCTGGGCCGGTGGCTCGGCCACCGGTTCCGGCGGGGCCGGTCGCTCCGCCACGGGTTCCTCCGCGACCGGTGCCGGGGTCGGCGGTGCGCCGGCGGCGTCCGGCGCGGCCATGGAGCCGGGGGAGCCGCAGGACGCCGAAGCGCGGCCGGCCGGGCGTCCCGCCGTCATGCGGGGAACCGCCGAGGAGCCCGAGTTCGACCGGCGCGCCCTGCTCGGCGGGGTCGCCGCGGGCGTCGTGGTGGCCGGGGCGGGCGGGCTGATCGGACGCGCCCTCGGCGGCCGGCTCGACGTCTCCACCGAACGCGCCAAGCTCGCCCTGCCCAGGGCGGCGACGCCGGCCAAGCCGCTCCCCTCCGGAGTGGACTTCCGCCTGGACGGCCTGTCGCCCTTCACGACGCCCAACCGCGACTTCTACCGCGTCGACACGGCTCTGGTCGTCCCGCAGGTGGACCCGAAGACGTGGACGCTGAAGATCCACGGCATGGTGGACCGGCCCGTCGAGATCACCTTCGCCGACCTGCTCAAGCGGCCCCTCATGGAGGCCGACGTCACGCTGACCTGCGTGTCCAACGACGTGGGGGACAACTACGTCGGCAACGCGCGCTGGCTCGGCGCCCGCCTGGCCGACGTGCTGCGCGACGCCGGCATCCGCTCCGGGGCCGACATGCTGCTGTCCACCTCCTCCGACGGCTGGACCTGCGGCACGCCGGTGGACATCGTGATGGACGGCCGGGACGCGCTGCTCGCCGTCGCGATGAACGGCGAGGCGCTCCCGGTCTCCCACGGCTTCCCGGTGCGCCAGGTCGTCCCCGGACTGTACGGCTATGTCTCGGCCACCAAGTGGGTCACCGACATCAAGGTGACCCGCTTCGACCAGGACGAGGCGTACTGGACGCCGCGCGGCTGGGCGCCCAAGGGCCCGATCAAGACCGAGTCGCGCATCGACCTGCCGCGGGGCGGGTCCACGATCCCCGCCGGCCGCACGGCCATCGCCGGCGTGGCCTGGGCGCAGCACCGGGGCGTCGACGCCGTCGAGGTCCGCGTGGACAAGGGGACGTGGCGGCAGGCGCGGCTGGCCGCGGTGCCCGGCCCGGACACCTGGCGGCAGTGGGTGGTGGACGACTGGGACGCCACCCCCGGCAAGCACACCATCGAGGTGCGCGCCACCGACGCCACCGGCCGGACCCAGACCGCCGACTACGCCCCGCCCGCCCCCGACGGTGCCACCGGCTGGCACTCCATCCTCGTCGTCGTCAAGTGAGACCCATCCGGAATCCGGGCGCGGCGGGATCGGTGAGCAGGATCTGGCGTCAGCAGGGACCGGCGACCACGTCTCTGGAGAAGGACGACGATCCGGCGCCGCGCTCGGACCACGGGCCGGTGAGGAGGAGATGTCAGGAGCCGCCCGGGGCGACCAGGCCGGATTCGTAGGCGAGGACCACGAGTTGGGCACGGTCGCGGGCGTGGAGCTTCGCCATGGCCCGGTTGATATGGGTTTTCGCGGTCATCGGGCTGATCACCATGCGGTCGGCGATCTGGTCGTTGGACAGCCCCTGCGCTACCAGAGCGACGGCCTCGCGTTCGCGGTTGGTCAGCTCTTCCAGCCCCGTGCCGGTGCCGGTGTTGATCGGCTGGGTGAGGTATCTCTTGATGAGCATGCGGGTGATCGAGGGCGCGAGCAGCGCGTCGCCACGCGCGGCGACGCGTACGGCGTGCAGGAAGTCTTCCGGCACGACGTCTTTGACGAGAAACCCGGCCGCGCCGGCACGCAGGGCTTTGAAGACGTGTTCGTCCAAGCCGTAGTTGGTCAGGATGACGACGTGCACCCCGGCCAGAGCCGGGTCCGCGGCGATGCGCCGGGTCGCCTCGATGCCGTCGACGAGCGGCATCTGGATGTCGATGAGCGCGACATCGGGCAGATGTTCCTTGGCCAGAGCCAGGCCCTCCATCCCGTCGCCGGCCTCGGCCACCACCTCGATGTCGTCTTCGAGGTCGAGGAGCGCGCGGAATCCGCTGCGCAGGAGCGGCTGGTCGTCGACCAGCAGGACACGGATCAAGGCGTCCGATCCACGGGGAGTTCCGCCTGGACGGTGAAGCCGCCCTCACCGCGCGGCTCCGCGCGCAGGCGGCCCCCGAGGGCGGTGACACGTTCGCGCATCCCGAGCAGCCCGACACCGGGCACCGGCGCGGTGTCCGGTGTGGCCTTGCCGTCGTCTTCGACGCGTATCTCCAGGGCGCCTGGGCGGTAGTGGACCCGGACCGACGCGGTGGCGGCCGCGGCATGCCGGACGATGTTGGTGAGCGACTCCTGAACGATCCGGTAGACGGTCCGGTCCACCGCGGCCGGCAGACCGTGCCGTCGCCCTTCGATCGTCAGCGTCGCGTCCAGGCCGCTCCTCCGGGCCCGTTCCACCAGCTCCTCAACGTGGTCGAGCCCACGCGGCGGGGTCGTGTCGTCGTCGCGCAGCGCTTCCAGGGTCGCGCGCAGCTCCCGGGTCGCCTCACGCCCGGCCTCCTGGATCGCCAGCAGGGCCTCCGGCACCTGTTCGCCCCGCCTCCGGGCCACATGGACGGCGACCTCGGCCTGCACCTTGATGACCGAGATCTGGTGGGTGAGCGAATCGTGCAGCTCCCGCGCGATGTGCAACCGCTCCTCGTCGGCGCGGCGTCGCGCGGTCTCCTCCCGGGTGCGCTCCGCTTCCTCCGCCCGCCGCTCGGCCTGTCGCAGCGCCTCACCCGCGGCGCCTGCCGCGACCAGCCAGGCCAGCTCAAGAGCGCCCCGGGCCTGCGCGAACGCCTCGCCCGTGTCGTGCAGGCCCGAGGCCAGGGCCGCGATGGGCAGCGCGGCCAGCATGGTCACGCTCGCCGCCACGGTGATGACGCGGTGTCCCGCCCGTACGGCGGCGTACACCGCGAACAGGTACGCGACGGCGGGTACGTCGAATCCGGCCGCCTGGTAACCCACCGCGCACAGCCCGGTGACGGCCAGGACCGGAACCGGAGCCCGGCGGCGCACGGCCAGCACGAGCCCGCCGACCCCCAGCAGCCCGTATCCGAGCAGGTCGAGGTAGGCGGCGGAGCCCTGCCCTGACAGCCCGGTGACCAGCAGCGCCGCCGTCACGCCGACGGCGACCACCCAGTCCGTGACACCGGCCCGTCCTGTGCTCATGGGCGCACCCTAGCCGGACGTCCGCGTGGGCGAGTCCTGCACCGGGATGATCGACCGGCTACCGCAGGCGCGGTACCTTCACGGCTCCTGCGACATCCGCTGTAGCCGGCTGCGGCATCGGCGGCAGCGCGGATCGCCATCGTCCGCTGGACGACCGGCGGTAGGTCCGGCGGACATGATCGGGCGACGTCCAGTCGCAGGAGAAGGAGCACCTCATGTCAGTCCGATTCGTGCTTGCCGCCGCCGCGGCCGCGCTGCTGTCGGGGTTCGGGCTCGCCACACCGGCGGCCGCGCACGTCTTGGCCCAGCCGGACCCCGTCAGTGCCTACGCCTTGACCGCCGGGCGTCTCTGGTCCGTCGTGGGTGCGCTGCTGGGGCTGGCGGGCGTGGTCATCGGCGGGCTGGCTCTGGCCCGCTCCGCCGGTCGTATCGGCAGCGGCGACGGGAGGAGAGGGGCCATCGTGGCCCTGATGGCGGGGCTGGGGGGCGCGGTCATCGGCGGGCTGGTCGTGGCCGCCGCCAAGGGTGGTCCCGGCACCGGCTACGGAATAGTCGGGGGCTACGTGGCTCTGGTGGTGGGACTGATCGCCATGCTCCTCGGCGGGCTCGCTCTGACCCGCTCCCGCCGCACCACTCGCCGACCGACCGGCTGACCGCGTGGCCTCACGTAATGCCGACACGTAATGCCGACACGTAATGGAGGAGCGACATGCTGACCGTGATCGGCGCGGGGTTTCCGCGCACCGGCACGAGCTCGATGAAGGCGGCACTGCAACGGCTGGCCCTCGGGCCCTGCCATCACATGTTCGACGTCATGACGAACCCCGGCCTCACCCAGAAGTGGGCCGCCCTGGCCACCGGCGACACGGCGGACTGGGAGCACCTGTTCGAGGGGTTCCGGTCGGCGGTGGACTGGCCGGCCTCGCACTTCTGGCGTGAGCTGGCGGCGACGTACCCGGCGGCCAAGGTGATTCTCACGGTCCGCGACCCGCACGCCTGGTACGCGAGCATGCAGACGCTCATCGCCAACGGCCCGGCACGGCAGCTGTCGGAGAACATGCCGCCGGAGGCCGCCGACCTGTACAGGTCCATGGTGACCATGAGCCCGCTGCTCGACCGCATGGTGCGGGAGGCGTTGGACAGCGACCGGCCCTTCCGTGAGGGCCTGCCCGACGAGAAGGCCGCCATCGCGGCGTTCGAGCGGCACACGGCCACGGTGAAGGAGAGCCTGCCGCCGGAGCGGCTGCTGGTGTTCGACGTGCGCGAGGGGTGGGAGCCGCTCTGCCGGTTCCTGGGCGTGGACGTCCCCGCCGGCGAGCCGTTCCCGCATCTGAACGACGGCAAGTCGATGCGGGAGGCACTGGAGAGGGTGTTGTCAGGGGGCGGCATCGTGTCGCCGTTCGCCCCGAAGGACTGAACCCTCCCCCACACGGGTGATCGCGCTGATTATCCGCTTTCCTTCGCCTTTCCCGCGCCGCCCGGCCCGGCGTGTGATCCCAGGTGAATGCCGCAATCGGCACGCCGGGTCCGCGCGGCGCCCCTACGATCGGCCTCTGACCGGGTCGGTGCGGAACTTGGGGGAGCACAATGACCGGAACCAGTCACGGGGGTCAGTCGCGCGCGGGGGCGTCGCGGCGCAGGCCCAGCGACGGCCACGACGCCCCGGGGCCCCCTGGGCCGCCGGGACTAGCGGGACCATCGGAGCTACCGGGCCTACCGGGACTATCGGAGCTACCGGGGCTACGGCCGTGGCCGCCGATGGCCTCGGAGCCGCCGCTGGCCTCGGAGGCGGGGAGGTCCGTGGGGACGCGGGTCGCCGAGGTGGGGTACAACCCTGTCGTCACCTCCGACGGCGTCCGCTGGCGTGACTACGAGCTGGCCGCGGAGATCCCCGCGGACGAATGGCGGCCGTCGTCGGCCGATCCGCTCACCACCCGGCAGGAGCCCGTTCCGGCGGTTCTCCGGGGCTACGAGATGGCTCCTTCGCCGGGGCAGATCCAGATCCCTGGCCTGGCCCGCGCCCCGGAGGGCCCACCGGAGAGCCGGACGCCTGATGGCCATGTCTCGCCGTGGGAAACGCCGCAGGCCCGAGCGCCGGGCGAACGGCCGCCGGCCCATGCGAGCGGAGCGGGGAGCACCACGCCGCTGGACACCGACGGGTTCCGGCGGCAGCCCCGCGAGACCGCTCCGGTCCCCGCGCCGGACACCGCTCTCTGGCAGGACGGGTTCACCCTCCCACCATGGAAACCCGCCTCCCCTCCGCAGCCTGCACCCGCCCAGCCCCTGTCGGCGCAGCCTGTGTCCGCCCAGTCGGTGTCGGCGCAGTCCATGTCCGCCCAGCCCGTGTCAGCGCAGCCTGCACCCGCCCAGCCCCTGTCGGCGCAGTCCATGTCCGCCCAGTCGGTGTCGGCGCAGCCTGTGTCCGCCCAGCCCGTGTCAGCGCAGCCTGTGTCCACCCAGCCTGTGTCAGCGCAGGCCGTGTCGGCGCAGTCTGTGTCCGCGTCGTTCATGTCCGCGCAGGGCGCGCCCGCGCGACTCGGGCCCGCGTCCGGTCGTCACCACCTCGTTTCCACGCAGGACGCTCCGGCTCGCGGACGCCGCCACCCGGAGCGCGCCGGGCACGGCCCGGCCCACGTTCGACGCGAGTCCGCGTATGAGCAAGGGGCGTCCGCTCATGGTGGTCCAGGCGGGGCGAGCGGCGATCCTGATGTGCCGGGCGGTCCACGTGTGTCCGGCGGTCCCGGTGTGTCGGTCGGCGGTCCCGTTGTGTCGGGCGGGCATCCGGGTGTGCTGTGCAGCGGTCCCGCTTCGCTGGGCGGTGGTCCCGGTGTGCTGGGCGGGCATCCGGGCGTGCTGGGCGGCGATCAGGAGGTGCTGGGCGGGGGTCTCGGTGATGGGGGGTGGCCGGGGGTGGTGGCGGGCGACTGGTTCGACGGTCCCGGCCGTCCGCCCCGGCTCGACCTCGCGCGCCCGTACGGCACGTCGGGCGGGCTGGCCTGGCCCGATCCGCAGGTGCAGCGCGACCTGTGCCAGGCGGTGCCCGAGGGGGCGCGCTTCGCCGACCCGCGCGGCACGTGGATCCGTCTGATCAACGGCGAGGGCCCGTCCGACGATCCCTTCCGGGCGACGAACTCGCTCGACTGCGCGCTCGCGGTGATCTCCACCTGGCACGGCGAGCCGGTGGTGGCCGCGCCGCGGCAGCCGGAGTACGACCGCCTGGGCCGGCCCTCGCTCGGCGGCGAGCCCGGCGGCGTGGCCCGCGCCGAGCGCTGGCTCGGGCACCGCTTCGAGTACGTCGGGCAGGGCCGCCGCGCGTACGCCCTGGTCGCCGAGCGGCTGGGCGCCGGCGGCCATGGTGCGGCGGCCGTGCTGGTCACCCGCTGGCCCTCCGGGGGCAACCACGCGTGGAACGCCGTCAACGCCGCGGGGGAGGTCGTGTGGGTGGACGCCCAGCGCGGGCACACCTCCGTGGATCCACCGCCCGGCCCGGTGGCCGGGGTGTTCTGCGTGGCGCTCGACCGGCGGGGGAGGCGGTTGTGAGCGGGCACGGGATGTCGGCGGAGCAGGCGCGGGTGGTGGCCGAGGAGTACTTCAACGGCCCGCTGCCGGCCGAGCGGGCCACGGAGGTCGGGCTCTACGCCTTCGACGAGGGGTACGTCGCCTGGCCGAGGCCGTCCGAGCCGCAGGATCCGAGCGCGCTGCCGGCGATCGTGGGCGGCGGGTGCGTGGTCATCGACCGCGCCACCGGCGAGGTGTCCATCCGCCCCCTGCTCACTCCGGAGGCCGTCGCCGAACAATGGTCGGGACGCCGCCCCCGGTAGGCCCGGCGCCGCCGGTACGCGGCCGGGCCCACCTGGCGGCAGGCACGGCCGCAGGGGCTCGGCCGTGGGGAGTCGGCCCGACCTGGCGGCGGGCTCGGTCGCGGGGGCTCGGCCCGATCCGGCGGCGGGCTCTGCCTCGGGGGCTCGGCCCGACCTGGCGGCGGGCCCGGGCGCAGGGGCTCGGCCCGCGCACGTGACTCGCGGGGGTGGGCTCGCCCGCGGGTGGGCCCGGTTCGCGCGGGTGGCCGGCGCTGTCCGGGGCCACCCGCGGCCTGGCCGGGTTCAGTCGGCGGCGAGGGAGCCGACGATGGAGGCGCGGGCGGCGCGGCGGCCCGGCAGGACCGCCGCCAGCACGCCCGCCGCGCCCGACAGCAGGACGAACAGCAGCACCTGGGTGACCGGGACCCGGAACAGCACGCCCTCCATCAGGGTCCGCGAGGCGGCCCAGCCGTACGCGACGCCGAGCACCGCCCCCACCAGGGCCCCGATGAGGCCGAGGATCAACGCCTCGACCGACAGCATCCGGCGCAGTTGCGCCCGGGTCAGCCCGAGGGCGCGCAGCAGTGCCGACTCGCGGGTGCGTTCGTGCACCGACAGGCTGAGGGTGTTGGCGATGCCGAGCAGCGAAATCAGGACCGCCAGGCCCAGCAGCCCACTGATGATCATCAGGGCCATGTCGAGCGCCTCGTCGAACTGCCCGCGGGCTTCGGTGGCGCTGAGCACCCTGGCCGTCGGGTACGGCTCGGTCGCGGCCTCGACGGCGCGCCGGGAGACGTCGGGGGTCACGCCGTCCTTGACGTTGACGATCAGCCGGCTGTCGCCGAGCGGGCCGAAGTACCGGTCGAACTCGGTGTCGGGCACGGTGACGGCCGGCAGCGGGGTCGACTCCGGGTCGAACAGGCCGAGCACCTTCAGCCGTACGGCCCCCGCCTTGGGCGTCCTGACCGTGATCGAGCCGCCCGGCCCGGTGCCGAGCCGCTTGGCCAGGTCGTCGGCGATCACCGCCGAGCCCGGGGCGAAGCCCCGCATGGAGCCCGCGCTGAGCGACGGCTGGTACGGGCCGCTGAACGCGCCCACGTCGTTCGTGCGCCCGGTGTCGCCGATCCGGGCTGCCGCCTGCCGGAACTCGACGGTCGAGGCGAGCTCGGGCCGGGCGCGCAGGCCCTCGGCGAGCGCGCGGGGGAGCGCCGCGTCGGCATTCGAGGTCAGGTCCTCCTGCGGCGAGATCATGTAGTCGATGGGGAACTGGTCGTCCAGCTTGGCCGTGTACGTGGCGCGCGTGGTGGCGGTGATGACCGAGATGAGCGTCATGAGCGTCACCCCGATGGTCAGCGCGACCGTCGTGGTGGCCGAGCGCTTGGGGTTGCGCTGGGAGTTGTCCAGGGCGAGCCTGCCCGGGACGCCGAACAGCCGGGCGGGCGCCCATCCGGCCAGCGTGCTGAGCGGCCCGACCATCAGCGGGCCGAGGATGAGCACGGCGAGGAAGGTCAGCACGCCGCCGCCCATGACGATGAACAGGGCTTGCTGCCCGGGCGAGGAGATGACGCCGTAGGCGGTGACCCCGGCGCCGCCCAGCAGGAACAGCATGGCGAACACGACGCGCAAAACCCCGGTCCGGAAGGCGTGCTCGTCGCTCTGGGTGCGCAGCGCCGCGACCGGGGCGACCTTGGTGGCCGTGCGCGCGGGCAGCAGCGCGGCCCCGACGGTGACGACCAGGCCGACGGCGAGGGCGAGGGCCATGGTCCGCGGCGCGAGCGAGACGCCGCCTCCGGGCGCGTCCATGCCGAGCGTCCTGAGCAGGGCGAGCGCTCCCGCGCCGAGCCCGAGCCCGGCCAGCAGGCCGAGGGCCGACGACAGCAGGCCGACGACCGCCGACTCCAGCAGAATGGACCCGAAGACCTGGCGGCGCGTCGCCCCGATGCAGCGCAGCAGTGCCATCTCCCTGGAGCGCTGAGCCACCAGGATGTTGAAGGTGTTGTAGATCACCAGGGCGGCCACGAACATCGCGACCAGGCCGAACATCAGCAGCGCCGTGCCGATCACGTCGATGTCGGCGCCGCTGCTCTTGGCCAGCTCCTGCGCGAGCTGGTGGCCGGTGTAGAGGCGGGCGCCGTTGCCGGTCACGGCGGCCGACACGGCGTCCTTCAGTCGTTCGGGGGTGACGCCCGGTGCCGCGACGACGTCGATCTCGACGAAGCCCTTCTGGCCGGTCATCGTCTGCGCGGTCGCGGGGGCGAAGCCCACCGCGCCGGTGACGGCGAGCTGCTGGTCCACCCCGACGTCGAACAACCCGACCAGGCGGAAGGGATGCGGCCGGCCGTCGCCGTCGAGCACCCGGACGGTGTCGCCGACGGCGAACCCGCGGGTCTTCGCCGTGTTCTTGTCGATGACGACCTGGTCGGGAGCGGACGGCGCGGTGCCGGCGGTGATCTCGGTGCGGTTCAGCCGGCCGCCGACCACCGAGACGCCGGTGGTGGCGAAGTCGCCGACGGCCTTGCCGTCCTTGCCGAGCAGCGCGGCGCTGCCCTGGACCAGCCCCTGCGCCTCGGCGACGCCGGCCACGCCCTTGATCGCCGCCAGGTCGGCCGCGGTCAGCCGCGGCTGGTTCTCGCTGGTGCTGACCGGCGGGAGCACGGCCACGTCCACCTTGTCGGCCGAGGCGGCGATGCGCTGCGACAGGCCCGCCTGGATCGTGTCGGTCAGCACGAACGTCCCGGCGATGAAGCCGACCCCGAGGGTGATCGCCAGCGAGGTGAGCAGGAGCCGGAGCTTGTGCGCCAGCAGCCCGGCCAGCGTGGTGCGGAACACCTCAGCCCTCCAGCTTCATCAGGGTGTCGAGCACGTTCTGCGGCGACGGCTGCGCCAGTTCGGTCACCAGCATCCCGTCGCGCAGGAAGACCACCCGGTCGGCGTAGGAGGCGGCGACCGGGTCGTGGGTGACCATGACGATGGTCTGGTCCAGCTCGCGGACCGAGGTGCGCAGGAACGACAGCACCTCGGCGCCGCTGCGCGAGTCGAGGTTGCCGGTCGGCTCGTCCGCGAAGATGACCTGGGGCTTGCTGATCAGCGCGCGGGCGACCGCGACGCGCTGCTGCTGCCCGCCGGACAGCTCGCTCGGCCGGTGCTTGAGCCGGTCGCCGAGCCCGACCGTGCGGATCACCGCCTCGAACAGCTCCTGGTCGGCCTGGCGGCCGGCGATGTCCAGCGGCAGGCGGATGTTCTGCTCGGCGGTGAGGGTCGGCAGCAGGTTGAACGCCTGGAAGATGAAGCCGACGCGTTCGCGCCGCAGCAACGTCAGGCGCTTGTCGCTGAGCCGGGTGATGTCGACGTCGCCGATGCGCACCTCGCCGTCGGTCACGGTGTCCAGGCCGGCCAGGCAGTGCATCAGGGTGGACTTCCCGGAGCCCGACGGGCCCATGATGGCGGTGAACGCACCGGTCTCGAACCGGACGTCCACCCCGCGCAGCGCGTGCACGGCCGCGTCCCCGTGGCCGTAGACCTTGCTCACGCCACGGGCGACGACCGCGGCGGGCGCGGTCCGCAGGACGGCTTCCTCTCCGATGACGGTCACGGCTGGCTCCTCAAGCGGTAGGGGATCGATCTGCGGAGATTCCGCGAGATCAACGCTATGGCCGCCGATCTCGCCCGCCATGACCCTAGGGAAGGGACTTCGAGTAGGCCTGGAGGGGCGTCACAGACGGGCGGTGCGACCCTCGAGGTACCCGCGCCTCCCCCTTTCGGCCGACCCGCCGCCGCCGGAGGCGCACACCCACCGCACACCCGCACCGCACACCCGCACCGCACACCCGCACCGCACACCCGCACCGCATGGACGGCCGCGGCCGCCCGGCTCGCGGCAGCGGCCGGCGGTCATCGGCCAGCCGTCAGCGGTGGGCAGTCAGCGGTGAGGGGTCAGCGGTGAGCGGTCAGCGGTCGGAGGGCTTGGCCAGGGGGGTGATCAGGCCGGTCTCGTAGGCGTACACGACGGCCTGCGCGCGGTCGCGGACGCCGAGCTTGGCGAGGACCCGGCCCAGGTGGGTCTTCACCGTGGCCTCGGCCAGCGTGAGCCGCCGCGCGATCTCGGCGTTGGACAGCCCGCGCCCGACCAGCACGAGCACCTCGCGCTCGCGCGCGGTGAGCTGCCCCAGCGTCTCCGCCTGTGGCGCCGTCGCGCCCGGCAGGTGGGCGGTGAAGCGCTCCAGCAGCCGCCTGGTCGTGCTGGGCGCGACCACCGCGTCCCCGGCGTGCACCGAGTGGATAGCGCTGAGCAGATCGGACGGAGGCACGTCCTTGAGCAGGAACCCCGAGGCCCCGGCCTTGAGCGCCGCGAAGGCGTAATCGTCGAGGTCGAAGGTGGTGAGGATGAGCACTTTGGGAGGGTCCGGCATGGCGCGGATCAGCCGGGTCGCCTCCACGCCGTCCACGCGGGGCATGCGCACGTCCATCAGCACGATGTCGGCGCGCACCGTGCGCATCAGCTCGACCGCGTCGGCTCCGTCCGCGGCCTCGCCGACGATCTCGATGTCGGGCTGGGCGCCGAGGACCATGCGGAAGCCGGCGCGCACGAGCTGCTGGTCGTCGACCAAGACCACCCTGATCTGGTCGCCCGGGACGCTCACGCGGCCCGTGCCACGGGGAGTCGTGCGGTCACCTGGAACCCACCTCCGGGGCTGGGGGAAGCGTGCACGCTGCCGTCGTACATCGCGACCCGCTCGCGCATGCCGATGAGCCCGTGCCCGTCGATGCCGCGGGGCGCCGCCGCGCCCCGCCCGTCATCGGTCACCCGCAAGTGGACCTCCCGTGGACCGTACTCCATCTCGACCCGCGCGTGCGTGCCCGGTCCGCCGTGTTTGAGGGTGTTGGTCAGGGCTTCCTGGACGATGCGGTAGATGACGAGCTGGACCCCCTCCGACAGGTCGCAGGCCGTGCCGGTGACCGTGTACTCGACCGGGAGGCCGGACTGCCGGATGTGCAGCAGGAGCCCGTCCAGGTCGGCCACGCCCGGCTGCGGCGCGTACTCCTCCTCGCTCCCGTCGTCCTGCCGGAGCACGCCGACCAGGCGGCGCATCTCGGCCAGGGCCTGCCGCCCGGTGCTGGAGATCGTCCTCACGGCCCGCCGCGCCTGCTCGGGGTCGGCGTCGATGGCGTACCCCGCCCCGTCCGCCTGGACGATCATGACGCTGACGTTGTGCGCCACCACGTCGTGCAGCTCGCGGGCGATGCGGGCCCGCTCGGCCGCGGCGGCGATGCGTGCCTGCTGGTCGCGCTCGCGTTCGGCGCGCTCGGCGCGTTCCTCCAGCCCTTCCAGGTAGCGCCGCCGGGTGCTGGCGTAGATGCCGGCGATCCAGGTGGCGACCATGAACACCGACGCGGAGACCAGGGAGAACGCCGACATCGTGCCATAGCGGAGCAGCAGCAGCACGATGCCCAGCTCCACGATCGCGCCCGCCGCGAGGGACCACCGCAGCGCACAGCCGGAGACGACGCTGTACAGCGCCACCAGCACGGCGATGTTGGCGGGAAGCGGCTGGACGGGGGCGAGCCACTGGAAGAAGGACAGCAGCGCGATGATCGCGAACACCGGGACGGGGTGGCTGCGGCGCCACAGCAGCGGCACGAGCAGCGCGGCCGACATCGCCGTGTACTCGAGGTAGTTCAGACCGTGCGCGCCCGGCGGATGGGAGCCGTTGGCGATGTTGCCGGCGGCGGCCAGGCACAGCAGCAGGAGCGGCGCCACGAACAGGACATCGACCAGCTTGCCCTTGCCGGAACCCCACGCGCGCAGTCTGCCGAACACGTATGCAACTCTACGTTCGCCCACTTCACCCGCCCTTCCGCCTGGAGAGGGATCTGCTTCTACGACCCAGGTCGTACAGCCCCGGAAGGCTTACACCGGTCTTACGGGCCGTGGGGGATAGTTCTTATTGGGAGCACCCCTTCGGGGGAGTAAAGGGAGAAGTGAGATGTCGGGCTTCAAAGACGACGGGTCGCGTGGCTGGGGGGACTGTCACGCGACCCCGGGAATCCCGACCTCGTCTCCTACCCACGCTTGACGCCCTCTGCCCAGCGGGCTGACGCGGAAAGAGCCGCCTCCACGACGTGGAGGCGGCTCTCGTCGTCTCGACGTCTTTCGTGCCGCCTCAGCGGACGTGCCTGGCGGCCTTGCCGGTGGCCTCCTCGGCGTAGGCCCAGTTGCCCGCCACGGTGCGCAGCGCGGGCAGCCACTTCCCGGGCTCGTCCCGTCCCGCCGTGAGATGGCGCACCGCGGTGTCGCGCATGCCGGCGCAGACATAGGCGAGGTGCACGCCCGCCGCGCCGAACCCGGGCACCCCCACCTCGTTGCCCCGCGCCAGCTCGCACGCCTTGTCCAGCGTCCCGGACGCGCTCGCGTCGAGGTCGCGGCCGAGGGCCTCGAGGGAGCGGTGGTCGATGCGCTTCATGTCGCCGAGCTGCGCGGCCGTCGCCCCGTGGTACCCCTTGGGCGGGGTCTCACCGTCCCGCAGGTGGGTCGGCCATGACACCGGACTCACGCTCTCGCGCATGGTCGGCGCCGCGCGCCAGATGGTCTGGTACCCGCCGATGCCGCCTGCCACCGTCGCGGTCCCCGCGGCCGCCGTCCCCGTCAGCGCCCCCTGTGACACCCCGAGCCGGACGGCGAGCCCGGACAGCATCGAGGCCACCGTGCCGTTGACCTTGGCCATGCTCGCCACCATCCCGCGGACGACGACGCCGGCCTCGACCATGGCCTTGTTGGCCACGTAGGTGGTGCTGGCGCCGATGCCCGGCACCACCGCGGCGGCGAGGTAGGGCGCCACGAAGCTGAGCAGCGAGGACCCGATGATCGCCGAGGACATGCCGAGCCCGGTGTAGGACAGGGCGCTCGCCTTCAGCGCGCCGTCCATCTCGTCGTACATGCCGGCCGCCTGGTCGAGCGCCATCTGGTAGGGCCGCAGCCGGTTGGCCATGAAGGCGTCGCGGCCCTTCTCCACCCAGTGGTCGGCGTGGGCGCGACGGGTCACGGCGTCGGTCATCTGCTCACCGGCCTGCCGGACGAGCGTGGCGACCTCGGCGTACCGGTCGCCCGCGTGCCACATCTGGGCCGGGTCGGACACCACCGACAGCAGCAGCAGGGCGACGGGCCAGCCGAGGGGGAACACGATCGCGGCGCTGGTGGCGTTCGCCGCACCCCACGTGCTCGGCGCGGAGGTGACGACGTCTGCGAAAGTGGCGCCCATGGTGATCGTTCCCCCGGGGAGGTGGACGAGCGACGGGGTGGGGTCGGTGGGATTCGAACCCACACTGTCAGGTACCTAAAACCTGTGCCTCCTGCCGTTGGGCTACGACCCCGTGCCTGCGGCTGGCGCCATCCTAGTTGAGCACGCGCCCGGCCGTGCCGGTCAGGCCAGACCGAGATCTTTTCGCAGGCGCGCGACGTGACCCGTGGCCTTCACGTTGTAGAGCGCCTTCTCGACCTTGCCGTCGGCGTCGATGACGAAGGTCGAGCGCAGCACGCCGACCGTCGTCCTGCCGTACATGGTCTTCTCCCCGTACGCCCCGTACGCCTGGTGGACGGCCAGCTCGGGGTCGGAGAGCAGCGGGAAGGTGAGCGCGTCACGTTCGGCGAACTTCGCGAGCTTCTGCGGGGTGTCCTTGGAGACGCCCAGCACGACGAAGCCCGCGGCGGTCAGCGAGGCGAGGCTGTCGCGGAAATCGCACGCCTGCTTGGTGCACCCAGGCGTCATCGCCGCGGGGTAGAAGTAGAGGATGACCCGCTTGCCGCGGAAGGACTCAAGGCTCGTGGCCTCGCCCTCGGAGTCGGGCAGGGTGAAGTCGGGTGCGGCGTCGCCGGGCTCGAGTCTCGTCTGCGTCACGGGAACAACCTACCGGCACGCCCAGCGTGCCGGGCGGTCACCCGACCTGACAGACTGATCGCTGCAATGTAGCGGCGAGCCGGGCGAGGGCGGCTCGCCCGGGAGACAGAGAAGGGGATCGTCATGGCCGACACCGATCCCGAGGCGCTCGAGCGGGAAATCGAGCGCACCCGGGCGGAGCTTGCTGTCACCGTTGACGCCATCGTGGACCGCGTCAGCCCCAAGCGGGTCGCCGGGCGCGGCGTCGCCAGGATCAAGGCCAATGCCGAGCACCTGGTCACCACCGCCCGCGACATGATCGGCGGCGCCGGTCACCCGCGGGGGTACGCCCAGTACGGCGCCTACGGCGAGGACGACGGCTGGCAGGACGAGCCCCCGGCCCGCAACCTGGCCCCGATCCTCATCGGCGTCGGCGCCATCGTCATAGCCGGCGCCGCCTACACCCTCTGGCGCCGCACCCGCCGCTGACCCCTGGGCCGTAAGCGGTTCGCGGGCCGGTCAGAGGAAGGTCTTGCCGTCGCCTCGGTAGGTGGGGACGGTGTCGACCAGGCGGTCTCCCTCGATCAGGTGCAGGGCGTCGAAGCGCTCGCACAGTTCGCCCGCCTTGGCGTGGCGGAACCACACGCGGTCGCCGATGCGAAGGTCGTCTGCCGCGCGGCCGAGCAGCGGGGTCTGCACCTCGCCCGCGCCCTCGCGCCCGTCGTAGCTCAGCCCGGCCGGCAGGTACGGCTGCGGGAGCCGCGACACGCCGGGGGAGCCGGAGGCGTGGTACCCGCCGCCGAGCACGGTGACCACCCCGGGGGCGGGCCGGCGCACGACGGGCAGCGCGAACAGCGCGGCCGGGCGGCCGGTGAAGCCGCGGTAGAAGTCGAACAGGCGCGGGTGGTAGAACCCCGACCCGGCGGCGATCTCGGTCACCGCCTTCTCCCTGGTGGTCTTCTCCACCGAACCGGTGCCGCCGCCGTTGACGAACTCCAGGTCGGCGACCTGCCGGACGGCCTCGACGACGCGTCCCCTGCGGACGATCAGCTCGCGCCGCGACCTGGCCTGCACCATACGCAGCGCACGGCCGTAGGGGCCCGGCACCCGGTCGCCCACTCCGGCGATCTGTGCCTCGTACGCCATCAGGCCCACCAGCCGGAACCCCGGACGCTTGGCCACCTCGGCGGCCAGGTCGGCGGCCTGCCCGGGCTCCCGGACCGGGGAGCGCAGCACGCCGGCGCGCATCCGGCCGGCGAACGCCACGAAGCTCGCGTCGATGTCCAGGCAGAGGCGGATCTCCTGGCGGGACGGCACGCCGGCCGTCGCCGCCTCGATCAGGTCCAGATGTTCCGGGCAGTCGATCATCACGGTGACCTCCCGTGCGGCCCGGGGATCGCCCGCCAGGGCCGCCAGCGCCTGCCGGTCGGCCGTCGGATAGGCCACCAGGATGTCGGAGAACCCTTCGCCGGCCAGCCACAGTGCTTCGGGCAGTGTGAACGCCATGACGCCGGCGAAGCCGTCCATCTCCAGGACGCTCCGCAGAACCGCCCGGCAGCGGATGGACTTGCTGGCCACCCTGATCGACTTGCCCTTGGCGCGGCGGGCCATCGACGCGGCGTTCTCCCGCAACGCCGCGAGGTCGAGGATCGCGAACGGCGGGTCGAGTTCGGCGGTGGCGCGTTCGTAACGCTGGCGCTCGTCCATGCCGGAAGCATAAGTGCGCCGACATAGATGAGCCTAGGTCACGTTAGCCTCCCTATCTCCCGCACGCCGGACGCGGAGGTTCTGGAAGGCCAAGCCGGCCGCCAGGCACGCGACGGGGATGACGGGCACGACGTAGCGATGGTCGAACGCCGCGATCAGCGGCGGCAGCAGGAGCAACGTCATCGCCACCGCCCACGGCAGCAGCACCGGACCGCCCAGCCGCCGCCATCGCGCCAGCACGCCGAACAGCCCGGCCAGCAGGATGACTGCCAGGAACGGGCCTCGCAGGAACCCCTGCGACTGATAGGCCCGCAGCAGCCCCGCGTACGGTTCGACGAGCCGGGTGTCGGCCCTGCCGCCCTGGTAGGCCGCCGTGAGTTGCGGAGCGCTGCGCCCCGACGAGGCGATCTTGCTGGTGAACGGCTTCACCGAGTCGGGGAAGACGTAGGCGCTCTGCGGGCCGGGGGTCGGATAGACCCGGCGGGTCCACTCGAAGCTCCACAGCGCGTCTCTGAGGCCGGTCACCAGGAAGTCCACCGGCTGCGCCATGATGGCCTCCTTGGCGAACGCGCCGCTCAGCCGCTCGCGGTCGGCGTCCTTGCGCACCTTGGCGAGCGGTGAGCCGGCCTCCCAGATGTAGGACGGGGGAGCGGGCCGCCGTCCGGGAGGATCGGACGGGCACAGCACGCGCTCTTCCCCGGCCGGGTGGATGCGCGCGCAGTCGGCGAAGCTCATCGTGCGCGCCCAGAGCCAGACGTTGCTCTGGCCCAGACCGTAGACGCCGTGCTCGCTGTGGTGCCACACGGCGTAGCCGCCGATGCCGGCCATCGCGGCGAGCGCGCACGCCACCAGCGGACGCCACCCGGCCCGGGCGATGAGCATGCAGACGAGCACGACGATGAGCACGGGAAGCCCGACGGTGCGGGTGAGGGTGGCCGCCATCAGCAACAGCCCCGCCACGACGGCCGTCCCCACCGTGGGCCGTTCTCGCCACAGCAGCGCCGTCACCGCGGCCGTCACCAGGAAGGTGAACAGCAGGTCGGCCATGACGAGGTGCTCAAGCTGGGCCATGTGCACGTCCAGCAGCACAGGGACGGCGGCGAGCGTCGCCCCCCAGCCGGGCAGCCGGGCGCGGCGTCGCAGCACGGCGTACACGCAGACCGCCATCGCCAGCCCGAGCAGGTGCTGGACGGCGATCACGGCGGCGAAGCCCTGCAAGGGACGCAACGCCCACAGGAACAAGGAGTAGCCGGCGGGGCGGGACTCCAGCGGCTGTAGACGGACCGCCGCGTTCACGTACACGAAGGAGTCGGCCCAGAACCACAGCGCCGGGCGGTAGCCCAGCATGGCCATCAGCCGGAGCACGGCCCCGGCGGCGAGGGCGAGCAGGAAGACCCAGTGGGCCCGCGCGGCGGAGACCACCCGGCGGATGCGCGTGGCCGGCCCCGCGGATGCCGGACGGCCTTCGGAAGCCGTCGCGGCCGTGGACCCGGCCGTGCTCGAAGCCATGCCCGGCAGCACCGGCACCTCCTCAGGCGGACAACGGGTTCTTCATGCTAGGCCGCTCCCCGAACCGCCCTCGCCGGTTGTCCACATCCCGACCCGGCGGGCGCGCCTGGCCGACCCGATCGTCGGCTCCACCGCCACGGTGCCGACGAACGGCATATAAAGTTACGATTGACACCTCGCCGCGATCGGAGCCGGACCCGGATCGACGGGCTCGGTGTCAGTCGTAGTGCCGGAGGCGGGGCCACAACCGGGACCAGGGGAGGCGGAGCCCGGTGCAGACGTAGACGTGGCCGCCGGCCTCGATGTTGCGGACGCCGTACGGGTTGGACACGGTGGCCACCTCGCGCACGCTGGTGAAGAAGCCGCCGAGGTAACCGGCGTAGCCGGGACCGCTGCTGCCGGACGCGACGGCGACGACGGTGGTGGCGTCGGGGTTGCCGGGCCCCCACCACCACACGCTGTTGTGGCCGCTCACGGCCGTGGGCAGCCCCGTGCCCCTGCCCAGTTCGTTGATGGCGCCCGCTTCGCTGTAGTTCTCGGTGAAGATCACGGCCTGGGCCCGTTGGCCGGGCGGCAGGGCGGTCCATACCTCGCGGACGGCGTCGACGAGTTCGGGCCATCCGACGGTCTCGGCCAAGGTGGAGTCGATGGTTCGGCCGGAGCCGGCGCGGGGGAGCGGGAGAATCGGTAACAGCCCGAGCGCGAGCACGACGGTGAGGAGCGCGGTCGCCACGGCGACGGCACCGATGCGGAGCCGCCGGGCGTACAGCCATCCGTCGACGGCGACGGCGCCCGCGGCGAGCAGATAGACGTACGCACCGGCCAGGTAGTAGATCTTCGAGCCGGTCGTGAGGGCGTAGAGGACGAACAGCAGCCCGTAGGCCCACACGAGCGCCCGCCACAGCGGCCGTTCGGAGCGCCACAGCAGGCGCAGCCCGGCCGGCCAGACCCACACCAGGGCCAGGCACACCAGCAGCAGTTGGCCGATCACCCAGACGGGGATGTTGAGCAGGCCGCCGTTCTCCCGGTTGAGCTGACGGGTCATGGCGATCGTCGCCCACTCGTGCTGCGACTGCCACCAGATGTCGGGAACGACGAACGCCACCGCGATCGTGGCGCCGACCGCGAACCAGCGGTTGAGCACGAGCCGGCGGCCTCCGCCGAACAGTGCGCCGACCACGAGCGCCACCGCGAAGAAGCCTGGCTGGTGGTTGTCGGCGACGCCGAGGCCGAGCGCCAGCCCGGCGACCGGCCACCAGCGGGGGTCGCCGGTGCGTCCGATGCGGACGACGACGAGGGCCAGCGCGGCCAGTGCCAGCACGGCGTACGGGGTGGTGTTCGCCACGTGGTCGGCGGCCCACAGGACCGGCATGGTCGCCACGGCCACCGCCGCCAGCAGTTGCGGCCGCCGGCCGCCGCCGAGCTCGCGGGCGGTGAGCCCGCCGACCACGACCGTGGCCCAGGCGGCGAGCGCGGGCCACACGCGCAGGCCGGGCAGCGACACGCCGAACAGGTCCAGGGACACCCGGGCCAGCAGCGGCGCCAGAACAGGCTGGTCGACGTAGCTCGCCTGCAGATGCCGGGCGGCGTCCAGGAAGTACAACTCGTCGCGCTGGAAGCCGTATCGGGACGAAAGCGCCATCAGCACGGCGAAGACGACGCCGCCGACCGCGATCACCCGCCGGTCGAATGGGACGAGACCGGTCGGGACGGCGCCGGCGTCCGCCCGCACCCCGGAATCGTGTGCGCGGCCGTCAGCCATCGACCCGCACCGTGACACAGGCGTCCTCGCACGCACGGCCGCAACGTCCGCGCGACGCCCGGAGGCATACGCACACCGTGGCATGCTACATCGTCGGCCGCGTGACCGGCCGATCACCGCATATTTCGCGCGGCCTTTCCTGAGCCGGCCGATCGGCGCGGGCCTTTCTGGTCGATGTCGCTCGTGCCGATCGGAGAAAAGCCGTCCCCGCCGGGGGCAATGGGGACGGCCGTTCGTGACCCTCTGATTCGTATTGAACGACCGTTACGCGCGCACGGAACGGCGGTACGGCCGACGCATTCCATTTAGGACCGTAAGAGTGGTCGCAGGGGACCTTGAGAGCGTTAGGGGAAAAGTGGAAACGCCGTCACTCGTGCGTGCGGGTATATCTCACCTGGAACCAGACCGTGCGCCCGGCCGCGTCCTCGTGGACATCCCAGCGGTGGGACAGCGTTCCGACGAGCATCATTCCGCGTCCGCCCTCGGCGCACAACTCTCCACGGACGTGTGGCACCGTGTCGCCGCCGGCGTCCACCACGTCGACGTGGACCAGATCGTGGCAGTCGGCGATGGCCAGCGTGACCGTCCCGCCGTTTCGCGAGTCCGAATGAACGACGGCGTTCGTGACGACCTCGGAGACCAGGAGCGTCACGTCATCAAGAGCCGGGTGGCCGTCGCCGAGCTTATCCCGGACGTACTCGCGGGCCAATGAGGCCGACTCAGGGATACCGGCCAGCTCGATGACGCCCAGCAGGTTTCCTATCCTCATGCGCTCGCCTTTTCGCTTTCCGGCGGGAAATTCCGCGCTTCCTGGCGACTTCGCTTCACCAGGCTGTCAACGAGGACCTACCATCGGTAGCGGAACGGGGGAACACCCCGTCCACACTTCAGGTGAGGGAAATCGTTGGTCGCCGGAACAATCCGTTCTGCATGGGTAGGTGAGATTTGTCCCCCCAAAAAGAAATAGACCCGCACGAGTCTCCGCGCGCGGTGTTCGCATTCGAACTGCGCCGTTACCGGCAGGCCGCCGCCCTGACGCAGGCCCAGCTCGGCGACCGCATGGGCTTCTCCGACTCCATGGTCAACATGATCGAGCTGGCCAAACGCCCGCCGTCCCGCCGCTTCGCCGAGCTCTGCGACCAGATCTTCGGCCTCGACGGCACCATGGTCCGGCTCTACACCGCCACGACCTGGAGCAAGGCCCCCGAATACCTCCGCCCCTGGCTGGAGGAGGAAGAACAGGCGACCGGTCTGCGAACCTGGCAGCCCACCATCGTCCCGGGGCTGCTACAGACCCAGGCGTACACTCGCGAGATCCTCGCCGCCACTCCAGGGATCACGGATGAGGAGTTGCAGAAACGACTGGCGAACCGGATGCAGCGGCAGGCGATTCTGCAACGTGACCGGCCGCCCGTGCTCAACGTGGTCATGGATGAGGCCGTGCTCCACCGGATGATCGGTGATATAGAGGTCATGCGAGAGCAGCTCAGGCACCTGCTTGAAATCGCCCGGCATCCTCGAGTGACCATCCAGATCGTGCCCAGCGCGGTCCGGGCGCATTGCGGACTGGCGGGCGGGTTCATCATCGCCGAACGGAATGGGTCTCCCTATGCCGCCTATACGGACGCCCAGCCCTTCGGGCGCACCTTCGACGACCGGCTCTTGATCGCTGAACTCGTCCTTCGGTACGACGCGCTCCGGGCGGAAGCCCTCCCGTTCAGCCAGTCGCTCCGGCTTCTAGAGGAAACGGTGAAGCAAAATGATCCAGAAGCTCCAAGATGCACAGTGGCGCAAGAGCAGCTACAGCGCTGACCAGGGAGAGTGTGTCGAGGTGGCGTCGAATGTTCCCCGGCTACGGGCGGTTCGCGACAGCAAGAGATCTACTGCCCCGGCATTGGTCGTCAGTCCTGGGGAGTGGGCGGCCTTCCTGGCCGGTGTGAAGAACGGCGAGGTGTGAGCGTCGTCCATCGGCGGTGAAGAGTTCGCGGTGGGCGAGTGTTCGTGGGGGTGAGTAAGGCCAGCCGCGTGCGTGCTGGGGCGGGCTGGCTGGCCCTACCTTGCGACGGAGGTCGGTCGCCTACTTCATGCTGTCGGCCAGGTCCACCAGAGCGGTGGCCGCGCGGAAGAACTTGTTGCGTCCCAGGTCGCCGACCGTCTTGATGCGGAAGGCCTCCTGCAGCAGCTTCGCGTCGTTCTCGCTGACGCCGGACAGCGCGGATACGGGAGCCTTGACCAGATCCGCGAGGCTCTTACTCTCGTACTCCTTGTCGAGCAGCTTCGACATTTCTGCGGTGACCGCCATGGTTCCCCCCGTTGATGTGGCTTTCGAGTGATTCGCCGAGCACTCCAGACCTTCCCCCCAGCGGCACCGGTCATGGTCATCCGCCGACAAGGCGCGGTCAAAGTGCTTCCTCGCCGGTATGAACCTCCGCGGCCCGGGCGCCGACTGAACGGGCGAAGGGAGGGCGGATGAGCGATGAACTGCTGGTGGTGCGCTGCCAGCTCGGCGAGCGCGAGGCGTTCGCCGAGCTGGTACGGGCCTGGCACGGCGCGGTCGAACGGTACGTCGGGCGGATGCTCGCCGGCCACGACGATGACGTGGTGCAGGAGGTCTGGCTGGCGGTCTTCAAAGGGCTGCCGCGACTCCGGAGGCCGGACCGGTTCGCGCCGTGGCTGTTCACCATCGCGCGCCGCGCGGTGATGAACCGGCTGCGGGACGCGTACGCGCGGTCGGAAGCCGAGCAGGTGGACGACCTGCCCGGCCGGGACGAGGCGCAGGACGTCGTCGACCGGGAGACCCTCGGCGGTGCGCTGGCGGCGCTTCCGCTGCGAGAGCGGGAGGTGCTCCTGCTGTTCTACCTCCAGGACCTGTCGCTGGACGCGTGCGCGCAGATCTGCGGCGTCCCGGTCGGAACGGTCAAGTCACGGCTCAACCGGGCGCGGAGGTTGTTGCAGGAGGAACTCGTGAGGAAGGGGTACGAGGGATGAGGCCGGAGGACGTGCTCAAGCGGCTGGACGCGCCCCTGTCGCTGCGGCGGCGCATCGGATACGTGACCCTGGCCTGCGCGGGACTCGCGGGGAGCGGGCTCATCGGCGTGCTGTGGGCGACCGAGCCGGGGCTGCCGCCGCGGACGAAGGTCGCCTTCGCGGTGCTGGTGGCGATCGGGCTCTGCTGGGCGGCGTTCGGCGGCTGGGCGGTGACGCGCCGGGCGCCGCTGTTCGCCCGGGACCGCGTCGTGGCGGGTTGGATCGGACTGGGCGCGTGGCTGACGCTGACCTTCGGCGCGCTGGTCATCACCACCCTGCGGCACAAGATCGATCCCTCGGCGATCGCCATGCTGCTGGTCCTCGGCGTCCTCGCCGTGGTCAACCTCCGCGCCGCCCGCCGCGCGAGAACGGCCCTCCTGCGCCGCAAGGACGAACTGACGCAACGCCACGCCCCGGACGGCGACGACGCGGAACGATGACGGCAGGCGAGCCGCGACATCACGGTCGGGCCTTCGCCGTCGTGGCGGGCGGTGACGAATGCGCCGTCTGGCGGGGCCGTGACGGAGAACCGGGGGGTGCGCTCGAGTTCTCCGTGCAGCGTCAGCCCGTCGAGGGGTGGAGCACCTTGTCCGCGAGCCGCTGGATGATCCCGGCGACCTGTTCGTGGTCTCTCAGGTCGGCGCCGTGGTCGCGGCCGCGCATGATGACGCGCTCGGCGTGCGGCATGACGCGTTCGATGGCGTCGAGCCGCTCGCCGAGGTGAGCGGGGCTGCGGTCGCCGCCGAGCAGCACGGTCGGCACCTTGATCGTCGCGTAGGTGCCGAGCCGCACCCCGAGCCGGTCGAGTGCGTCCAGAGAGTCGAGCTGGCCGGGGATGAGCCTGCGGTACCTGGGGATCAGCGCCACCGCGAGCCCGGCCAGTGAGGCCTGCCGGCCGGGCATCCCCACCGAGCCGCGCAGGAAGACGGCCATGGCCTTGCCGGGCCGCCCCGCCGCGAGGGCGGCCCGGGCCTGCGTGAGGATGTGCCCGTCCTCGCCGCTCAGCGGCGGCCCTATGACGGCGGCGGGCTCGTAGACGACCGCCCCGGCGAACGACGATGGTGAGGCGGCCAGGGCTTCGAGGGCGACGACGCCGCCGTCGGAGTGGCCGTAGAGGACGACCGGTTCGCCGACCGCTCGCACCAGCGCCATGACGTCCTGCACCTCCTCGGCGATCGTGCAGGGGGAGCCGCCGAGCCGGGGGTCGGGCTTGAGGTCCATGCGGTACTGGCGGCGGTGCGGGCGCAGGACGCGGAAGCGGGTCGCCAGGACGCCGGCGAGGCGCCGGCAGCGCGTGCCGTCGTCCAGACCGGGGCCGAGCAGCACGACGGCCGGACCCTTGCCCTCGTCGTAGGCGCGGACGTCGGTGCCGTCCGCCGATGTCGTGACGAGCACGGTGCCTCCTCAAGCTGGGGGAGCGGGGCGCTCCTTAGCAGTGCTCAGTTCTCCTTAGCAGCGATAAGGTAACTTAGCGCTGCTAAGGTGTCAACGATGCGAGCGAACGACAAACGGCCCGGCCTGAGCCGTCAGACGTTGGTCGAGACAGGGCTGCGCCTGCTCGACGAGGTGGGGCTGGACGGGCTGACGGTGCGCCGGCTCGCCGCCGAGCTGGGCGTCCAGTCACCGGCTCTGTACTGGCACGTCCGCACCAAGCAGGAACTGCTGGACGCGATGGGGGACGAGATCATCCGGGCGGCGGGCATGGGGCCGCCCCGGGAGGAGGAGTCCTGGCAGGACTGGCTGGACCGCCGCGCCCGCGCGTACCGTGCCTCACTGCTGTCCCACCGCGACGGCGCGCGCATCGTCGCAGGCGCTCGGGGGAGGTCCCCGGTGACGCTCCGGCTGTTCGAGGAAGAGCTGTCCGGCATGGTCGCCCGGGGCTTCACCCCGGCGCTGGCCCTGCACACCATCACGGCCTTGAGCCACTACGTCATCGGCTCGGTCCTGCAACAGCAGACCGAGCCCGAGCGGCCGGCCGCGGCCGCCGATGCGACGGAGGACGACATACCGGCCATCCTGCTGGCGGCCGTCCGGGACGGCGGCGGCCCGTTCGGCGAGCGCGCCTTCGACCACGGGCTGCGCGCGTTCATCGACGGCACCGCCGCCGCCCTGGCACGCCGGAACACCGCCTCTCCGTCGTGAAAACCGCGTGGGGAGCGGGCTCCACCGCCCGCTCCCCACGTTCGTCTTGCTGAGGCCGTTCAGGTCAGCCGGTGGTGCAGGCCGAGCCGTTGAGGCTGAAGGCCGTCGGGTTGGGGTTGCTGCCGGTGTGGGTGCCCTGGAAGCCGAACGTGGTGTTCGCCCCGGGGGCCAGTGAGCCGTTGTAGGACACGTTGCGGGCGGTGACCGTCGAGCCGCTCTGGCTGACGTCGGCGTTCCACGAACTGGTGACCTGCTGTCCGGCGGAGAAGGACCAGGTCACCGTCCAGCCGTTGATCGCGCTGCCGCCGGTGTTGGTGACGGTGAGGTTGGCGGTGAAGCCGTTGTTCCACTCGTTCTTGGTGTAGGACACGCGGCAGGGGCCGCTCCCGCCACTGGGGGAAGGCGAAGGCGTGGCCGAGGGGGTGGGGTTGGGCGTGGGAGTGCGCGTCGGCGTCGGCGTCGGCGTGGGAGTCGGCGACGGGCTGGAGCCGTCCAGGGTGATGTTGGAGTTGCCGCTGCTCTGGTAGCCCTCGGTGGCCAGGATCTGGTAGTCGTGGCTGCCGAGGTTCATGCCGTAGCGGGCCCAGGCGTCGAAGTGGTTGCCGGTGGTGATGGTGCCGCCGGTCTTCTTGGACTGGCGGACGCTCCAGTACTGGTTGAAGGTGCTGTTGTTGCCCTCGATGGAGGGGGCGTTGTACCGGGTGGTCTCGTAGATGTCATAGGTGCCGCCGTCGGTGGTGACGGTGCCCTTGAAGCTGCCGGTGGGCCGGTAGGTGCCCCAGTTGTCCAGGATGTAGTACTCCACCAGCGGGTTCCTGGTCCAGCCGTACAGCGCCAGGTAGGCGTTGCCGGAGGGGTTGAAGCTGCCGGAGTAGGTCACCGTCCTGCGCGCGCCGGGCTTCCACCCCTTGCCGGCGACGAAGTTGCCGACGTTGCTCCAGGAGGTGCTGTAGTTCCCGCCGTTACCCAGGGTCATGGACGACGATCCACTGCCGTTGGTCCAGAACGAGTAGAAGTAGCCGTTGTTGGTGCCGGTCTGGTTGCTGGTGATGGCCGCGTGGGCGGTGCCCGGCAGGAGCAACGTCATGGCGGAGACGAGCGAGAGCACCATGGTGCAGGCACGGCCGATGAGCACTCTGGTGTGGCTACGGTGACGGACCGGCGGGCGGATGGGGACGTCGTTCATGTGCGCGCTTCCTCCTCGTTAAGGCTGGCGCGGGCCAGGCGGCGTGGCAGGACCCGGCGGGGACGCCGCCGGTGACCGGGATGACGGCCACGGCGCGCGGCGTCGTACGACGCGGAGGTCGGCCGGTCATCGTCGGCCGACGACCGGAAGCCCTGGTCGTGGCAGGCGACCCGGATCGACAGCGGTTGAGCCTGTCAGCGGCGACAGTGTTCGCCCGATCCCGCCGCCCTGTCAACGCCCACCGAAAGCTTCCGAAAGTCGCCACCTTGCCAGGCAAGGCCTATGGCTGCTCAACGGCCATATCCCACTGATCACGGTCAGGCCCACCAGATGAAAATTTCGGAGAAACGCCGAATCAATTTCGGCGCCCTGGCCGCCGCTCTGCGACCACACCGTTCATCGCAGGTCGGTCAGAGGACCCGCGCCTTCTTGGAGTCGCGTGTCGTCACGCCTTGGCCCTGACCCGGAGGATGAAATGAAAAAGAGGGGCAGTGGCCGCTCGGGCGGTGCCCCTCTAAGTGTGTACAACAGGCTAACACGGGTGGCCTTGGAAGCCTCGCTACGGACGGCCGCGCCGTTGGTCGGCGCCGGACTGGATCGCATCGTGCACGCCGACCAGGTGGAGCGGCTGGCCCCTCTGGATCTCGCCGCGCGGGCGGAGGTCGCGCTGAGACTGGTGGGTGGGGAGACCGGGCTTTCCGTGGTCGATCTTCTGCAGCCCATCAGCATTCGATGACGTTGACGGCGAGGCCGCCTCGGCTGGTTTCTTTGTATTTGTCGAGCATGTCGCGGCCGGTGTCGCGCATGGTCTTGATGGCCTTGTCGAGGGCGACGAAGTGGCGGCCGTCGCCGCGCAGGGCGATGCGGGCGGCGGTGATGGCCTTGATCGAGGCGACCGCGTTGCGCTCGATGCACGGGATCTGCACCAGGCCGCCGATCGGGTCGCAGGTCAGGCCGAGGTTGTGCTCGATGCCGATCTCGGCGGCGTTCTCCACCTGTTCGGGGGTGCCGCCGAGCGCCTCGGTCAGGCCCGCCGCGGCCATGGAGCAGGCCGAGCCGACCTCGCCCTGGCAGCCGACCTCGGCGCCGGAGATGGAGGCGTTCTCCTTGAACAGCACGCCGATCGCGCCGGCCGTGAGCAGGAAGCGGATGACGCCGTCGTCGTCGGACAGCGGCGTGAAGCGGTCGTAGTACGTCAGCACGGCGGGGATGATGCCGGCCGCGCCGTTGGTGGGGGCGGTGACGACGCGGCCGCCGGCGGCGTTCTCCTCGTTGACGGCGAGGGCGAACAGGGTGACCCAGTCCATCGTCTGGAGCGGGTCCTTCTCGGGGGACTCGCTCTGCAGGCGCCGCAGCATCTGGTTGGCCCGCCGCTTGACCTTGAGGCCGCCGGGGAGCACGCCCTCCTTGGCGGTGCCGCGGCGCACGCACTCGGACATGACGTTCCAGAGGTTCAGCAGGGCCGACCTGATCTCCGCCTCGGTGCGCCCGAAGGCCTTCTCGTTCTCCAGCATGAGCCCGGAGATCGACAGCCCGGTCTCGGAGCACAGCCGCAGCAGCTCGGCGCCCGAGGTGAACGGGTGGGGCAGCTCGGTGTCGTCGGCCTTGATGCGGTCGGCGCCGGTGGCGTTCTCGTCCACCACGAAGCCGCCGCCCACCGAGTAGTAGACCTTCTCGCGGACCTGCTCGCCCTCGGCGGTGAAGGCGGTGAAGCGCATGCCGTTGGGGTGGCCGGGCAGGGAGATCTTGCGTTCGAACACCAGGTGCTCGCCGACGACGAAGGGGATCTCGCGGGTGCCGTACAGCTCGATGGTGCCGGTGTCGCGCATCTTCGCCAGGCGCTCATCGACGGTGTCCACGTCGACCAGCTCGGGCTTCTCGCCGGACAGGCCGAGCAGCACCGCCTTGTCGCTGCCGTGTCCCTTGCCGGTCAGGCCGAGCGAGCCGTAGAGGATCGCCTCGACCCGGGCGGTCTTCTCCAGCAGGCCGTCCTGGTGCAGGCCGCGGGCGAACTTGTGCGCCGCCGCCATCGGGCCGCCGGTGTGCGAGCTGGACGGCCCGATGCCGATCTTGAACAGGTCGAAGACGCTGATCGCCATTGATCATTCCGTCCTTGGAAGCGATGTCGTGCGAGGGATGCCCCCATACGCGCCGGGTACGCGCGGGACAGGTCATGCGGTGGTGGCGCCGGCCGGTCCGGGCGGCCGGCCGGCGAGAGTCGTCGTGGGTGGACGGGGATGGTGAACGGACGGCAGGACTCAGGACTCGGCGGTGGTGACCGTGGTGTACTCCTCGGCGGTGAGGAGGTCCTCGTGGGGGCCCTCGACGCGCACGCGGAACAGCCAGCCGTCGCCGTAGGGGTCGGAGTTGACCAGCGACGGGTCGTCCACGACGACCTGGTTGACCTCCACGACCTCGCCGGTGAGCGGGGCGTAGATGTCGCTCACGGACTTGGTGGACTCCACCTCGCCCACCGCGTCGCCCGCCTCGACGGTGCCGCCCACCTCGGGCAGCTGCACGAAGACCACGTCACCCAGCGCTTCGGCGGCGAACGCCGTGATGCCCACGGTCACGGTGAGGCCGTCGTCGAGGCCGGCCACCCACTCGTGCTCCTTGGTGTAGCTGAGCTCCTCGGGAATGCTGCTCACTTGCTCCTCCGGTAAAAAGGCAGGTCAATCACGTCGACCGGTTCATGGGTACCACGGATGTCGACCGCGAGCCCATCGGACACGTTGGTGTCCACGTAGGCCATCGCGATCGGCTTGCCGAGGGACTGGGACGGCGCGCCGCTGGTGACCTCTCCAACGACGGTGCCGTCAGTCAGCAGCACCACGGGATAGCCGTGGCGCGGCACTCGGCGGCCCCGCGCGACCAGGCCGCTCAGGCGCCGGCGCGGAGGGACGTCCTTGAGCGGCGCGAGCGCCGCGCGGCCGACGAAGTCGCCGGCCTTATCGAACCGTACGACCCGGCCGAGGCCGGCGTCGAAGGGGGTCAGCCCGGCGTTCAGCTCGTTGCCGTACAGCGGCATGCCGGCCTCCAGGCGCAGCGTGTCGCGGGCGGACAGCCCGGCGGGGCGCAGGCCGTGGGAGTCGCCGGCCTTGGTGAGCTCCTGCCACAGCGTGACGGCGTCGCCCGCGGCGACGAACAGCTCGAAGCCGTCCTCGCCGGTGTACCCGGTGCGGGCGATGAGCGCCTCGACGCCGGCCACGGTGCCGGGCAGGCCCGCGTAGTACTTCAGGCCGGGCAGGTCGGCGTCGGTGAGCGTGGCGAGGATCTCCTGCGCGCGGGGCCCCTGGACGGCGATCAGCGCGTACTCGGCGGACCGGTCGCGCACCTCGGCCTGGAAGCCCTCGGCGCGCTCGGTGAGCTCGGCCGCCACCTGCTCGTAGTTGGAGGCGTTGGCCACGACGAGGTACTCCTCGGCGGCCAGGCGGTAGACGATCAGGTCGTCGAGCACGCCGCCGTCGGGCGCGCAGATCATGGTGTAGCGGGCCCGGCCGGGCTCCAGCGTCGACAGGCTGCCCACCAGCGCGTGGTCCAGCGCCTCGCCCGCCTGCGGCCCGGTGAGGAAGATCTCGCCCATGTGGGAGAGGTCGAACAGCCCGGCGGCCGTGCGCACCGCGTTGTGCTCGGCGGACTCGCTGCCGTAGCGCAGCGGCATCAGCCAGCCGGCGAAGTCGGTGAGCGTCGCGCCGAGGCTCTCGTGCACCTCGCGGAGCGGTGTGGGTCGGGACATGATGCGCACCTCAGACAGGGTTGGATGAGAGCATCCTCCCCCTCTGTCATCGGTGCCTGAGAGTTTCGCCCGGGTTTTACCGGACTTTCACCTTCGGCGAGGCCCCACGGAGAGGGCCTGCTTTCCAGAGATCACCTGGCCCGCGCGGTCCTTTGCCTTGTGAGGTTCGCGGGGAGGACTTGCTCCTTCAGGGGTCCTGACCGGATGTCAGGACGCTCTCCCGCACGGGATCATCGGTGTTCCCGCCCACCCTACCAATGCCGATCGCCCGCCGTCGCGGCGGCGACGAGCGCCTCGAACAGCGGGCCGTCCTCGCCCGCCTCGGGGTGCCACTGGACGGCCAGGGCGAAGGGGTGGCCCGCCAGCTCCACGGCCTCCACGGTGCCGTCCTCGCAGGTCGCCGCGACCGTGAGGCCGTCGCCGAGGCGATCGGCGGCCTGGTGGTGGTAGTGGGCGGCGGCGACCTCGCCGTCCCCGAGGACCTTGGACAGGGCGGTGCCCGGCACCGGGCGCACCGGCAGGTGGCCGAACTCGCCGGGGGCCGGAGAGTGCCCGTCGTGCCCGACGACGTCCGGCAGGTGCTGGTGCAGGGTGCCACCCAGGTGGACGTTCAGCACCTGCATCCCCCGGCACACCCCGAGGAAGGGGAGCCCGGCCGAGAGCGCCGCCCCGACCAGCCCGAACTCCGCCTCGTCGCGGGACTCGCGGACGTAGCCCGTCCGCGGGTGCGGGCGCTCGCCGTACCTGGCCGGGTCGACGTCCCCGCCGCCGGCCACGATGAGGCCGTCCAGCCGGCCGGCCAGCGACGCCGGGTCGCCCGCCGGAGGCAGGATGACCGGCTGGCCGCCCGCCCGTTCGACGTGCTCGACGTAGGTGTACGGCAGCAGCGCCGCCGGCATCCGCCAGACCGTGAAGGCGGCGGGCTCGACGTAGCAGGTGATGCCGATGACGGGTCGCGACATGGTCGACCAGGCTACAGCGGGGTCACGTAGGCGCCGGAGATGCCGCCGTCCACGAGGAACTCCGCGCCGGTGATGAAACTCGCGTCGTCGGAGGCCAGGAAGGCGACCGCGGCGGCGATCTCGGACGCCTCGGCGAACCGGCCGAGCGGGATGTGCACCAGGCGCCGCTGCGCCCGCTCGGGATCCTTGGCGAACAGCTCCTGCAGCAGCGGGGTGTTCACCGGTCCCGGGCACAGGGCGTTGACCCGGATGCCCTCGCGGGCGAACTGCACGCCGAGCTCGCGGGACATGGCCAGCACGCCGCCCTTGGAGGCGGTGTAGGAGATCTGGGAGGTCGCCGAGCCCATCACGGCGACGAACGACGCGGTGTTGATGATCGAACCCTTGCCCTGCCGCCGCATGTACGGGATGGCGTGCTTGCAGCACAGGTACACGCTGGTCAGGTTGACGTCCTGAACCCGCCGCCAGGCGTCCATGCCGGTGGTCAGGATGGAGTCGTCGTCGGGTGGTGAGATGCCGGCGTTGTTGAAGGCGACGTCCACCGAGCCGTAGGTGTCGAACGCCGTGCGGAACATCTCGGCGACGTCGTCCTCGCTGGTCACGTCGGTCCGGACGAAGATGCCCCCGACCTCTTCGGCGATCTTCGCGCCGCCCTCCTCGTCGAGGTCGGCGCACACGACCTTGGCGCCCTCCTCGGCGAAGCGGCGGGCCGTGGCGAGGCCGATGCCCCCCGCCGCGCCCGTGATGACGGCGACGCGGTCGCGCAGACGTTGCATGGTGAGGTACTCCCTGGTGCTGGTGGACTCCCGTGGCCCCCGGCCGGGGCGGTGGGACGGCGGCGGTCAGTGGGCGATGAAGACGTTCTTGGTCTCGGTGAAGGCGGCCAGCGCGTCCGGGCCCAGCTCGCGGCCGAGCCCCGACTGCTTGAACCCGCCGAACGGCGTCCAGTAGCGGACCGAGGAGTGGGAGTTCACCGACAGGTTGCCGGCCTCGATGGCGCGGGCGACCCGCAGGGCCCGCCCGACGTCCCGCGTCCAGATCGACCCCGAGAGCCCGTACCGGGTGTCGTTGGCGATCTGGACGGCCTCGGCCTCACCTTCGAAGGGGACGACGCTGACCACCGGCCCGAAGATCTCCTCGGTGTAGGCGCGCTCGTCCAGCGACTCGTGGGTGAGCACGGTCGGCGGGAACCAGAAGCCCTTCCCGTCCGGGCACGTCCCCTGGAAGTGCGGCGTGCCGGTCACGAACGAGGCCACGCGGTCGCGGTGCTCGGCGCTGATCAGCGGCCCCATGGCGGTGCCGGGGTCGCGCGGGTCGCCCACGACGAGGCCGCCGACCGTCGCGACCAGCCGGTCGAGGAACTCCTCGAAGACCGGACGCTCCACCAGGATGCGCGAGCGCGCGCAGCAGTCCTGCCCGCTGTTGTCGAACACGGCCGAGGGGGCGGTGGCGGCGGCCCGCTCGATGTCGGCGTCGGCGAAGACCACGTTGGCGCTCTTGCCGCCGAGCTCCAGCGTCACCCGCTTGACCTGCTCGGCCGCCCGGGCGGTGATGAGCTTGCCCACCTCCGTCGACCCGGTGAAGACGATCTTGTTGACGCCCGGGTGGTCGACCAGCCGGGCCCCCGCGACCTCCCCTGCCCCAGGCAGGACCTGGAGCACCCCCTCGGGGAGGCCGGCCTCCAAGGCCAGCTCGGCCAGCCTCAGAGCCGTGAGCGGGGTCCACTCGGCGGGCTTCACGATGACCGTGTTGCCCGCCGCCAGTGCCGGGGCCGCCCCCCAGGTCATGATGACCATGGGGAAGTTCCACGGCACGATCACGCCCACGACGCCGAGCGGTTCGGCGAAGGTGATGTCCACCCCGCCCGGCACCGGGATCTGCTTGCCATGGTTGCGCTCCGGGGCGCCCGCGTAGAAGTGCAGGACGTCGCGGACGTTGCCGGCCTCCCAGCGGGCGTTGCCGATCGGATGCCCGGAGTTGGCCAGCTCCAGCTCGGCCAGCTCCTCGCCGTGCCGGTCGACCAGGTCGGCGAAGCGCCGCAGCAGGCGGGCGCGGTCGCCGGGGGAGACCTCCCGCCAGGCGGGGAAGGCCTTTCTGGCGCGCTCCACCGCGCGGTCGGTCTCGGCGACGTCGGCCAGCTCGACGTCGGCGAGCACGGTCTCGGTGGCAGGGTTGATGATCTTCATGGTCATGTCACATCCGCTCGAAGCCGCGGAACAGCTCCCAGTCGGTCACCGCCGCGTCGAAGGCGGCCAGCTCGACCCGGGCGTTGTTGGCGTAGTGCTCGACGACCTGCTCGCCGAGCGCGTCCTTGGCGATCTTCGACCCCTCCCACAGCGCCAGGGCGTCGCGGAGCGTCGACGGCACGGTCTCGGCGCCCGCCGTGTAGGCGTTGCCGGTGCAGGCCTCCTCCAGCGGCAGCTCGTGCTCGATGCCGTACAGCCCGGCCGCGATGAGGCCGGAGACCGCCAGGTAGGGGTTGACGTCGCCGCCGGGCACGCGGTTCTCCACGCGCAGCGAGGGGCCGTGCCCGACCAGGCGCAGGGAGCAGGTGCGGTTGTCCACGCCCCACTTGACCGCCGTCGGGGCGAAGCTTCCGGGGACGTACCGCTTGTAGGAGTTGATGTTCGGCGCGTACAGCAGCGTCAGCTCGCGCATCGCGGCGAGCTGCCCGGCGATGAAGTGCTCGCCGAGCCGGGACAGCCCGTGCGGCCCGTCCCCGGCCATGACCGGCTCGCCGTCCTCGCCGCGCAGCGAGATGTGGATGTGGCAGGAGTTGCCCTCGCGCTGGTTCGGCTTGGCCATGAAGGTGACCGACATGCCCTCCTGGGCGGCGATCTCCTTGGCGCCGTTCTTGTAGATGACGTGGTTGTCGCAGGTGGTCAGCGCCTCGGCGTACCGGAAGGCGATCTCGTGCTGACCGAGGTTGCACTCGCCCTTGGCCGACTCGACGTACATGCCCGCGCCCTCCATGCCGAGCCGGACCCGGCGCAGCAGGGGCTCGACGCGCGCGCCGCCGAGCAGGGAGTAGTCGACGTTGTACTGGTTGGCCGGGGTCAGGTCGCGGTACGCCTTGGACCACGCGGTCTCGTAGCCGTCGTTGTAGACGACGAACTCCAGCTCGGTGCCCACGTAGGCCGCCCAGCCGCGCTCGGCCAGCCGGGCCGTCTGCCCGCGCAGGATCTGCCGGGGCGAGGCCGTCACGTCCGAGCCGTCCTCCCAGACCAGGTCGGCCATCAGCATGGCCGTGCCCTCCTGCCAGGGCACCCGGCGCAGGGTGGACACATCCGGGCGCATCACGAAGTCGCCGTACCCCCGCTCCCAGGACGACATGCTGTAACCGTCGACGGTGTTCATGTCGATGTCCACGGCGAGGAGGTAGTTGCATCCCTCGGCGGCGTGGTGCAGCACCTCCTCGAGGAAGTAGCGCGCGGACAGCCGCTTGCCCTGGAGGCGTCCCTGCATGTCGGCGATGGCAAGGAGCACGGTGTCGACCCGCCCGGCGGACACCTCTTCACGCAGTTGGTCGACGGTGAGCACCGTGTCCCCTTCCGGCAAAAGTCTGGAAACAGACCATTGGAGGCATGCAAGCACCAGCGGCGGCCCCCCGTCAACGGTCCGCCCCGCCCCAGCAGCGGAATGGACTAATCTCGAACCATTGGGACCGTTTCAGGGGAGGGCGTGATGGACGGGCACCAGCTCGTCGCGCTCCTGCGGCCCGTCCGCGCCGGCAACGCCTTCGAGGAGACCGTCGAGCGGCTGCTGCAGGCCATCAAGCTCGGCGTCGTCGCGCCCGGCGACAAGCTTCCCCCCGAACGCGAGCTGGCCGCCCGGCTCGGCATCAGCCGGGTCACCCTGCGTGAGGCCATCCGCGCCCTGCAGGAGGCCGGCTACCTCGACGTGCGCCGCGGCCGGTACGGCGGAGCGTTCGTCGTCTACCAGCCCCCGCGCCCGCGCCAGGGCGACCTGCGCAGGGCCGTCAAGCAAATGGGCGCGGACGAGCTGGACGACGCGCTGACCTTCCGCATGGCCATCGAGTGCGGCGCCGCCCAGGTGCTGGCGGCCACCGAGCTCACCGGCGAGCAGCGCGAAACGCTGCGGCGCAGGCTGGCCGGCGTCAACGACGCCGCTCCGGCCGACTACCGGCGGCTGGACACCGCCTTCCACCTGTCCATCGCCGAGCTCACCGGGTCGGCGCTGCTGGCCTCGGCCGCCGCCGACGCGCGGCTGCGGGTCACCGACCTGCTGAACGCCATCCCGGTGCTCGGCCCCAACATCGACCACGCCGCCGCGCAGCACGCCGCGATGGTCGCCGCCATCCTCGCCGGGGACGCCGAGGCCGCGCGGCGGGCCGTCGTCGAGCACCTGGAGGGCACCGCCGCCCTCCTGCGCGCCTTCCTCGCCTGAACGCCCCCGGCGGCGATCGGCTGTGAACGCCGCGCCCGGCCGCCGGAACCGGCGCCGCTCCGGGCACCGCGCCGCCCTCCCGATCGTCGAACAGAGGGCCGGCCGAGAGCGGGAACGACGGCCGGCGGAGCGGACGGCACGGCCCGGTGGATCAACGACCCCGGGACCGTACGTAGCATCGGTACTGGGGGATGCCTGTGGGAGTCTGGTTTCACGAACGGATCATCGACACCGGACGGCTGCCGCTCTTCTGCTTCCTGTCGGCGCTGATCGTCACGTTCGTCTTCACGCGCGTCAACGTGCGGCTGATCCGGGCCAAGGTCGGCTGGTTCCGCGACGTCAACGTCGGCGACGTCCACGTCCACCACGTCGTGTTCGGCGTGGTCCTCATGATGTTCGGCGGGGTCGCCGGGCTGGTCACCGCGGGGCTGTCCCCCGGCTGGTACGCCTGCACCGCGGCGGTGTTCGGGGTCGGCGCGGCGCTGGTGCTGGACGAGTTCGCGCTGATCCTGCACCTGCGCGACGTCTACTGGTCGGAGGAGGGGCGCACGTCGGTCGACGCGGTGTTCGTGGCCGTCGCGGTGACGCTGCTCCTGCTGCTGGGCCTGCGTCCTTTCGGCTGGGAGGAGCCCGAGCCCTCGCCGGCCGGCCGGTGGTCGGCCGGCCTGTTGCTGCTGCTCAACCTCGCGCTCGCCGTGGTCACGCTGCTCAAGGGCAAGATCTGGACCGGCCTGGCGGGGCTGTTCGTCCCCGTCCTGCTGATCGTCGGCGCGGTGCGGCTCGCGCGTCCCGGGTCCCCATGGGCGCGCTGGTTCTTCGCCCCCGGCTCGCGGCGGCCGCGGGCGTCCAAGATGGCCACCGCGGTGCACCGGGAGATCCGCTGGCGCCGTCCGGTGATCAGGGCGAAGATCGCCGTGCAGGAGTTCGTGTCCGGCCGGCACGACCTGCCCTCGGTCTGGAGCGGCAAGGCCGCCGAAGCGGTGAAGAGCGGCAAGGCCGCCGAAGCGGTGAAGAGAGGCGAGCCGGCGAAGAGGGGCGAGACGGCCGCGCGGCCGCACCGGCACCCGTGACGGCCCCTCTCGCTCCGGTCACGGGCGCAGGTGGGCCACCAGACGCCTGACCTGGTCGGCGTAGTGGTCGGTGAACTCCGGTGAGGCCGGGTCGGCCTCGCACAGCACCCGCACCAGATGCGGGAAGGCCACGCCCGCGCTCGACAGGGCGAACAGGGCCAGCATCAGGCACGCCGGGTCGATGTCGGCGGGGAACTCGCCGTCCGCCTGGCGCCGCCGCATGTCCGCGAGATCGCGCCGCAGGTCTTCGCCGAGCTCGGGCGTGACGGCGCCGCCCTCGGTCAGGCCCTCCCACACCATCATGCGGCCGAAGTCGCGGTTGGCGGCGTTGGCCCGGACGTAGGCCGCGGCCAGGTCGGGGAGCGGGGCGGCGGGGTCGGCGAAGCCGCTCTCGGCGCTCTGCCAGCGGTCGGTGAGCTCGCGGTACAGGCCTTCCTTGCCGCCGAAGTAGTACGAGATGAGCTGCTTGTTCACCCCGGCTCTGGCCGCGATCTCACTCACCCGGGCGCCGGCGAACCCTTTGGCGCCGAACTCCTCGATGGCGGCCCGCACGATGCGCTCTTTGGTGCGCTCGGGGTCGCGCCGTCGTTCGGCGGGGGCACGTCTCATGGGATCACGCTAGCACTCTCATCCTCAAGGATGAGATTTCCATCCGTGCGGTTGACACAATCATCCGTACGGTTGATAGTTGGGGACATGAACCCACGCATAGCGGTGATCGGAGGCGGCGTCGGCGGCCTCTGCCTGGCACAAGGACTACACAAGGCGGGCGCCCAGGTGACCGTCTACGAACGCGACCGCACCCCCGGCGACCGGCTGCAGGGGTATCGCGTCCACATCGACCCCAACGGCGCGCGGGCCCTGCACGACTGCCTGCCGCCATGGCTCTGGGAGAGCTTCGTCGCCACCACCGGCGCGCGCGGCCAGGGCTTGGCCTTCCTCACCGAACAGCTCGAAGAACTGCTGCTGATGCAGGTGCCCGAGGTCGACGACCCCGTCGACGACCACCACTCGGTCAGCCGCATCACGCTCAGGCAGATCCTGCTGTCCGGGTTGGAGGAGGTGGTGCGCTTCGGCAAGACCTTCGAGCGCTACGAGCGGGAGGACGACGGGCGCGTCCGGCTGTTCTTCGGGGACGGCACCAGCGACGTCGCCGACATCGTGGTCGGCGCGGACGGCGGCAACTCGCGGGTCAGGAAGCAGTACCTGCCGCACGCCCAGCGCGTCGACACCGGCATCCTCGGGGTGGCCGGCAAGTTCCCGCTCACCGCGCGCACCCGCGACCTGATCGACCCGGGCCTGGTCCAGCGGCCTAGCAACGTCATCCCGCCCAAGGGCGCCGGCCTGTTCTGCGCCCCGCACGACCTCGGCGAGGCCCCCGCCCCGCCGCGCGGCGTCATCGGCGGCACCGACAGGGAGGGCGCCCTGTACGACAACACCGGCAGCTACGTCCTGTGGGCGTTCGCCGCGCAGCAACGGCGCTACCCGCGAGACCCGTCCGCCCTGTCCGGTGAGGAACTGCGCGACACCGTCGCCGGCATGATGACGGGCTGGCACCCCGACCTGCGCCGGCTGGTCACCATGTCCCACCCCGACACCGTCTCGCTGCTGCCGATCCGCACCTCGGTGCCCGTCGGCCCCTGGCCGGCGACCACGGTCACCCTGCTCGGCGACGCCGTCCACAGCATGACGCCGATGCGCGGAGTCGGGGCCAACACCGCCCTGCGTGACGCCGGCCTGCTCTGCCGGGCCCTCACCAGCGGGCAGGACCCGGTCGAGGCGATCGCCGGCTACGAGGAGCGGATGCGTGAGTACGGCTTCGCCGCCGTCCGCGACTCGCTGCGCGCGGCCCGGCAGTTCGTCGGCGGCGGCACCGTGACCAGGCTGGCCTTCAAGACCTTCCTGCGCACCGCCCGCCGCTTCCCCGCCGTCCGGCGGACGATCTTCTCCTGATCCGGGCCCCTCCGGCCGTCTCCTGAGCACGGTGGTCCTCCGCGCCGTCCGCGACCACGCATAGCCCGCCGATTACGGGGGAGTGAGCGGGGACGAACGTTGATCGGGTGAGGAGGCAAGCGCGATGAAATTCATGGACAAGTGGAAGATGCGCCAGCTCAAGGCCCGCGCGAAGCGGCAGATCGGCGCGCAGACCGGCAACCGCGCCATGGCCGCCGAGGCCCGCACCGAAGAGGCCGAGGCACGGCTGCTCCAGACCCGCGACCGGCTGGAGGAGGTCGCCCGGGAGATCCGCCGCGAGTACGGCGTCCGCCACTGACGCTCCGGAGCGGCCGCCGGCCGCCGCGCGCCGAGCCGCGTCCGCGGCGGGCGTGGCGGCCGGTTTCGTGCCCGTGGCCCTCGCCCCGTGAGGGGCGCCGCTCAGGGGCTCAGCGGGGAGGGCCGATCAGGGGCTCAGCCGGGGAGGCGGGCGAGGAACGAGGCGACGACCTGCCGGACGTCCTCGCGGCCGAGGTCGTCGTCGTGGCCTCCCGCCGTGAGGTAGGTCGTCACGGGGTGGCCCGAGGCCAGCAGGGCGTTGCTGAGGTCCAAGGTCTGCGTCGCCGGGACGACGTCGTCCTCCCGGCCGTGCAGCAGCAGGACGGGCACCCCGTTGCCCACGTGGTTGGCCGGCGTCACATCGGCGGTGGCCTGGTCGCCGGGGGCCGGGACGTGGCCGAGCAGCCGCGCCCACGGGCTGCCGGCGTCGCGGCACTCCGGCCAGTCGGCCGCCAGCGGGTCCAGCGGAGGAGCCCAGGCGATCACCCCGGCCACGTCGTCGGGCGCGTCCACGCCCCGCAGCGCGATGTGCAGGGCCAGATGGGCGCCCGCCGAGGTGCCGGCGACCAGCAGCGGCACGCCGGGATGATCGGCGCGGACCTTGCGCGCCGCCTCGCGCACGTCGTCGAGCTGCGCCGGCCAGGTGGCCTCATGGCTCAGCCGGTAGGTGGCCGGGTGGACGTCGAGCCCGTGGGCGGCCAGGATGCCGCGCGAACGCTCCCCGGCGTCGCGCTGCATCCACGCCCCGCCGTGCAGCCAGATCAGTGCCCGCCTCATGCCGTGATCCTATGGCTCGCGGCGGCTTGCCTCCGCGGCCGCCGGCGTCCTGTACGCCTCGCAGCGGGGAGGAGTGGACGTGCCATCCGGAGGCCCGCCCGTCCTCTCCCGAAGTGTAGTGAGATCGTGACCGTGCGTAGCAGGCGTCGCCGGTGGGGAGGCTTCAGCGTGACGCGGCCCGCACCACCATGGGCGGGCCCGCGGCGCCGGCGGACCACCCGATCACGTGTCGACGGATCACGATCGAGCAGGCCGGCGGGCAGGCGGACCAACGGATGGACGTGGAGAGGCGAGCATGCACAAGGACACCTCGGCGGTTCCGGACCCGGCGGAGCTCAGGCGGCGGCTCGGCAGGAGCGGCGTGTGGCTCGGCACCCTCGGCCGCCTGGACGCGGAGAGCACCCGCAGGGCGGCCGGCGCGATCGAGGACCTCGGATACCGGTCCCTGTGGATCTCCGAGGTCTACGGCGCCAAGGACTCCCTGGTGAACTCCGGCATCCTGCTCTCGGCCACCGACCGCCTCATCGTCGCCACCGGCATCGCCAACCTCTACGCCCGGGACGCGGCCTCGGCGGACGCGGGCGCCAACGCCCTGGCCGAGGCGTGGTCGGGACGGTTCATCCTCGGCCTCGGCGTGAGCCACGTGCCGCTGGTCGCCGTGCGCGGCCACGACTACGGCAAGCCCGTCTCGACCATGCGCGCCTACCTCGACGCGATGGACCAGGCCCCCTACCAGGCTCCGCTGCCCGAACGGCCCGCCCGCGTCCTGGCCGCGCTGCGCTCCGGCATGCTGAGGCTCGCGGCAGAGCGCACCCAGGGCGCGCACACCTACTTCGTCGGCCCCGACCACACGGCCAAGGCCAGGGAGATCCTCGGCCCCGAGCCCCTGCTCGTCCCTGAGCAGGCCATCGTCCTGGACACCGACGCCGACCGGGCCCGTGCCACCGCGCGCGAGTACATGGCCCTGTACCTGACGCTGCCGAACTACCTCAACAACCTGCGCGAGATGGGGTGGGGCGACGCCGACTTCGCGGACGGCGGCAGCGACGCGCTGGTGGACGCGATCGTGGCCTGGGGCGACGCCGACGCCATCGGCGAGAGGGTCCGCGCCCACCACGACGCCGGAGCCGACCACGTCTGCGTCCAGCCCCTCACGTCCACGATCGACGAGACCCTCACCCACCTGGGCGTCCTGGCCGCCACCCTCACCACCTGACCAGCCCACCAGGCGGGCGAGGAGATGCGCCCGGCCCCGCGCAGGATGCCGTTCGCACCGGAGCCGCGGTCGCACGGCGCTGGTCGCGGACGGCGCTGGTCGGACCGGCGCCGCTCAGACGGTGCCGCTCAGACGGTGCTGGTCAAATGGTGCCGCTCAGATGGCGCCGGTCAGACCGCGGACGGCGAGGCCGGCGCCGAGCAGGACGACCGTCGCGGCGGTGCCGATGGGCGTGAGTCCGGCGAGGCGGCCCGCCAGGCCCTCGCGTTTCGCGGCGAGCGCGTCCAGCCGGCTCGCCAGCCTCACCAGCAGCAGGCCGGTCGCCGTCAGGGTGGCCGCCATGCCCAGGCCGTAGGCGGCGACCAGGGCGACGCCGAACCACGTACGGCCGAGGGCGGCGGCGCCGAGCAGCACGATCAGCGCCGACGGGCTCGGCACCAGGCCGCCCGCCACCCCCAGCCCGATCAACCCGGCCCGCCCGCCGCCCCCACGCGCGTGTCCGTGCCCGTGCCCGTGCCCGTGCCCGTGCCCGTGCCCGTGGCCGTGGCCGTGCCCGTGGCCGTGCCCGTGCCCGTGGCCGTGGCCGTGCCCGTGTCCGTGCGGGTGTCCGTGCGGGCCTCGGTCCGCGACGCCGTGTTCGCCCGCGTCTTCGTCTCCCGGCGCATGCCCGGAACCGTGCCCGTGGCCGTGCGCGTGTCCATGGTCGTGGCCGTGGCCGTGTCCATGGTCGTTCTCGGGGGAGCCGCGGTGGGCGCGGGCGGCGGACCACAGCAGGCGCAGGCCCACGGCGACGATGAGCAGGCCGCTGGCGATCCCGAGCCAGGACAGGACCGACTCCCCGGCCACGGCGGAGAGCGCGCTGATCAGCAGGCCCACGACGAGCACGCCCGCGGTGTGCGTGGCGGTGACCGTGGCTCCGACGACCAGGGCGTCACGCGGGCGGCCCCGGCGTCCGGCCAGGTAGGCGGCCATGACGGTCTTGCCGTGCCCGGGGATCAGCGCGTGCCCGGCGCCGAGCGCCACCGCAAGCAGCACGGCCAGCAGGCCGAGCGGCACGGTGAGGGAGGAGGCGCCGATGAGGCCGGTGAACGTGCGGTCCAGGCCGGCCAGCCAGTCTCCGATCGGCCCGGGAAGGGACGGCCCCGCCAGGGAGGCGAGCGGCCGGCCCCCGGCCCCGTCGCCCGGCGCGGAGCCGGAGGCGGGCGCCGGTGCCCCCGACCCGGATGCCGGTGCCCCCGACCCGGATGCCGGCGCCGCCTGGCCGGAAGCCGACGTCCCCGATCCGGAAGCCGGCGCCGCCTGGCCCGGGTTCGCGGAGGTGGTGCGCAGGGTGGCCGAGCGCTGGTCGAGGGGGGCGGTGAGCAGGTCGGCAGGGTAGGAGCGCAACCGGTCGCTCACGCTCGTCGCGGGCACGGACGGCTGGTCGAACCGCACTCCCTCGGGGACCGCGGTGATCTCGCGCCAGCCGATGCGGTCGCCGAGGAAGGAGTCGGTGAACACGATCGAGGACGCGGCGGAGACGGCGGCCGGAGCCGACAGGTCACAGGTGAGGCGGCTGGTCCGCAGGCCGCCCTGCCCCGGGGCGTAGGCGTAGGAGGCGGCGCCGACCTGCCAGGGCAGCGTCCTGCCGTCCACCGTCAGACGCTGCGCGCGGGACAGCTCCGCGCACGCCGCGGCGGCGTACGCGGCCCGCTCGGCGGGGGAGGCCGCGCCGGAGCCGTCGGCGTCGACCCGCGCCGCGCTCTGCAGCGTCGGCAGTTCGGCGTAGTCGACGATGGCCGTGTTCCCGACCCGCTGCGGGGTGACCCGCAGCCCGTCGTAGTGGTTGACCGTGAAGTTGCCGAGCGGGTGGGCCGCCACGACGGCGGCCAGGACCAGGGCGATCATGAGGGCCTCGCGAGGGCTGGGAGGTCGGGGGAGAAGCGCGGGCCGGCGGACGCGGCGGGCGGGCGGGCGGCGGAGCCGCGTCCGAGCGCGTGCTCGATCGTGGCGCGGTGGTAGCGGGCCAGGGCGTTGCGCCACCCTCGGGCGGTCGCCTTCCTGGCGTACGGAAGAGCCTCGCGGGACCGGCCCGCCTTGTGCAGCGCCCAGGCCAGGGCGTCGGCGGCGGCCATGTTGGGGTTCCTGCCGTACTCGGCCTTCGCGTGCCGCACGGCCTCGGACGCGGACCCGTGGTCGGCCTCGAACTCGGCCCAGGTGAGGTCGTCGCGGACCCCGCCCGCGGCCATCAGCCGCTTCTGGGCCCTCAGCAGCTCCCACTGCGGGGCTGGGTCCCTGCCGAGCTTCCGCAGGACCTCGCCGTACTCGACGATGTACTGGGCCAGGGGGAGGCGCTCGACCACGGCGGCGTACCCGGCGGCGGCGTCGCCGAGCCGCCCGCCGAGCGCCTCGGCGCGGGCCCGGCCCGCCAGGGCGGGGACGAAGCCGGGCAGGGCGCGGAGCGCCTCCTGGTACATCCGCCCGGCCCGCGCCAGGTCGCCCGCGCGCAGCGCCAGTTCACCCAGGTAGTAGCGGCAGTAGGCGACGTCCTCGGGGGCGAGCGCGTCGTCCAGGGCCGCCGACAGCATCCGCCGGGCCTCGCGGAGGTCCCCGCGCAGCTCGGCGTCGTAGGAGGCGCGGGTGAAGGAGGCGACGCCGGGCCGCAGGTCCATCATGCGCCGCACGGCGGCGGTGGCGCCCGCGTAGTCGCCGAGCTGGGTGCGGGCGTCGGTCAGCACGCCGTAAGCGGCGGCGCCGTATGGGTCGGCCGCGATCGCCCGCAGTGCCAGGCGGGCCGCGTCGGTGAAGTCGTGGCGCCCGGCGGCGAGCGCGGCCCGGCCGGTGAGGACGGCCGGGTCGCCCGGCGCCAGGGCGGTCGCGCGGGCCAGCGCCCGCTCGGCCCTGACGTAGGACGAGGGGTCGGCGGTGACCCGGGCCTGCTCCACGTAGGCGACGCCGAGCGACGCCCACGCCTGGTGGTCCTCGGGCAGCCTCCTCAGCCGCACCGTCAGGGTCTTCACGGCCGCGGCCGCCTCCGCGGGCGAGCGCGGCGCCGCGGCGAGCGCGGGGGCCTGGGCGGCGGGAGCGGCGGGGGCGGCGGGCGAGGCCGGCGACGGGGGCAGCAAGGTCGCCGCGGCCGTGACCGCCAGGGCCACCGCGAGGGCACCAGCCCCCGTGAGGGCCGCCGCGCGCAGGCCGCCGCGATGGCGATCGAGATGGGACATGGTGATTCTCCTGGTGTTCCCGTGATCGTTCCTGGACGGCCGTGGCGGTCCCCACCGGCCGTGGAGGCCGGTGAAAGGACTGGAGGAGGCGGCGGCGCCGGGGGACGCGGCGAGGCGGCGGGGGGTCGCCGGCCTCGTCGCGAAGGGGTTTGGTGCGCCGGGGCGCGGTCAGCGATATGGCGCGCGCCGGGGCGCGGTCAGCGGTGTGGCGCGCGCCGGGGCGCGGTCAGCGCTGGTTGACGGCGGCGGAGCCGGGCAGCGGGATGTAGGGGAAGTGCGGCTGGGACGGCTTGTCGTTGGCGTCGACCTTGTCGCCCGCGGCCAGGGCGTCGACCAGCTTGCCGGTCAGCGCGGCGCCTTCGACGGCCTGGAGCGAGATGTCCACGACGTCGTCGCCCAGACGGCGCCCGTTCGGGAAGCCCTGCAGGTCGCCCGCGAGGACGCCGAGCCGGTTGGGGTCGCGCGCCGGCGGCACCGCCATGTTCAGCCGCAGCATCTCCGAGGGCCGGAACGCCCTGGGGTCGGCGTCCCTGTTCAAGATCTGCGAGTTGAGGTCGGCCTTGATGGGGCCGTTGGCCTTGGCGATGCCGGTCAGGAAGATCTCGACCAGGTCGGCGCGGGGCGTCTTGGGCGCGGGGATCTTGTAGATGCCCTCGACGAGCTTGGGCAGCTCGGGGTGGGTGACCCGCTTGACGACCGCCGGGATGCCGGCGTCCTTGTCCGGGCTGATCGCGTTGAAGGTGTCCTTCAGGGCGGCGGGCACGACGACCTCGTTGACCAGCGGGTTGCCGAGCCGCGACACCTGCCGGTACCCGCCCGGGCTCCACTTCTCGGTGGTGGACCACACGCCGATGACCGGGTTGCGCCGGGCGTCGCCCTTCAGCGCCACCTCGTCCTTGGGCACCTGGATGGCGATGCTGTGGACGTTGTAGCCCCTGGTGGTGTCCTGGCCGACCTCCGACAGGTCGCCGCCGTACAGCAGGTCGAAGACCCGCAGGTCCACGAAGAACGCCTCGTCGGCCTGCCCGGCGAAGCTCTGGCCGCCGCCGGGCAGCCGGCGCAGCGACTGGGCGCGCAGCCTGCCGTAGTCGGGCATCGACGCGGCGCCGGTGTTGCTCGGCGCGACCACGCCGTCCTTGACCACCGTCGTCCACCCGTCGCGGGCCGTGAACTTCTTGAGCGTGTAGCGCTGGCGGAACAGCAGGTTCTCGTCGCCGATCGAGGTGACCGGGCCGTTGTTGTACAGGAAGGTCGACGCGCCGCGGCGGTCCTCGTCGCGGAAGGTCCACTGGTAGGTGACGTCCGGCAGCCCGTTGCCGTTGTTGTCGATCTTGATGTTGTAGCGCGACCTGGTGTCGAAGGTGTAGAAGTTCGGCCCGCCGGCCGGCTCCTCGAACGGGATCCAGTTGGCGATGAGCGTGACGGTGTCGGGCCTGTCGGGGCTGACGAAGGCGTACACGTCGGTGTTGTCGTTGCGCGGGTCGCCGGCGATGAGCGGCGCCTCGCGGTGGGAGGAGGCGCCGCCGGCCTCGGGGCGCAGCAGGGTGAGCGAGGAAGCGGCCACCACCCCGGCGACGCCCAGGGCCAGCAGGGCTCGCCGGTTGATCCGGAGCTCCATGTCGTCGAAATCCTTTCGGCCACCGGTCGCGTCGCGACCGGGTGTCGGCTGTGTGGAAGAGGTCCGGCCGGGTCCTCACGACGAGATACGGGGCCGCGGCGACTTCGGATTGGCCGTGGACGCGGAATCGTGAAAACGGTTCCGGCGGCGGCCCGGCCGCGCAGGCGCAGGGACGGTCGGGCGTAACGGGGTTCCCTGGCGGGCCGATCCTGATCGGCGGGGATGAGGACGGCGCTCTCGTGCGTTGTTGATCGCGGGGGCGCGCCCCGGGGGCTGGAGGTGACGGTGGCGGACGGGCTCGGGCAACTGATCGGGGACAGGCGTCTTTCACCCGTGCAGCAGCGCATCGCGCACTACTTGAGCGAAAACCTCCCTGACGCGATCTTCCTGTCGAGCGTCGAGCTGGCCGAGCGCGCAGGGGTGAGCCAGCCGTCGGTGACCCGGTTCGCGATGGCCCTGGGCTTCGCCGGGTACCCGGAGTTCCGCCACGCGCTCCGTCCGCTCGTGCTGAACGGCGACGGTCCCGCCGACGCCGTGCCGCCGCATGCCGCGGGCGACGGGGCCGCCGTGGGACGCTCCCTGCTGGAGATGATCGACCGCGAGATCCGCAACCTCGCGGCCGTCCGCGACCGCCTGGCCGGCGGGGTCCCGTCGCCCGGCCGGCCCGCCGACGGCCTGTCCGGGCGCATCCGGGGGCTCGGCGCGGCGCTCGCGGTGTGCGAGCCGCTGCCGGTGGTCGGGCTGCGGGTGTCCTCCGGACCGGTCATGACCTTCGCCTACTACGCCCGGCGCATCCACCCCGACGTGCGGCCGCTCGTCCACGGCGGCTCCGAGCTGACCGACGGGCTGCACGCCGCCCGCCGGGCGGGTTCTGAGTGGCTGCTGGCCGTCGTCCTGCCCCGCTATCCGCTGGAGGTCGTGCAGGCGCTGGAGTACGCCGCCAAGCTGGGCCTGCGCACGGCGGTGATCACCGACCGCGCCGAGGTGCCTTTCCCGGCGGACGTGGTGCTGCACGCGCCGGTGGGGGAGGAGCCGGTCTGCGGTTCCCACGCGGCGCCGCTGACGGTGGCGATGCTGCTGCTCGCGGCGATGGCCGAGGCGGCGCCGCTGCGCACCCGGGCCCGGCTGGAGGAGGACGAGCGCATGAGCGGCCAGACCGGGGTCTTCCTCCAGCCCTGAGCGCTCCTGCGCCTAAGGTGAGGCGCATGACGGCACGACCCATCGCACTGATCACCGGCGGCTCCCGCGGCGTGGGCGCGGCCATCGCCCGGGCCCTGGCCCCCACGCACGACCTGATCCTCGGCGGGCGCGACGGCACCGCGCTGCGCGCCGTGTGCGACGAGCTCGGCGCGCGGCCCTGGTCGGTGGAGCTGACCGACGAGCGCGCCGTGGCCGAGGCGGCGGCGGACGTCCAGCGCCTCGACCTGCTCGTGCACAGCGCGGGCGTGGCGCGGCTCGGCACGGTCGCCGAGCTGCCGGTGCGGGCGTGGCGCGAGACGATGGAGGTCAACGTGATCGCCGTCGCCGAGCTGACGCGCCTGCTGCTGCCGGCGCTGCGGGCCGCCCGCGGGCACGTGGTGCTGGTCAACTCCGGGGCCGGCCGGCGGGCCAACCCCGGCTGGGCCGCCTACGCCGCCAGCAAGTTCGCGCTGCGCGCCCTCGCCGACGCGCTGCGGCAGGAGGAGGAGCCGCACGGCGTGCGCGTCACCTCGGTGTACCCGGGGCGGGTGAACACCGACATGCAGCGGGACGTGCGCGAGCAGGAGGGCGGCGCGTTCGAGCCCGAGCGCTATCTGGTGCCCGAGTCGGTGGCGCGGGCCGTCCTCGCGGCCGTGACGGCGGGCGGGGACGCGCATATCACCGAGATCGACATACGCCCCTCCGCGGGACCGGTCGCCTGAGCGTCATCTCTTCCCGGCATCCCCCTTCCCGACATTTCATATGACGCAAATGAATTGATTCATATATCGGGACATACGTTGACTTTTTCCTGGACAGATGGGGGGAGTGTCCGACCTTAGCTACTGGTGCGAGCTGGCCTGGTTGCATCCCGGCGAGGTGGTCGCCGGGGTCCTGGTCCAGGTGGAGGGCAGCCGCATCTGCGAGGTCTCACGCGGCGTCCCCGCGCCCCGGGGAGTCGTGCGCCTCACCGGCCTGACGGTGCCCGGCCTGGCCAACGCCCACTCCCACGCCTTCCACCGCGCCCTGCGCGGCCAGGCCCAGGGCGGCACCGAGAGCTTCCAGGCCTGGCGCGAGCGCATGCACGCGGTGGCGGCGCGGCTCGACCCCGACACCTACCTCGACCTGGCCAGGGCGACCTTCGCCGAGATGGCGCTGGCCGGCATCACCTGCGTCGGCGAGTTCCACTACCTGCACCACGGCGTGGGCGGACGGCCGTACGCCGACCCCAACGCGATGGGCCACGCTCTCATCCGGGCCGCGAGGGAGGCCGGCCTGCGCATCACCCTCCTGGACGCCTGCTACCTGACCGGCGGCATGGGAGCGACGCCGAGCGGCCCGCAGCTGCGCTTCGGCGACCGCGACGTGGACCGCTGGGCCGAACGGGTGGACGCCCTGGCCGGCGAGTACGCGGGCAGCGGCGACGTGGTGGTCGGCGGGGCCGTGCACTCGGTGCGCGCCTGCCCGCCCGAGCGGATGCCCGTGGTCGCCGAGTTCGGCCACCGCAGGGCCGCTCCCGTGCACGTCCAGGTCTCCGAGCGGCGCACCGAGAACCGTCACTGCGTCGAGACCTACTGCGCCACGCCGGTCCAGGTGCTGTACGAGCACGGCGTCCTCGGCCCCCGCACGACGGCCGTCCACGCCACCCACCTGTCGGACGTCGACGTGGCCCTGCTCGGCGGGTCCTCCACCCACGTGTGCGTGTGCCCCACCACCGAGCGCGACCTGGCCGACGGCATCGGCCCGGCCCGCCGGCTGCACGACGCGGGGTCGCCTGTCACCCTCGGCAGCGACAGCAACGCCATGATCGACCTGCTGGAGGAGGCCCGGGCCGTCGAGCTGGGGGAGCGCCTGACGACGGGCGAGCGGGGCCACTGGACGGCCGCCGACCTGCTCAGATCGGCCACGATGGTCGGGCAGGCCTCGCTCGGCCACCCCGACGCGGGCTTCATCACCCCCGGCGCCTGGGCCGACCTGGTGTCGGTGCGGCTGGACTCGGTGCGCACCGCGGGCGCGGGCAGCGGCTGCCCCGCCGAGACCGTCGTCTTCGGCGCTTCGGCCTGCGACGTCCACTCGGTCGTCTCCGGCGGCCGCAGGGTGGTCGTCGAGGGCGGCCACGTTCTCGGCGACGTCGGGCCGATGCTGGCCGACGCCATCTCCGCGCTACGCGAATGATCCCATTTGTCGCTGTTTGACGGTCGGTTATCCGGGCATCCGTGTGTCTCTCAGGTGCGAAGTCATCCTTGAGGAGGAGCCCGGAAACCATTCTCCGGTCGTATCTCTTTAGGGAATCTTTGCCTTGGACTGAACGTTGATCCGGCAAAGAGGGGGAAGCGCGTCGCACCGGTCACTGGACGGCCGGCACGACGGGCTCACCCGCACACCAGGGCGGGCGCGGCGAGACGAGGTGCCATCAGGATGGCAAGGCCGACGGGGATTCGGACGCAGGACCAGCAGGCCGCTGAGAGGGACCTTCTCGGCACCTACCTGGCCGAGATCGGGCGGGTGCCACTGCTCAGCGCGGACCAGGAGGTCGAGCTGGCCAAGCGCATCGAGGCGGGGCTGTTCGCCGAGCAACTGCTCGACAGCGGGGAGCCGGAGCCCAAGATCGCCGGCGCCCTCGACGAGGAGCTCGAACGGCTCGCGGTCTCGGGGCAGCGGGCCAAGGACGAGTTCATCCAGGCCAACCTCCGGCTCGTGGTGGCCGTCGCGCGCAAGTACTCCGGCAGGGGGATGCCGCTGATCGACCTGGTCCAGGAGGGGAACCTGGGCCTGGTCAGGGCCGTGGAGAAGTTCGACTACCGCCGGGGCTACAAGTTCTCGACCTACGCCACCTGGTGGATCCGCCAGTCGGTCGGCCGCGCCATCCACGAGCAGGCCAGGCCGGTACGCCTGCCCACCCACGCCGGTGAGCAGATGACCCGCCTGATGCGCGTGCGCCGCGACATGATGGCCGAGCTGGACGCCGAGCCGACCGACGCCGACCTCGCCGAGGTCCTCGACCTGCCGATCGAGCGGGTGCGCGAGCTGCGCCGCTGGGCCTCCGACCCGGTGTCGCTGCAGCTCGGCGTGGGCGACGAGGACGAGACGGAGCTCGGCGACATGATCGCCGACGACACCTGGGCCGACCCCGAGCAGCAGGCGATGGACACCCTCGAGCGCGAGCGCCTGGACGACTGGCTGCAGGGCCTGGAAGGCCGCACCCGCGAGATGTTGCGCTGGCGTTACGGCCTGGTCGACGGGCGTGAGCACACCCTCACCGAGGTCGGCGAGCGGTACGGCATCGGCCGCGACCGCGCGCGGCGCATCGAGCGCGACGCCCTGGCCCGCCTGCGCAAGATGGCCCAGGCGGCCGCCTAGCGCTTTTCTGGAACACCCGCATCGGCGCGTCCTTTTGGGACGCGCCGATGTCGTTCTGGCGACCCTCCGAAACGTGGCCGAAACATCGATGTCGTGAGTTTCACGTACGTGAAACACGCCAGGTCCAGACCTGAAACGGCAGAAGAACACGCTTTCGCCCAACGTCAGTGTGCAGCCGGTCAATGAAGCCCTGGAGCGCCCACTGCGGGAGAAAACGGCCACACGCCATTTGTAAGGGAGGGTCGCATCGAATGAAGATCGATAGCGGCACCACAGCCTGGATGCTCGCGGCCACCGCGTTGGTGCTGCTGATGACTCCGGGCCTCGCGTTCTTCTACGGGGGCATGACCAGGGCCAAGAGCGTCCTGAACATGATGATGATGTCGTTCGTCAGCATCATCACGGTAACCATCGCCTGGGTCATCTACGGTCACTCGCTGGCGTTCGGCACGAACGGCAACGACTTCCTCAACAAGTTCGTCGGCGGGCTCAAGGAGGTCGGGCTGCAGAGCCTGGTCGACACCGCCACCAAGGACGACGGCACCGGCATGCCGAGCCTGGTGTTCTCCGCCTTCCAGCTCACCTTCGCCATCATCACCGTCGCGCTGATCAGCGGTGCGATCGCCGACCGGGCCAAGTTCGGCGCCTGGGTCGTCTTCTCCATCGTGTGGGCGACGATCGTGTACTTCCCGGTGGCCCACTGGGTCTGGGGCGGCGGCTGGCTGACCCAGCTCGGCATCGAGGACTTCGCCGGCGGCACGGTGGTCCACGTCAACGCCGGTGCGGCGGGTCTCGCGCTCGCCCTGGTGATCGGCAAGCGCAGCGGCTGGCGCAAGGACCCGATGCGTCCGCACAACCTGACCCTGGTGCTGCTGGGCGTCGGCCTGCTGTGGTTCGGCTGGTTCGGCTTCAACGCCGGCTCCGAGCTGGCCGTCGACGGCACCGCGGGCCTGGCCTTCATGAACACCCAGGTCGCGACGGCGGTCGCCGCCGGTGCGTGGATCCTGGTCGAGAAGCTCCGTGACGGGCACTCCACCACGCTGGGCGTGGCCTCCGGCGCCGTCGCCGGTCTGGTCGCCATCACCCCGGCCTGTGGTTTCGTCGACCCCTGGGCGGCGATCGTCATCGGCGCCATCGCCGGCGCGGTCTGCGCCTACGCCGTGGGCCTGAAGTACAAGCTCGGCTACGACGACTCGCTCGACGTGGTCGGCGTCCACCTGGTCGGCGGCGCGCTCGGCGCCATCTCCCTGGGCTTCCTCGCCGCCTACCCCTTCCTGGACCCGCAGGCCAAGGGTCTGTTCTACGGCGGAGGGTTCACCCAGCTCGGCCGCCAGATCCTGGGCCCGGTCGTCGTGGGCCTCTACTCCTTCATTCTCGCCTGGATCATCGGCAAGATCATTGACAAGACGATGGGCTTCAGGGTCACTGAGGAGGACGAGGTCACCGGCATCGACATCACCACCCACGCCGAGACCGGCTACGACCTCGGCTCCGTTCACGCCTCCGGCGTCGCCGCCAAGGTGAACGGCCCAGTCCCATCAGTGGCGAAGAAGGTAGACGCATGAGGCTCATCACAGCGGTGATCAAGCCCTTCAAGCTCGACGACGTCAAGGCCGCTCTCGAGCAGTTCGGGGTCAAGGGCATGACCGTCAGCGAGACCAGCGGTTACGGCCGGCAGCGCGGCCACACCGAGGTCTACCGCGGCGCCGAGTACCAGGTCGACCTGGTGCCCAAGGTGCGCGTCGAGGTGCTCACCGAGGAGGAGGACGCCGAGGACGTCATCGACGTCATCGTCAAGGCGGCCCAGACGGGCAAGATCGGCGACGGCAAGGTCTGGTCCGTGCCCGTGGAGACCGTGATCAGGGTCAGAACGGGAGAACGCGGACCGGAGGCCCTCTAACCGGATGATGAGAGGCGACGCTCGCTCATATGCCGCGGCCCGCAAGGAGCGGGCCGCGGACATCGACCGCTGGCTGGCCGACCTCTTCCGCACGGCGTATCCACAGCCGCACGGAGGACGCGAAGGCCGGATCGGGCTCGGGGGGGCCAAGAGCGGGTTCTCCTCCGGAGACGAACGCGGCGCCGGCATCTCCCTCGGGGGGACCGGCGCACCGTCCGCGGGGGCCGGCGCGGCCCTGACGGGCACCGGCATCGCGCTGGTGGCCGTCGGAAGCCTGGGCCGCGCCGAGTTGGCCCCCGGCAGTGACCTCGACCTGGTGCTGCTGCACAACGGGCAGGACGACATCGGCCGCATCGCCGATCGTCTCTGGTACCCGATCTGGGACTCCGGCCTCGGGCTGGACCACTCGGTGCGCACCGTCGAGGAGGCCACCAAGGTGGCCCGCGAAGACCTCAAGGCGGTGCTCGGGCTGATCCAGGCCCGGCACATCGCCGGCGACCCCGAGCTGACGCGGGCCGCCCGCGAGGCCGTGCTGGCCGAGTGGCGCTCCGACTCCCGCCGCAGGCTGGCCGAACTGCACGAGTCGGCCGACAAGCGCGCCGAGTCCTCCGGCGAGCTGGCCTTCCTGCTCGAACCCGACCTCAGGGACTCCCGCGGGGGACTGCGCGACGTGCAGGCCATGCAGGCCGTGGCCGCCGCGTGGGTGGCCTCCGCGCCCGGCCCGCGGGTCCGCGAGGCCTACGAGTTCCTCCTGGACGTGCGCCACGGGCTGCACCTGGTCACCGCCCGCGGCGCCGACCGCCTGGTGCTGCAGGAGCAGGACGCCGTGGCCGGGGCGCTCGGCCTGCTGGACGCCGAGGCCCTGATGCGCCGCATGGCCGAAGCGGGCCGCACGATCTCCCATGCCTTCGACGCCACCTGGCGCACCGTGGACCGCCTGCTGTCCGGGCCGGCTCCGCGCGGGCGGCGCCCGCTGGCCGACGGCGTGGTCGAGCACGGCGGGGAGGTCGTCCTCGCGCGCGGGATCAACCCCAAGAACGACCCCATCCTGGTGCTCAGGGCGGCGGCCGCCGCGGCCGAGGCCGGGCTGCCGATCGCCCCCGCCACCGTCTCGGTGCTCGCGGCCCAGTCGCCGCCGCTGCCGGTGCCCTGGCCCGACGAGGCCCGCGACGCGCTGGTCGCGCTGCTCGGCGCCGGGCGCGCGGCCGTGCCGGTGTGGGAGGAGCTCGACCAGGCCGGCGTCATCGTCCGGCTCATCCCCGACTGGGAGCGGGTGCGGCACCGCCCGCAGCGCAACCCCGTCCACCGCTTCACCGTCGACCGGCACCTCATCGAGGCGGCCACGGGCGCGGCGTCCTTCACCCGCGAGGTGTCCCGGCCCGACCTGCTGCTGATCTCCGCCCTGCTGCACGACATCGGCAAGGGCTGGCCGGGCGACCACTCGACCACCGGCGAGATCGTCGCCAGGGACATCGGCGCCCGCATGGGCCTGGTTCCCGCGGACGTCGACACCCTGGCCACCGTGGTGCGCCACCACCTGCTGCTGCCCGAGACCGCCACCCGCCGTGACCTCGACGACCCGGTGACGATCTCGCGGGTCGCCGAGGCGGTCGGCACCCGCGAGGTGCTGGAGCTGCTGGCCGCCCTCGCGGTCGCCGACGGCAACGCCACCGGGCCGGCGGCCTGGAACACCTGGAAGGCGTCCCTGGTCTCCGAGCTGGTGCGCAAGGTGCGGTCGGCCCTGTCGGGCAGCCCTCCGGCGCCCGCGCCCTCGCTGTCGGCGCAGCAGGCGTCGCTGGCCAGGCACGGCGGCGGCGCGGTGCGCGTCAACGGCGGCGCGGTCACCGTGGTCGCGCCGGACCGGCCGGGCCTGCTCTGGCGGGCGGCCGGCGTGCTGGCGGCGCACCGCATGGTCGTGCGCTCGGCCTCGGCCGCGTCGGCGTCCTCCACGGCGGTGATCGAGTTCGCGGTCATCCCCGAGTACGGCACGCCGCCCGACCCCGCCACCCTGGAGGCCGATCTGCGCCTGGTGCTGGCCGGGCGGCTGGACATCGAGCAGAGGCTGGCGCGGCGCACCCGGTCGGTGCGCCCGGCGCGGGTTCCGGTGGCCCCGCCGCGGGTCAGCCTGGTCGACGACGCCTCGCAGACGGCCACGGTCGTCGAGGTGCGGGCGCACGACCGTCCGGGACTGCTGTGGCGCATCGGGCGCGCCTTCGGCGAGTGCAACCTTGACGTGAGGGCGGCTCGCGTGGAGACTCTGGGCGCGGAAGCGGTGGACGTCTTCTACGTGGTCGACCGATCGGGGCAGCCCATCATGGACGCCGCGCAGCGGGTGCAGGTGCGCGAGCACGTGCTCGCCGCCCTGCGCTGAACCCGCAGGTCAGCCGACCAAGATCGCTCCCCGATTCATAACAATTACGTTGGGTGTGCCGGTTCGGTCCTCGGCAATGGTGACCTTGTGGTCGAATTGTCCCGGTTATGTCCTTATCAGCCATGCCGTCATCCATGCATGGAAGAGCGCAGGGGGTGGCGCGGTGAGCATGATGGATCCCGAGACCAAGGCGGCACACCCGGGGGCCCACCCGGAGGCCGGCACGGGCGCCAAGCGGCGCAGGCACGGGGGCGGGCAGGCAGGCCAGAGCGGCCCCGGCGGCCAGCACGGGGCACACGGCCAGCACAGCCAGCACAGCCAGCATGGTCAGCGTGCCCGTCGTGGGCCGGGGCGCCTCGCGCCGCGCAACTGGCGGGTGCCCGCGCGCCTGACGGCGCTCATCCTGGTGCCCACGCTCGTCGGCGTCCTGCTGGCGGGTCTGCGCGTCGTGTCCTCGATCGACGGCGTCGCCGCCTACCAGCGCAACGCCGCCGAGGCCACGATCGCCGCCCATCTGCGCGAACTCAGCCTGCAACTGGGGTTGGAACGCGACAGGTCGGTCTGGTTCCAGACCACCCGCCAGCAGCGCGCCGCCCTGCTCGACCAGCGCGGCGCCGTCGACGCGGCGATGACGAAGGTGCGCGGCGACCTCGGCACCATCGACTCCGAGTACGGCGTGCGCGCCGTCCAGGACGCCCAGCAGGTCAAGAACCGCCTGGACACCATGCCGGTCATCCGCAAGGGCGGCCAGGCGGCCAAGTACACCGACATCGTGTCCTCGCTGCTGCGGCTGCACGACGAGATCATCCAGAGCAGCGAGGACCCGCAGCTCGTCGGCGACCTGCGTGGCCTGAGCGCCCTCGCCCACGCCAAGGAAGAGGCCTCCCAGCAGCGCGGCACGCTCATCGGCACCCTGGCGCGCGGCCAGCGGTTCACCGCGGACAAGCTGGAGGACTTCATCGCCGCCCGGTCGCGGCAGAAGAGCGCCGTCGCCACCTTCAGCGGTGAGGCCGGGGCCGACAACGGCCGGCTGCTGTCGTCCACGCTCGTGGGCGAGCAGGCGATCAGGGCCGAGCTGACCAAGTCGTGGGCGATCGCCCTGGCCTCGCGGAACCTGCCGGTGCAGGCGAACGGGGCGCGCGGGCCCGCGGCGGTCAAGCAGTGGTTCGACGACAGCACCAAGACCATCGACCTGTTCCAGCGGGTGGAGAACCAGGTGGCCGCCACGGTCGCGGCCCGCGCCTCCGCGCTGGAGTCGGCCGAGCGCCGCAACGCGATCATCGCCGGGGTGCTCATCCTCGCCCTGATCCTGCTGGTGCTGGCCACCACGGTGCTCATCGCCCGCTCGCTGGTCCGCCCGCTGCGGCGCCTGCGCTCGGAGGCGCTGGAGATCGCCGGGTTCCGCCTGCCGGCCGTCGTGCGGCGCATGCGCGAGAGCGGCGACGTCGCCGAGGCCTCGGACGTCCAGCCGATCGTGGTGGGGACCAACGACGAGATCGGCGAGGTGGCGTCCGCCTTCGACGAGGTCCACCGGCAGGCCCTGCGGCTGGCCGCCGAGGAGTCCCAGCTTCGCGGCAACGTCAACGCGATGTTCGTCAACCTCTCACGGCGGATCCAGACGCTCGTCGAGCGGCAGATCTCCCTCATCGACGGCCTTGAGCGCGGCGAGCAGGACGGCTCGCGCCTGGCCGACCTGTTCAAGCTGGACCACCTGGCCACCCGCATGCGGCGCAACAGTGAGAACCTGCTGGTCCTGGCCGGGCACGAGGCCGCGCGCAAGCGCAGCCAGCCCGCCAAGCTGGTGGACGTGGTCCGCGCGTCGCTGTCGGAGGTGGAGGACTACGAGCGCGTCAGCGTCAAGGTCCACCGCAACGCGGCCATCGCCGGGCACGCGGCCAACGACGTGGTCCACCTGGTCGCCGAGCTGGTCGAGAACGCCCTGGCCTTCTCGCCGGGCAACACCCGCGTGGTGGTGTCCAGCAGCATGATCGAGGGCGGCGGCGCGCTGCTGGCCGTCAGCGACTCCGGCATCGGCATGACCGTCGAGGAGATCACCGAGACCAACCGCAAGCTGGCCGACCCGCCGGTCGTGGACGTCTCGGTGTCACGCCGCATGGGCCTGTTCGTGGTCGGCCGCCTGGCCTTGCGCCACGACATCCGCGTGCAGCTCCGGCGCGGCGACGCCGCCGGCCTCATCGCCATGGTCCTGTTCCCGCCGCAGCTCATCTCGGTGTCCGCCGGGCGCGGGCCGGTGCTCCCGCAGCGCGGCGCGGCGCAGGAGACCCCCTCGCCCGCGTTCGGCGGCTCCGACCTGGCCGCCAACGGCGCCTATGGCGGTGGCGAGCCGTTCGCCGCCTTCAACGGGCGCGGCGCGCAGCCCGCCGCCGGCGCCGGCCCGCTCACGAACGGCGCCACGCCGCCGCCGAACGGCGGCGGGCCCACCCCGGTGCCGAACGGCACCGGGCCGTACTCCTCGCAGAGCCCGTTCCAGCCGTTCCGCACCGGCGCGGGCGCGGCGCCGGTGGGCGGCGACACCCCGGCGTCCGGGTCGCGCCTGAGCGCCTTCGGCGGTCCCGCGCCCGCCGCCGCCCCCGGAGGCGCCGGCCCGGTCCCCGCCGGCCCCGGACGCGGGCAGGGCGCGCGGGGTGACGAACCGCTGTTCGGGGCCGTGCGCGGCGACGAAGGGGCCTTCGGCGCCGGCAGGGGCGACGACGCGGCGTTCGGGCCCGTGGGCCCCTCCACGGGGCCCTCCGGGCCGTCCGGACCCGTCACGCCGCCCGTGTGGCCCACCGAACCCGCGGGCTCCGCCGAGCAAGCGGGCCCGTCCACCGATTCCTCCGGTCGTTTCGCCGCCTCGGCCGGTCCGTCCACCGGCGCCGCGGGCACGACCGCCGGTCCGGCGACCGGTCCCGCCGGTTCCGCGGGTCCGTTCGGGTGGCCGGCCGGTCCGTCCGCCGGGCTGCCCGTGCGCGCGCCCGGCCGGTACACCCAGGCCGACCCGCCGACCGCGCCCTTCTCGCCCGGCCTCCCGCCCGCTGACGCCTCCGGGCCGCGGACGGGCGCCGGCGCCTCCGGCGCGCACGCGGGCCCGGCGGGCCCGCGCACCGGCCCTCTGGAGCCGGACACCGGCCCCGCCGGCCCGTCCGGCCCGTCCGGCCCGTCCGGCCCGTCCGGCCCCTCCGGCTCGTCTGCTCCGGCCGGTCCGCGGACGGCGCCGCCGGTGCCCGCCGAGTCGCTGCTGGAGCATGGCGACGAGTTCCTGCCGATCTTCGCCGCCGTCGAGTCGGCGTGGTTCCGCCGTCCCGACCCGCACGAGATCGCCGCCGCCCGGGGTCAGGCCCCGGCCGGCCAGGCGGCGGGCGCGGAGACGGCTCGCCCCGAGGACGTCGAGGAACCGCTCGGCTACGCCGAGCAGGAGTCCGGGACGTGGGAGCCCGAGGCGCGCGAGCCCGAGCGCCGGGAGGCCGTGCTCCGTGAGGCCGGGCCGCGTGAGACCGAGCCGCCCGCGGCGGGCGCGGCGGCATGGGGTTCCACGGCCGACTCCGGATGGCAGGCCGCCGACGCGGCGAAGGAGCCCTCCCTCGGCGGCGTCACCGCCGCGGGCTTGCCGAAGCGGACGCCGAAGGCCAACCTTGTCCCGGGATCGGTCGCCGGTCCGTCCGCTTCGGCGGCCGCGCCTCCGCTCCCGTCGCCGCAGGTGTCCGCCGACCAGGTGCGCGCCAGGATGTCGCGGTTCCAGCAGGGCATCCAGCGCGGCCGCGCCGACATCACCGAGGCGTCCCGCACCACCGACAACGACAACCCCTGACCACTTGACGCGGTACTGATGAGGAGGGCTCGTGATCGACCTGAGTCACGAGGCACGCAGGTTCGACTGGCTGATCACCGAGTTCGTCAGCGGGACACCGGGCGTGGCGCACGCGGTCGTCGTCTCGGCCGACGGACTGCGGCTGGCCAACTCCGAGGGGTTCCCGCCGGACCGGGCCGACCAGCTCGCCGCGGTGGCCGCCGGCCTGCTGAGCCTGACGGTGGGCGCGTCCCGCGTGTTCGACGGCGGCGGTGTGACCCAGACCGTCGTCGAGATGCAGTACGGCATCATGCTGGTCATGGCGATCAGCGACGGCTCCTGCCTGGCCGTGCTGGCCTCCCCCGACTGTGACATGGGCCTGGTGGCCTACCAGATGACGCTGCTGGTGGAGCGCGCCGGGCAGGTGCTGACGCCCGCGCTGCGCGCCGAGTTGCAGACCTCCAGGATCCGGTGATGCTCGAGGGTGACGGGACCGAGGACGAGCCCCTCTTCCGTCCGTACGCCGTCACCGGGGGCCGTGCCGAGCCGAGCTACCACCTCGCGATGGAAACTCTGGTCTCATCGGCCCCCATAATGGGCGATGATTTGTCCCTGCTCACTCCCGAGCAAGAAGCGATCATCGTGCTCTGCCACTCCGTGCGTTCGGTCGCCGAGATCTCCGCGCTGCTGCGGGTGCCGCTCGGCGTGGCCCGCGTGCTGATCGCGGACATGGCCGACGAAGGTCTGGTACGCCTGCATCTGCCGCGGCTCAACCAGGGACAACCAGACCACAACCTGCTTGAAAGGGTTCTCAGTGGACTTCGCAGGCTCTAGCCGCGGCCCGGCGCTGACGTCGACGAAGATCGTCGTCGCGGGCGGGTTCGGCGTCGGCAAGACCACCTTCGTTGGAGCGGTGTCGGAGATCCTCCCGCTGACCACCGAGGCGGTCATGACCGACGCCAGCGCGGGCATCGACGACCTGGGTCTGACCCCGCACAAGACCACGACCACGGTGGCGATGGACTTCGGCCGGCTCTCGCTGGACCAGGACCTGATCCTGTACCTGTTCGGCACGCCGGGTCAGCACCGGTTCTGGTTCATGTGGGACGACCTGGTGCGCGGCGCCATCGGCGCGGTCGTGCTGGTCGACACCCGCCGTCTGGCCGACTGCTTCCCGGCGATCGACTACTTCGAGGAGGCAGGGCTGCCCTTCGTGGTGGGCATCAACGGCTGGGACGGGCACTACCCGCACGTCGAGCAGGAGGTGCGCGAGGCGCTCACGCTCGCCCCGCACATCCCGATCGTCCGGACCGACGCCCGCTCGCGGGACGCCGTGAAGTCCACCCTGATCACGCTCGTCGAGTACGTCCTGACCCTCAGGTCGGCCTACGGCCGCACCAGTTAGTGCTCCGTCCAGGAACGTTCACCGGCTCGGGCGCCGCAGCGGGCGCCGGCATCGCCGCACCGCGACCCGCCGACCCCGGCGCCTTTCATCTCCAGCACACGGCGGGATGAAGAGCCGCTCCCGGTGGACGTAGGTGGGTCACCGCATCAGCGGCCAAGCGGCCGGGGTGTCAGGCGGCCGAGCCGGACCACCAGGTCGCGGCGACCAGCTCGGCGACGAGGGTCTCGGTGAGCAGGGCCACGTCGGCGTCCTCGTCGCCCGCGTACCTGAGCGTGCGCGCCCCCTCCAGCGCCCCCTTCACCGCGCCCTCCGTCGCACCGCCGACGGCGAGCACGGCCGAGCCCCGCTGCCGCACCCACTCCATGGCCTGGCCGTCGTAACGCGAGCCGGGGAACAGGATGGCCCGGTAGTCGAGGGTCTTGGTGAGGTACACGTCCACGTGGGCCCAGTCGCCGGTCTCGCACGCGTCGGCCGGCCGGCGCGGCCCCTCGCGGACCATCAGCGCCGACTGCTCGGCCGAGGACAGCCGCTCGGCGGGGGCGATGGCGTAGACGCCGTGCGGCCCGTCGAGCAGGGTCAGCGCGTCGTCCAGCCAGACGCCGCGACGGTCCAGCAGGTCGGCGTTCGCCTCCGCGGCCCGGCGCACCAGGCCGGGGACGTCGGCCTTGACCCCGGTCAGCCTGGCCTGGAGCGCGAGCAGCAGCGCCAGCGTGTGCTGGAAGGTGCGGCAGGAGACCCCGCCGCGCTCCTCGCCCGCCGCCATGTCCACCACCAGGTCGGCCCCCTCGGTCACCGGGGAGCCCGCGGTGTTGGTGAGGGCCAGGACGGTGGAGCGCCCGCGATGGCGGGCGAGGGCGTCCAGGGTCTCCCGGCTGCCACCGGTCGCGGAGATGGCGACGACCAGCGTGTCGCGCGACGGCGGGTGCCCGAGCGCGGCCGAGGCGTACTCGGCGACCGCGTCCACCCCGGCGGAGCGCAGCCGCAGCGCCGCGACCCCGGCGGCGTAGCGCGAGCTGCCCATGCCGAGGAAGACCACCCGCCGCACCTCCCGCGGGATGTCCTCGAACGGGTCGCGTTCCTCCAGCGTGGCGGCCAGCGCCGCGAGCGCGGCGGGCTTGGCTTCCAGGTCGGCCAGGAACAGTTCGGGGTTCACGCGGTCTCCTCGGTGCGGTGCGGGAAGCGGGCGCGCAGGACGCCCATGGGGGCGTAGCGCCAGCGGGGGAGGTGCAGAGCGGCGTAGATCAGCTCGCGGCACTCCTGCTCGATCTCGAACGGGCCGAGCAGCGACTCCTCCAGCAGTTCCGGCCTGCCGTGGGCGGCCAGGCCTTCACGGTAGGCGGTCAGCAGGACGGCGCGCGCCTCGGCGGCCCAGGCCAGTGCCTGCGCCGGGTCGGCGCCGCGCCGCAGGATCGCCACCTGCGCCACGTGTTCCAGGCTCGTCCCGAGCTGGGCCAGGTCGCGAGCGGCCGGTTGGAACGGGTCGGCGCCGGTCACGGTCGGGTTGCCGTCGAAGTCGATGACGGCGTACCCCTCGCGCCAGCGCAGCGTCTGTCCGACGTGCAGGTCGCCGTGGATGCGGATGAGCGGGGTGCCGGCCGCCCGGCCGAACCCGCGCAGGCCGGCGGCCAGCTCGAAGGCGTGCCGCGCCAGCCAGGCGCCGTCCTCGCCGCAGGTCAGCTCGAGCGCCCGCGCCAGGGCGTCGCGGGCGCGGGCCGCCCACCCGTCGTCCGCGTCGCCGTCCGCGACCCGGACCGGCTCGGGGAAGGCGGGGGAGGGGGTCGCCATCGCGGCGTGCAGGCCGGCGGCCAGCCGGCCGAGGTCGGCGGCGAAGGCGGTGCGCCCGGCCACCGCCTCCTCCACGCACCACTCCCACCCGTCGGCGGCCTCGGGCAGGTAGGCGGTGACCAGGGCGACCAGCGTCTCGGCCCCGCCGGCGGAGCGCCCGGTCAGCGCCGCGTAGGGCAGGGCGGTCGCGGTGAAGCCGACCGAGGTGAGGTGGGCGAACATCTGGGGCGCGGGCTGGGGGAGCGGCAGGGGCGGCGTGAGCCACTTGACCACCACCCGTTCGTCCACGACCACCGAGTTGTTGGTCTGGTCGACGTCGATCCCGCGCTCGTGCGCCGTGGCCCGCACCGGCGGCAGGGGATGGAAGCGCGCGACCGCCTGGCCGCCGGGCGGGTCGTCGTCCCGCGACAGGGCCGCGACGAGCGCCGCCGTGGCGCCGTCCCCGGCGACGGGCGTTCTCTCCGGCGACGGCGGGCCGTCAGGTTCTGTTGAACTCGGATTCAACTCGGCAACCAAACTACGAGCTAACAATGTCCGGGAAAGTCTTGCTCATGTTGATATTCGCTGCAACACTCCTGCTTTGGTCTGCCGTGCGAAGGTCAGGCACCGCGGTCTTTCTCGTACCACAGAACCTTGAGAACCTAAGGAGTAGCGGCCGTGTCCCGAACCCGGTACACCCGTCATCTTCCGGCTGCGGCGGTCGCCGCCGGTCTTGTGCTCGCCCTCGCGGCGTGTGGCGGTAGCAGCTCGACCAGCGCCGACGGCGCCGCGCCGAGCGCGGCGGCCGACGAGCTCAACCCCAACGCCGATCTGAGCAAGCAGTCGCTCACCATCACCATCTGGGACGGCTACAGCCCGAAGGACCTGCCCCAGCAGGTGGAGCAGAAGCTGAAGTTCCCGCTGAAGATCGCGATCCACGACACCAACGAGACGGCGATGGCCAAGCTGACGGCCGGCGCCGACAGCGGCGTCGACGTAGCGTTCGTCTCGGGCCAGTACGCGCAGGCGCTCAACGAGCAGGGCCTGCTCGAACCGCTGCACCCCGAGCTGATCCCGAACCTGGCCAACCTCTACCCCGAGGCCTCCCAGCTCTCCTTCGACAAGGGCACCAAGTTCTCGGTGCCCTACACCTGGGGCACGACGGGCATCTGCTACCGCACCGACATGGTGAAGACCCCGCCCACGAGTTGGAACGATCTTTTGAACCCGGCTCCCGACCTCAAGGGCAAGGTCACGATGATGACCACCGAGCGCTGGCTGGCGCTCCCCGCCCTGAAGGCCATGGGCGCCTCCATCAACACCACCGACGACAAGCAGCTCGCCCAGGCCAAGGACATGCTCCTTAAGGCCAAGCAGGCCGGCATGCTCTACGACGACACGACCTTCGGCGCCAAGCTCGACAAGGGTGAGGCCGCGCTGGTGGAGGCGTGGGACGGCTGGTGCCCGACCACCAACCCGAAGATCAAGTTCGTGGTGCCCAAGGAGGGAAGCGACCTCTGGTCGGACACCATGGTGATCATGAAGACCTCCAAGAACAAGGAGGCCGCCCACGCGTTCATCAACTTCATCCTCGACCCGCTCGTCCACAGCTGGGTGGCCGAGAACATCCTCTACAAGGTGCCGAACAAGGCCGCCATGGACCTGGTCGCCAAGAACGACAAGAAGCTCATGCAGGACAACGCGCCGCTGCAGATGACCCCGGCGGAGCTGCTGAAGGGCGAGTCGATCGTCGACCTCGGCGAGGCGTCGACCAAGTACACCCGTCTCGCCACCGAGATCTCCGCCAACCAGTGACGGTTTCGCGTTGACCACCGAGCACGACATCGCGCGTCCCGGCGCGGCGCCCCGCCCCTCCACAGGGCGGGCGCCGCGCCGTTCGCGCGCCCTCGGCGGGGCCGCCGCGCGCCTGGCGTTCCTCGGCCCCGGCCTCGGCTACCTGATCGTCCTGCTGCTCGTCCCGCTGGCACTGATCCTGAGCTACACGGTGTTCCGGCGCGGGCGGTTCGGCGGGGTGGTGTACGAGGCGACGGCCGAGAACTTCGCCCGCCTGTTCGATCCCCTCTACTTCGACATCGTCGTCGGCTCGGTGAAGACCGCGACGCTGACGACGCTGGCGGCGCTGCTGATCGGCTACCCCACGGCGTACGTGATCGCCGGGCTGCCGCGCCGCTGGAAGACGCTGGCGCTGGTCGCCATCGTCCTGCCGTTCTGGACCAACTTCCTCATCCGCGTCTACGCATGGGTGATCCTGCTCAGCGGGCCCGGCCTGGTGAACAAGGCCCTCACCGGCATCGGCCTCATCGACGAGCCCCTGCGGCTGCTCTACAACCAGGGCACGATCGTCACCGGACTGCTGTACTCCTACCTGCCGCTGATGATCCTGCCGCTCTACGCGGCGATCGAACGGCTGGACCCGCAACTGCGCGAGGCGTCGGCCAACCTCGGGGCGCGGCCCGCGCGCACGTTCTGGTCGGTGACGCTGCCGCTCACCGTGCCCGGTGTGCTGACCGGGTGCGTCTTCGTGTTCGTGCCGTGCCTGGGCAACTTCGTGATCCCCGAGATCCTCGGCGGCGGGCGCTCGATCATGGTGGGCAACCTGATCAGGGACCAGTTCCTCAAGGCGCGCGACTGGCCGTTCGGCTCCACCCTCGCCCTGGCGGTGATCGCGGTGCTCGTCCTGCTGCTGTTCCTGCAGGCGTGGGCTTCGCGCGCGTACGGCGGGACGGAGGGCCGTCGTGCCTAGGCGCCGCCTGATCTACGTGCCCTTCTGGGCCACCTACGTGTTCCTCTACACGCCGATCGTCGTGCTGGTGGTGATGTCGTTCAACTCCGGCAAGTCGCCGTACGTCTTCCAGGGCGTCAGCCTGAAGTGGTACGGCGAGCTGGCCGCGGACGCGACGGTCCGGCAGGGGCTGGTCAACACGCTGATCGTCGCGGCCGGCACCACGGTGCTGTCCACGGTGCTCGGCACCCTGCTCGCGGTGGGGATGGCCCGTCACACCCGCTCGCGGCTGCTGGACGCCCTCGGGCTGCTGCCGGCCGTGCTGCCCGACCTGGTGCTCGCCATCGGGCTGCTGGTGTTCTACTCCACCGTCCGGATGACCCTCGGCCTGCACTCGGTGATCCTCGCCCACACCGTGTTCGGCATGGCCTTCGTCGCCGCGGTCGTGCGCACCCGGCTCACCCACGCCGACACCTCGCTGGAGGAGGCCTCCCGCGACCTCGGCGCCTCGCCGCTGACCACGTTCACGCGCATCACCCTGCCCACCCTGGCGCCGGGCATCGCCGCCGGGGCGCTGCTGGCGTTCACGCTGTCCATCGACGAGTTCGTGATCGCCTTCTTCACCGCGGCCCCGACCGAGCCGACCCTGCCCATCGTGATCTACTCGATGGTGCGCTTCGGGGTCACCCCTGAGATCAACGCGCTGGCGACGATCCTGCTCGCGGTGAGCTTCACCGTGGTCATCGTCGCCCAGCGGATGACCCGACTGACGGAGTCCCTCTCATGAGCGCTGTATCCGACGCCCCTGCCGTGCCGCGGACGCTGGTGGGCATCGAGGGCGTCTCCCGGCGGTTCGGCGCGGTCACCGCCCTCGACGAGGTGTCACTGGACATCCGCCAGGGCGAGTTCTTCGCCCTGCTCGGCCCGAGCGGGTGCGGCAAGACCACGCTGCTGCGCATCCTGGCCGGGTTCGAGTCGCCGGACGCCGGCGCCGTCACGCTGGACGGCGCCGACCTGCTGGCGCTGCCGGCCCACCGCCGACCCGTCAACCTGATGTTCCAGTCCTACGCGCTGTTCCCGCACATGAGCGTCGCCAGGAACATCGCCTACGGGCTGGAGCGCGAGAAGCTGCCCCGCGCCGAGGTCAGGACCCGGGTGGCGGAGGTGCTCGCCACCGTCGGCCTCACCGAGCAGGCCGCCCGCCGGCCCCACCAGCTCTCGGGGGGCCAGCGGCAGCGGGTCGCGCTCGCCCGGGCCATCGTCAAGCGTCCCCGCCTGCTCCTGCTGGACGAGCCGCTGTCCGCGCTGGACAAGAAGGTGCGCGCCGAGATGCAGCTGGAGCTCAAGCGCCTGCAGCACGAGGTCGGCATCACCTTCGTCGTGGTCACCCACGACCAGGAGGAGGCGATGTCGCTGGCCGACCGCATCGCCGTCATGCAGGACGGCCGCGTCCAGCAAGTGGACGCGCCGGTGCGGCTGTACGAGCGCCCGGCGACGCCGTTCGTCGCGGGGTTCATCGGCGCCAACAACCTCTTCGAGGGCACGGTCGCCGGCGACGGCCTGTCGGTCGCGGGCCTCGGCACGCTGCCCGCGCGGGGCGGCTTCGCCGCGGGCGCGCCGGCGCTGCTCGGCGTGCGTCCGGAGTCGGTCCGCCTGGGTGAGAACGGCATCCTCACCGGGGTGGTGGCGGACGTGAGCTTCTACGGGGGCGTATCGCACATCGCGGTGCGGGTGCCCGGCCACGACCGGCCCATCCTGGTCGCGGCGCAGGGGCCGAGCCAGGTGCGGGCCGGCGCCGAGGTGGGTCTCGGCTGGTCGCCGGACGACGCCGTGCTGATCGCCGGATGAGCACGGTGACCCACGTGAGCCCGTGGCGGGGGCGGCCGCCGCGGGCGTCAGGGAGCGGCGGGCGCCAGCTCGTTGCCGGTGACGGTCCTGGCGTAGCTCATGATGAGCTCGGCCGCCTCGGCGGGGCCGATGACCGGATGGCGCGCGGTGATGCGGTAGCCGTAGGCGTCCTCGAGCGCGACGAGGTTCCTCGCGATCGTCAGCGAGTCGCCGACCAGGGTGAACACCCCGAGCGCCCCCCCGGTGTCCAGGATCGACTGGTACATCGCCACCTGGCGGTCGTACAGGGTGGTCAGCAGCACGGCGTACACCCTGTTGCGCGCCGCCGCGCCGCCCAGCTCGTTGAGCAGCCGCACCCCCGGGTCGTCCGGCCCCACCGGCAGCCCGGAGCGGATGGTGACCACGAGCTTCTGCGCGGGGTCGGTGCACTGGGCGACGCGCTTGACGCGCAGCTCGTAGAAGCGCTCCATGCCGGCGTGGTGGGCCTCCACCAGCAGCTCGCTCAGGTCGGGGTAGTGGTAGAGCACCGCGCCCGACGTCAGCCCGGCCTCCTCGGCGACGTGGTTGAGATGGACCCCCTGGGTGCCGTGACGCAGGATCGCCCGGCGGGCGGCCTCGATGAGGTCGACCCGCCGGTCCGCACGGCTCTTGCGCGAGCTCATACCAGCCTCCCTGTGCCCCGTTGTTGAACCTGGAGTCTAAAGCCCAGCACCGCCTTCAGACCATGAAAACCCGGCTGTTGACCCACCTACCCGTCAAGCATTTGAATCAGTCTTCAAAACCGTTGGAGTACCGATGGCCACCATTCTGTTCATGCCGGAGAGCGCCTACGGGCCGACGAACAACTGCGTCGGCATCGGCGACATCCTGCGCCGCCGCGGCCACCGCGTGGTGTTCGCGGCCGAGGCGTCGTGGAAGGGCAAGCTGACCGCGCTCGGCTTCGAGGAGGACCTGGTCGACCTGGCCCCGCCGGCGGAGGAGGAGCAGGACGCGGGCCAGTTCTGGAAGGACTTCATCCGCGACACCGCGCCCGAGTACCGCAAGTCCACCCGCGAACAGCTCGAGACGGTCACCAAGCCGATCTGGGACGCCCTCATCGACGGCGTTAAGTACTGCGAGCCGCAGCTCAAAGCGATCATCGAGCGGGTGCGGCCCGACGTCATCGTCGAGGACAACGTCATCACCTTCCCCGCGCTGCTGACGGCCGGCAAGCCGTTCGTGCGCATCGTCTCGTGCAACCCGCTGGAGGTGAAGGGCGAGGACGTGCCGCCGGTGTTCAGCGGCCTGCCCTCCGGCGACCGCGCCGAGTGGGAGGCGTTCCGCGCCGAGTACGACCGCACCCACCGCGACGTCTGGGCGGCGTTCAACGAGTGGGTCGTGGAGCAGGGCGCCCCCGCGCTGCCCGAACTCGAGTTCATCCACGAGGGCGATCTGAACCTCTACGTCTTCCCCGAGATCGCCGACTACACCGGCGCGCGCCCGCTCGGCCCGTCCTGGCGCCGCCTGGACTCCTCGGTGCGCGAGACCGACGAGGCGTTCGAGGTGCCGGCCTCCCTGGCCGGCGGGGAGGGGGCGCTGGTCTACTTCTCCCTCGGCTCGCTGGGCTCGGCCGACGTCGAGCTGATGCAGCGGGTGATCGACGTGCTGGCCACCACGCCGCACCGGTACATCGTCTCCATGGGCCCGCTGCACGAGGAGATCAAGCTGGGCGGCAACATGTGGGGCGCGGAGTTCGTGCCGCAGACCAAGATCATTCCGCTGGTCGACCTGGTGATCACGCACGGCGGCAACAACACCACCACCGAGGCGCTGCACTTCGGCAAGCCGATGATCCTGCTCCCGCTGTTCTGGGACCAGTACGACAACGCCCAGCGAATCGACGAGCTGGGGTACGGCGTGCGCCTGTCCACCTACGCCTTCGCCGACCAGGAACTGGTCGCGGCCCTGGACCGGCTGCTCGGCGACACCGCGCTGCGGGCCCGCCTGGCCGAGGCCGGCGAGGAGATCCGCCGCCGCGACGGCCTGCGCAGGGCCGCCGACCTCATCGAGGCGACGGCCGCGCCCGCGGCCTCCGCCTGACGTTCCACCCGCCGGCCCCGCCCCCGCGCCGTGCGCGGGCCGCGGGCCGGCGGCCCCGCCGGAGAGAGAAGCACATGAACCACACCCCCATCGACCCCGCCACCGGAGCGCCGCTGGCCACGGTGCCCGACAGCTCCCCCGAGCAGGTGGCGGGCGCCGTGCGCGCGGCGCGGGAGGCCTACCAGCAGTGGTCGCAGGCCACGCCCGCGGAGCGCTCGCGGGTTCTGCTGCGCCTGGCCGACCTGGTGGAGTCCGACGCCGAGGAGCTGACGCGGCTGGAGGTGGCGCAGACCGGCAAGCCCGCCGCCGTCTTCCGGGACGGCGAGCTGCCGTTCGCGGTGGACAACCTGCGCTTCTTCGCCGGCGCGGCCAGGTCGCTGGACGGGACGGGCGCGGGCGTGCTGAGCGCCGGCTACACCTCGGTGCTGGTGCGCCGCCCGGTCGGCGTGGTCGCCTCCATCGCGCCGTGGAACTTCCCGCTGGTGATGGCGGTGTGGAAGATCGGCCCCGCGCTGGCCGCGGGCAACGGGGTGGTGATCAAGCCGGCGCCGCAGACTCCCGGCACGACGCTGCGCCTGGTGGAGCTGGCCGCCAAGGCCGGCCTCCCGGACGGGCTGCTGCGGGCCGTCACCGGCGACGCCGAGGTGGGAGAGGCCCTGACCGGCGACCCGGGCGTGGACATGATCAGCGTGACGGGCTCGACGGCGACCGGCCGCTCGGTCATGCGGGCCGCGGCCGGCGACCCGGCGGACGGGCGCTCCGGCCTCAAGCGGGTGCACCTGGAGCTCGGCGGCAAGGCGCCGGCGCTGGTGTTCGGCGACGCCGACCTGGCCGAGATGGCGAGGGGCGTCGCCATGGGCGCCACCTACAACACCGGGCAGGACTGCACGGCGGCGACGCGCGTCTACGTGGAGCGTGAGGTCCACGACCAGGCGGTCGAGGCGCTGCGCGAGACCCTGGCCGCGATCGTCGCCGGCGACCCGTGGGACCCCTCGACCGACATCGGGCCGCTGATCTCGGCGGGGCACCGCGAACGCGTGCACGGGTTCGTCCGGCGGGCCGTGGCGGGCGGGGCCCGCGTGGTGACCGGCGGCGCGGTGCCGGAGGGCCGGGGGTTCTTCTACCCGCCCACGCTGATCACCGGAGCCGCCCAGGACAGCGAGGTCGTCCAGGGGGAGATATTCGGTCCGGTGGTCGTCGTGCTGCCGTTCTCCGGCGAGGACCAGGCCGTGCGGCTGGCCAACGACACCCCCTACGGCCTGGCGTCCTCGGTGTGGTCGCGTGACGTGGCGAGGGCCCTTCGGGTGTCGCACCGGTTGGATGTGGGTGTCACCTGGGTGAACGATCATCTTCCGATCGCCTCGGAGGCGCCGCACGGCGGGGTGAAGGGCAGCGGCTTCGGCAAGGACATGAGCCAGGAAGCGGTGCAGGAGTATTCCGTGACGAGGCACCTCATGATCAAACACGCGCCGTCCGAGACCCGTGAGGGCTTCCGTCCCGCATAGTTACGGAAGCGAGTCGACGGTTTTATCCCTAGAAGTACCAGTTTGAGTTGATTGTCCATACATGTTCTGTTGGCCGATCTGGTAGGGGTGTGCTGCAATTACCATCGCCTGATGGATGTCTCGGACGTCTCATGCGCCTCGCGCGTGACGTACCCCCCTGCACGCCAGGCTCGGTGAGAGGTTGCGAAATCAGTGAGGAACCCAGAACCCCGGGGCAACCCGGGGCGAAATGACCGTGTGGAGCGGTCCGAGCCGGCCATGACGGGCACTCCGAAGACGGGAAGCCGTCTGAGGCTGAAGAACTGGCGTGTGCGGTCCCGCCTGATCGCCCTCATCATCGTCCCGACGATCGTCGGCGTCATCCTCGGCGCGGTGCAGCTCACCAACGCCGTCGGAAACTCCGCCGAGTACAGCCGCCTCAGCGAGGTGGCCGCGCTCGTGCAGAAGATCGACGTCCTGGTGCACGAGGTCGACCGCGAGCGCGACCTCACCGCCTGGTACCTCGCCGAGGGACGCCGCCAGGCGCGCCTGAAGAAGGTGCGCGCCCAGCAGGCCGTCGTGGACCGCGCCAGAGAGCCCGTGCTCGCCGCGGTGTCGACGCTGGACGACACCCACACCGCCCGTGTCCGCGCCGAGGCCGCGCAGATCCGCAGATGGCTGGAAGGCCTGCCGGGCCTGCGCACCCGTATCGCCGCCGGCGTGCCCTCGCGAGCGGCGCTCGGCATCTACTCCAGCCTCATCAACGTCCTCACCTCCATGCAGGGCGAACTGGGCGCCTCCGGCAAGGACCAGCGCCTGTTCGGTGACACCATCGCCCTCGGCGCGCTGAGCCGCGCCAAGGAAGAGGTCTCGCGCCAGCGAGGCCTGATGACGGTCGGGCTCACCACCCTCGGCACCCTGGGCGGCGGCTTCGACTACGACGACTTCGTCGACTTCCCCGGCTCCTGGAGCCGTCAGCAGAGCGAGACCGCGACGTTCCTGTCCGAGGCCCAGCCCGCCGACGTCAAGTTCTACAACGACACCGTCCGCGGGCAGCAGATCGACAAGGCCGACTGGATGCGCGCCCTGGCGCTGGCGCAGCTCCGACAGTTCAAGGAGATCCAGGACCTCGACCCGATCCGCCGCGACGACACCACCATCTGGTACACCTCCACCAGCGCCGTCGCCGACCGCATGCGCAAGGTCGAGGAGCGGCTGGTGGACTCGGTCGTCCAGCAGAGCCAGGCGCTCCAGCAGGAGGCCGGGCGGCAGGCGTTCATCTCCGGCGCCGTCATCATCCTCCTGCTGCTACTCGTCCTCATCATCACCGCCGTGGTCGCCAGCTCGCTGACCCGTCCGCTGCGCCGCCTGCGCGCCGAGGCCCTGGAGATCGCCGGCAGCCGCCTCCCGCAGACCGTCCAGCGGCTGCGCGAGAGCGGCGACGCCGCCCCGGCCGCCGACGTCGTGCCCATCGGCGTCAACTCCAGGGACGAGATGGGAGAGGTCGCCCGGGCCTTCGACGAGGTCCACCGCGAGGCGATCCGGCTGGCGGGCGACGAGGCCCGCCTGCGCAGCAACGTCAACGCCATGTTCGTCAACCTCTCCCGGCGCAGCCAGACCCTCGTCGAGCGCCAGCTCAGCCTCATCGAGGGCCTGGAGCAGGGCGAGGAGGACGAGACCCGGCTCGGCAACCTGTTCAAGCTGGACCACCTGGCCACCCGCATGCGGCGCAACAGCGAGAACCTGCTGGTCCTCGCCGGTCAGGAGACCGCGCGCAAGTGGAGCGACCCGGTGCCGCTGGTCGACGTCTGCCGCGCCTCGCTGTCGGAGGTGGAGGGCTACGAGCGCGTCGACGTGCGCGTCCAGTCGGCCACCGCGGTCACCGGCCAGGCCGTCAACGACGTCGTCCACCTGATCGCCGAGCTGGTCGAGAACGCCGTCTCCTTCTCCCCGCGCGAGACCAAGGTCGTCATCACCAGCAACCGCGTCGACGGCGGCGGGGTGATGGTGTCGGTCAGCGACACCGGCATCGGCATGACCGCCGAGGAGGCCGCCGAGGCCAACTGGCGCCTTGCCAACCCGCCGGTCGTGGACGTCTCGGTGTCGCGCCGCATGGGCCTGTTCGTGGTCGGCCGCCTCGCGCTGCGCCACAACATCAAGGTGCAGCTGCGCCAGCAGGACGGCGGCGGGCTCACCGCGATGGTGATGATCCCCGAGTCGCTCCTGTCGGTCCCCGGCGGGCCGCGGATCCCCGGCGCGCCCGCCGAGACCGCCGCCGGCCAGTTCGGCGCCACGACGCAGGCCGCCTCGTTCGGCGCGGGAGGCTTCCCGGCCCCGGCCGGCTTCGAGGCACCCGCCTCGCGCGGGATGCGCGCGCCGGTCTTCGGAGCCGACGACCCCGGGGTGGCCGCGGCCCCCGGTCCGCAGAAGCGCGGGCCGTTCGAGCGCGGGCCGTTCGAGCGCGACCCCTTCGAGCGTCCCCCGCTGCCCACGCGCGACCCGTTCGAGCGCCCGCCGGCGGGGCAGGGCAGCGCGTTCGCCGCCACGCCGTCGCCCGGCGACCGCGGGCCGTTCGACCGGGACCCGGCCTCCATGGACGACCTGTTCGACCGCTACTTCGACCCCAACCCGCCGATCGACACCCCCTGGCCGGCCGACGTGCCGGCTCCCGGCACCACCGGCGAGGGCGCGGCCCCCTGGTCGTCGGACCTGGCCGACCAGGACACCGCCTCATGGCCGGCCGTCCCCTCGGGGCCCGGCGGGATGACCGGGCCGCTGACCGGAGGCGGGCCGGTGACCGGCGGTCCTGGCGGCCCCGTCACGGGCGGCTCCGTCACGGGCGGCCCGGCCGGTCCGATCACCGGCGGGGCGGCCGAGGCCCCGAGGCGCGGCTTCGGGGCGATCCCCGACGACCACACCGGCCCGCTGCCGGTGGTCCACACCTCGGCCCTCGACGACGGGCCGGAGGAGTTCCTGCCGATCTTCGCGGCGGTCGAGTCCGACTGGTTCCGCCGCACCGACCTGGAGCCGGCCCCGCGCGAGAGCGCGCCCGGACTCCCGCAGGAGCCGGCGCTCCCGGTGGAGCGCGAGGCCGAGCAGGCCGTCGTCGTGCAGCCGGCCGAGGGCAGAGGCTGGTCCTCGCCCGCCGACGCCGGCTGGCAGGCCGCCCGGGCGGCCAGCGATCCCTCTCTGGGAGGCGTCACCCCCTCCGGGCTCCCCAAGAGGGTGCCCAAGGCGAACCTGGTGCCGGGGTCGGCCGACCCCGGGCCCTCGGTCTTCACCCCGCAGCCCTCGCTGTCGCCCGACCGGGTGCGCAGCCGCCTGTCGAGCTTCCAGCAAGGCGTGCGGAAGGGGCGGGCCGTCGCCCGCGGCGAGAGCGAGCAGAACGACGACTTTGCCCCCAACTGGAACGTTGACCGCAACAAGGAGGACTCGTGAGGGAGCTGAGCCAGGCCGCCCGTGGAGTCAACTGGCTTATCACAGACTTTGTGAACAATGTCCCCGGTGTGGCGCACACGGTGGTCGTGTCGGCCGACGGGTTGCCGCTGGCCTACTCGGAGGGGTTCCCCAAGGACCGGGCCGACCAGCTCGCGGCGGTGGCCGCGGGTCTGATCAGCCTGACCCAGGGCGCCTCCCGGGTGTTCGAGGGCGGCGCGGTCACCCAGACCGTGGTGGAGATGCAGCGGGGCCTGCTGCTGATCATGTCGATCAGCGACGGGTCCTGCCTGGCCGTGCTGGCGGCGGCCGACTGCGACATGGGCCTGGTCGCTTATCAGATGACGTTGCTGGTGGAGCGTGCGGGTCAGGTGCTGACCCCGGCCGTGCGTGCCGAGCTGCAGGCGTCTCAACCCAGGTGAGGGGCCGATGACAGGAGGACGCTGTGGCACGCCGCGGCTGGACAGATGACGGCGATCCGCTGAGCGGCGGATCGCCGTACCCGCCCATCGAGGACGTCCGCCGGTTCTCCGGCGCGGCGGCCCCGCTTCCCAACCCCGAACCGGTGGAACGCAGTTCCCTGGTCCGGCCGTACGCGGTGACCGGGGGCCGTACCGCCCCCCGGACCTCGCTTGCCATGGAGGCGCTCGTCTCCTCCTCCACATCGTCACATCAAGATCTGTCGACTCTCACTCCGGAGAAGCAGGCGATCAGTACGCTGTGCCGTCAGGTGCGGTCGGTCGCCGAGATCGCCGCGATGCTGCGCATGCCCCTCGGCGTGGCCCGCGTCGTGATCGCCGACATGGCGGCAGAGGGCCTGGTCCAGGTGCACCACCCGCAGCTGGAGACGGGTAAGCCGGACCTCAACTTGCTTGAAAGGGTTCTCAGTGGACTTCGCAGGCTCTAGCCGCGGCCCGGCGCTGACGTCGACGAAGATCGTCGTCGCGGGCGGGTTCGGTGTCGGCAAGACGACCTTCGTCGGGGCGGTGTCGGAGATCGTGCCCCTCACCACCGAGGCCGTGATGACCGACGCCAGCGCGGGCATCGACGACCTGGGGCTGACGCCGCACAAGACCACGACGACCGTCGCCATGGACTTCGGGCGCGTCTCCCTGGACCAGGACCTGATCCTGTACCTGTTCGGCACGCCGGGTCAGCACCGGTTCTGGTTCATGTGGGACGACCTGGTGCGCGGCGCCATCGGCGCGGTCGTGCTGGTCGACACCCGCCGTCTGGCCGACTGCTTCCCGGCGATCGACTACTTCGAGGAGGCAGGCCTGCCGTTCGTGGTGGGCGTCAACGGCTGGGACGGGCACTACCCGCACGCCGACGAGGAGGTGCGCGAGGCGCTCACGCTCGCCCCGCACATCCCTATGGTGCGCACCGACGCCCGCTCACGCGACTCGGTCAAGGGCACCCTCATCGCGCTGGTGGAGCACGCCCTGACGATGCGGGTGGCCGTTCCCGGCTGGGGAGGCCGCTGAACCGGCCGGGCCGCCCGGGCGCGTCCCGGCCGCGCCGCCGTCACGGCGGTGGCGCGTGCTGTACGGGCGACCGTCGCACCGGCCGGCGGAACGTGAGAAGGGGGACGCGGTCCCGGTGAGCCGGGCCGCGTCCCCCTTCCATGTGCGCCTCTAGGCGTCCGCGGGCCGGCCCCCGGCCCCCATGGCGTGGTCCTTGCCGCGAACCAGCCGCCCGACCTCGGCGCGCAGGTGCACGAACGCCGGAAGCTCCCGGGTCGCGATCTGGTCGCGCGGGAACGGCAGGTCCACGCTCAGCTCGCCGGCCACCCGCGCCGGCGACTTGCCGAGCACGACGACACGGTCCCCGACGTACACGCTCTCGTCGATGTCGTGGGTGATCAGCAGGATGGTCATGCGGTGGTCCTCGCGGACCCGCAGCACCAGGTCCTCCAGGTCCTCGCGGGTCTGGGCGTCCACCGAGCCGAAGGGCTCGTCCATGAGCATCAGCGCGGGACGGTAGGCGATCGCCCGGGCGATCGCCACGCGCTGCTGCATGCCGCCGGACAGCTCCCATGGGTACTTGCCCGACGCGCCCGGCAGACCCACGGCATCCAGCGCCTCCGCCGCGGCCGCCCGGCGCGCCGCGCGGTCCTTGCCGCGCCGGCGCAGCGGCAGGGCGACGTTGTCGCCGACCGACATCCAGGGGAACAGCGACCGGCTGTAGTCCTGGAAGACGACGGCCAGGTCACCGGGGGTGTCCGCGATCTCGGTGTCGCGGATGCGGATGTGGCCCTCGGTGGGCTTGATCAGTCCGGCGATGGAGCGCAGCAGGGTCGACTTGCCGCAGCCGGAGGGTCCGACGACGCTGACCAGCTCGCCCTCGGAGACCTTCAGGTCGATCCCTCCAAGGGCCTGGTGGGCCTTCGGGCCTTCGCCGTACGTGTGACGCAGGTTGACGACATCGAGCACGATGGTTCCTCAGGTTGTCTGCCGGGCACGCCGGTGCCAGGAAAGGACGCGGCGCTCGATCATGATGAAGGACGCGTTCAGCGTGTAACCGAGGATGCCGAGCAGGACCACGCCTCCCCACATCCCTGGCAGGTCGAAGCTCTGCTGCTTGAAGAGGATCAGAAATCCGATGCCGTTGACCGCGCCGACGAGCTCGGAGACCACCATGAGGATCACGGCGATCGACAGGCTCACCCGCATCCCGGCGAAGATCTTGGGAGCCGCCGCGGGCAGGATGATGCGGAAGAAGCGCTGCGCCCGGGTCAGCCCGAACACCTTGGCGGTGTCGGCGTGGACGCCGTCCAGGTAGCGGGCCCCGTCCACGGTGTTGATCAGGATGGGCCAGATCACCGTGTAGACGATCGTGGCCAGCTGCATCGGCGTGCCGATCTTGAAGATGATGATGAACAGCGGGATCAGCGCGGGCGGGGGAGTGGCCCTGGCGAACTCCACGATCGGGTTGATGTAGTCGTACAGGGCGGAGGACCGGCCCAGGGCGATGCCCAGGGTGATCCCGACGACGCAGGCGATGATCCATCCGCCGAACAGCCTGCCGAGGCTCGGGCCGAAGTTCTCGGCCGCCTCCTCGGTGAGGAACAGGTGGCTCGCGGGCCCGGAGAACCACAGGTCGTACATGCGCACGACGATCGCCGACGGCGGCGGGAAGTAGAACGACTCGGCCTGCCGGGTGGCCAGCTCCCAGGCGGCGATCGCCACCGGGATCAGCCAGACCCGGGTCAGCACCGTGGCCAGCGAGAGCCGCAGGCTCCTGGAGCGGGAGGAGGGGGAGGGACCGGTGGAGCCCCGCAGATCCTCGGGGACCGTCGTGACGCTCATGTGGCGCCTCCAGACTTCACCACGTGCCATCGGAACGCCCAGCCGTGCACCTTGACCAGCAGGGCGTTCGCCAGGAGCCCGAGCGTTCCGGTCCAGACCGTGGCCGCGAGCACCAGGTCGGTGCGGAACCCGGACTGGGCGCGGATCATGTAGGTGCCGATGCCGTCCACCCCTCCGGCCAGCAGCTCGGCGCTGACGGTCACGATCAGGCCGATGGAGGCGGCGACGCGCACACCGGTGAGCACGAACGGCGCCGCGCTGGGCAGCGAGACCCGTGCCAGGACGGCGAGCCTGCCGAACCCGAAGCTGCGCAAGGTCTCCTTGGCGACCGGGTCGACGTCCCGCAGGCCGTACATGGTGTTGATGAGGATGGGCCAGATGGCGCCGTACACGACGATCGTCATCTTGGTGCCGTGGTCCCAGGCCATCAGCAGCGTGACCAGCGGCAGCAGGACGACCGACGGGATCGGGCGCATGAACTCGACCAGCGGCCGCACCGCGAGCTCGACCTTGGGAAGGCTTCCGAGCAGCAGGCCGAGGGGGGTGCCGAGCAGCACGGCCACGAGCAGTCCACCGCCCCAGACCTCCAGGGTGCCGCTCAGGTAGGACAGGAACTCCGGGTCGACGATGAGCCGGCCGGCGGCCGGAAGCACCGTGGAGACCCGTGGGAGGAGGGCGGGGTCGACCAGTCCTGACCGCCCCACCAGCTCCGCGACGACCAGAAGGCCCGCGACGCCGATGGCGCCGCGGACCGCTCGTGCTCGGATCATTGAGGCAACGGCACCAGGAGCGGAGCGGCCTCCATCTTGCCCTTGAGGAAGCCGTACTCCAGCATCAGGTCCGGGACCCGCTGGATGCGCGTGGCGTTCAGCGAGGTCGGGAAGACGCCCAGTTTCATGACCGCGGCGACGTCCGGCTTGATCTGGGTGTAGTCGGGCAGCACGGCCTCGACCGCCTTGCGGTCGGACGCGGCGACCTGCTGTCCCTTGAGGATGGCGCGCTGGAAGGCGGCCATGGTCTTCGGGTACTTCTTGGTCCACTCGGCGGTGGCGGCCCAGCCGGCGATCGGGAAGTCCGCCATGGCGCCGGTCATGGTGTCGGCGATCACCCTGGCGCCGTTCTCGCGCTGGATGTTGGACAGGAAGGGCTCGGGCAGCCAGGCGGCGTCGATCTCACCGGAGATGAGCTTGGCCGGCATCTCGGGGAAGGCCAGGGGAACCCAATGGACGCTCTTGTTCGGGTCGAGCCCCGCGGTCTTCAGCGTGGCGCCGACCGCGAGCTGGCCGACGCTGTTCGGCGCCGCGATGGAGACCCGCTTGCCGTCGAGTTCCTTGACCGAGGTGATCTTGGAGTCCTTCGGTACGACCAGGTCGATGACGTCCGGGCCGGCCTGGTAGGCGTCGGCGACCACGCGCCAGTCGCCGGCCTTGGCCTCCTGGGAGGAGAAGATGGAGAAGTAGGCGAGGGCCGCGACGTCCAGGCTGCCGTTGATCAGCCGGGGCAGGGTGGCCGCGGTGCTGGGAGTGATCTCCGTCTTGACCGTCAGCCCTTCCTCTTTGAAGAAACCCTTCTTCTGGGCGATGTAGAGAGCGGAGTGGTCGGCGATCGCCGAGGTCGAGACGTTGATGGTCGTCTTCTCCAGCCCGCTGCCGTTCGCCGGCGCCGCGGAGGATTTCGGCTCGTTGCTCCCGCATGCCGCGAGCGCCAGGCTGGCCAGTAGTCCGACGACGAAGGTACGACCCCTAAGGCTTCTCATTGAGGTGTCCTTTTAGTTGTGGGGGAAGAGTGCCTAGCCCGCCTCTGGGGAAGGCAAAGGTGGCACGGCGAGCGTGAAGCCTAGCGGAGGAAGATCTGCGGTCACACGAAAGCGTGCCCTATGTGGAGGAAGTTGTAGCAAAATCCGCTTTAGCGTGAAAAATTGCGATATGTCTGTTTTTGGGACTTTGGAACGGTGTAGACGGCGATGTATGAGCGTGACGCGGGTCCGGAGGCGCGGCCGGGGCAGTGATCTCGCACGGCCCCTTTGGCGAGGATCCGTCCGGGCCGAATAATGCTTTGGACCGTTCTAATTACCCATAGCTATTGGTCGACCTCGTAGGCTTATGCTCCAATTGCCCCTTGACTTGCCACGTGTAACACGCGCGTGGCCTTCCCCCCCATGAAGCAGACCAGCTGGCGAGAGGTTGCGACCAGTGAGGACAGCAACAATCGAGAGCGGTCGCCGTACCACGCCGGACGCAGCCCAACCGCCTTCGGATCCGGGTGCGCCCACCGACCAAGGAACCAAACCCGAACGGTCGATGGCTCTGCGTAACTGGCGGGTGCGAACCCGTCTCATCGCGCTCATCCTGGTGCCCACCACGGTGGCCGTCCTGCTCGGTGGACTCCGAGTGGCCACCTCCATCCAGAGCGCCACTGAATATGAACGCGTACGGACCGTCGCCGAGTTCGTCACGACTCTGAGCGACCTTGTCCACCAGCTCGACCTCGAACGCGACCTCACCAGCAGGTTCGTCGCCAACGGTCGCCGCGGGACGCAGGCACGCCTGCTCATCCGCGAACAGCAGAACGACGTCGACGTCGCCGTGCAAAGAGTGCTCGATCGCAAGTCGACGGTGCAGCAGGCCCTGGGCGAGGTCGGCAAGCAGGAGTTCTCCCGCGTCCTCGACCGCCTGTCGGAACTGCACACGCTGCGCGACATCGCGGTGAGCTCCCAGCTCCCGCCCCTTCCAAGCCTTAAGAAGTACGACTTCGTCATCGACGACCTGCTCGCGGTGTTCGACGAGACGGCGCGAGGCAGCACCAACGAAACGCTGGGCTCCAGCGCCGCCGCCTTCGCGGCGTTGTCGCGCTCCGCCGAGCAGGCGTCCAGGCAGCGAGGGCTGATGCTGACGGCGCTCGTGGTCCGCGCCTTCGACAAGAACACGCTCAGCGCCTTCCAGACCGCCAAGTCCCAGCAGGCGAGCGAGTACAACTCCTTCCTCTTCCTGGCCACGCCGGCCCAGCGCCAGGCGTACTCCGACACGGTCAGCGGCCGGCAGATCGACCTCGCCGCCGCCATGGTGGACCGCGCCCTGTTCATCACTCAGTCCGGCCCCGTCCGGTCACTGGCGGGAGGCCCGCCGCAACCCGGATCCGCCGCGCTCGACCTCATCGAGGGCGGAAACGACGTGCAGGCCTGGTTCGACGCCGCGAGCGACGGCCTGAACCGCATGCACGAGGCCCAGCGGACGCTGGGACGTTCCATCGTCGACCAGGCCGCCGATCTGGCGCGCGCCGACCAGAGCCAGGCCGCCGTCAACATCGGCGTCGTCGCCCTGCTGCTCATCCTGGTGCTGGTCATCACCACCGTCATGGCGCGGTCGCTGGTCAGCCCGCTGCGCCAGCTCCGCCGCGAGGCCCTGGAGATCGCCGGCCGCCGCCTGCCCGAGATGGTGCAGAAACTGCGCGAGTCGGAGGGCAACTCCGGCCCGCCCGACGTGCGCCCGATCGGCGTCGGCTCCACAGACGAGGTCGGTGAGGTGGCCCGGGCCTTCGACGAGGTCCACCGCGAGGCGATCAGGCTGGCGAGCGACGAGGCGCAGCTGCGGAGCAACGTCAGCGCCATGTTCGTCAACCTCTCCCGGCGCACGCAGACCCTCGTGGAACGGCAGATCACCCTGATCGACGGCCTCGAGCAGGGCGAGCAGGACGACAAGCGCCTCGGCGACCTGTTCCGCCTGGACCACCTGGCGACCCGCATGCGCCGCAACAGTGAGAACCTCCTGGTCCTCGCCGGCCAGGAACCCGCCCGCCGCTGGAGCCAGCCGGTGGCGCTCCTCGACGTCACCCGGGCCTCGCTGTCGGAGGTCGAGAACTACGAGCGCGTCGCCATGAACGTCCCGGGCGGCGTCTCCATCGTCGGCCAGGCCGTCAACGACGTCATCCACCTGCTGGCCGAGCTGGTCGAGAACGCCATCTCCTTCTCACCGCGCGAGACCAGGGTCAGCGTCACCGGCAACCGCATCGACGGCGGCGGCGTGATGATCTCCATCACCGACGCCGGCATCGGCATGACCGACGAGGAGCTCGCCCAGACCAACTGGCGGCTGGCCAACCCGCCGGTCGTGGACGTCTCGGTCTCCCGCCGCATGGGCCTGTTCGTGGTCGGCCGCCTCGCGCTGCGCAACGGCATTCGGGTGCAGCTACGGCGGCACGACACCGGCGGCCTGACCGCCATGGTGCTGCTGCCGGAGTCCCTGATGGGATCTCCCACGCATCTCGGCGGCGCCCCGGGCGCGCATTCCGGAGCGCAGGCCCCGGCCTGGTCCGCGATGGGAGGGCAGCCCGCGGGGCAGGGCATGTTCGGCGCGACCCCGCAGACCAGCGGCGCGTTCGACGTGCCGGCGGGCGCTGGCGCCTTCGGCGGCTCGTTCGCCGACGCGGGGGCCTTCGGCGGCCCCAACGGCGCCGGCCCCATGGGCCCGACCACGGGCGGCGGCTTCGGCGGCCCGAGCACCGGCCCCGGCGCCTTCGGCGGCCCGGCGACCGGCTCCGGCGGGTACTCCGGACCCCCCACCGGATCGGGTGGTTTCTACGGCCCCGGATCCGGCGGCTTCGGCGGCCCTCCCACGGGCGGCGGCTACGGCGGACCGCCGAGCGGCCCGAGCTCCTTCGGCGGCCCGGCCACCGGCGGCGGCTACGGCGGCCCGGCCTCGGACGCCTTCACCCGCGGTCCCGCCCCCGACGCCTTCGGCACCCGTAACGGCCCGCCCTCGGACGCCTTCGGCACCCGTAACGGCCCGCCCTCGGATGCCTTCGGCGCCCCCACCGGCGGGCAGGGGAGCTTCGGCCCATCGGCCTTCGGCGGTCCCCCCACCGGGCCCGGGTCCTTCGGCGGTCCGGCGACGGGAGCGGGGTCCTTCGGCGGCCCGGCGGCCGGAGCGGGCTCCTTCGGCCCGCCCACGGGACCGGGTTCCTTCGGCGGCCCGCCCACCGGGCCGGGCGCGCGGGGCGGCGAGGCGGGCGAACTGCCAGGGCGCCTGCGCCCGCGCCGCTACGACTCCTCCGACCTCGACGCCGTCACCGGCCCCCTGCCCGCCGTGCACACCTCGCCCATGGAGCAGGAGGAGGAGTTCTTGCCGATCTTCGCTTCCGTCGAGTCGGCCTGGTTCCGCAGGGTGGACAGCGAGCAGGAGAAGGACAAGGATCTCCCGGGATGGCAGCAGATCCCCGCCGACGCCGGCTGGCAGGCGGCGGCCGTCGTCCAGGAACCGGTGCGAGACGGCACCACGGCCGCGGGCCTGCCCAAGCGCGTGCCCAAGGCCAACCTCGTCCCGGGGTCGGCGGGCATGCAGGAGGCCGCCGCGTCGCCGCCACCCGCCATGCCGGCGCTCTCACCCGACCGGGCGCGCAGCCGCCTGTCGAGCTTCCAGCAGGGCATCCGGCAGGGCCGGGCGGTCGCCCGCGGCGAGCTGAGCGAGGACGAGGTGGCGTACAACGCCGAGCTGCGGCGCATTCAGGGCGACAAGGAGGACAAGTGAGAGAGCTGAGCCAGGCCGCCCGCGGAGTCAACTGGTTGATCACCGACTTCGTCCGGGGGGTCCCGGGAGTGGCGCACACGGTGGTGGTCTCCTCGGACGGCCTGCCACTGGCCTACTCGGAGGGGTTCCCCAAGGACCGGGCCGACCAGCTCGCGGCGGTGGCCGCGGGTCTGATCAGCCTGACCCAGGGCGCCTCCCGGGTGTTCGAGGGCGGCGCGGTCACCCAGACCGTGGTGGAGATGCAGCGGGGCCTGCTGCTGATCATGTCGATCAGCGACGGGTCCTGCCTGGCCGTACTGGCCGCTCCTGACTGCGACATGGGTCTGGTGGCCTACCAGATGACGCTGATGGTCGAGCGCGCTGGGCAGGTGCTGACGCCGGCCGTGCGCGCCGAGCTTCAGGCGTCGTCCCCGCGGTGACCTCCATGGGCGGCCCGGGCTGGGAGGACGGGTTACGACGCTACCAACAGGAGCCGTCGTCGCCGGTCCGGCCTTTCACGGTCACCGGCGGCAGGACGACGCCGCGGACGCACTTGGCCATGGAGACGCTGGTACATTCCACGATTCCGCCATACCAAGATATTTCCGGCTTGATCCCGGAGTACCAGGCGATCAACACGCTGTGCCGCCAGGTGCGCTCCGTGGCCGAGATCTCCGCGCTACTGCGGGTCCCGCTGGGCGTGGCCCGCGTGCTGATCTCCGACATGGCCGCGGAAAACCTCGTCCAGCTGCACCAGCCGCAGCTCGACGCCGGCAAGCCGGATCTCAACTTGCTCGAAAGGGTTCTCAGTGGACTTCGCAGGCTCTAGCCGTGGCGGGTTGACCTCGACGAAGATCGTCGTCGCCGGCGGTTTCGGCGTCGGCAAGACGACCTTCGTCGGGGCGGTGTCGGAGATCGTGCCCCTCACCACCGAGGCCGTGATGACCGACGCCAGCGCGGGCATCGACGACCTGGGCCTCATCCCGCAGAAGACCACGACCACGGTGGCGATGGACTTCGGGCGCGTGTCGCTGGACAGCGAGCTGATCCTCTACCTGTTCGGCACGCCCGGCCAGCACCGGTTCTGGTTCATGTGGGACGACCTGGTGCGCGGCGCCATCGGCGCGGTCGTGCTGGTCGACACCCGCCGCCTGGCCGACAGCTTCCCCGCCGTCGACTACTTCGAGGAGGCGAAGCTGCCGTTCGTCATCGGACTGAACGGATGGGAGGGGCAGTACCCGCACAGCGAGGAAGAGGTGCGCGACGCCCTCACCCTCGCTCCCCACATCCCGATCGTCCGTACCGACGCCCGTCAGCGGGAATCGGTGAAAAGCACCCTGATCTCGCTGGTCGAGCACGCCCTGACCATGCGGGTCTCGGTGCCCGGCTGGCGCGGCTGACGGCGTCCGGCCTCCCCGCCTCCGCTCGATACGCGTGACCGGGCCGCGGAGCGGATAGGCTGGGAGGTCGAGTCGCAGACGCGAAGACCCCGGACGACCCGTAGCGCAGAGGCTGGCCAATCACGTGTTCGAGACGCTTTCCGACCGGCTGACATCGGTCTTCTCCTCCCTCAGGTCCAAGGGCAGGCTTACCGACGCCGACATCGACGCCACATGTCGAGAGATCCGCATCGCCCTGCTCGAGGCGGACGTCGCGCTTCCGGTCGTCAGGGACTTCGTGTCCCACGTCAAGGAGCGCGCACGCGGCGCGGAGGTCTCCCAGGCGCTCAACCCCGCCCAGCAGGTCGTCAAGATCGTCAATGACGAGCTGGTGCAGATCCTCGGCGGCGAGACCCGCCGCCTGCGGTACGCCAAGACCCCTCCGACCGTCATCATGCTCGCCGGCCTCCAGGGCGCCGGCAAGACCACGCTGGCGGGCAAGCTCGCCCGCTGGCTGCGCGAGCAGGGCCACGCCCCGCTCCTGGTCGCCGCCGACCTTCAGCGGCCCAACGCCGTCCAGCAGCTCCAGGTGGTCGGCGAGCGCGCCCAGGTCGCCGTGCACGCCCCCGAGCCCGGCAACGGCGTCGGCGACCCGGTCGCGGTGGCCCGCGGGTCGATCGACCACGCCCGGCGCCAGCAGCACGACATCGTCATCATCGACACCGCCGGCCGCCTCGGCATCGACCAGGAGCTGATGAAGCAGGCCGCGGACATCCGCGACGCCGTCAGCCCCGACGAGGTGCTGTTCGTCGTCGACGCGATGATCGGCCAGGATGCCGTCACCACCGCCCAGGCGTTCATGGACGGCGTCGGGTTCGACGGCGTGGTGCTCACCAAGCTCGACGGCGACGCGCGCGGCGGCGCCGCCCTGTCGGTGCGGCACATCACCGGCCGCCCGATCATGTTCGCCTCCACGGGCGAGAAGCTCGAGGACTTCGACGCCTTCCACCCCGACCGCATGGCGTCCCGCATCCTCGACATGGGTGACATCCTCACCCTCATCGAGCAGGCCCAGCGCACCTTCGACGAGGAAGAGGCCGCCAAGATGGCGGGCAAACTCGTCTCGGGCGACGGCTTCACGCTCGACGACTTCCTCGAGCAGATGATGATGGTCCGCAAGATGGGGCCGCTCAAGAACCTCCTCGGCATGATGCCCGGCATGGGGCAGATGCGTGAGCAGCTCAACCAGGTCGACGAGCGCGACCTCGACCGCGTCGCCGCCATCATCCGCTCCATGACCCCGGCCGAGCGCCAGGACCCCAAGATGATCAACGGCTCGCGGCGCGCGCGCATCGCCCGCGGCTCGGGGGTCTCGGTCACCGAGGTCAGCAACCTCGTCACCCGCTTCTTCGACGCACAGAAGATGATGAAGCAGGTCGCCGGCGGCATGGGCATCCCCGGCATGCCCGGCGGACGCAAAGGCAAGGCCGCGCAGAAGAAGCCGAAGAAGGGGCGCAGGGTCAGCGGCGACCCCCGCAAGGCCGCCCTCGGCAAGGCGGGCGCGGCCGGCGCAGGGTCCTCGACGCCGCCGCAGCTCCCGCCGGGCCTCGGCGGCCTCGGCGGCGGCACGCTTCCGCCCGGGCTGGAGCTCCCGCCCGGTTTCGACCCCTCCAAGTTCCGCCTGCCCGGCCAGAAGTGACGCCGCTTCCGCCGGCGCCTTCGGTCCGACCGATGCGCCGGCGGGAGAGGTGGTCAGGTGTCATGAGGCGTCGATTCGGACAGGCGTCCAATCATCTGGCACAATGACATGTTGGAACACCGTGACCGTGGGTGCCCTCTCACCCCCGCGCGTCATGCTTGTCCCTCGGGCGGTCATCCCGTCGTGCCCCACTCGACGAGACGCCCGCTCACCCACGCGCGAAATCAGGAGAGACCACACCCGTGGCAGTCAAGATCAAGCTCAAGCGGCTCGGCATGATCCGCAACCCGCAGTACCGCATCGTGGTGGCCGACAGCCGCACCAAGCGTGACGGCCGTGCGATCGAAGAGATCGGCCTCTACCACCCGAAGGAGAACCCCTCCTTCATCCAGGTCGACTCCGAGCGCGCACAGTACTGGCTGGGTGTCGGCGCGCAGCCGACCGAGCCCGTCCTGAAGCTCTTCAAGCTCACCGGCGACTGGCAGAAGTTCAAGGGCGAGCCCGCCCCGCCGGCTCTGCTGGTGGCCGAGCCCAAGGCCGACCGTCACGCCATCTACGAGGCCGCCGCCAAGGAGTCGCTGTCCGGTGACACCGGCACCGGCAACGCGACCACGCAGCGCAAGGCCAAGAAGACCGTGAAGGCCGACGAGACCCCCGCCGCCCCGGCCGAGCCGGCCGCCGCCGAGGAGAAGCCGGAAGGCGAGGCCTGAGGTGCTTGAGGAAGCCCTCGAGCATCTGGTCAAGGGCATCGTCGAGCACCCGGACGACGTCCTGGTCCGCCCCCGCCGCATCCGCAGCGGGCGCGTCCTGGAGGTCCGGGTCCACCCCGACGACCTCGGCAAGGTCATCGGCCGTGGCGGCCGTACGGCCAAGGCGCTTCGCACCGTGATGAACGCCCTGGGCGACGGCAAGTACGTCCGGGTCGACCTGGTCGACCTGAACGAAGCCCGGTAACCAGACCACAGAGGCGAACCACCTCCGCACAGGGGACCCCCGGCACCCGGGCGGTCCCCTGTCGCGGTTGCGGCGTCCCCGCGGGGGCGCCGCGCCCGCCGGCCCCGTCAGGCCGGCCCCTTCAGCCCCTAAGGAGCAGCGACGTGCAGTTGGTCGTCGGCCGCATCGGCCGCCCGCACGGAATCCGTGGTGAGGTGACCATCGAAGTGCGCACCGATGACCCGGACACGCGCTTCGCCCCCGGCAGCGCCCTGGCCACCGACCCGCCGGGCACCGGCCCCCTGGTCGTCGAGAGCATGCGCTGGCACAAGAACATCCTGCTGCTCGGCTTCGACGGCGTGCGCGGCCGCGAGGGGGCGGAGGCGCTGCGCGGCACCATGCTCGTCATCGACTCGGCGGACATCCCGCCGACCGGCGACCCCGACGAGTTCCACGACCACCAGCTCATCGGCCTGCCCGTCGTCACCACCGGCGGCGAGACCGTCGGTGAGATCACCGACGTGCTCCACCACGGCCAGGACCTGCTGGTGATCCGCCGGCGCGGCGAGGAGGTGTTCGTCCCGTTCGTCAAGGCCCTGGTGCCCGAGGTCGACCTGGTCGCGGGGCGCGTCGTCGTCGACGCCCCTCCCGGGCTGCTCGACTCCGAGGAGACCTCGTGACCGGCGCCCGGCGGGCCGCGGAGGCGTGCGGGCGGTGACCATGCGCGTCGACATCATCTCGATCTTCCCGGAGTACTTCGCCCCGCTGGAGGTCTCCCTCATCGGCAAGGCGCGCCACAAGGGCCTGCTGGACGTCCGGCTGCACCAGCTCCGCGACTGGACCCGCGACGTGCACCGCACCGTCGACGACACCCCCTACGGCGGCGGCCCCGGCATGGTCATGAAGCCCGAACCGTGGGGCGAGGCCATCGACGCCGTCGTCGCGGCGGCGAGCGCGCCGCCCCGGCTGATCGTGCCCACCCCGAGCGGACGGCCGTTCACCCAGCAGGTGGCCCTGGAGTACGCCAAAGAGCCGTGGCTGCTGTTCGCGCCCGCCCGCTACGAGGGCATCGACTCCCGGGTCATGGCCGAGTACGGGGCGCGCCTGCGCCTCGACGAGGTCAGCATCGGCGACTACGTCCTGGCCGGGGGAGAGGCGGCGGTGCTGGTCATCGTCGAGGCCGTCGGCCGCCTGCTGCCGGGGGTGCTCGGCAACGCGGGCTCGGTGACCGACGACTCCTTCGCCCCCGGTGCGATGGAGGGCCTGCTCGAAGGCCCCGTCTACACCAAGCCGCCGGTCTGGCGCGGGCACGAGGTGCCGCCCATCCTGCTGTCGGGCAACCACGGGGCGATCGCCCGCTGGCGGCGGGACCAGGCGCTGCGGCGCACGGCCGCCAAGCGTCCCGAACTGGCGGCGCGGCTCGACCGGCGGGCCCTGGACCGGCGCGACCGCGAGGTCCTCGACGAGACGTCCACGGGTCCTGACGGCGCGGTCGTCCCCGAACCCCCTGAAACGTCCACGGGTCGTGGCGACGCGGTCGTCCCCGAACCCCCTGAGACGTCCTGAGGGCGACCACCTGCCGCCGGCCCTCACGTCGATCGGCCCGGTCTTCGCCCGCACCCTTCGCCCGTGCCCCTTCGTTCCGGCCGGCTGGGCTCGTCCGTCGCGCTCTGTCGCGGTCGGCTCTGTGGACGCGCTCAGCGGGCGGTTGTGTGGCCGCGCTTCGCCGTCGGCGCGGTGGTCGCGCTTCGTTTCGCTTCGAGGCGGAAGATATGGCAGACTGAATCGCTGCTGCCAACTGCCCTGTGGTTGGCGTGGTCGGCCCGGGCAGACGGCCCGGCCTTTGGACGTATCCAGCCCAGCGCTCGTGTCTTCCTCGTCGCCGTGCCTCTGGCATGGCCGGGCGGACCTCCGGGCGCTCGCTAAAATCGAGGAACCGCTGTCATGCACACGCTGATCCAGGAGCTTGAGAAGGCCTCCACACGCAGTGACGTCCCGAGCTTCCGCCCGGGCGACACGCTCGAGGTCCACGTCCGCGTCGTCGAAGGCAACCGGTCCCGCATCCAGGTCTTCAAGGGCTTCGTGCTGCGCCGGCAGGGCGGCGGCGCCCGTGAGACTTTCACCGTCCGCAAGGTGAGCTACGGCGTCGGCGTCGAGCGCACCTTCCCGGTGCACAGCCCGGTCATCGAGAAGATCGACGTCGTCACCCGCGGTGACGTCCGCCGGGCGAAGCTGTACTACATGCGCGACCTGCGCGGCAAGGCGGCCCGCATCCGCGAGAAGCGCGACGCGCTGCCCACCTCCAAGTAAGGCCGGGCGCCCGCGACGGCCCGCACCCGCTCAGGGATGCGGGCCATTTCGCTGAAGTCATGCCCACTCGCACCCTGCGGCGGCGTCTCGCCGGGCGTCGGCCTTCGGGCCGGCGCCGGGTCCACTCTTGTTCGGACGCGGAGTTTCTTTGGACGTGATCCCGAGTCGGCGACCCGCCGTGGAGCGCGCATCATTTAGGCTCGACAGCGATGACTAGCGATGGCCAGGGGGCCGGCGTCCGCGCCGCCCCGTCGGGGACGAGGTAGACGTGGTCGCGGAAGACACCAAGCCGTCCGCCAAGGGCGGCAAGGATAAAAAGGGCTCGTTCTGGCGTGAGCTCCCGGTCCTGGTAGTGGTCGCCCTGGTCTTGGCGCTCATCATCAAGAGCTTCGTGATCCAGGCGTTCTACATTCCGTCGGAGTCGATGGAGAACACCCTGCTCGTCAACGACAGGGTGCTGGTCAACAAGCTCGTCTACCACACGCGCGACATCGAGCGCGGCGACATCGTGGTGTTCTCCGGGGTCGACTCCTGGGCCTCCGAGGTCGACGTCCCCGATCCGTCCAACCCGGTCGCGGGCTTCTTCCGCTGGGTCGGCACCGCCTTCGGGGTGGTCCCCGGCGAGAAGGACTACATCAAGCGCGTCATCGGCCTGCCCGGCGACACGGTGAAGTGCTGCGACGCCAAGGGGCGCATCACGGTCAACGGCGTCCCGCTGGACGAGAAGGCCTACCTGTACCCCGACGACCAGCCGTCGCAGAAGTTCTTCGAGATCAAGGTCGAGAAGGACCGCCTGTGGGTCATGGGCGACCACCGCTCGGTCTCCCTCGACTCGCGGTCCCACCAGGGTGACCCCGGTGGCGGGGCCATCCCCAAGGACAAGGTCGTCGGACGGGCGTTCGTCATCGTGTGGCCGTTCGCGCGCGCCACCACCCTGCCGATCCCCGACACCTTCAACCAGGCCGCCCTGAAGACCGTCGCCATGGCGGACGGCGCCGCGCCGCTGCTGCTGGGCTTCGCGGGGGCGTTCCCGCTGTTGGCGGTGCGCCGCCGGTGGGTCGTCCGCAGGGCCCGGGGCCGCGCCGGCTGACCTTCTCCGGCGCCCGCCTCCGCCTCCGTTTCCGCCCGCGGCTTTGACGCGGGCGGCCGGGCGCCGCGCACCGACGTCCCCCCGACCAAGACGAAGGAGACAGGGCCGCTCTCCCCGGGCCTCCCGGCGCCAGGGTGCCCCGCGATTCCGATGAGCGTCAGACAGGACAATCCGGACCCTCAGGACCCGGCTCCCGCTCCGCACTCCGCCGATCCCGCCGGCCGGGGCACCGCCGAGGACGTCCCCAGGCCCGCCGAGGGCTCCGAGGACGGCCCCGGGGCCACGGACGGGGCCGGTGGCGCGGACCGAGGCGGCGGCGCGGACGAAGGCGGCGCTCCCGGCGCTTCCGGTGCTCCCGGCGTGGCGAAGGAGAAGAAGAAGTCCGGCTGGCGCGAGTCCGTCGTCCTGGTGCTCATCGGGGTCCTCGCCGCGGTGCTGGTGCGCCTGTTCGTCCTGGACTCCTTCTGGATCCCGTCGGAGTCGATGGAGAACACCCTGCTGATCGACGACCGGGTGGTCGTCAACCGCATCACCGGCGACATCGACCGCGGTGAGGTCGTGGTGTTCACGGGCTGGGACGGCACCACGCTCATCAAGCGGGTCATCGGCGTCGGCGGCGACCACGTCAAGTGCTGCGACGCCAAGGGCCGCATCACCGTCAACGGCATCGCGCTCGACGAGCGGTCCTACCTCAACCCGCAGGACTACCCCTCCCAGGAGAACTTCGACATCACCGTGCCGAAGGGCCGGCTGTGGCTCATGGGCGACCACCGGGCCGCCTCGGAGGACTCCCGCGCGTTCATGAAGAACCGGTACCACGGCACGATCTCCACCGGCGACGTGGTCGGCAGGGCCTTCGCCCTCTACTGGCCCCTGTCCCGCGTCGGCACCCTCCCCGTCCCGGAGACCTTCGCAAAGGTGCGATAACGTACCCCTCCCTTCGATTGGGGCGTAGGCTTGTGTTCATGGTCGCGCTCGCATCGCCGTTCTCCGGCCGAAGGGCCCGACCCTCGCGCGGGTCCGTTCCCTCGCGGCGGGGCGCCGAGCCGCACGCCTCATGACCGTCACCTACCGCCCGCGCCCGAGCGTCGTACGGCGGGACTCCGGGCTCTACGGCTACGAGCGGGCGCTCGCGCGGCGCGGGCTGTCGCCGATCGCCGGGGTGGACGAGGCGGGCCGAGGCGCCTGTGCGGGGCCGCTCGTGGTGGCCGCCGTGGTCCTGCGGTGCGAGATCGACGGCCTGGCCGACTCCAAGCTCCTCACCCCCGCCCGGCGCGAGGTGCTGTACGACCGCATCCTCGCCACGGCCCGGGCGGTGCAGGTCGTCGTGACACCGCCCGAGGAGATCGACACACGTGGGCTGCACAAGTGCAACATCGCCGGGATGCGGCGGGCCGTCGCCGGTCTCGGGTGTGATCTCGGGTACGTTCTGATCGACGGGTTCCCGGTGCCCGGCCTGCCCGCGCCGTCGTTGGCCGTGTGGAAGGGCGACCAGGTCTCGGCGTGCGTGGCGGCCGCGTCCATCGTCGCCAAGGTGACCAGGGACCGCATGATGACCTCGCTGGACGATCTCTATCCCCAGTACGGCTTCGCCGAGCACAAGGGATACGTCACGGCCGGTCACCGGCGCGCTCTGGCCGCCCACGGCCCCAGCCCGCATCATCGATTCTCCTTTGTGACGGTGAACTCGGTGGTGCGGTCAGGAGCGGGTGGCGAGATAGGCGACAATGAATTGGGGGCCGGTGTCCTCTGATGGGCGGCACCGGGGGAGGAAGGGAAGTGGAGGACCGGGATGAGCGCAGAGGATCTCGAGAAATACGAGACCGAGATGGAGTTGCAGCTCTACCGGGAGTACCGCGATGTGGTCGGTCTCTTCACCTACGTCGTTGAGACCGAGCGGCGCTTCTACCTGACCAACTCCGTCGATCTCGACGTCCGCACGGCGGAGAACGGCGATGTCTTCTTCGACGTCAAGATGCAGGACGCCTGGGTCTGGGATATGTATCGCCCTGCCCGCTTCGTCAAGAATGTCCGAGTAGTCACCTTCAAGGACGTCAACGTCGAAGAACTGGCCAAGCCCGACCTCGAGATGCCCAAGGAAGGCTTCTCCAACTAACACCCGCGAACCACCGGCGAACCCCTCACTCCGCCTCCTCGGCCGCGCTCCCGCGGCCCCGGCGGGGCCACCGGCCGATCCCGGCCGCTGCCGGCCTGACGCTGGTCGCGTCTTCCGTGCCGCGCGGGGCGATCGTCGAACCCCGGCCGCAGCGCCCAGCGCCGGCCATCTGTCCCCACCACGCGGGGCCGCCGGCCTTCCGGCGGCCCCGCGTCTGGCCGTCGACGGGGGTCCGCTCGCCCTCCCCCGCGCATGGACGCGCCTTTCCGTGCCGGCTCTGAGCGGGGGCTACCGACCTCAGCACTTCAGCAGTAGGCAACTCGCTCCGTGTGCTGTCTGCGCGTCGCCTTCCTACGGCTGTACGGCCGCCGGGGATCCCGGCAGCGACTCGCGGCTATACAGAGGCGATCCGAGGGAGGAAGAAACCTCACCTGTCTCCCGGGACCTGCGGCCGGGTCGCCTCCTGTCGATGTGACCATTGCGGCACAACGGTTCCCGGGAGGACGAGTTGACCGACGATCCCCTGCTTCCGCAGGTCGTGGCCAAGGCGCTGCGGGAGTACCGCGATGCGCTGGCCGAGCACGGAATCACCTGGGGTGAGCCCCCGACCGCGTACGTCAGAGCCATGAGCCCGTCGCGGTTCGTCGACGACGAGGCGTTCTCTCGGGCCGCCTCCGACCGCGTGCGAGCCGAGTGTCCGGACGCCACCGCCGCCGAGCAGGAGGCCCTCCTGCGCGAGCTGGACTTCGACGAGGTGCTCAGGGACGCGCTCGACGGAGAGCCGCCCGACGGGAAGCCGGTCATTGGAGAGCCGCTCGATGGGAGGCCGATCAATGGATCGCTCGACGGGAAGCCGCTCGACGGGAAGCCGCCCGGCGGGGACCTGCCCGATGGCCTGGCCGTGCTGCGGCTCACGCACGGAGGCCATCGGCTGGACGGCCGGCCGCGTACCCTGCTCGAACCGGGCGGAAGGCCACTCCCGCTGGCCCTGCTGATCGACAACGGCCGCGCGACCGAGGCCGAGATCCGCGTCGGCGGACGAGCGCACCGCGTCGCCCCCGGCGGGGCCCGGCTGGTCGAGCTCGACACCGCGACCGAGGTGACGGTCGGCGCTGAGCGGGTCGACCTGTCCGATCTGACCCGTCTCGCCCCACGGGCGCGGCTGCGGGTCCGCGCCGGGTTCCCCTGCCGGTGGAGCGTATGGAGCGCCGGCGGCCAGGGTTGGTACCCCGAGGGCGCCCCCGCCAGATACGACCACCACAACGTGCCGTACTTCCATGGCGACGACATCGCCCTCGACGTACCCGCCGAGCCCCTGACCGTCCGCGTGACCCGAGGCATGGAGTACGACTCCGCGGAGACCACGATCACCCCTCGCGGGGAGACCGTGGTCGCGCCCTGCGCGGAGACACTGGTCGAGTTGAGACCGGCGCGGGTCCACGACGCGGCGGCCAAGGGATGGTACGGCGCGGACCTGCACGTCCACCTCAACTTCGCCGGGGACGTCGTCGCCACCCCGGCGATGGCGGCGGCCATGCAGCATGGCGAGGACCTGCACGTGCTCAACCTGCTCGCCGCGAACGTCTCCGGCCGGCGCGTCTATGACCGGGAGGCGCTGGAGCACTGGGCGGGCGAGGACCTGCCGTGGTCGGACGCGACCCACATCGCCCGCATGGGCGTCGAGTACCGCAACGACATGTTCGGGCACCTCCACGCCTTCGGGCTGACCGCCCCGCCGGCCCGCTACCACAGCGGGTTCGACGGCACCGCCGACTGGCCGCCCACCAGCACGGCCTGCGAGGAGCTCCACGACCTCGGCGCGATCGTCGGCTACGCGCACTGCTTCCACTCGCCGATCGATGCCCCGGAGGACATCATCGGCACTGGACGGCCCGCCTGCACGGCGCGGATGGCGGTGGTCGACGCCGCGCTCGGCCTGGTCGACAGCATGGAAGTGCTGCACTTCTCCTCGGCCGCCGGATCGTCGGCGGTGTACCGGAGGCTGCTCGGCGCGGGCAACCGGCTGGCCGCCGTGGCGGGCACCGACTCGATGCTGTCGTTCACCCGTCAGCGGATCGAGCCGGTGGCGAGTCCGCTGGGCTGGGAGCGGACCTACGCCAAGGTGGACGGGCCGCTGACCGCCGCCTCCTACGCCGACGCGGTGCGGCGCGGACGCACGTTCGCCACCACGGGGCCCTTCCTGGAGCTCACCGTGGACGGTCACCACCCTGGGGACACGATCGACCGCGCCCTCGGCGACCGGGTGAGAGTCACGGTCAGGGTGATCGGACCGGAGGTCGAGCGACTCACAATCCGCACCGCGACCGGCATTCTCGCCGAGGGCCCGCCCAACGACCTCACCACCGCGGATTCCACGGCCGAGTTCAGCGTTGAGTTCACCGTCGGTGAGCCCACCTACATTGTTGCCCTCGCCGAGGGCGGCCCGCACCCGCGCTCGCTGTTCACCCACGTGTTCGCGCACACCAGCCCGGTCTACGTGGACGTGCGCGGCCGGCGGGTGTCCCGGGCCGAGGACGTCCACTGGTGCCTCGAGTGGCTCGACCGGCTGGAGCGACTGATCCGAGAACGGGCACGCCTTGACACCAGTGGGCAACTCGACGACCACCTCGGCCGGATCGAAGAGGCCAGACGCGTCTATGCCGCCCGCCTACGCCCCTGACCTTCCTCCACGCCCACCCCCTCGAAGATCGCCCCCACGCCGACCCCCAGTGTCGAAGCCGGTGGCGCGCTGAGTTGTGCTCTGGCCCACAGCAGCGAACTGCCGTCGTCTGTCCACAGCCCCGAAATAGCCTCAAATATCATCATTCGGGATCGTTTCGCCGTGGCGCGGCATTGGAAATCAGCCGCGTATCAGGACATTTCTCTCCTCACTTCGGCGTCTGTGGACGCGTATCCCACCACCCGCGGCGTGGTCTGTCCACAGAAACTCGTTCGGCGAGCCGGGCGGCAGGCGGCGTGCGCGAAGGTCGGGGCCGGAGGTGGTCCCATGGCCATGGCACACGAGCTTGGACGGCACGGCGAGCAGCTCGCCGTCGACTATCTGCGGGCGGCGGGCCTGCGCATCCTCGAGCGCAACTGGTGCTGTCCCGAGGGAGAGATCGACATCCTCGGGCGTGAGGGCCCGGTCCTCGTGGTCGTCGAGGTCAAGACCCGCTCCGGGCGCAGCCACGGCTCCGCCTTCGAGGCGGTGACCGCGGCGAAGCTGGCCAAGCTCCGCACGGTCGCGGCCCGCTGGCTCAGTGGCCAGAGCGAGTGGTTCTCCTCCATCCGCATCGACGTGATCGCCCTTGAGCGCTTCGCCGGCGAGTTCTCGATCAGGCATGACCGGGGGGTGTCGTAGATGGCCGTCGCTCGCACGCGGTGCGTCGCGCTGGTGGGCGTGAGCGGCCACGTGGTGGAGGTCGAGGCCGACGTGGGCCACGGCATCGCCGGCGTCCACCTGATCGGCATGCTCGACACCGCGCTCAGCGAGGCCCGCGACCGCGTCCGCTCGGCCGTCATCAACAGCAGATATCCCTGGCCGGACGCACGGGTCACCATCAGCCTGTTCCCGGCCAGCCTGCCCAAGCGCGGCAGCCTGTTCGACCTGGCCATCGCGGTCGCCCTGCTCGGAGCCGCCGGAGTGATCCCCAGGCAACGCGTCGCACCGCCCTTCTTCCTCGGCGAACTCGGGCTGGACGGCTCCCTGCGGCCCGTGCGAGGCGTTCTTCCCGCCGTGCTCGCCGCGGCGGAGGCCGGCGCGCAGTGCGTCGTGGTCCCCATGGCCAACGCCGAGGAGGCATGCCTGGTCCCCGGGATCACCGTGGTGCCCGTCCTCACGCTCGCCGAATTGGTCGACAACCTCCGCGCCGGTGACGAGGCATGCCTGCCGGTCATGCGGGAGGCAGAGCAACCTCCGCCGGGCGCCGCCCGCGAGGCATTCGAGGGTCCGGCCCTCGATCTGGCCGACGTCGCCGGGCAGGCCATGGCCCGCCGGGCTCTGGAGGTGTGCGCCGCCGGCGGCCACAACCTGTGGATGCTCGGCCAGCCCGGCACCGGCAAGACGATGCTGGCCGAGCGTCTGCCCACCCTGCTGCCGCCCCTCGATCGCGACCAGGCGCTGGAGGTCACCGCCATCCACTCGGTCGCGGGCGCCCTGCCGCCGGGCCGCCCGCTGCTGCGGCACCCGCCGTTCATGGCGCCGCACCACACCGCCACCGTCGCGGCGATCGTCGGTGGTGGAAGCGGTGTCATCCGGCCGGGCGCCGTCTCCCTCGCCCACCGCGGCGTGCTGTTCCTGGACGAAGCACCCGAGTTCCCGGCGCGCGTGCTCGACTCGCTCCGGCAGCCGCTGGAGTCCGGGCAGGTCACCGTCGCACGGGCCATCGGCACGGTCACCTTTCCCGCCCGGTTCATGCTGGTGCTGGCCGCCAATCCCTGTCCCTGTGCCCAGCCGTCAACCCCCGAGAGTCCCTGCCAGTGCACGCCCCACCAGCGGCGACGCTATCTGGCCCGGCTCTCCGGCCCGCTCGTCGACCGCATAGACGTCAAGGTCAAGCTCGCGCGCTCGACCCGGCGTGAGTTGCTGTCCGACCGCCAGTTCATCGAACCGAGCGCCGTGGTGTCCGAACGGGTGGCGCTGGCACGCGAGCGCACGCTCAAGCGGCTCGCGGGCACTCCGTGGAGATGCAACGCAGAGATCCCCACGGCGGCGCTCCACGCCGACTACCGCCTCGCCGCTCCGGCGATGTCCCCCCTGTACCGCTGCCTGGACACCGGCGAACTGAGCGCCCGAGGTCTCGACCGCGTCATCCGCCTGTCCTGGACCCTCGCCGACCTTGTGGGCAAAGACCGCCCCGAGCTCCGAGATACCACCGCCGCCCTCGCGTTATGGCTGGGCACCGACTAACCCCTCCTCCCTCCTCTCCTCTCCAGAGGCCCCAATGCCCACCCCCACCCCCCTCCCGCCCTCACATCCACCCGGCGCACTCCAACCCTCCAGCCACCACCAGCCCTCCGCCGTCTGCTCGGGCAGACCACCCGTCCCGGACTCCGCTCTGTATGCGAGGTCTTTCCATGCCGCTAGAGATGTCGCCCTATGTACCACCGAAGTGGAGCACGGGTCGTGCAGCGTGGGGGGCGGCGGTTCATCGGCCATCGACGCGACCCAAGCCGTGGACGTGCCACAAGCCGCCGGCACGTCGCCGGGAGTCGCCGCGGCATCCTCCGTGCCGGCCGAAGTCATCTCCGCGGATGCCCGGTCGCCCGCGCCGGTCACCGCGGCCCCCGCGCGGTCCCAGGCGGACACCGCCCTCACAATGCCGACCGCCGGGGACATCAAGGGGCCGCCCGGACCGCCACGTGATGGGACCGTCCTCTCATCCATGCCCTCTGCAGAGGGAGCGGTCGAGCTGTCCGTGTCGCCTGGGGGCGAGGCCGTCATCTCGGCTGTACCGGCCGGGGCCGTCAGTGGAGGCGCTGGTGAGTCCCTGGTCGGTCGGTCGTCCCCCGGTCGCCGGGGTGATTCTCCGGGGAGAGGCGGTAAGGGCACCTCCTTCCAGCGTGGTCCCGGGAGGCTGGCGAGGGTCACATTGATGCGTATCTCCGACGCGGGTGACGGTCTCATGGGCAGGCTGATCGCCGCTTACGGGCCCGAGGGCGCGCTGGGGCAGGTGCGACAGGGGCGGCTCGATCCCTGCTTCGTCGATGAGATGACCTCCGGTAGGAGCAGACCACCGGATGTTGACCGTCACCTCAGGGCGTGGCAGGCCAGGCTTCAGGCGGCCGATCCGCTGGCCGACCTCGGCGAGGGCGAACGGCTGGGCGCACGCCTGATCGTTCCCGGAGACCTGGAGTGGCCGACCCAACTGGACGATCTCGGACCTGAACGTCCTGTCGCCCTCTGGCTGCGCGGAGACGCGGATCTCCGGTTCTCCTGCCTTCGTTCGGTGGCGATGGTCGGTTCCCGCGCGGCCACGCCGTACGGCGCTCACGTCTCGGCGGAGATGAGCGCCAACCTGTCGGAGGGGGGTTGGAGCGTCATCTCGGGAGGCGCCTACGGGGTGGACGCCGCCGCGCACCGCGGCGCCCTGGCCGGCTCGGCCTCGAGCATCGCCGTACTCGCGTGCGGCATCGACATCGTCTACCCCGCCGCCAACCATGATCTGTTCGCGGCGGTCCGCAGGAAGGGGGTGATCGTGAGCGAGTGCCCGCCCGGGGTCCGCCCCACCCGGCCGCGCTTCCTCATCCGCAATCGGGTGATCGCGGCGCTGGCCCGAGGCACCGTCGTCGTAGAGGCGGCTCTGCGCAGTGGAGCGCTGAACACCGCCGCGCACGCGGTCGCTCTCCACAGGCATCTCGCCGCGGTGCCGGGTCCGGTCACCTCCGAGATGTCCGCGGGGTGTCACCGGCTGATCCGCAGAGCCGAGGCCGTCTGCGTCACCTCGGCAAGGGACGTGATCGAGCTGGTCGGTGCCATCGGTGATGACCTCGCACCCGAGCCCCGGGGACCGGTGCTGCCACGCGACCGCCTTGACGAGGAGACCCGGGCCGTGCTGGAAGCGGTGCCGGCAAGGTCAGGAGCCGGTCCTGCGACGATAGCCGTAGCAGCCGGCGTGGATCTCGCGACCGTTCTCAGTTGCCTCGGAGCCCTGGCGGCGGCGGGATATGTCGAGCGCTCAGACCGCGGCTGGCGCCTCCGCCGCATGGCTCGAAACGAGCGCTGACCCCGGTCACCTGCACCGACACCGTCCACAACGTCACGTGACAGAAGCTGAGGGGACGTCCACCTTGACGCGCCTCGGCGGGGATCGTCTCCGCTTCCGCGTGACGGGAGGCCGGTCCGAGTGTCCGCGTTGATCGGCCTGGGGAAGGTGCTCGGCGAGGTCACGTGACGGAAGCAGTCGAGTTTCCACCTTGACCGGTCGCCGCTGCACGTGATCGGCGCCGATTGGACCGCCTAGCTCGTCGGCGGCGTGATGCCGAGGTTGCACTGTGGGGCTGTGTGCTCGTGCTTCCGCGAGTGGGAGTTTGGAGTTACCTCTGCCTTGAGCCGCTTCAGGCCATTTTGCTGGTCATGGTCGGGTGGGGGTGTCTGTGGGCCAGTGGGGGAGGAGTCGTACTTGGCCGTGGGCGACGAGGAGCAGTGGATCGAGGTAGCGCCACTTGTCGATCAGGCCCCAGTGCAGGCAGGGGGACGTGCAGTGGGAGGTGGATGCTTCGACGGTGCCGACGGTCTGGCCGAGCGTCACCCTCTGTCCACGCCGGACCGTCGCGTGCACCGGTAGGTACGTCGTGCGCAGCCCGTTCGGATGCACGATCATCACCACGCCACGGCCGGCGAACGGCCCCGCGTAGCCGACGATGCCGGGGCCCACCGCCCTCACCCGCTGTCCAAGGCGTACGGCGACATCGGTTCCTCGGTGCCCGGCGAGCCACGGCCGCGCCGGGGGAGCGAAATGGCGCAACACCCTGACGTGCCCCTCCACAGGCGGGCCCCAACGGGCCTGATCACCAGGGGCGTCTGAGAACGCCGTTCCTCCCTGCGCCGAGGGCGGCGAGGGGGCCGAGGTGGGTTGGGTGGCGAGGAGCGGCGAGACGGTCGAGGTGGGTGGGGTGGCGAGGGGCGACGGCGCCGCCGCAGTGGGTCGTGTGGGGGACGGCGGGGTGGTCGAGGCGGTTCCCAGGGCCATGGCGGTGGCGGCGGTTGGGGCGACTTGCGGGTGGGGTGGGGACGCGGATGCGGCGATGACGACGGTGAGGAACGTCAGGGCCAGGCGGGTGGTCGAAGGGCGCATGGCAGGAGACTGTCCTGGAGGAGGCCGCCATGATGTGGCTGAATCGGATTCTGTGCATAACCGCGCGAGCGCGGTGAGTACGTCGGGTCTGTGGCCGGCGTCGTGTTGGAGTCAGGGGGAGCGGTGGAGGTCAGAGAGATCATCGGTGGCCTGGCGGCGGAGGTCGGGGTGGACCTGCCGGCAGTGCGTGTGGTCGGCGATGATCCGATCCTTCCCTCCGTGTTCCGCGTCGGGGCGGCCGCGGCCGCCTGCGTCGGCGCGGTGACTGGCGCCGTCGCGACGTATTGGTCGCAGAAGCCGGAGACGGTGGCCGGGGCCGCGTCGGGGGAGGTGGCAGTCGACGTGCGGGAGGCGGCGGTCGCGTTCCGGGACGAACGGTATTTCCGCATCGACGGGACGACCCCTGATCTCTGGGCGCCGCTGTCCGGGGACTATCGCACGGCCGACGGCGGATGGGTCCGTCTGCACTGCAACTTCGATCATCATCGGGACGCCGTGCTGCACGCGCTGGAGTTGCCCCGAGGTGCGGACAGGGCCGCCGTGGTCGCCGCTTGCGCCGGGCGCGCGGCCTTGGACGTGGAGGATGTGGTGACCCGGGCAGGGGGATGCGCGGCCGCCATGCGGAGCCGCGCGCAGTGGCGGTCGCATCCACAGGGCAGAGCCGTGGAAGGACTCCCTGTGATCGGCCTCAGTCCCCTTGATCGAAGTCCCGTCATCGGCTCGGTCCGGGGCGTTGAGAGCGCTATCACTGATGTGGTCAGAGGCGGTGACGGTGGTGTCCCTGGCTTGGCCCAGGGCGATGACGGTGTAGCGACCGGTTCGGCCGGGAGTGGTGACGGGGGCGCGACCGGTTCGGCTGGCGGTGATGTCATTGATTTGGCCGGGGGCGGTGATGGTGGGACCGGTGCGGCCGGGGGCGGTACTGCTTTCACTGGCTTGGCCGAGGGCGGCGGCAGTGCGGTGACTGGTTGGGCCGGGGGCGGGGAGGCTGCTGCGACCGGTTCGGTCGAGCGTGGCCGCAGTGCCGCCACGGGTTCGTCCGGAAGTGGTGGGAGTGGTGTCACGGGTCCGGCCCGGGGTGATGGTCGTGCTGTCACGGGTTTGATCCAGGGCGAGGGGAGTGCCGTCGCCGGGGCGGTTCGCAGGTCGGGGGTGCGGCCGTTGGCGGGGGTGCGGGTGCTGGACCTCACTCGGGTGATCGCCGGCCCGGTCGCGACGCGGACGCTGGCGGCGTACGGGGCCGAGGTCCTACGGGTCGGCGCGGCACATCTGCCGGAGGTCCCGGGGCTGGTGATCAGCACGGCGCTGGGCAAGCGATCGTGCGAGATCGATCTGCGTACTGCGGAGGGGGCGGCGGCGTTCAGGGACTTGGTGATGGGGGCGGACGTGGTCGTCCAGTCCTACCGGCCGGGGGCGCTGGCGCGGCTGGGGTTCGGCCCGCGCGAGTTGGCGGCCATCCGGTCGGCGGACGCCGCGGGCACGCCTAGGAGGCCGGGGCTCGTCTGCGTGGACATCTCGGCCTACGGTTCGCGTGGGCCGTGGTCACGGCGACGGGGGTTCGACAGCCTGGTCCAGATGGTCTGCGGTATCGCACACGAGCAGGGACAGGGGGCTCGTCCTGTGCCGCTGCCGGCCCAGGTGCTCGACCATGCGACCGGCTGGCTCGCCGCCCTCGGGGCGATCGCCGGCTTGCTGCGCCGGCAGCGGGAGGGCGGGTCATGGCATGTCGAACTGTCCCTCGCTCGTACCGCCCTCTGGCTCGACCGACTCGGCCGGGTCGACGGCATGGCGGTCGGCGAGCCTGAGGTGGACGACCTGCTGGAGGAGATGGACAGCTCATCCGGCACGCTCACCTACGTCCGTGCCCCTGGGGCGATCGGCGATGTCCGGCCTTCCTGGACCACGCCGCCGCCCCGGCGCGGCGAACACCTTCCCGCCTGGAGGTGAAGAGCTGGGGGCGGTCCGATCCGGACAGGGCTCTTTGCGAGGGCTGAAGTCGGTGCGTGGTAGCGAGATCCGGGCCGAGCCGGAGATGGCTTCGTGGGTGGTGGGCTTCGCCGTGGCAGGCGTTCTGCCGGCGCGCCGGTCCCAGGTGAGCGGATCTCGCCGGGAGCCTCTTGCAAGTGGTGGGTTTCGCTGCCGTGGTGGGGTGGTCAGGGAGGTGGTCGCACCGCCGCGGCGGAGTGATCGGGGAGGTGGCACTTAGGCCGGGATGAGCGGTGGGGTTCATGTTGGTGGGGGCGGTGGGGTTCAAGCCGGGATGAGTGGTGGGCTTCAGGCTGGTGGGGCGATGGGGGTCAGGCTGGTGGGGCGGGGGACTCAGGCCGGGGTGGGGCGGTGGGGTGCGGAAAGGGCGTGGCGGAGGGGTGAGGACCAGACGAGGGACACCGCGAGGAGGACCACGAAGGCGCACGCCCACATTGTGGGACGCAGGCCGAGGAACTCGCCGAGCACGCCGCCCGCGACACCTCCCAATGTCATGACGCCGAGCGTGGAGACGGTCATGGTCGCGTTCACCCGGCCGAGCATGTCGGGCGGGGACTCGCGAAGCTGGATGGTCCCGTAGCAGACGCTGAACAGCACCGCCGCCATGCCGCTGACCGCGAACGCGCCCATCAGCAGCGGGACCAGCACGACGGCCGAGCCGTGGGCGGAGGCGATCGCGACGAACTCGAGGGGGAAGAGAGCGACGGCGATCAGGATGGTGCGGTCTTCGGTGAGACGGCCGGTCAGCCGGGGGGCCGTCACCGCGCCGAGCAGGCCACCGACGCCGGACGCCGCCACCAGCAGCCCGACCGCACCCGGTTGCATCCCGAGAGTCCGCACCGTGAACAGGACCAGAAGCGCCATCTGAGCGGCCGAGGCGAAGTTGATCAGCACTCCCGCGCCGATCAGCGTCCTCAGTGTGCCGTGCCTCATGACGGTCAGCATGCCTTCGCGCGTGTCCTGTAGAAGGCTCGTCCGAGTGCCGATGGTCGCCTCCGCCGCGGCGTCGGTCTCGATCTCGGTGCTGGTATCCGTCCCGCTCGTGGTGTCACGCATGAACTTTGTCGCGGTGGCGCCGCTGGTGGTGCCGGAGGCGGCGCTGCTCCTGGTGCCGGCGCTGTCCCTGCTGTGCGAGGCGGTGGCGCTGCTCGTGGCGCCGGAGGCGGTGCTGTCGCTCGCGGCGGTGGAAGACGTGCTCTCGGGGGTGGTGAGGGATGTGCTCCCGGAGGTTGTGGCGGTTTCGGGGGATCGGAGGGAGTGGAGGAGGAGGGCCGAAACGGCGAACGACGCCGCGTCCGCGACCAGGGCCAGTGGGGCGGTGATCGCCTGAACCAGCAGGCCGGCCAGTCCCGGGCCGCAGATGCCGGCGGTCGAGTAGACCATCTGGAAGCCGGCGATCGCCGCCGTGCGCTGCTCGCGCGCGACGACGCTGGGCAGGTGCGGGAACCAGGCCGCCCGGTAGAAGACCGAGCAGGTGCCGATCACCAGGGCGACCGTGATCAGCCAGGGCACCGTCAGCAGGCCGGCCAGCCAGCCGAGCGGCACGGTGAGCACGGCGGCTCCCGAGACGACTTCGCACAAGACCAGCAGGGGACGATGTCGGCGGAGCCGGTCGGCGTACGCGCCGGCGGGCAGACCGATGAGCAGGTACGGAAGTGACGTCGCGGCCGTCAGCAGGCCCATCTGGACCGGAGTGGCGTTCAGCAGAGCGGCGGCGGTGAGGGGGACGGCCAGGCGGGAGACCTCGGTGCCGGTCTCGGACACCGCACGGGCGGACCACAGCAACCGGTAATCCCGTTGCCGTCGGAGGGGGAGAAGCTCGATCATGAATATGAAAGTAACGCTTCACAACTCTGAAAGCCACCCTTCATGGATGGCGGATTCCGCGGAGTTCCGACCTGAGCCGGGTCGGATGGAGACGGCGGAGGTCCGGGGTGCGCGGCTCGGCGGGTGGTGAGGGGTTCACGGTGGCGGTCATGGTCATGCCGGCCATGAAGGCGAAGGTGGGGGCGTTCTAGGGCATCGCGCCCACGGGGGCGCCGTGGGCGTCGGGCTCGGCGGGGGCGGGGGGCGGGGGCGGGGGCTGTGGGGGTGGGGACGCATTACGGTTCGTTGTATGAGTCAGCGGAACCATCTGGTCGAGGACCCGCGGGCCATGCGGGCGCTCGCGCATCCGGCCAGGCTGGCGATCCTCGGCCGGCTTCAGACGGAGGGGCCCGCGACGGCGACCGAGTGCGCGCGGGTGGCCGGGCTGTCGCCCAGCGCGTGCAGCTACCACCTGCGCATGCTGGCCAAGTACGGGTTCGTCGAGGACGCGCCCCCGCGCGGCGACGGCAGGGAACGGCTGTGGCGCGCCCCGCACCGGGGGATCACCATCTCCGAGCCCGACGAGTTGACCTCCGAACTCGTCGAGGCCAAGAACGTGCTCTCCAGGACCGTCGTCGACCAGATGGTGGAGGAGACGTTCCGCTACTTGGAGTCCAGCGCGCGCGAGTCGAAGCAATGGCGGCAGGCGGCGCTGCTCGCCCACATGCTGCTTCGGGTCAACGCCGAGGAACTCGCCGAGCTCGGTGAGCGGGTGACCGCGATCCTCGAGCCCTATCTCTCCAAGTCGCGCTCCCCGGAGGAGGCTCCGCCGGACGCCCGTCTGATCAGGGGGATCGTCCACCTCTTCCCGCACTCGCCCGCTCCCTGACACGCGACGGGGTCCGGGACGCCTGGGGCGGGACCGAGTTCGATGTCCCTGGCGCAGGGTTCGGTGGGTGTCTTGCGGCGTGGAGTTCGCTGATCGGGGGGCGTCCGCCTCTTCCGGTATTCGGCCGTCCCGTGGCGGGGATGGGGTCCGGGCGCCGTGGGGTGGCACCGAGTTCGATGTCCCTTGGCGCAGGGTTCGGTGGGTGTGTTGCGGCGCGGGGTTCGCTGATCAGGGGGTTAGTCGCTTTTCCCGCGCTCGGCCGTTCCTTGGCGGGGGGCGGGGCCGGGCCCCCTGGGCGGGACCGAGCCTGATGTTCTTGGCGCGAGGTGGGTGCGGTGCCTTCCCGGTGCGAGGTCTGCGTCCTGTCTCTCTGGCGCAGGGCCGGGGGCCGCCTGGCGCGGGCCGGGTCGAAGCGCCCGACGGAGGGCCATGCCGTGTCGCCGAAGAGGAAGCCTGTGCGGTGGGCTGGGGGCGGCCGGGTTCCGGGTACACTTTTGGTGGCTCGCCAAGCGGGCCGACTTCGCACGCCCACAGGCGATTCGTCCTCTCGGTCCGGGTCTCGACTCGGATGGGACGACTCAGGGCGTCAGGGCGGGAGCCATGCGCTTCCGCGGACAACCGAGAAACGCGCCCCTGCGGCGCTCTACCCAGGAGGACCATCACTCATGGCCCCCGTCGTCACCATGCGGCAGATGCTCGAGAGCGGCGTCCACTTCGGGCACCAGACCCGGCGCTGGAACCCGAAGATGAAGCGCTTCATCCTCACCGAGCGCAACGGCATCTACATCATCGACCTGCAGAAGTCGCTGGCCTTCATCGACCGCGCCTACGACTTCGTCAAGGAGACCGTCGCCCACGGCGGCACCATCCTGTTCATCGGCACCAAGAAGCAGGCCCAGGAGGCCATCGCCGAGCAGGCCGCGCGGGTCGGCATGCCCTACGTCAACCAGCGCTGGCTGGGCGGCATGCTCACGAACTTCTCCACCGTGCACAAGAGGCTTCAGCGTCTGAAGGAGCTCGAGGAGCTCGACTTCGACAACGTGGCAGGCTCCGGGCTCACCAAGAAGGAGCTCCTGATGCGCCGCCGCGAGAAGGACAAGCTCGAGCGCACCCTCGGCGGCATCCGTGACATGGCCCGCGTCCCGAGCGCCGTGTGGGTCGTCGACACCAAGAAGGAGCACATCGGGATCAGTGAGGCTCGCAAGCTGAACATCCCGGTCGTCGCGATCCTCGACACCAACTGTGACCCCGACGAGGTCGACTACCCGATCCCGGGCAACGACGACGCGATCCGCGCCGTCAGCCTGCTCACCCGCGTGGTCGCCGACGCCGTCGCCGACGGTCTGATGGCGCGCGCCGGCGCGACGACCCGCGGCGACGACAAGCCCGCCGCCGTCGCCGAGCCGCTGGCCGAGTGGGAGCGCGAGCTGCTCACCCGCTCGGACGAGGAAGCCGCTTCGGAGGCTCCGGCCGAGGCCGCCGCCCCGGAGGCCGCTGAGGCCCCCGCCGCCGAGGCCGAGGTCGCCGAGACCGCCGAGACCGAGGTCGCTGAGGCCGCCGAGACCGCCGAGGCCCCCGCCCAGCAGGACGCCGAGGCCGCTCCGGCCGCCCCCGCCGCCGAGGCCGAGGCCGAGGGCACCGAGCAGCAGGGCTGAGACCCCGTCAGGCCGTACGGGCACGGCGCCGTACGGCGAGCAAGGCTCTTCACGGGTGGGTGTGCCTCACAGGGCGCACCCACCCGATCCACGACGACTCGACGAGGAAAGACAATGGCTTCCGTGAACATGGCCGACGTCAAGCGGCTTCGTGAGCTGACCGCCGCCGGCATGATGGACTGCAAGAAGGCCCTGGAGGAGTCGGAGGGCGACTTCGACAAGGCCGTCGACATCCTGCGTGTCAAGGGCGCCAAGGACGTCGGCAAGCGCGAGGCGCGCACCGCCTCCAACGGCCTGATCGCCGTCAAGCACGAGGGCGAGTCCCTCGCGGCGCTGCTCGAGCTCAACTGCGAGACCGACTTCGTCGCCAAGGGTGACCGCTTCCAGGAGCTGGCCGCCCGGGTCGTCGAGCACATCCTCGCCACGCGGCCGGGCGACGTGCCGAGCCTGCTGGAGTCCGACCTGGACGGCAAGAGCGTCAAGGAGCACCTCGACGAGGCCAACGCGGCGCTCGGCGAGAAGATCGAGATCCGTCGTTTCGTCGTGCTCGACGGCGGCTTCGTCGCCTCCTACATGCACAAGACCGACCCGCAGCTTCCCCCGGCCGTCGGCGTCCTGGTGCAGCTCGACACCCCGAACGCCGAGCTGGCCAAGGACATCGCGCAGCACACCGCCGCGATGGCCCCCAAGTACCTCAGCCCCAACTCCGTCCCGGCCGACGTGATCGAGAAGGAGCGCACGGTCTTCGAGCAGATGACCCGCGAGGAGGGCAAGCCGGAGGCCGCCATCGGCAAGATCGTCGATGGTCGCATCAACGGCTGGTACAAGGACTTCACCCTCCTGGAGCAGGCGTTCGTCAAGGACAACAAGAAGACCATCGGCAAGCTCGCGGCCGAGGCCGGGGTGAAGGTCCTGGGCTTCGCCCGCTACAAGGTCGGTCAGGCATAGGCTTAGCCCCGAGAGGGACCTGACCAGCTCATCATCACCACCGAGGAGGCCGCCGTCGTGCAGGAGAACCATCGATCCGCTACGCCGGCGGCTTCGTCGTACGACGGGCCGCTCCGCTGGAAGCGCGTCATGCTGAAGTTGTCGGGCGAGGCGTTCGCGGGCGCCGAGCCGCTGGGCATCGACCCGGTGGTGGTCGCCAAGCTCGCCGACTCCGTCGCCGAGGCCGTGCGCGAGGGCGTGCAGGTCGCGGTGGTCGTCGGCGGCGGCAACATGTTCCGCGGCGCCGCGCTGTCCGAGCGCGGCATGGACCGCGCCCGCGCCGACTACATGGGCATGCTGGGCACGGTCATCAACTGTCTCGCCCTGCAGGACTTCCTGGAGAAGCGCGGCGTCGAGACGCGCGTGCAGACGGCCATCACGATGCAGCAGGTCGCCGAGCCGTTCCTGCCCCGGCGCGCCATCCGCCACCTCGAGAAGGGGCGGGTGGTCATCTTCGGCGCCGGCCTCGGCTCGCCGTTCTTCTCCACCGACACCTGCGCCGCGCAGCGCGCGCTCGAGGTCGGTGCGGAGGCCGTGCTCAAGGGCACTCAGGTCGACGGGGTCTACGACTCCGACCCGCGCAAGAACCCCGATGCCGTCCGCTTCGACCAGCTCGACTACAGCGAGGTGCTGACGCGGGGCCTTGGAGTCATGGATGCCACCGCGATCAGCCTGTGCATGGACAACGGCCTGCCCATCGTGGTCTTCGACCTGATGGGCGAAGGGAACATCCTGCGGGCTGTCCGCGGTGAGAAGATCGGCACGCTGGTGAGTCCGGCAGGGAAATAGGGAGCCGCTGTGATCGACGAAACCCTCTTCGAAGCCGAGGAGAAGATGGACAAGGCGGTCGCGGTCGCCAAGGAGGACTTCGCGGCGATCCGCACCGGCAGGGTCAGTCCCTCGATGTTCAACAAGATCAATGTCGACTACTACGGGTCGCCGACCCCGGTGCAGCAGCTGGCCTCGTTCCACGTCCCCGAGGCCCGCATGGTCATCATCCAGCCCTACGACAAGGGTTCGATGAGCGCCATCGAGAAGGCGATCCGCGACAGCGACCTCGGGGTCAACCCCGGCAACGACGGCGCGGTGATCCGGGTGGTGTTCCCCGAACTGTCGGAGGAGCGCCGCCGCGAGTACATCAAGGTCGCCAGGAACAAGGCCGAGAGCAGCAAGGTCTCGGTGCGCAACATCCGCCGTCACGCCAAGGAGACCCTCGACAAGATGGTCAAGGACGGCGACACCGGTGAGGACGAGGTGCGGCGGGCCGAGAAGGAGCTCGACGACCTCACTCAGAAGCACGTCGCCAAGATCGACGAGCTGCTGAAGCACAAGGAGTCCGAGCTGCTCGAGGTCTGAGCAGGACGGCGGTTCACAGGTCAGGTTGGGGCGCTTCCACTCCGGTGTTGGCCGTGGGGGAGCGCCCTTGCCTCGTTCGACGCCCATCGCGCCCCCTCCCCGCCTCGCGGCGGCGCCGGCGGGAACGGGCGGCCGAGCGTGGTCGTGCCAGGAGAGTTGGGATCACTGTGGAAGGTACGGCGGCGGACGGTACCGAGCCGGCCGGCGGCCAGAGGCCCGACGAGCGTCCGTCCGCGCCTCCGGGCGCCGCACATCGGAACGCCACCGCCGAGGCCGCGGGCTCCGCGCAGGACCTCGGGCCGCAGGGCCCGCGCCCGGCCGGCGAGCCCGCCGGTGGTTCGCAGGGTGGTGGGCGGCCGAAGGGCATTCGGACCGGGCGTAATCTGCCCGCCGCGATCGGGGTGGGAGTCGTCCTCGGGGCGCTCGTGCTGGTGTCCCTCTACACCGTCAAGGCGCTGTTCCTGCTGGTGGTCCTGGCCGCGGTGGGCATCGGCGTCGTCGAGATGGCCCGCGCGCTCGCCACCCGCGATGCCCAGGTGCCGATGCCGACCGTACTGACCGGCCTGGTCGCCATGCTGGCGGGAGCATATTGGGGCGGCACGATCTGGCTGCTGGGCGCCTTCACGCTGACGGTGCTGGTCCTGCTCGTCCAGCGCATGCTCAAAGGCGCCGAAGGGTACGTCCGCGACGCCTCCGCCGGTGTGCTGACCGCGGTGTACCCGGCGCTGATCGCCGGGTTCGTGCCGCTCATGCTGAGCCATGAGGATGGCGCGGACCGGGTGGTGATCTTCGTCGCCGTCACCGTGTGCAGCGACATCGGCGGCTACTTCGCGGGCATCCTGTTCGGCAAGCACAAGATGTCGATCATCAGCCCGAAGAAGACCTGGGAGGGTTTCGCCGGGTCCGTGCTCGCATGCGTGCTGTGCGGGGCGCTGCTGGTGCGCTTCCTCTTGGAGGGCCAGTTCTGGCAGGGCGCCGTTGTGGGGGCGGTGGTCGCCGTGTGCGCCACGCTGGGCGACCTCGTCGAGTCGGTGATCAAGCGCGATCTCGGCATCAAGGACATGGGGAACGTGCTGCCGGGCCACGGCGGGCTGATGGACCGCCTGGACTCGCTGCTCGCCACGCTGTTCCCCATCTGGCTGCTCCTGGCGATCTTCATCCCCTCCTGACGGCCGCCGTCAGGGGACGCGTGCGGACAGCGGCAGCGCCTGGTGGCCGTGCTCGGCCACGGCGTGCAGCTCCTGTTCGGTGACCGGGGCGAGCCAGAGCCACCGCACCTCGTCGCCGCTGAAGGCGAACCCCGACAGATCGGGCAGCCCCGGCACGGCGTCGATCAGCACCACCCCCTGGTAGGCGGATCCGAGCGGGAACGACGCCGCCTCGCGGTACCAGCGCGCCGTGTGGCCGTGTCCGAGCCAGGTCACCGAGTGCCACGGGTAGCGCGCCAGCCACAGCAACAGCTGCGCCGCCTCGGTCGCCTCGCTCCGCGTGGCGACGGCGAGCTCGATGCGCGCGTGGGTGTCCGGCCGGTCGTACTGCTCGACGGTGGGCATGCGCTGGCAGCTCATCCCCACGGTGGACAGCACGGTGTATCCGTCCTGCGGGCGTTCGGTGATGCCCACGGCCGGCAGGCGGTCGCCGCCGACGTCCCAATATCGCGCGGCCGGGCCGACGCGGGCGTCCAGGTGGCTCATCACGAACTGCTGGAACGACGGCCAGGCGGCGTCGCCGTGCCGCCATTCCCAGTACGAGCGGGCTTTGGCGATGCGCGGGGCCAGCCCTTCGAGGGCCTCGGCCAGCGGCCAGGCGAACGGCGACTCGCTGACGACGTCCCTGGCGTAGCCGGGCATGCCGCGTTCGAGGTCGGCCCACCCGGGAATGACGGCCAGCAGGTCGCCGTTGCGGTACAGGGCGGCGCCGTCGCCCTCCTCGAACCACAGCACTTCGAGCTCCTCCGCCGTGAACGGCGGGGTGCCTTCGGGGACGCGGGTGGTGCCGAGCGGCATGACGGGGGTCTGTCCGGACTCGATGCGCACCAGATCGACCGAGGAGGGTGCGGGGCCATGGTTGGCGAGCCACACGGCTCCGTGGATCCCGCCTTCGGCGTCGCGCAGGTAAGCTACCGAGGACAGCCCGTCGTGTTCGACGGTCACCACGCGGCTACCGTAGGGGCTGGTGTCGGTGAGGACGACATCGGTGGTGCCCAACGCATATCCGCCTTTCCGGTGAACGTCTCCCCGTTCGGCCGACGATCGCAATAGATCACACGGAATGGCTGTCCGCTGCAGCTTCCGGCAAACCGTTAAGAGAAGGACATGTCCGCCGAGCTAACCTTTGTCGCCCCCCGACGGGCGAAGCCGTCACGCCACCTGGCCGACCTGTCCATGGCGGAGCGCCGCACGGCCGTCGCCGAGCTGGGCGAGAAGCCCTTCCGCGCCGACCAGTTGTCCCGGCACTACTTCGAGCGGCTGACCACCGACCCCGAGCACATGACCGACCTGCCGGCGTCGTCGCGCGACCAGCTCGTGACGCGCCTGATGCCGAATCTGCTGACCTCGGTGCGCGAGATCACCTGTGACGAGGGCATGACGCGCAAGACGCTGTGGCGGCTGTTCGACGGGGCGTTGGTCGAGTCGGTGCTGATGCGCTACCCCGACCGCGTGACGATGTGCGTGTCGTCCCAGGCCGGGTGCGGCATGAACTGCCCGTTCTGCGCCACCGGGCAGGCCGGTCTGACCCGCAACATGTCCACGGCCGAGATCGTCGAGCAGGTCGTTTCCGGTGCCCGCGCCCTGGCCAGGGACGAGGTGCCCGGCGGGCCCGGGCGGGTGAGCAACATCGTCTTCATGGGCATGGGCGAGCCGCTGGCCAACTACAAGGCCGTGATCGGCGCCGTGCGCCGCATCGTCGATCCCGCTCCCGAGGGCCTCGGCATCTCCGCCCGTGGCGTGACCGTCTCGACGGTCGGGCTGGTGCCCGCCATCGACAAGCTCGCGAACGAGGGGCTGCCGGTGACGCTGGCGGTCTCCCTGCACGCCCCCGACGACGAGCTGCGTGACACGCTGGTGCCGGTCAACACCCGCTGGAAGGTCGGCGAGGTGCTGGACGCCGCCTGGAAGTACGCCGCCACCACCAAGCGGCGCGTCTCCATCGAGTACGCCCTGATCAAGGACATCAACGACCAGGAGTGGCGGGCCGACCTGCTCGGCCGCCTGCTCAAGGGCAAGCTGGTGCACGTCAACCTGATCCCGCTCAACCCGACCCCCGGCTCCAAGTGGACGGCCTCCCGCCCGGAGGACGAGCGGGCCTTCGTGCGCCGCCTGGAGTCGCACGGCGTGGCCGTCACCGTCCGTGACACCCGCGGCCGCGAGATCGACGGCGCCTGCGGCCAGCTCGCGGCCGCGCCGGAGGCCTGAGGTCACATATACCTGATCGTGTTCGCCAGCAGCGCGAGCAGGAGCAGGGTGCCGGCGCCGATGACGACCATGCGCCAGAACGCCGCCCACGCGGCCGACTTGGCGCCGGGGATCTTGCCGGCGGCGTCGGCGGCGGCCTTCGCCGCCTTGCCCCAGCCCGCCCAGGTGTCGAGCGCGCGCTGGAAGTTGCGGCCGACGATGAACAGGATCGTCGCGATGACGATGATGATCAGAATGCGGCCGTCCGAACTTTCCATGGCGTACTCCCGCGGGGACGATTCCTGGCCCAGGTATGCCGAATTTATGGCAAACGCCTTGGCCGTGTGAGCGAAAGCCGGCGAGGACATCGGCCCAGGTCCGCTCGGCGAAGTAGCCATATACTGAAATATGCTCTTCATTCAGGTGAAGGCTTGCTTATCGGTTGATCTACGGATAATTGCCGTCATATCCGCCATATTCTGGCCGTCAGGTGAAGAGCCGAGAACTCATCGCCCTGTTCGCCGGACGGCGCGGCGGGAGTGGTAAGACTGGTGCCGACCGTGAGACGTGATGGGCGGGAGCGCGCGGCTGTGCAGGATGACGGGAAGACGGCCGGGCGGGCCGTGGACATCTACACCGACGGCGCGTGCAGCGGCAATCCAGGGCCCGGCGGCTGGGGGGCGGTGCTGCGCTACGGCCGCACCGAGAAAGAGATCTTCGGCGGCGAGGCCGGCACCACCAACAACCGCATGGAGCTGATGGCCGCCATCATGGCCCTGGAGAGCCTCACCCGGCCGGTCACCGTGCGCCTGCACACCGACAGCACCTACGTGCGCAACGGCATCACCCAGTGGCTGCGGAGCTGGAAGCGCAACGGCTGGCGGACGGCCGGCAGGCAGCCGGTCAAGAACGTGGACCTGTGGCAGCGGCTCGACGCGGCCGCCGCCCGGCACACCGTCGAGTGGCTCTGGGTGAAGGGCCACTCCGGTCACCCCGAGAACGACCGCGCCGACGCGCTGGCCCGCCGCGGCGCCGAGCAGGCCCGCGCCGATCAGGGCGCCCCGCACCCCGCCTGACGGGTCCCCGCGCGGGAGGGGGCGTGAGAAAACATCCTTAATGCGGCTTTTTGCGTAGTTCGCTGGACGACCCGCTGGGAACCTCGGAGCAACTCACACCGATCGTCCGAGGAGGCCGACATGCGCGCCCTGATCCCCACCGGCCCCCGCCAGTTCGCCGCGGCCTTCGTCGAAGGGCTGCGGGTCATCGCCCGCCACACCCGCGCCTCGCGCCAAACCGGCCGAGACCGGAGGGCGCGAGGGGTTGAGGCGTCACGGGGCACGGAATGATGGCAGCGAGTCAACCGGACGGCCGACGGGAGCCACGCATGCGCATCGGTGTTGTCTTTCCCCAGACCGAGATCGGCTCGGACGCCGGCGCGGTGCGGGCGTACGGGCAGGCGGTCCAGGAGCTCGGCTACCGGCACGTAATGGCCTACGACCACGTCGTCGGCGCCGACCCCGAGGTGCACCGCGACTGGCGCGGCGTGTACGACGTGCACACCACCTTCCACGAGCCGATGGTGCTGTTCGGGTTCCTCGCCGCGCTGACCTCGCTGGAGCTGGTCACCTCCATCATCATCCTGCCGCAACGGCAGACGGCCCTGGTGGCCAAGCAGGCGGCCGAGGTCGACCTGCTCACCTCCGGCCATTTCCGGCTGGGCGTTGGCCTGGGATGGAACGCGGTCGAGTACGAGGCCCTCGGACAGGACTTCGCCGTCCGCGGCAGGCGCGTCGAGGAGCAGGTGGGCCTGCTGCGCCGGTTGTGGACCGAGCGCACCGTCACCTTCCACGGCGAGTACGACCGGATCACCGGGGCGGGTCTCGCGCCCCTGCCGGTGCAGCGGCCGATCCCCCTGTGGTTCGGCGCGCAGTCGCCCCCGGCCTATCGGCGCGCCGGACGGCTGGCGGACGGCTGGTTCCCGCAGATGGGTCCCGGGCCGAGGCTGGTGGAGGCCAAGGCGGTGGTCGACGAGGCCGCGCTGCGGGCGGGGCGCGACCCCTCCACTCTGGGCATGGAGGGACGGGTGAGCTGGCAGGGCGACCCGGAGGAGGTGGCCGGCCTGGCCCGCCAGTGGCGGGAGGCCGGCGCCACGCACATCGCCGTCAACACCATGAACGCGGGCCTGGCCGGGGTGGACGGACACCTCGCGGCGCTGGAGACCGTCGCCGCGACGCTCGGACTGCGCGAGGTCAGGCCCGGCAGATGATCTCGCCGTGGACGACGGTGAACCAGGCGTCCTCGTGAGTTCCCCACTCCTGCCAGGCCTCGCTGATGCGTTGAAGGTCGCTCCGCGTGGCGCCGTAGGCCAGGGCGTGGTCGGCGAAGGCGGAGGCGACGACCCGTTCGGCCCACAGGCCGCTCCACCAGGCGCGGTCCGCCGGGGCGGCGAAGCACCAGACCGACGCGGTGGCGGTGACGTCGGTGAAGCCGGCCTGGCGTGCCCATGAGAGCAGCCGCCGGCCGGCGTCGGGCTGTCCGCCGTTGGCCGCCGCGACCCGCCGGTACAGCTCGCGCCACTCGTTGAGCACCGGCGACTCCGGATACCAGGTGAAGGTCGCGTAGTCGGAGTCGCGGGCCGCGACCACCCCGCCGGGGCGGCAGGCCCGGCGCATGGCGGCCAGGGCGCCGACGGGGTCGGCGACGTGCTGCAGCACCTGATGGGCATGCACCACGTCGAACGAGCCGTCGGGATGGTCCAGGTCGTGCAGGTCGCCGGTCTGGAAGGTGAGGTTCGTCAGGCCGGAGGATGCGGCCGCGTCCCTGGCCTGGGCGACGATGCCCTCGCTGGTGTCCATCCCGACGACGCGGCCGGGGGCGACCAGGTGGGCGAGGTCGGCGGTGATGGTGCCCGGGCCGCAGCCGACGTCCAGCAACGACATCCCGGGCCGCAGGTGCGGCAGCAGGTAGGCGGCGGAGTTGGCCGCCGTCCGCCAGGTGTGGGAGCGGAGCACCGACTCGTGGTGCCCGTGGGTGTAGACGGCGCGTGGTGCCGGCATGTCGATCAGTCTCCTCGGTAGCGCGATACCCGGAGACTATGCGGTCATCCACATCGTGAACATATTCGTCTTGCATCGCGAGACAAGATGGCATCGCCGCCAGCGGTGAAGCAGGTGGCGGCGGGCGAGCGCATGAGTACGCCGGGCATGGCGGTCAGGCCGCTCGCCACGGTGAGGTGGGCGGTGCGGGCGTGAGGGCCTGGTGGGCTAGGGCCGGGTGCGGCGCAGGCGGATGTAGGCGACCAGGGCCAGCGCGCACCAGAAGGCGGTGATGACGGCCAGTCCCGGCAGATGCCCGCCCAGGAAGCCGGGCCGGCCGGCGGCGTGCATCCAGCCGATGATCGGGACGGTCAGCCAGGCGATCGGGGCGAGGCTGACCAGCAGCATCGCCACGTACCCGCCGAGCAGGGCCAGGGCCGAGACCCCCGGGTCGGGCAGGATCGGGCGGCTGGTCAGCGCGCCGAGGGCGGTGCCGGTGACCAGCGACAGCACGTGCAGCGCGAGCCCGCCGAGCAGCACGGCGGGGCCGGGCGTCGCGGCGAAGCCGATGACCAGCGGGACGGCCAGGGCGAGCGCGGCCAGCATGGCGTTCACGGCCGCCGAGGCGGCCAGGCCGCCCGCCACCTCCCGTCCGGGGCGCCCGGCGGCGGTGGCGGAGATCAGTCGTTGCACGTCCGGCTCGGCGTCGAGCAGCCCGCGCGCCGCCCAGGCGAAGACGGGGACCAGCAGCGCCGCCGAGTCGGCGTAGGAGGACAGCTCCGTCCCGGGCGTCACCCGCACGGAGTACAGCACGATCATGATGGCCAGCAGCCCGGCGAACGGGTGGAGGACGCGGTGTGACCGCACGTAGGTGGCGATCTTGAACTGGGTGAGGGAGACCGTGGCTCTCATCGCGCCTCGCTTCCGGCGTGCGGCAGGGGGCGGACCACGGCCGGGTAGCCGTCGGCCCGGAGCTTGCGGACGACCGCCTCGGCCTCGCCCGCCTCCACCGCGATCTCGATGACGACGGTCGCGGCACCCATGGCCCCGGACGGGACGCCGGCAGGCGCGACCGGCGGGGACGGGGCGCCGGCAGGCGTCACAGATGGCGACGGTGACAGTGTGGCCGGCGGGGACGGCGCGTCCGCCGTTGCGGCCGGCGTGGGGAAGGCGTCGGCGGGGGCGACACGTGGGGACGGTGTGCTGGTGGACGCGGTCGGCGGGGACAGGGCGCCGGCGGCGGTGGAGAGGGTGTCGGACGGGGCGTCGTGGCCGAGGGGGCGGACCGTCCGGTCGCCCACGTGCAGGCGCAGGACGCCCCGGTGCCCGGCCAGGCCGTTCTGGTGGTCGCTGACCACGACGATGCCGCCCGTCGCCACGACCTCCTCCACGATGGCCGGCAGCTCGGCGCGGGCCTGCGCGTCCAGTCCGGAGAACGGCTCGTCGAGGATGAGCAGGCCCGGCGGGGCCAGCAACGCCTGCGCCAGGCCCACCTTGTGGGCGCTCCCCTTGGACAGATCGCCGAGGGGCACTTCCAGCAGCGCCGCCATGCCCAGGCGCTCCACCCACGGGTCGATCGCCGCCGGGGTGAGGCCGCGGACGCCGGCCATGCGGGCCAGGTAGGCGGCCACCGTGAACGGCTGCTCGACCGGGAAGATCTCCGGCGCGTACCCGACGACCGGCGGGCGGCCGGTGACGTGGCCCCGCGTCGGGGGCGTGGTGCCCGCGAGCAGTCTCAGCAGTGTGGACTTGCCGGCGCCGTTGCGCCCCGTGACCTCGGCGATCGTGCCGGGCGGGAGGTCCAGGCCGACCTCGTGGAGGACCCAGGGGGCGCGACGGGCGTAGCGGAAGGAGAGGTTCGCGAGCCGCATAGGTCGGCAAGCCTACCGGTCGGCGGCTAACTTCCTGGATTTCCCCATGTCATACGTTCAGAATGGTAAAGGAGGGAAATAATGGCCGGGGTGTGAACCTGGAGGATGTGGCGTGAACCGCTTTCCCCGCGTGCTCGGCGTGCGGACCGGCTATGACCCTGACCAGGTCGACGCGCTTATTCAGCGCATTGAGGCGACCCTCGGCCGCGGTGTCCTGGACGGCCCGCCGATCACCGCCGAGGAGATCCGCTCGGCTCGCTTCAACGCCAAATTGGGGGGATACAACGAGACGGCCGTCGATTACGCGCTCGACGCCTTCGTGATCGCGGTGGAGATCCGCGGCGATACGGCCGCGACGGGGGCTCCGGGCTCCGCGCCTTCACCGTCCGCCGCCGCTCCCGTGGCCGCGTCGCCCGCCGCCGCGGAGTCCGCCTGGCCCAAGCCGGTCGCCGCTCCGGAGTCGGCCTGGCCCAGGCCGGCGGCCCCTTCGGAGTTCGCCCGGCCCAAGCCGGCCGCCCCGTCCGACCCCGCCTGGCCGAAGCCGCCCGGTCCGCCGGAGCCGGCCCGGCCGAGGCCGGCGTTCGAGCCGTTCCGTCCCGCTCCGGCGTCCGGCACGCCGAGGCCGGCCTCCCTGTTCGAGCCGGCCGACCCGCTGTCCGCGCCGGCCTTCTCCGCCCCGCAGGCCGCCCCGGTGCCCGAGCCCTCCGTGGCCGCCCCGATGCCCGGGCCGTCCGTGGCCGCGCCGCCGTCCGGGGCGCGGGACGGCCAGGCGACCGCGGAGGGCGCCACAAGCAGGGTGGGCGTCAAAGGCGCGAAGGGTTCCAGTGGTTCGGAGGAAGACGACGACGCGCCGACGCTGCCGGGAATGCCCAAGGTGACGGCACGCGGCCCGGCCGCGCCGGAGGCGGGGGAGGCGTCCTCCGAGCGGTCCGGGACGGGCCCGCCGGCCGCGGCCTGGCTGGAGGAGCAGGCGGCGCGGGTCGAGCGCGTGCTGTTCCGGCCCGCCCGGCTCGGGGCCGGCTACAACGAGGACGAGGTGGACGTCTTCCTCGACCACGTGGTCGCGACCCTGCGCGGCACCGGTGACCACCCGTTGACGGCCGAGCAGGTGAGGAAGGCGACCTTCTCCACCGTCGTGTTCAAGACCGGCTACGCCGTGACCCAGGTGGACGCGTTCCTCGCCGAGATCGCCGGCGTCCTGGACCGCCGTGAGGCGCTGGTCGGGGAGCAGGGCCAGCCCGTGTGACGCCGTGCGGCGGTGGCGGGCCCCGTGCCGGTCAGCGGGTGCCCCAGGAGTAGGTTTGCTTGCGCAGCTTGAGGTAGACGAAGGTCTCGGTGGCGCGCACGGTGGGGATGGCCCTGATCTTGCCGAGGATCTCCAGCAGGTGGCTGTCGCCCTCGCAGACGACTTCGACCATGATGTCCAGCGAGCCGGCCGTGAGGACGACGTAGTCGATCTCGTCGATGGACGACAGTTTGTCGGCGACCGTCTCCAGGTCGCCCTCGCACTTGATGCCGATCATGGCCTGGCGCGGGAAGCCGAGGGTGAGGGGGTCGGTGACGGCCACGATCTGCATGACGCCGGTGTCCAGGAGGCGTTGCACCCGCTGGCGCACGGCGGCCTCCGAGAGCCCGACGGCCTTGCCGATGGCGGCGTAGGGCTTGCGCCCGTCGGTCTGCAACTGCTCGATGATCTGCTTGGAGATCTCGTCCAGCACCACCGGACCCGGCTTGGCGTCGTGGTTGTTGTCCCGTCGCGCCTTCGGCGGCGTCGTCATCTCCGCGTCCTTCCTCAGCACCCGAGACCGCTACAGCGCGGCGATTACGGAGTTGTTCCCGCCATGTTGCGGTCCTGGTGCGACATGTTGTCAGCTCGTCGTGCCCTGTCAAGCGAATTCGTAGCAATTTGATATATTCGCGACGAAATCCCTTGTCGTAGCCCCTGGCCTCTGTCAGAGTCGCGACAACTCAGCCACCTCCAGAGGAGGTCAACGTTGACCAGCCGTCTGCAGAACTTCATCAATGGTGAGCTCGCGGACGCCAAGAGCGGCCAGTTCTCCGACGTGATCGACCCGAGCACGGGGGAGGTCTACCTCCAGGCGCCGGTCTCCGGGCAGGAGGACGTGGACGCGGCCTACGCCGCGGCGCTCGCCGCGTTCGAGTCGTGGGGCCAGAGCACCCCCGGCGAGCGCGCCGGCCACCTGCTGAAGATCGCCGACGCCATCGAGGCGCGGGCCGACGAGCTCGTCGAGGCCGAGTGCCGCAACACGGGCAAGCCGCGTGTGCGCATGGCCGAGGACGAGATCCCGCCCGCGGCCGACCACTTCCGCTTCTTCGCGGGCGCCGCGCGCACGCTGGAGGGCCCGACCTCCGGGGAGTTCCTCGCCGACCACACCTCGGTGATCCGCCACGAGCCGATCGGCGTGGTGGGCCAGGTGACCCCGTGGAACTACCCGATGATGATGGCGGTCTGGAAGATCGCCCCGGCCCTCGCGGCCGGCAACACGGTCGTGCTCAAGCCCTCCGACACCACCCCGGTGTCCACGGTGAAGCTGGCCGAGATCATCGGCGAGATCCTCCCGCCCGGCGTCTTCAACGTCGTCGTCGGCGACCGTGAGACCGGCGCGAGGGTGGTGGGCCACCCGTCGGCGTCGATGGTGGCGATCACCGGCTCGGTGGGCGCGGGCGTCCAGGTCGCCAAGTCGGCGGCCGACGACCTCAAGCGGGTGCACCTGGAGCTGGGCGGCAAGGCGCCGGTCGTCGTGTTCGAGGACGTCAGGGACATCCCCGCGGTGGCCGAGGCGATCGCGGGCGCCGGCCTGTACAACGCGGGCCAGGACTGCACCGCGGCCTGCCGGGTGCTGGTCCACGAGAGCATCCACGAGCCGTTCCTCGCCGCGCTGGCCGAGGCGGCGGCGGCCACCAGGACCGGCGGCCTCGAGGTCGAGGACGCCTTCTACGGCCCGCTCAACAACGCCGGCCAACTGGCCAGGGTCGAGGGCTTCCTTGAGCGCGTGCCCGGTCACGCCAAGGTCGTCACCGGCGGGCGGCGCGTGGGCGACAAGGGGTACTTCTTCGAGCCGACGGTGGTCGACGGGCTCCAGCAGGACGACGAGATGATCCAGACCGAGGTGTTCGGGCCGGTCATCACGGTGCAGACCTTCTCCGACGAGGCCGAGGCGCTCACCAAGGCCAACGACGTGAAGTACGGCCTGTCGGCGTCGGTGTGGACCTCCGACCACGGCCGGGCCATGCGGATGTCGCGGCGGCTGGACTTCGGCGTGGTGTGGGTGAACACCCACATCCCGTTCGTCTCGGAGATGCCGCACGGCGGGTTCAAGCACTCGGGCTACGGCAAGGACCTGTCGGTCTTCGGCCTGCACGACTACACCCGGGTCAAGCACGTCATGCACTACATCGGTGAGTGATCACCGAGCACCACACGCACTACATCGGCGCACGCCGCCGACATAGGTAAGGGATAAGCCTGGAATGACGGATATCCAGGCGGGCAAGGAGGCGGCCTCCGCGGTCGCCTCCGACATCTCCACGGTGCCCGCCATCGAGCTCGACGGGGTCGTCAAGGAATACCAAGCGCACGGGGAGATCGTCCAGGCCGTCAAAGGGGTCAGCCTGTCGATCTCCGAAGGCGAGTTCTTCTCCATGCTGGGGCCCTCGGGCTGCGGCAAGACAACCACCATGCGGATGATCGCCGGGTTCGAGGACCCCACGCGGGGCGCCGTACGGCTGCACGGGCAGGACGTCACCGACGTCCCGCCGAACAAGCGCGACGTGAACATGGTCTTCCAGTCCTACGCGCTGTTCCCGCACATGAACGTGTGGGAGAACGTGGCCTTCGGGCTGCGGCGCAGGCGCGTCCCCGACCAGGAGCTCAGGCGGCGGGTCGGCGAGATGCTGGAGATCGTGGACCTCACCGGCCGCGAGAAGCGCCGGCCGCGCGAGATGTCCGGCGGTCAGCAGCAGCGGGTCGCCCTGGCCCGGGCGCTGGTGAACCACCCCAGGGCGCTGCTGCTGGACGAGCCGCTCGGCGCGCTGGACCTCAAGCTGCGCCAGGCGATGCAGATCGAGCTGAAGCGCATCCAGCGCGAGGTGGGCATCACCTTCGTGTACGTGACCCACGACCAGAACGAGGCGCTCACCATGAGCGACCGCATCGCCGTCATGAACGACGGCCTGGTCGAGCAGCTGGCCGGCCCGAGGGAGATCTACGAGCGGCCGGCGACCAAGTTCGTCGCCGGGTTCATCGGCACCTCCAACCTGCTCGCCGGCACGGCCGAGCGGGTCGACGGGGGCATGGCGATGGTGCGGCTCGGGGAGCGCGACCGCGTGCTGGTGCCGGTCGCCGAGGGGACGGGGCTGGACGGCCCGGTCGAGGTGACCGTGCGGCCCGAGAAGATCAGGATCTCGCGGGAGGAGCCCGTCGCGGACCTCAGCGCCGTACGGGGCACCGTGGCCGAGGTGGCCTATCTCGGCACCTACAACAGCTATGCCGTGAACCTGGCGGGCGGGGCGGAGTTCACGGTCTTCGAGCAGAACGCCAACGACAGCAGCATCACGGCGGAGCGCGGTGACTCCGTCTGGCTGTCCTGGCAGCCGCACCACTCGTACGCGATAGGAAGTTGAACCACCTCATGACCCCTCCTCGTGATCTCGCGTTCCTGCGTGGCCTGACCCAGCGTCGCGGCCTGCCCCCGAACCGTGGCGGCGACGGCGTCAGCCGGCGTGACGCCCTGCGCCTGGCGGGCCTGTCGGCCGCCGCGATGGGCCTGGCGGCCTGCGGCGTCCAGGGCAAGAAGGTCGAGCCGCCCAAGCCGAGCGCGGCCGTCGGCTACTGGGCCGACAAGACCAAGAACGGGACGCTGCGCTTCGCCAACTGGCCGCTCTACATCGACAAGGACGGCAAGAAGTACCCGACCCTGGAGAAGTTCACCAAGGAGACGGGCATCAAGGTCACCTACCAGGAGGCCATCCAGGACAACTCCACCTGGTTCGGCAAGATCCAGCCGCAGCTCGCCGCCGGCCAGGACATCGGCTACGACCTGATGGTGATGACCAACGGCATCCAGCTGACCCGGGCGATCGCGCTCGGCTACCTGGTGGCGCTCGACCACGAGAAGCTGCCGAACTTCGCCGCCAACGCGGGCGCCAAGTACAAGAACCCCACCTACGACCCGGACAACACCTACACGATTCCGTGGCAGTCGGGCATCACCGGCATCGCCTACAACCCCAAGTACGTCGACGGGGAGATCGCGAGCATCCAGGAGCTCTGGAACCCCAAGTACAAGGGCAAGGTCGGCATGCTGCTCGACACCCAGGAGATCGCCAACTTCGGGCTGTTCGCGCTCGGCATCGACCCGGACAAGTCCGCCCAGGCCGACTGGGAGAAGGCCGGCCAGAAGCTCCAGCAGCAGCGCGACGCCGGGCTCGTGCGCAAGTACTACGAGAACGACTACGTGGACGCGCTGGTGCGCGGCGACATCTGGATCTGCATGGCCTGGTCGGGTGACGTGTTCCAGCAGATCGCCGAGGGCCAGGATCTCAAGTTCGTGATCCCCCAGGAGGGGGGCACGATCTGGACCGACAACATGTGCATCCCCAAGACCGCGCAGAACCCGGTCGACGCCCTGGCCATGATGGACTACGTGTACAAGCCCGAGGTGGCGGCGGCCCTGGCCGAGTACATCAACTACATCACCCCTGTGCCCGGCGCCCAGCAGGTCGTCAAGGCCGACGCCGCCAAGGCGACCGGGGAGGACAAGAAGTCGCTCGAACTGCTGGCGAGCAGCCCGCTGATCTTCCCGTCGGAGTCCGACCTGGCCAAGCTGCGCACCTACAAGACCCTGACGCCGGCCGAGGAGAAGGTCTTCGAGCGCATCTTCCAGCCGATCGCCCAGGGCTAGCGCCATGAGACGCAAGCTCGCGCCCTACCTGCTCATCCTCCCGGGCGGGCTGTGGCTGGTGCTGTTCCTGGTGGTCCCGCTGGTGTTCATGGCCTCGGTCTCCACCCAGGAGGGCGACGTCGTGTACGGCTTCGTCCAGACCTTCCACCTGGCCAACTACACCGACGCGCTGGTGCAGTACAAGACGCAGTTCCTGCGGTCGGTCGGCTACGGCCTCATCGGCACGGTGGCGGCCATCGCGCTCGCCTACCCGGTGGCGTACTGGATCGCCTTCAAGGGCGGCAGCCGCAAGTCGACCTACCTGCTGCTGGTGCTGCTGCCGTTCTTCGTGTCGTTCGTGCTGCGCACGGTGTCGTGGAAGTTCCTGCTCGCCGACGACGGCATCCTGCTGCAGCCGCTGAAGGACGCGGGGATGTTGCCGGCCGACTTCCACATCCTGGCGACCTCGGTCGCGGTCATCTTCGGCCTGACCTACAACTACCTGCCGTTCATGATCCTGCCGATCTACGTGGCGCTGGAGCGGGTGGACCCCCGCGTCGTGGAGGCGGCCCACGACCTGTACGCCACGCCCCGGGAGTCGTTCACCAAGATCGTGCTGCCGTTGTCCCTGCCGGGGGTGTTCGCCGGAGTGCTCATGACCTTCGTCCCGATGACCTCCGACTACGTCAACGCCGCGATCCTCGGCGGCCCGGCCAACACGATGATCGGCAACATCATCCAGACGGAGTACCTGACGAACAACAACTACCCGGTCGGCGCCGCGCTGTCGTTCACGCTGATGGCGGTGATGCTCGTCGGCATCTTCGTCTACGCCCGGGCCCTCGGCACCGAGAACGTCCTCGAGGCGGCGGCCCGATGAGCGGCCCGGCGAGCATCCCTCCGAGCCCTCCGGCGGGCATCCCGGCGGGCACCCCGGTGAGCACCGCGACCGCGCCGCGGGCCGAGGCGCCCGCGCCGGGGCCGCCGCGCCGCGGACGTTCCCGCAAGGGCGACCGCGTGCTGTTCGCCTACACCTGGCTCGTGCTGGTGTGGCTGTTCCTCCCGATCGCCGTGATGATCGTGTTCGGGTTCAACGACACCAAGAGCAAGTCGAACGTGAGCTGGCAGGGCTTCACCTTCAAGTGGTGGGGGCGGCTCGGCGACTACCCCGAGCTGACCGGCGCCCTGTGGAACTCCATCTCGATCGCGCTGATCGCCACGGCCGTCACCACCGCGCTCGGCACGCTGATGGGCATCGCCCTCGGCCGCTACCGCTTCCGCGGGCAGGGGGCCACCAACCTGGTCATGTTCGCGGCGATCTCCTCGCCCGAGCTGGTCATGGGCACCTCGCTGCTGTCGCTGTTCATCAGCATGGGCGTGCAGACCGGCTACTGGACCGTCGTCATCGCGCACGTGCTGTTCTCGGTGTCGTTCGTCGCGGTGACCGTGCGGGCCCGGGTCGTCGGCCTGGACGGCTCGGTGGAGGAGGCCGCGCGCGACCTGGGCGCGTCGACCTGGATCACCTTCTGGCGGGTCACCTTCCCGATGATCCTCCCGGGTGTCATCTCCGGGGCGCTGCTGGCGTTCGCGCTGTCGATCGATGACTTCGTCATCACCCAGTTCACCAGCGGCACGACCACCACCTTCCCCCTGTGGATCTACGGCGCCGTCCGCATCGGCGTCCCGCCACAGGTCAACATCCTCGGCACGCTGATCTTCGCGGTCGGCGTGGCGATCGCCGTGATCAACACGGTGACCTCCCGCCGTCGCACCTGACGCGGGAGACCATCACCCGGCCACCCTGTCGGGACATACGACGCAGTTCGTAGGGACGTGAAATTCGTGGATCCGCTGAAAGCACTGGCTGACGCGGAGCGTAAGCCGTACTGGTTGGACAGTCCGGACAAACCCGAGCCGCTGCGGCGGCTCTTCGAGGAGACGGCCGCCGACCTGGCCGTGGTCGGCGGCGGGTTCTCCGGCCTGTGGGCGGCCCTCATGGCCAAGGAACGCGATCCCTCGCTCGACGTCGTCCTGCTCGAGGGCCGGCGCGTCGGCTGGGCCGCCTCCGGGCGCAACGGCGGCTTCTGCGTCGCCAGCCTCACCCACGGGCTCGCCAACGGCCTGGCGCGCTGGCCGCAGGAGATCTCCACCCTCGTGCGGCTCGGCCGGGACAACCTCGACGAGATCGAGCGGACGGTGGCCCGGTACGGCATCGACTGCGCCTTCGAGCGCACCGGCGAGCTGCACGTGGCCACCGAGCCGTGGCAGCTCGACGGCATGGCGCAGGACGTGGAGATCGCCCGCGAGCTGGGCATGGACCACCGTTTGCTCGACCGGGACCAGGCGCGCGCCGAGGTGGCCTCGCCCACCTACGCGGGCGGGCTGTGGGACCGTGACGGCTGCGCGATGCTCGACCCGGCGCGGCTCGCCTGGGGTCTGCGCGAGGCGTGCCTGTCGCTCGGGGTGCGCATCTACGAGCGCAGCCCGGTGCGCTCGCTCAGGGACGACGGGACGGCCATCGAGCTGACCACCCCGCACGGCAAGGTGCGCGCCGCCAAGGTCGCCCTCGGCACGGGGGTCTTCCCGCCGCTGCTCGGCCGGCTGAAGAACTTCGTCGTGCCGGTGTACGACTACGCGCTGATGACCGAGCCGCTGTCACCCGAGCAGCTCGCCTCCGTCGGCTGGCGCAACCGGCAGGGCATCGGCGACGGGGCCAACCAGTTCCACTACTACCGGCTCACCGAGGACGATCGCATCCTGTGGGGCGGCTACGACGCCGTGTACTACAACGGCGGCCGGGTCAGGCAGGAGTACGAGCAGCGCGACGCGACCTTCGCCACGCTGGCCTCGCACTTCTCCACGACCTTCCCCCAGTTGGAGGGAATCCGCTTCACCCACCGCTGGGGCGGGGTGATCGACACCTGCAGCCGGTTCAGCGCGTTCTTCGGCAAGGCGCACCGGGGACGGCTGGCCTACGCGGTCGGCTACACCGGGCTCGGGGTCGGCGCGACGCGGTTCGGCGCCAACGTGATGCTGGACCTGCTGTCGGGGGAGCCGACCGAGCGCACCGAGCTTCGCATGGTCCGCGAGAAGCCGGTGCCGTTCCCGCCGGAGCCGCTGAGGTCGGGCGTCATCCAGCTCACCCGCTGGTCGATCGCGCAGGCCGACGCCCACGAGGGCCGCCGCAACATCTGGCTGCGCACCCTGGACCGGCTGGGGCTCGGCTTCGACTCCTGAACGCGAGGCGGGCGACCGGTCATCGGCGAACCGGCGGCCGGTCGTCCGCGCTCGGCGGCCGGTCGCCGGCGGACCGGCACCGGCACCGGCTCCGGCCCCGGCTCGCGAGGGCCGGGGCCGGTACCGGAGATCAGTGCCCTGAGCGCACCTTCGCGGTGGGCGCGGAGGTCGCGGTCGCGGGGTTGTAGCCGGTGGCCGACACCGTCACCCGGACCGAGATCCTGGCCCCGCGGTCGTGTCCCGTGAGGTGGTAGGCGTGGCCGGTGGCCCCCCTGACGGGGACGCCGTCGCGCAGCCACCGGTAGGCGACCTTGTCGGGGGACGGCGTCCAGGTGCCGGGGGAGGCGGTCAGCGTCCGGCCGACCTTGGCGGCGCCGGTCACGGCCGGCGCCCGGCCCGGGACGATCGTCCCGCGCGCGACCGGCGCGGTGGGCTCCGAGGTCGCCGACGCCGGGGCGAGGTAGGGGTCGTCGGTGCTCACCGTGACCGTCACGGCCTTGCCGAGGTCGGCCGGGCGCGGACGGAACGTCGGGCCGGTCGCGCCGGAGACCGGCGCCCCGCCGACCGACCACTGGTAGGTGAATCCCGCCACCTGCCGCGACCAGGAGCCGCTGGAGGCGGTGAGCTCGGCGCCGACCGCGGCGGCGCCGCTGATCACCGGGGCCGCGGTGACGGTCACCGCGGGCCTGCGGGCATCGTGCAGGTCCACCTCGGCGGCGCGGACGAACACCTGCCGGTGGGCGTACCAGAGCTGGTAGTACCGGTCCTGGCCCTTCAGGTCGGTGCGGTCTCCGGGCGCGGACCCGTCGAAGGTGGTCGCCCGGTAGTAGTCGGTGACGACGTCGTCGTCGCTGACCGCGTACTCCTGCCCGGCGGGGATCTTGTACTCCAGCGGCGACAGCGCCTGCACCGGGATGCCGGTGCCGGTGTAGGCCGAGGTCTCGGGATAGGCGCGGCCGTAGATGTTCGCCGGGGTCGTCGCCGGGGCGGCCGTGACGGTCTTGGCCAGGGCGCGCACCGCGACGGGCCTTTCGGCCGGGTTGTGCAGCCAGGTCAGCGACCCGGCCCACCACACGCCGAGCCAGTCGCCCTGCACCTGCGCCACGACGAGCTTCTGCCCGGAGGTCACGCGCGCGCTGACATCGCTGGCGTAGGTCGTGCCGTCCGCGCCGGCCGGCTTCCAGCCCGGGTCCCTGGCAAGCGGCGCGTCGTCGGAGGGGGCCTGGTGCAGCGGGACGAAGTTGGTGCCCGCGCCGGGGACGCATTCGGGTGAGTTGGGGGAGGCCGCGGCGCACCCGGTGACGGTCTGCGGGTTGCCGGCGTAGCCGGTGCGCACCTCGACCACGTCGCCGGGCGCGACGTCGGCCGTGGCCGGCCGCGCGCCGCCGACCGGGGCTCCGAGCAGCTCGAAGTAGTGGTCCCAGTCCCAGTACGGCCCCGGGTCCCAGTGGACGCTCTTGGTGGCGCCGAGCACGGTCCCGGGCACCTGGTCGTGGCCGATGACGTGCGCGCGGTCCAGCGGGATGCCGTACTTGGCCGCCAGGTGCCTCACCAGCGCGGCCGAGGTCTGGTACATCGACTCGGTGAACCACGCGGCGGTGCCGGCGAAGCCCTCGTGCTCGATGCCGATCGAGTGCATGTTCACATACCAGTTGCCGGCGTGCCAGCCCACGTCCTTGGGGTCGAGGTGCTGGGCGATGTGCCCGTCGGAGGAGCGGATGGTGTAGTTCCACGCCAGGTAGGTCGGGTCCTGGACCAGCCGGATGGAGGGGTCGTAGTAGCCCTCGGTGTCGTGGATCACGATGTACTTGAGCTTCGGCCCGCCCGGTCCGGTGCGGTCGGCGAGGTCGTGGTTGCCGTAGGCGGTGGTGCCGTCGGGGTCGGTGGCCTTCGCCTTGGCGTACGGCGCCTCGATCCACTCGCAGTCCAGCCCCGCCGGGCAGTCGATCTCCACGGCGGCCGCCTGGGCGGGCACGGGGACCGAGGCGTCGGCGGGCAGCGTGACCCGCTGGCCGTCCTGGGTGAGGCGGGTCTGCCCGTCCTTCAGCGTCCGGTACACCTGCGGGACGAAGTCCTTCTTGCCGCCGAGGCGGGCGATCGCGTCGCGCCAGCTCCCGAGCCCGTCGCCACCCTGGTGGTAGGAGGCCAGCACGGCCGCGCCGCCGCAGACGCCCGCGTTGGCGTCCTGCCGGAGAGCGGCCGGGGACAGGCCGGTCAGGGCGGCGGCGGTGTCGATCTGGCTCGCGGGCGCGGCCGTGCGGCCCTTGCCGGCGCCGTCCTGGGCCGGGGGCGCCTGCGCGCTCAGACCGAACAGCCCGTAGCCGCCGTCGCCGTTCGGGCGGCCCTGGTGGTCGTCCCAGCGGGACTGCATGTAGGACACGGCCTTCAGCAGCGCCTCGGGCACGCGGGAGGCCTTGGCGGCCTCCGCGAACGCGGCCTCGCGCGTCGGCGCGGCCACCGTCGCGGCGCAGGAGACGGAGGGGGCTGAGGCGGGGCCGGCGCTCGTCGCGAGGGCGGCGGAGCCGGCCGACAGCAGAAAGGCCGTGGCCACGCCCGCCACGGCCATGCTGCGTGCTGGAGATATCACGGATGTGACTCCTTTTCGACCGCCCGGGAGTGGAGGCTCCCGGGCCTGAGCCATCACATCGCCGCGACGTCGCTTCGCGCCAGGGGATCGAGTAAAGAAACGGTTAAGATCGGCAGCAAAGTAGTAGTACGGCACACTCTGGGCGTCTTCCCCCGAAATCACACCCTGCGAGTTGCGGTGTGACGTGCATTTTGCTCCGTTATGGGCAGTAGGCCATCAATCAACCCCTGCTAGAGGGCGTAATAAGGATGGTGGGATGTCCGGTCTCGGGGAATCGATCGCCGTAGGTGTCGAAGAGGAATTCCACGTCGTGGACCTCGAGACGCGCCACCTGGTGCCTCGCGCCGAGAGCCTGCTGGAGCGTTTACCGCAGGAGCGGTTCACCCATGAGCTGCAGCGTTCGGTCGTGGAGTCCAACAGCCGTCCCTATGTCCGTCTGGAGGACCTCGGGCAGGACCTGACCGCGCTGCGCCGCACGGTCGTCGAGGCGGCCGACGGCCTCGGGCTCGGCATCGTCGCCGCCGGCACGGTGCCGCTGGTCGACCGGGCCGCGCTCAAGGTCTCGCCGGACGCGCGGTACGAGAAGATGCTGGAGGACTACCAGCTCCTCACCCGCGAGCAGCTGATCTGCGGCGCGCAGGTGCACGTGGACGTGGCCAACCGCGACCTGGCCGTCGAGGTGGCCCACCGCGTCGCCCGGTGGCTGCCGCCGCTGCTCGCGCTCAGCGCGAGCTCCCCGTACTGGATGGGCGCCGACAGCGGGTACGCCAGCTCCCGCACCCTGGTCTGGCAGCGCTGGCCCACCACCGGGCCGGTGCGCCGGTTCTCCTCGGCCGCCGAGTACGACCGGATGGTCGCCGACCTGGTGCGCTCCGGCGTGATCAGCGACCCCGGGATGATCTACTTCGACGTCCGCCCCTCGGCGCACGTGTCCACGGTCGAGATGCGCATGTGCGACGCCTGCCCCCGGGTGGAGGACGTCCTGCTGCTGGCCGGGGTGTTCCGCGCGCTGGTCATGCGCGAGCTTGCGGCCATCGAGAACGACGGGCCCGTCCAGCAGGAGATCCCCATGGAGCTGGTGCGGGCCGCCACCTGGCGGGCCGCCAGGTCAGGCATGGAGGGGGCCCTGGTCGACCCGGCCGACGGCACGGCCAGGCCCGCCGCCGAGGTGATCAGGCGGATGCTCGACGGCCTGCGCCCCCAGCTTTCCGCCACCGGCGACTGGGAGGCCGTCACCACGCTGGCCGAGTACGCGATCGGCCGGGGAAGCTCGGCCGAGCGCCAGCGTCAGATCCTCGCGCACGGCGGCACCTTCGCCGACGTGGTGGACCGGCTGGTGACCGCCACCCGCTCCGACGGCTGGCAGGCGGAGTTCGGCGGCCCCATCCCGCGCCTGACCACCGAGTTGCTGGAGGACTACCGGGCGGTGCAGGACGAGGCCGTGATCGAGGGCATCGTGCGCGAGCCCTACCAGCCGGTCTTCCAGATCCTCGACAAGCTCGGTTCGGCGGAGCTGTACCGGCGCGAGGTCATGCGCGACGCCTACATGAACGAGACCGGCATGATCTTTGGCGCCGAGGGTCAGGACGGGCTGCAGGACGGGCTCGACTGGGACGGCACGGGCAGCGGGCGCAAGATGCCCCTGGACCTGGTGCCGAGGCTGATCGCCGGCGACGACTGGGCCAAGATCAGCGGCGGCCTGCCGCAACGGGTCCGCGCCCTGGAGGCGTTCCTGCGCGACGTCTACGGCCGGCGCGAGGTGATCAAGGACCGGGTGATCCCGGCCTGGATCGTGGACGAGTCCCCGGGCTACCGCCCCGCCGGCTGGCGGGTGCACAGCGCCGCGATCAGGGCCTCGGTCGCCGGCCTCGACGTCGCCCGCGACGGGGCCGGACGCTGGGTCGTCCTGGAGGACAACCTCAGGGTGCCCTCTGGCATCGGCTACGCGGTCGGCAACCGCCGCACCGCCGTCCACGCCCTCCCCGAACTCGACCGTGCCGGCGTCCTGGACCCCGAGGGCGCCGCCGGGCTGCTGCGCGAGGCGCTGCTCGCTGCCTCCCCCGCCCCCGACCCGGTCCTCGGCGTGGTGACCTCCGGGCCCTCCGACCCCGCCTACTACGAGCACCGCGCCCTCGCCGAGGAGATGGACGCGGTCCTGGCCGAGCCCGGCGACCTGTCGGTCCGCGACGGCGCCGTGTACGCCGCGGGGCGGCGGGTGGACGTGCTGTACCGCAGGATCGACGAGGACGACCTGCTCGGCGGCCCGCTCGGCCCCGCCCTGCTGGAGGCCGTCGAGAGCGGCGCCCTCACCCTGGCCAACGCGCCGGGCAACGGCGTGGCCGACGACAAGAGCCTGTACCGCTACGTGCCCCGGCTCATCGACTACTACCTGGGAGAGCGCCCGTTGCTCGCCAACGTCCCCACCTACCTGTGCCGCGAGACCGAGGACCGCGAGCAGGTCCTCGACCGCCTGCCGGAGCTGGTGGTCAAGCCGGTGGACGGCTACGGCGGCCAAGGGGTGATCATCGGTGAGCACGCCTCCGCGCGGGAGCTGGAGCAGGTGCGCGAGCGCATCCTCGCCGAGCCCGAGCGGTGGGTCGCCCAGGAGACGATCGCCCTGTCCACCCACCCCACCTTCGACGGCGAGCGGATGCGCCCGCACGCCGTCGACCTGCGCGCCTTCGTGTTCCTGGGCAAGGACGCGGTCGTCCCGCGCGCGGCGCTGACCCGCGTCGCCCCCGCCGGGAGCATGATCGTCAACTCCTCGCAGGGCGGCGGGGCCAAGGACACCTGGCTGCTGAAGGAGGCCCTCTGATGTGCGGTCTCGCCGGAGAGATCCGGTTCGACGGTCGCGCGGCCGACATCGGCGCCGTCCAGCGCATGACCGAGACCATGACCGACCGGGGGCCGGACGGCACCGGCCTGTGGTCCCTCGGCCCGGTCGCCCTCGGGCACCGGCGGCTGCGCATCATCGACCTGTCCGACCGGGGCGCCCAGCCCATGGTCGACGCCGAGGCCGGCCTGACCGGGGTGTTCAACGGCTGCCTGTACAACTACCGGGAACTGCGCGAGGTGCTGCTGGCGGAGGGCTACCGGTTCTTCTCCACCTCCGACACCGAGGTGCTGCTGAAGTCCTACCGCCACTGGGGCCCGCGCTGCGTCGAGCGCTTCAAGGGCATGTTCGCCTTCGCCGTCGCCGAACGCGACACCGGCCGGCTCGTCCTCGGCCGCGACCGGCTCGGCATCAAGCCGCTCTACCTCACCCGGGACGCCGCCCGGCTGCGCTTCGCCTCCACCCTGCCCGCGCTCCTGGCCGGCGGTGGCGTGGCCACCGACATCGACCGGGTGGCGCTGCACCACTACATGACCTTCCACTCGGTGGTGCCCTCGCCCCGCACCATCCTGACCGGCGTGGAGAAGCTGCCGCCCGCCACGGTCCGCACCATCGAGCCCGACGGCACGAGCAGCGACGACCACTACTGGAACCCGTCCTACGCCCGCCCGACCGGCGGCGCCCCCGGCAGCGGCGAGGTGCAGCTCGACGTGCTGCGGGCCGGGCGGGAGGAGATGGGCCCTGGCGAGTGGCGCGAAGCCGTGCTGGACGCCCTGCGGGCCGCCGTGCGGCGCCGCATGGTGGCCGACGTGCCGGTCGGGGTGCTGCTGTCCGGCGGCCTGGACTCCAGCCTGATCGTCGCCCTGCTGGCCGAGGAGGGCCAGCGGGACCTGGCGACCTTCAGCGTGGGCTTCCACGCGGCGGGCGGGGAGTCCGGCGACGAGTTCGCCTACTCCGACCTGGTGGCCCGGCGCTTCGGCACCGACCACCACCGCATCATGGTCGACGACCTGCGGCTGCTGCCGTCCCTTGAAAGAGCCGTGGCGGCGATGAGCGAGCCGATGGTCAGCCACGACTGCGTCGCCTTCCACCTGCTGTCGCAGGAGGTGTCCAAGCACGTCAAGGTGGTGCAGTCCGGCCAGGGCGCGGATGAGGTGTTCGCCGGCTACGACTGGTACCCGCCGCTTGAGGACGTGGCGCGCGAGGACGCCGCCGAGGTGTACGCGAAGGTCTTCTTCGACCGCCCGCACGAGGAGCTCGCCCGCATCCTCCAGCCGGACTACCTGCTGGAGGAGGACGTCAGCGGCGACTTCGTCCGCCGCCACCTCGCCATGCCCGGCGCCGACACCGCCCTGGACGCCGTCCTGCGCCTGGACACCGGCGTCATGCTGGTCGACGACCCGGTCAAGCGGGTCGACAACATGACGATGGCCTTCGGGCTGGAGGCCCGCACCCCGTTCCTGGACCACGAGCTGGTCGAGCTGGCCGCCACCTGCCCGCCGGAGCTGAAGCTGGCCTCCGGCGGCAAGGGGGTGCTCAAGGCCGCCGCGCGCGGCCTGGTCCCCGACGAGGTCATCGACCGGCCCAAGGGCTATTTCCCCGTCCCGGCCATCCGCCACATCCACGGGCCCTTCCTCGACCTGGTCGGCGACGCCCTCACCGGGCAGGTGGCCCGCGACCGCGGCCTGTTCCGGCCCGCCATGGTGGACAAGCTGCTCGCCGCGCCCGGTGAGCACCGAACGACCCTGGGAGCCAACGCGTTGTGGCAACTTGGACTCCTGGAGTTGTGGTTGCAAGCACAAGGAGTCTGACGTCGACATCTCATGGATCTGCCGATCGCCCGCCCTGTCGCCCGACAACAGGTCGGTCGCCTACGTCAGCGACCGCGACGGCTCCCCACGCGTGTGGGTCCAGCCGCTCGAACGTGACGGCGCGCGGCGCGCACGGGTGCTCGACACCGGCCCCGAGCCGGTCGGCGACGTGCTGTGGTCGCCGGACGGCGAGTGGCTGGCCGTCACGGTGTCACCCGGCGGGGGAGAGCACACCCAGGTGTGGGCGATGCGGCCGGACGGCGCCGACCGCCGCCTGCTCGCCGGCCCGACCGGCAGCCCGGCCAGGGGCTCGGCGGTGTTCGTCCGCTGGACCGGGCAGGGCTCGACGCTGCTGGTCGCCGAGCTGTCGGGCTCCGGCGCGACCGAGGCGGTGCTCATCGACGCCCGCCTCGGCCACCGCGACACCATCGCGGCCGGCCCGCTGATGTGGCCGAGCGCGGTCAGCCGCGACCATCGCCGGGCCCTGCTGCGCCACGGCCCGCGCGGGATGCGCGAGATGGCGGTCGCCGACCTGCCCTTCGGCGAGGAGCGGCCGCTGCTGCCGCCCTCGACCGACCTCGGCGCGCTGTCCCCGGACGGCGAGGTCGCCTACATCCGCTCCAACGCCGGCCGCGACCGCACCGCCCTGATCGCCATGCCCGTCGGCGGCGCCCCGCGCGTCGTCGCCGAGCGCCCCGACGCCGAGCTCGACCGGTTCGCGGTGAGCATGGACGGCACCGTCGCCCTGCTGGCCTGGAACCTCGCCGGGCGCTCCGAGCTGGAGGTCGCCGACCTGATCGAGGGCGCCACCCGGCCGCTCCCGCCGCCGCCGGTGGAGGTGGTCACCTCCGCGCGGCTGTCGCTGGACGGCGCGCTGGCCGTCATGGCGGGGGAGTCACCGGACACCCCCTCCCACGTGCTGCTGTGCGACCTGGCGACCGGCGTCTACCACCGGGTGGCCGGGGACGAGCCGCTGCCCCACAAGGTGGACGCCGAGCTGGTCCGCTTCGCCGCCAGGGACGGCCTGGAGCTCACCGGCTGGCTCTACCGCGCCGGGCGCGGCGCGGGGCCGTGCGCCATCTGGCTGCACGGCGGTCCCGAGAGCCAGGAGCGGCCGGGCTTCAACCCGCTGTTCCAGCGGCTGCTCTCGGCGGGCGTCAGCGTCTTCGCGCCCAACGTGCGCGGCTCCTCCGGCTTCGGGCGCGCCTTCCAGGACGCCGACAACCACGCGCTGCGCTTCCACGCCATCGACGACGTCGCCGACTGCGCCGGGTTCCTCGTCGAAGCGGGCGTCGCCGACCCGGCGAAGGTCGCCTGCATGGGCCGCTCCTATGGCGGCTACCTCACCCTCGCCGCGCTCGTGACCTATCCCGAGCTGTTCCGAGCCGGGGTCGACGTGTGCGGCATGGCCGACTTCGCCACCTTCTACGCCCGCACCGAGCCCTGGATCGCCGCGGCGGCCGTCAGCGAGTACGGCGACCCGGTGGCCGACCGCGAGCTGCTGTGGTCGCTGTCGCCGCTGCACGCCTTCGACCGGCTGACCGCCCCGCTGCTGGTCGTCCACGGGGCGCAGGACACCAACGTCCCGGTCCACGAGGCCGAGCAGGTCGTCGCCGCCGCGACGGCCCGGGGCGTCCCGTGCCGCTACCTGCTGTTCGAGGACGAGGGCCACGAGACCGTCCGCAAGGCCAACAAGATCGCCTTCATGGACGCCGTCGTCGACTGGTGCGACCGCTGGCTCTGCTGACCGGGCATGCCCGCACGGGCCCGCGGCGTCCGGGCGGCCCGCGGCGTCCGGGCGGCGCGGGGCCGTGCGGGGCCGTGCCGTCCGGCCCCGCGGTGATCGGGGAGCCGCCGGGGGCTCGGATGGGGTTGACTTGGGGCATGGCCGATCACGTTCAGTTCCAGGCCGACGGCGTCACGCTCGCCGGCGACCTGCGCGTCCCGCCCGGCGACGGGCCCCACCCGGCGCTGGTGCTCACCGGTCCGTTCACCGGGGTCAAAGAGCAGGTGACCGGCCTGTACGCCGCGAGGCTCGCGGACGCCGGCTACCTCACGCTCGCCTTCGACCACCGCGGCTTCGGCGCCTCGGGGGGCGAGCCCCGGCGGCAGGAGGACCCGCAGGGCAAGCTGCGCGACCTGCGCGCCGCCGTCTCCTTCCTGCGCGGCCTGCCCTCGGTGGACGGCGGCCGGGTCGGGGCCGTCGGCATCTGCCTCGGCGCCGGGTACGCCCTCCGCTTCGCCGCCTTCGACCCGCGGGTCAAGGTCTTCGTGGGCATCGCCGGGGCCTACAATGACCCCTACGCCATGCGGTCGGGCATGACCGACCAGGGCTACCAGCAGGCGCTGGCGTCCCTTACCGAGGCCCTCGAACGCCAGGACCGCGGCGGCGCGGTCGAGTACATCCCCGCGGTGGCCGAGTCGGGCGAGGCGGCCATGCCGGGCGAGGAGCCGTTCGCCTACTACGGCACCGAGCGCTCCGCGGCGTCCTCGTGGATGAACGAGGTCACCCGCGCGTCGATCCGCGAGCTGATCACCGTGGACAACATGATGGGCGCCGACTTCCTGTCGCCCAAGCCGGGGCTGATCGTGCACGGCGTCGTCGACCGCTTCTGCTCGCCCGAGGGCGCCGAGGAGGCCTACAAGCGCATGGGCGAGCCGAAGCAGATCGTCTGGCTGGACGCCAAGCTCCACATCGACCTGTACGACACCGAGCCCTATGTCACCCAGGCCGTCGAGGCGACGGCCCGGTTCCTCGCCGGGCACCTGTAGGCCGGCCGGTGTCCTCGCGCGAACTCGTCGTGCTCGGGACGGGCAGCCAGACGCCCACCCGGCGCCGCAACCACAACGGCTACCTGCTGCGCTGGGACGGCGTGGGCCTGCTGTTCGACCCGGGCGAGGGCACCCAGCGCCAGATGATCATGGCGGGGGTCGCCGCGACCGACGTGAACCGCATCCTGATCAGCCACTTCCACGGCGACCACTGCCTCGGGGTACCCGGCGTGATCCAGCGCATGTCCCTGGACCGCGTCCCGCACCCGGTGTACGCCCACTTCCCCGCGTCGGGCGCCGACTACTTCGCCCGGCTGCGCCACGCCAGCTCCTACCACGAGACCGCCACGGTGATCGCGCAGCCGGTCGTGTCGCCGGGCGTGATCGCGGCGGACCGGTCCGGCCGCCTGGAGGCCCATCCCCTGGACCACCCGGTGCCCGCGTTCGGGTACCGGCTGGTCGAGCCGGACGGGCGCCGGATGCTGCCCGAACGGCTGCGCCGGCACGGCATCTCCGGCCCGCGCGTGGGCGAGCTGCAGCGCGAGGGCTCGCTCCGCGCCGGCGGGCGCACGGTCACGCTGGAGGAGGTCAGCGTGCCCCGGCCGGGCCAGCGGTTCGCCTTCGTCATGGACACCCGGCTGTGCGAGGGGGTGTTCGCCCTGGCCGACGGCGCCGACCTGCTGGTGATCGAGTCGACGTTCCTGGACCAGGACGCCCGCCTGGCCCGCGACTTCGGCCACCTCACGGCGGGCGAGGCCGGCCGCGTGGCCCGTGAGTGCGGGGTGCGGCGCCTGGTGCTCACCCACTTCTCCCAGCGCTACAGCGATCCCGCGCTGTTCGGCGCCCAGGCGGCCCGCCACTTCGCCGGCGAGATCGTCGTCGCCGAGGACCTCACCCGCGTCCCCGTGCCGTCCCGCCGCCGAGCCGCAGACCTGAGTTCCAAATAGTGAAATAGTGGTCTACCATGTGGAACGTGGCGGACGACGGCGACACGACGGGCGAGGACGCCGGACGCCTCGTCGGCGCCGGCCGCGTGCTCGCCATCCTCGCCGAGCTGGCCCGCCACCCCGACGGCGTCACGCTCGAGGAGATGGCCCGCGCGGCCGCGAGCCCCAAGCCCACGGTCCACCGCGCGCTGGCCTCGCTGGCGCGCTTCGGCTTCGCCACCAGGAACGGCCGCGGCCACTACGTGCTGGGCGACGAGTTCCTCCGCCTGGCCTTCGCCCACCACGAGGCGCGCCCCGACCACGTCCGCGTCGGGCCTGTGCTGCACTCGCTGGCCGAGCGCTACGGCGAGACCGCGCACTACGCCATCCTGGACGGCGCCACGGTCGTCTACCGGTCCAAGGCCGACCCGCCGCTCGGCGCCGTCAAGCTGACCTCCACGGTCGGCGGGCGCAACCCCGCCCACTGCACCGCCGTGGGCAAGATGCTCCTGTCCCACGCGCTGCCCGACGACGCCGCCGTCGCCGCCTGGGCGGGCGGGCGCACACTCGAGCGCCGCACCGGCAACACCGTCACCACCGCGCGGGCGCTGGCCGCCGAACTGCGCGCCACCCGCGAGCGGGGGTACGCCATCGACGACCAGGAGAACGAGCCCGGCATCGTCTGCGTCGCCGTCCCTGCCTTCCTGACCTCCCCGACCGTGCCGAGCGGCGCGGTCAGCGTCTCAGCGCCCGCCTACCGCACGCCCCTCAGCCGGCTGGTCGAGCAGGTGCCCGCCATCCGCGCCATGGTCGCCGAACACGAGACCCCGCGATGACCCACGGCCGCCCCAAGGCGCCGTCCCGCCGCTCCCGTGGGCGCCGTCCAGGCCCGTGCGCCACGCCGGGGCGGTGAGAGATGCGCGCCTTCGTCGTCACCGGTCCCGGCGCGTCCGCCGTGCGTGACGTCGCGCCGCCCGAGCCGCGCCCCGGCGAGGTGGTCGTCGAGGTCGAACGGGCCGGAGTGTGCGGCACCGACATGGAGTTCCTCACCGGCCACATGTCCTACCTGCACAACGGCCAGGCCCGCTACCCCGTCCGCATCGGCCACGAGTGGTGCGGCGTCGTGCGCGTCCTCGGCGACGGCGTCGAACCGTCCTGGCTCGGCCGCAGGGTCACCGGCGACACCATGCTCGGCTGCGGGCGCTGCGACCGGTGCGCGAGCGGACGCCGCCACGTGTGCGCCGACCGGTACGAGGTCGGCATCCGCAACGGATGGCCCGGCGCCCTCGCCGAGAGGCTGCCCGTGCCGGTGACGGCGCTGCACCCCCTGCCCGACGGCATGGACCCGGCGCTCGGCGCGCTCGCCGAGCCGGGCGGCAACGCGCTGCGCGCCGTCCGCGGCGCGGCGCTGGAGCCGGGGGAGCGGCTGCTGGTCATGGGCCCGGGCACGATCGGCCTGCTCGCCGCCCAGATCGCCGCCGCTCAGGGCGCCGAGGTGCACCTGCTCGGCCTCGCCGCCCCGTCCCTGGACTTCGCCCGCTCCCTCGGCTTCGCGCACGTCTGGACCCGCGAGACGCTGCCCCGCCTGCGCTTCGACGCCGTGATCGACGCCTCAGGCGCCCCCGCGCTGCCCGCCCTCGCCGTGGACCTGGTCGAACCGGGACGGCGGGTGGTGTTCATCGGCCTGTCCTCCGGGCCGAGCCTGGTCGACAGCAGGGCCGTCGCGCTGAAGGACGTCACCGCCGTCGGCGTGCTCAGCGCCTTCGGCGGCATGGCCGAGACGATCGCGCTGTACGCCTCGGGCGCGGTGGACCCGCGCCCGCTCGTGGCCGCGACGGTGACACTGGAGGAGATCTCCGGCGTGCTGGCCGGGCGCCGCCCGCCCGCATGGGGCCACGCTCCGAAGATCCACGTGGACCCGCGACGCTGACCGCGTCCCCCGCCGGGACACACGACGACGCCGCGGACACCGGGGACGGTCTCCTCACGGCCGGCCCGCCGCTCGGCCGCCGGGCCGGGATGGATCACATGACGACGATATACGCGACGGCTCCGAGCAGTGCGAGCGGCACGACCAGCGCCAGGCTCTCCAGACGGTGCCGTGCCGAACGGCCGAGCGCGATGGGCACCAGCAACGCGATCACGGTGAGGATCAGCACCGTCGGCAGGCCGAAGGTCCCCGCCCGCGCGTCCTTGGCCGCCTCGGCGACGAAGACCCCACCCAGCGCGGCCAGGCCGATGTCCGCCCGCCACCTGTCGGGGCCGCGGTACCAGACGCCGGCGACGCCGAAGACGACTCCCGCCACCACGCCGAACCCTATCCACATCCAGGCGACCTGGTTGTACAAACTCGCCGCGTCGTCGTGCCGGAAGACGACGGCCGCGGCGTAGTAGGTCTCCACGGCGAGGACGAGCAGGACCACCGCGGCGACGCAGACACCTACCAGGCCTCGCCTGGCCCAGGCGCCGACGGCGAAGGCCGCGGCCGCCCACACCGCCGGTGAGTTCGCCAGGTCGGCCCACGGATAAGGCAGGGTCACCTGGGCGAGCAGGTCGAGGAGGCCGAGCAGCACGCCCGCGGCCACCGCCACGACCGCCACGACCCAGGTGCGGGGCGGGGTGTTCTCCGCCGGGTCAACGGTCGCCCGCGGCGCGGCGGGTGTTCCCCGCCGCCCCGCGGGCGCGTCCGGTTCCGATGTCATGACGCCGAAGCCTACGTGCCCTCCGACCTGCGCCCTCATCCGGGCGGCGTCGCGTCAGTGGGACTCGCGAGAGACCTCGTGGCCGCTCGCGCCGAGGAGGAAGTCCTGGTCGGCTCCGGTGTCGGCGCCCATCACCGTGCGCACGTACAGCTCCTCCCAGCCGCGGCGCGGCCGGGCCAGGCCGTCGGTCATCGCCTGCGACGGCGCCCGGGCGTCGAGCTCCTCCTGCGGCACGTCGACGTCGATGCGCCTGGCCTCCACGTCGAGGATGATCCAGTCGCCGGTGCGGACGCGGGCCAGCGGACCTCCGGTGGCCGCCTCGGGGGCGACGTGCAGCACCACCGTGCCGTACGCGGTGCCGCTCATCCGCCCGTCGCACACGCGCACCATGTCGCGCACGCCCTCCTTGAGGAGCTTGGCGGGCAGCGGCATGTTGGACACCTCCGGCATGCCCGGGTACCCCTTCGGCCCGCACCCGCGCAGCACCAGCACCGAGTCGGCGTCCACGTCCAGCTCGGGATCGTCGATGCGCGCGTGGAAGTCCTCGATGGAGTCGAAGACGACGGCCCGCCCCCGGTGGCGGAGCAGGTGGGGGGAGGCGGCGGCCGGCTTGATGATGGCCCCCTGCGGGGCGAGGTTGCCGCGGAGCACGGCGATGCCGGCCTCGCCCTGCAACGGCTCGCCGCGGCTGCGGATGACCTCGCGGTCCCAGATCTGCGCCTCGGGCAGGTAGTCGACCAGCGGCCGGCCGGTGACGGTGAGGGCGTCCTGGTCCAGCAGGTCCACCACCTCCCGCAGCACGGCGTGCAGGCCGCCCGCGCGGTGCAGGTCCTCCATCAGGTGCCGTCCGGCGGGCTGGAGGTCCACCAGCAGCGGCACGCCGGCGCCCACCTCGTCGAAGTCGTCCAGGGTGAGCGGGATGCCGAGGCGGCCGGCGATCGCCAGCAGGTGCACCACGGCGTTGGTGGACCCGCCCAGCGCGGCCAGCGCGATGATCGCGTTGCGGAACGAACCGCTGCTCAGCACCCGGCTGGGCCGGCGCTCCTCCGCGACCATCTCCACGATCAGGCGGCCGGTCTCGTGCGCACGGGCCAGCAGCCGGCTGTCGGGGGCGGGCAGGCCGGCGGTGCCCGGAAGGGTGGTGCCGAGGACCTCGGCGAGCAGGCCCATGGTGGAGGCGGTGCCCATCGTGTTGCAGTGCCCGCGGCTGCGGATCATCGAGGATTCGGAGTCCATGAACGCCTGCTCCGACAGCGTGCCGGCGCGCACCTCCTCGCTCAGCCGCCACACGTCGGTGCCGCAGCCCAGCGGCACTCCCCGGAAGGTGCCGGTCAGCATGGGACCGCCGGGCACCACCACCGCCGGCAGGTCCACCGAGGCCGCGGCCATCAGCAGCGACGGGATGGTCTTGTCGCAGCCGCCGAGCAGCACCACCCCGTCGATCGGGTTGGCGCGCAGCATCTCCTCGGTGGCCATCGCCGCCATGTTCCGCCACAGCATCGCGGTGGGGCGCACCTGCGTCTCGCCGAGCGACACCACCGGCAGGTTGAGCGGCACGCCGCCGGCCTCCCAGATGCCCTGCTTGACGCTCTCGGCCACCTCGTTGAGGTGGCTGTTGCACGGGGTCAGGTCGGAGGCGGAGTTGGCGATCGCGATCTGCGGCCGCCCCTCGAACGCGGTGCCGGGCACGCCTCGGCGCATCCAGGCGCGGTGGATGTAGGCATTGCGGTCGTTTCCGGCGTACCACTGTGCACTGCGAAGATCAGCCATCGCCCTATTCCAATATGTGGAACTTAAGCTTGATATGCGGAACAGGCTCATCGTAGCTTCCAGCCTCGCCGCGCGGCACCCCGCCGGACGCCACGACGACCGCACGCACGGTGGCGCGCGTGCGCATGACGGAGTGGGCGGGGACGCGTGACCAAAAGGCGCCCCATCGGAGGTGACGGCAGGTCCCGAGGACGGGGAAGAGCCCTCGCCGGGGCCGGACCATCGGCCGGGGCGTGGACCGGCGCGCGACCAGCGCGGTCACGCGGAAGCCCCGTCAGAGGGGGAAGGCGCGGTGGCCGGCGAGAGGGCGGGAACGACGAAGGCCCTGGTCGCCGGCGTGCCGGTCGTCCAGGGCCTTCTCTTTGTAGCGGGGGCAGGATTTGAACCTGCGACCTCTGGGTTATGAGCCCAGCGAGCTACCGAGCTGCTCCACCCCGCGTCGGTTCCTCTACGATACCGCCGATCTCGATCCGCGCAAACCGAAACCGGCGGCGTCCACGGTGGTCGAGGGTGCGGCGGCGTTCTTGACCATCCGGGAACGGGAACCTAAGGTGCCATGGAAAGCGCTTTCCGCAGCCTTGACCCGCATCGATGCCGGCAGCGCCTTCTCCTACCGTTGAAGAGGCAAGGAGGGTTCGGGGTGACGACACGGTCCCTGGGCGTCGTGCTGAACGGCGTCACCGGCCGCATGGGGTACCGCCAGCACCTGGTCCGCTCGATCCTGGCCATCAACGACGAGGGCGGCGTCGCCCTGTCCGGCGGTGACCGGGTGCTGCTGGAACCGGTGCTGGCCGGCCGCAGCGCGGCCAAGCTGCGCGAGATCTGCGAGCGGCACAACCTCAAGAGCTGGACCACCGACCTCGCGGGCGCGCTGCGCGACCCGGACAACCAGGTGTACTTCGACGCACAGGTGACCCCGGCCCGGGTGGCGGCCATCACCCGGGCGATCGAGGCCGGCAAGCACGTCTACACCGAGAAGCCGACGGCGACGACGACGGAGGGGGCCGTCGAGCTGGCCCGGCTGGCCGCGCGCGCCGGGGTGCGCGGCGGCGTCGTCCAGGACAAGCTGTTCCTGCCGGGCCTGCTCAAGCTCAGGCGGCTGCTGGACGGGGGCTTCTTCGGGCGCGTGCTGTCGGTGCGCGGCGAGTTCGGCTACTGGGTGTTCGAAGGCGACTGGCAGCCCGCCCAGCGCCCGTCGTGGAACTACCGCGCCGAGGACGGCGGCGGCATCACCCTGGACATGTTCTGCCACTGGTCCTACGTCCTTGAGAACCTGTTCGGCCGGGTGGAGGCGGTCACCGCGCGGGTGGCCACCCACATCCCCGAACGCGTCGACGAGGCGGGCCGCGCCTACCGCGCCACGGCCGACGACGCCGCCTACGGCATCTTCGAGCTGTCCGGCGGCGTGATCGCGCAGATCAACTCCTCCTGGTGCGTCCGGGTCGACCGCGACGAGCTGGTGCGGTTCCAGGTGGACGGCACCGAGGGCAGCGCGGTCGCCGGGCTGCGCGGCTGCCGCGTCCAGCACCGCGCCGTCACCCCCAAACCGGTGTGGAACCCCGACGTGCCGGTCGCCCACCGTTTCCGCGACGACTGGCAGGAGGTCCCGGACAACGAGGAGTTCGGCAACGGCTTCAAGGCGCAGTGGGAGATGTTCGTGCGATCGGTGGTGGAGGACACCCCCTTCCCCTACGACTTCCTGTCAGGCGCGCGGGGCGTGCAGCTCGCCGAGTCGGGCCTGCGGTCCTCGGCGGAGGGCCGCCGCGTCGAGCTGCCGGAGCTCGTGTTGTGACCGCCAAGCCTTCGTGGTCCGGCCCCGTGCCTTCGTGGTCCGGCCCCGCGCCATGGTGGTCCGACCCCGTGTCCGCGCGGACCTGCGGCGTTCCCCGGAGGTCCGCCCATGTGCCTCCGCGTACCCGCGCCGGGTTCCCGCCGTCCCGCGCCATGCCGCCGTCCGTAGGGGAAGGGGTCCGATGATCCTGCTGCCCACCGCCGAGGGGACGCTGGAGCCGTACGAGCCGGGCCCGCCCGCCGCGTGGCCGCTCCCGCCGGGGCCGCCGCGCTCCCGCGTGGTCTACGCCGCCGCGCACGTCGTCGCCGACCCGCTCGGCGACAACACCCCGGGCGCCCCCGCGCGGGTCGACTGGGAGGCCACGCTGCGCTTCCGCCGCCACCTGTGGTCCTACGGCATGCGCGTGGCCGACGCCATGGACACCGCGCAGCGCAACACAGGCCTGGACTGGCCGGCGACCCGCGAGCTGATCCGGCGCACCGCGGCCGAGGCGGCGCGGTTCGGCGACCCGGCGGAGCTCGTCGCCTGCGGGGCCGGCACCGACCACGCGCCGCAGGCCGCCACGTGCGAGGAGGTGCTGAAGGCGTACGGCGAGCAGGTGGAGACCGTCCAGGCGGCCGGGGCCCGGGTGATCCTCATGGCCAGCAGGCAACTCGCCGCGGTCGCGCGCACGCCCGGCGACTACCACGCCGTCTACGGCAGGCTGCTGGCGGAGGTGGATCGGCCGGCCATTTTGCACTGGCTGGGCGAGATGTTCGACCCGTCGCTCGCCGGATACTGGGGCTCGCGCGACCTGGACGCCGCCACCGACGCGCTGCTCACGCTGGTCCACGAGCACGCCGGCCGCGTCGACGGAGTCAAGGTCTCGCTGCTGGACGCCGAGCGCGAGGTGCGGCTGCGCGAGGCCCTCCCGGCGGGCGTGCGGCTCTACACCGGGGACGACTTCGACTACTCGCCGCTCATCGAGTCCGGCAGTGACGCCCTGCTCGGCGTCTTCGACCCGATCGCCCCCGTGGCGTCGGCCGCCCTCCAGGCGCTGGACGCCGGCGACGCCGCCCGCTACCGGGAACTGCTGGAGCCGACCGTCCCGCTGTCCCGCAAGCTCTTCGAGACGCCGACCTACCACTACAAGACGGGCATCGTGTTCCTCGCCTGGGTGGCCGGGCACCAGGACGCGTTCACCATGGTCGGCGGGGCGCAGTCCGCCCGTTCGATCGTCCACCTCTCCGAGGTGTTCCGGCTGGCCGGACGGGCCGGACTGCTGCCCGATCCCGTACTGGCGCAGGCCCGCATGCGCGCCCTGCTCGCCACGGCCGGGGTGGCGGCGTGAGCGCGCGCCACGGCCCCGCCGTGGACGTGCCGTCCGGGCGCCCGGCGACGGTCCGGACGCCGCCGCCGGGCGATCCGCGGCTCGCCCGGCTGTCCCTCAACCAGTGGACGACCCGCCGGTGGGGCGTCGCCGAGGCGGTCGCGGGCTGCGCGCGCTTCGGCGTGCCCGCGATCGGCCTGTGGCGCGAGCAGGTCGCCGAGCACGGCCTGGCCGCGACCGCCCGGCTGGTCCGCGACGCCGGGCTCCAGGTGTCGTCGCTGTGCCGGGGCGGCTTCCTGACCGCCGCCGACCCCGCCGGCGCCTCCCGCGCGCTCGACGACAACCGCCGTGCCATCGACGAGGCCGCCACCCTGGGCGCCGGCTGCCTGGTCATGGTCGTCGGCGGGCTGCCGGCCGGGTCCCGTGACCTGGCCGGCGCGCGCGCCCGGGTGGCCTCCGTGCTGGAGGAACTGGTGCCGTACGCGGTGCGGGCGGGCGTGCGGCTGGCCCTGGAGCCGCTGCACCCGATGTACTGCGCCGACCGCGCCGTGCTCTCGACGCTCGGCCAGGCCGTCGACCTGGCCGCCCGCTGGCCCGCCGAGGCGGTCGGCGTGGTGGTCGACACCTTCCACGTCTGGTGGGATCCGGAGGTGCTGTCGCAGGTCGCCCGGGCCGGCCCGCGCATCGCGGCGTTCCAGGTCTGCGACTACCTGGTGCCGCTGCCCGCGGATCCGCTGCTCGGCCGAGGGATGATGGGCGACGGCGTGATCGACTTCCGCCCGCTGCGCGCCGCCGTCGACGCGGCGGGGTACACCGGGTTCGTCGAGGTGGAGATCTTCAACGCGGACGTGTGGGACGCCGACGGCCACGAGGTGATCGCCACGCTGATCCGCCGCTACGTCACCGAGGTCCTGTAGAGCACGCGCCCGGTGCGCCCGGCGGTGCCGCCCGCACCGCCGGGCCGGACGGAGCGCTCCGGAGCCGCCCGGCGGTACCTCCGGTCAGGAGGCGCAGGCCGTCGTGCCGGTGACCTCGACGTTCGGCCGGCCCGAGCGCACGATGACGGTGACCACGATGCCGAGCGACTCCTTCTTCATCGTGCTGACGTTCACGCCGAACCGCTCCTGCGGGCTGTCGCCCTCCTGGTAGCCCATGCGATGGAGATCGGAGGCGAGGATGGCGGTGACCGTCGCCATGGCGTGGGCGTCGGGCTCGGCGGGCAGGTCGCCGGTGAGCCTGTAGACGCTGCGGGCGGTGCCCGCCGGGCAGCCGGTCGTCTCGCGGGTGAAGGCCGTGGTCTTGCCCGGCAGCGAGAGCCGGCTCAGCGCGGCGCCGTCGTCGCGCAGGAACCGCGCGGCCTGCTCGAAGGACGGCTCGGGGCCGCCGCAGGCGCAGGCCAGCAGCAGGACCAGACCGCACGCCAGGACACCCCGCATCCCCGCCACTCTACCGATCATCCTCCGGCGCGCGGCGCGGGCGTCCGCCGGCGGCCGTGGACGCGCGCCCGCGTGTGCGCGTTCGCGGACGGCGCGCGGATGCGTACCATGAACCCGCACAGGAACAGAATTTCATTCGGTATGGTGAGTGGACGGGACGGACGGATGCGCATCGGGTTGTACCTCAACGAGCCCTCGGGGCCGGACGCGATCGTCAAGCTGGAGGAGCGCATCGCCGGCGCCGCCGCCGACGGGTTCGCCTCGGCGTGGGTCTCCAACATCTTCGGGCTCGACGCGCTGACCGCGCTCGCGGCCGCGGGCGCCCGCGTCCCCGGCATCGAGCTCGGCACCGCCGTCGTGCCGACCTACCCGCGCCACCCGGCCGTCCTGGCACAGCAGGCCCTCACCGCCGACCTGGCCCTCGGCGGCAGGCTCGCGCTCGGCGTCGGGCTGTCGCACCGGGTCGTCATCGAGGACATGTACGGCTACAGCTACGACAAGCCGGCGCGGCACATGCGCGAGTACCTCGCGGTGCTGGCCCCCCTGCTGCGCGGTGAGCGGGCCGACGTCGACGGCGAGACGCTCCGGGCCCACGTCGAACTGGGCACTCCGCGCGCCCGGGAGGGGGTGCCCCTGCTGATCGCCGCGCTCGCGCCCCGCATGCTGCGCCTGGCGGGGGAGACGGCCGACGGCACGATCCTGTGGATGACCGGGCCCAAGACCATCGCCGACCACGTCGTCCCGGCCATCACCGGGGCCGCGGCGGAGGCGGGACGCCCCGCCCCGCGCGTCGTGTGCGCGCTCCCGGTCGCCGTCACCGGCGACCGGGACGCCGCCAGGGAGCGCGCCTCGAAGGTCTTCTCCATCTACGGCCAACTGCCCTCCTACCGCGCGATGCTCGACCGGGAGGGCGCGGCCGGCCCCGGCGACGTGGCGATCATCGGCGAGGAGGACGAGGTCGCCGCCCAGATCGCCGACCTCGCCGCGCTCGGGGTGACCGACTTCGCCGCCGCCACCTTCGTCACGGGCGAGGACGCCGCGCGCACCCGGCGCCTGCTCACAAGCCTGCTCACCTAGTGCGGTGACCACAGACGTTCACCGGGCGCGGCTCTCCACCCCGGGCCGCACTTGGTGCGGTGACCGCGTACGTTCGCCGGGCGCGTCTCTTCACCCCGGGCCGCGCCTGGTGCGGTGACCGCGTACGTTCGCCGGGCGCGTCTCTTCACC
>NZ_JBEXGS010000008.1:357055-369605 GCF_040607455.1 Sphaerisporangium sp. NPDC005289
GCGGTGACCGCGTACGTTCGCCGGGCGCGTCTCTTCACCCCGGGCCGCGCCTGGTGCGGTGACCGCGTACGTTCGCCGGGCGCGTCTCTTCACCCCCGGCCACGTGCTGCAGTGATCGGCGCCGGGTCGGCGGGTCGTGGTGCGGCGATGCCGGCGCCTGTTACGGCGCCCGAGCCGGTGCACGTTCGTGGACAGCGCACCAGCGGCGACGGCGGACGATCAGGCGGGCGGTCAGGTGATCGGTCGAGCGGTCAGGCGGCGGTCAGGCGGTCAGGCGGGCGGTCGGGCCGGGGACGCGGCCAGGGGCGCGGCCAGGGTGACGGCGCCGGTGGTGCCGTCCACGGTGATCTCGTCCCCGGTGGCGACCCGCGAGGTGGCGTCCGGCACTCCGACGACCGCCGGGATGCCGTACTCGCGGGCCACCACCGCGCCATGGGAGTTCGAGCCGCCCATCTCCATCACCAGGCCGCCCGCCGTCAGGAACAGCGGCGTCCAGCCGGGGTCGGTGGAGGGCGCGACCAGGATCTCCCCGGGCGACAGGTGGGCCCCCACCGGGTCGAGGATGACCCGCGCCTTGCCGGTCACCGTGCCGGGGGAGGCGGGAGTGCCGGTCATGGCGCCCTCGACGGGCGCCGCGGCCCCCACCGCCTCCGGCTCGGTGCCGTCGGAGAGCATGACCCGGGGAATGTGCCGCCGCCGCAGCTCCCGCTCGTAGGTCGCGCGGCGCGTGCGGACGAGCGCGCGCTGATCGGCGCCGCCGAGCCCGGCCCGCGCCTCGGCGATGCTCAGCATGAACACGTCGTCCGGCTTCTCCAGCAGCCCGCGCCCGGCCAGTTCTTTCCCGACCGCCGCCAGGTGCCCGCGCATCTCGCCGAGGGCCACGATGAAGCAGAACTTGGGCATCTCCCGGTAGCCCGCCAGCTCGCGGGTGCGTCCCAGGGCGAAGCGCACGACGCGTCCGCGCAGGCCGCCCACCCGGCGGGCCAGCGTGCGGATCATGTCCTCCGCCTCGCGCGCCCCCCGGGCGAACTGTTCGTCGGGGGCCAGAGATGGGTCGTCCAGCCGCAGGTAGTTGGCGAGCACGCCGAGCACGTGCGATGGGTCGTCCGCCCAGCGGGGCATGCCCAGGTCGATCTCGGCGACGGCCCGGTGGCCGTAGCGGGCCAGGAAGCCGTCCAGCTCCGCGCGCAGCACGGGCGGCAGTTCGCCCTGCGGCAGGGCCGGGCCGGCCAGCGCGCGGGCCGAGGCCGCGTCGGCGCGGATGCGCGAGGCCGCGTGCCACAGGGCCAGGTCCATCTCGGTGGTGACGTTGTGCGGCAGTCCCCGCAGCACGGTCGGCAGCTCGCCGGGCCTGCTGCGCCCGCGGAGCAGGCGGGCGGCCAGGGCCATCATCAGGAACCCGGCGGCCGGGAAGGGCACGATGTGCGGGATCATCGGCACCACCTCGGTGCGCAGGCAGTGTTCCACGTGGTCGAGCCGCTGCTCGGGGGTGGCGTCCGGCGACAGCGCCAGCCGCTCGCGCAGGCGCTCGACGACCCATTCCATGCGCCGCCGCGCGCTGCGCGGGTCGCGCAGCGCCTGCACGATGCGCACCGGTATGCGATAGCGGGCGGCGACGCGCCAGACCCGGCGCACCGCGGGCAGCGGCGAACGGTGGGTCACGCTCAGCCGCGGGTCGTCGAACAGGCCGCGCAGCACGACCGCCGACCGCGCCTCCATGACGTCCAGCAGCCGGGGCACGACGGCCCGCCCCACCCGGCTGCGCATGACGCCGGTGATGTCCCCGAACAGGCGCATGCCCGGCTCAGCGAGCGGCAGGGGACCGGTGCGCGCGCCGTAGAGGGTGGCGATGACCGAGCCGGCGAGCGTGCGGAAGGCCGAGACCCCCATCGGGGTGATCGGCCGGTGCAGGCCCTGCGCCAGGCTGAAGCAGAAGTACACCCGCAGACCGTCCGGAGACGTCTCGGGCAGCGGGTACAGGGTCGTGATCGGCCGGGCCTGGGTGAGCCACAGCGCTCCGGAGGAGTCGATCGCCCACTCGGTGTCCTGCGGGGAGCCGTAGTGGTCCTCCACGCGGGCCCCGAGCCCGGCCAGGGCGACGATCTGGTCGTCGGTCAGGCACGGACCGTCGGCGGACTCCCGCGCGACCTGCTCGGTGCCGCCGCCCTCGACCGAGCGGATCACCGTCGCCTTGTCGCCGAGCACCCGCTTGGTGATCTTCTTGGCGGGGCCGACCACGAAGTGGTCGGGGTTCACCCCGCCGGAGACCACCGACTCGCCGAGCCCGGGGCTGGCGTCGATCACCACCTCGCGGCGCCGTCCGGTGACCGGGTTGGCGGTGAACATCACCCCGGCGACCTCGGCCTGCACCATGCGCTGGATGACCACGGCCAGGTGGACGGCGGCGTGGTCGATGCCGTTGGCCGCGCGGTAGGCGACGGCGCGGTCGGTCCACAGCGAGGCCCAGCAGCGGCGGACGGCGTCCAGCACCGCCTCGGGGCCGACCACGTTCAGGTAGGTGTCCTGCTGGCCGGCGAAGCTCGCGTCCGGGAGGTCCTCGGCGGTGGCCGACGAGCGGACCGCCACCGGGCCGTCGGTCGCGCGCCGCACGGCGCGGGCGATGTCGTCGGGCACGGGGGCGGCCAGGACGGCGGCGCGCGCCCGGCCGGCCAGTTCGGCCAGCGTGGCGGTGTCGCCGGGGGCGGTGCGCGCCAGGGCGTCCAGCACCTCGCCGAGGTGCGCGCCCTCGGCGACGCGGCGGTAGGCCCAGGTGGTCAGGCAGATCCCCGGCGGCACGGGCAGCCCGGCCCGGGTCAGCACGCCGAGGTTGGCGGCCTTGCCCCCGGCCAGCGGCAGCGCGTCGGCGGCGATGTCCTGGAAGCCGAGGATCAGGGGGTGGTGCTCCGGGCCGGCGAGCCGGCGGTCACCGTCGGAGGTCAGCATGTCGGTCTCCCTGTGGAGCCGCCGGGGCGGACGGGGCCCGCGCTTCCGGCGACGCTGTCCGTCGTATGACCCCACCATAAACTCATCAGCCGTTGAAATCAACGACCGATGAAATAAGGACCATGACGCGGAACTAGCTCATGGTGTTTCCCCCGTTGACGGCCAGCCGCTGGCCGGTGACGAAGCGGGCGCCGGGGGAGGCCAGATAGGCGACCGCCTCGGCGACGTCGGCGGGAACGCCCATGTGGCGCAGCGGCAGCCGCGCCTCGTAGTCGCTCCAGTCGTCGCCGGCGTGGCGCTCCACCGGGATCCAGCCCGGTTCCACGGTGTTGACGGTGATGCCGAGCGGCCCGAGCTCGCGGGCCCACGAGCGGGTCAGGCCGTGCATGGCCGCCTTGGCCGACACGTAGTGCGCGAAGTCGGCGTTGCCGAGGTCGGCCACCTCGCTGCCGATGTTGACGACGCGCCCCTCGCCGGCGGCCTTGAAGTCGGGCAGCACGGCGTGCAGGAGCAGCAGAGGCGCCTTGACGAAGAACCGGAGCTGGTCGAGGTGGTCCTGCCAGGTCTGCTTCTCGATCGGCATCATCGGCTGCGGGCCGGTCGCGTTGTTCACCACGACACCGATCGGGCCGACCCGCTCGCGGATGTCCTCGACGCCGCGCGCGACCTCCTCCTCGTCGGTGACGTCGAACCGCGCCACGTACGCCGCCGCGCCGATGCGGCCGGCCACCGCCGTCGCGCCCGCGGTGTCGTGGGCGTAGTTGACGACGACCTTCCAGCCGTCGGCCGCCAGCCGTTCGGCGATGGCCGCGCCGAGGCCCCGCGAGGCCCCGGTGACGAGTGCGCATCCCATGATTCCGTCCTCTCCGCACAGGAAATGCCCTCATCTTCGCCCATCAGCGCACATCAGCGCACATGTCGCCTAGGGCCGAGACGTGCGGATATCCCGGATCGTCCGGTACATCACATCGGGAGCGTCACGTCGGGCGGGGGAGAGGAGTCGCCAGTGGCAGCGGCCGTCCGCGCCGGCGGACGGCCGTCCGCGGTCTAGCCGGCGGTGATGGCCGGGGCGGGCGCGTCGGCGTGCAGGCGGTGCAGCACCCGGCGGAAGGCGTAGATGGAGACGCCGACCGCGACGCCGCTGATGGCCGCGACCACCGACGTGCGCACCAGGAGGTAGGTGCCGATCGACTGGTGCAGGAGCAGCCAGATGCTGACCGCGGAGTTGGCCAGCAGCACGAACGCCCACAGCAGCGTGATGCGGGCGAAGAAGCGCCGCACCCGCTCGTGCCGCAGCACGGCCGAGGGAAGGTGGATGTAGTCCAGGGTGAGCTTCTGGACCAGTGGCCTGTTCAGGCGGACCGAGGCGAGGAAGGCCATGCTGATGCAGATCGTGCCCAGTTCGGGCTGAAGGAAGTAGACGACGGCACTTCCCGTCCACCAGCCCAGCGCCGCCCGCGCGGTGATGGCGATCGCCGCCAGCAACATCGTGCCGGGGACGGGCCGGCGGCGGACGACCCGCCACAGCACCCCGGCGTACACCCAGCTCACCGCCGCCACCAGCGCCCCGTCCAGGCCGAGCACGGCCAGGGCGGTGTAGAACACGGCGAGCGGGGCGACGACGCCTTCGAGGAGCCGCGGCACGGCCTGCCGGAGCAGTGCGGTGATCCTCGGGAGGGTGAAGTGTGGAGCGTTCATGCTTCTCCCAGGGAGGACGTTCGAGGAACGACGCTAAAGCTTCGACGCCTACCCTGGGATGTGTTCGCCGAAACGCGGCCGAAACGCCGAATTGTAGTCATTAGTGGCTCACGGTACACAATGTCCAGGTAAGGCGTACATATTTTGGTAATGATCGTTTAATCCGATCATTACTCGGCTTCGGGCGGTACACCCTTCATGAGGTGGTTGAACATTGGATAACGGTTCGGGAACGGAGGGTTTCCGGATGGCGAGCGGTTCGGGAGCATGAAGTCATGGCAGTGCTCTCACGCACGCATGTCCCCCCGTCCGCCGATCGCGTGGCCGACGTCGCCGTCGAGCTGACCCGTTGGCCCGACCTCGCGGTCAGCCACTCTCGCAAGGCCATCCGCTTCCGCGCGCGCGGCCGCGAGATCATCCGCATGCGCGGCGACCACACTGCCGAGCTGCTGCTCACCGCCTCCCTCGTCGACCGATGGGCCCGGGTGCTCGCCGACTCCCATCGTGTCACACCAGGTCACGGCACCGGCTGGATCCGTGTCGAGATCGCGGACCGCACCGACGCCGAGCTGTTCCTGTCACTGGTCAGCGTCGCGCTGAAGGTCAACGACGACTGAGCGCGACGGCCGGCGGCCGCGCGAGCGGCCGCCGTCAGCCGAGGCTGGAGGTCGCCAGCCGGGCGCCGAAGGCGAGGAAGAGCGCCCCCACGCCGGAGGTCAGGCCGGCCGAGAGCCTGCGCCGCCGCCGGAACTGGGTGGCCAGGTACACCCCGCCGAAAATCAGCGTGGACAGATAGATGACGCTGAAGAATTGGCAGATCGCGCCCAAGATCAGGAATGACAGCGCCGGCGCGCCGTAATGCGGGTCGACGAACTGCACGAAGAACGAGATGAAGAACAAGATCGCCTTGGGGTTGAGCAGGCTGATCGTGAGGGCCTTCCTGAACGGGTCGGCGAGGTCGGGCGCCCCCTCCGCCTGCCCGCCCGGCTCGTCCTTGCCCCGCCACGACCGCACGGCGGCGCGGATCATGTTGAAGCCCAGCCACGCGAGGTAGGCCGCGCCGGCGTACTTGACCACGTTGAACAGCATCGGCGTGGACCGCAGCAGCGAGGCGACCCCGGCCGCCGACAGCACCATCAGCACCGTGTCGCCCACGAACACCCCGCCGGCCGCGCGGTACCCGGTGCGCACGCCGCGCCGCGCCCCCACCGTCAGGACGTACAGCGAGTTGGGACCGGGAAGAAGAATGATCAGAAAGGCCCCGATCACGTAGGCCCAGATATTGGTGATGCCGAAGAACATGCCGCCGAACTCCATGTACGCAGGGAAGTGACACGCTATACCGCCGCAAACCCCACGTTCACCCCGTTAACCCGAGCCATCTGCCACAACACGGGCCCGGCGCCCCGGGCCGCTGTGCGTCCGGAGGAACGTGACCGCCGTCGTCGCGCCGGGCATGGCGAATCCGGGCCGGGCCGCCGCAGCCGGGTGACCGTATGTCTCCAGGCAGGCGGGTAGACCAGTGTGACCCGGCTGTCAAAGCCGCCCTGCCTGGGAGAAAACCTCGCCGTTTGGGCCTTGTGAGCGGCCTGCGCCGGAGCTACGATCGCGACAACTCTTAGGAAACTTTCCTAAAAGTACTGGTGACCTGCAGTCGTCCGCGCCCCCGTCCCCTCCAGTGCCGATGCCCCATGAGCTGCGGACATCCAGTGAGCCAGCGCCCATCCTCCCTCTCACCCCCCTCGCGTCCCGCGCCCGGGACGCGCGACGCCCGCCTTTCGCAGCATGGGAGCGATCATGCGACGCACCTTGCCCCTGCTCGTCCTCACAGCCCTGGCGAGCATCGCCGTCGCGGTGCTCGCGCCACCGGGCGCGCAGGCCGCCTCGGTGAGCGCCACCTTCGTCAAGACCTCCGACTGGGGGTCGGGCTTCGAGGCCAAGTACACCGTCGCCAACGGCACCGCGAGCACCGTCAACGGCTGGACCGTGGAGTTCGACCTGCCGTCCGGCACCACCGTCGGCACCTACTGGGACGCCCTGATGAACCAGTCAGGCGGCCACTACACCTTCAGGAACCGCGAGTACAACGGGTCGCTGGCGCCCGGCGCCTCCGCCTCGTTCGGGTTCGTCGGCGCGGGGCCCGGAGCGCCGCTGAACTGCAAGGTCAACGGCGCGTCCTGCGGCGGCGGCACCACCCCCAGCCCGACGCCCACGCCGCCCGGACCGACTCCCACTCCCACTCGCACGCCCACCCCGACGCCCACGCCGACCCCGACCGTGACCCCGCCGCCGACCGGCGCGATCGTCCTCGCCCCCTACATCGACATCACGATGACCACGCCGTCGCTGGTCAGCGCGGCCACCGCGACCGGGGTGAAGAACTACACCCTCGCCTTCGCCCTCGGCGACAGCACCGGCTGCAACCCCGCCTGGGGCGGCACCATCCCGCTGAACGACTCGCGCGTCATCAACGACGTCCGCGGACTGCAGGCACGGGGCGGCCAGGTGATCGTCGCCACGGGCGGCGCCGTCGGCCCGTACCTGGAACACAGCTGCGGCACCACGGCGCAACTACTGGCGGCCTACAGGAAGGTGCTGGACACCGTCGGCACCAACCATCTGGACGTCGACATCGAGGCGTCCATCGACATCGCCAAGGTCAACTCGGCGCTCAGGCAACTGCAGGCCGAACGCGGCACGGTGATCAGCTACACCCTCCGCATCCAGGGCCAGGACTACGGCATGGACCCGTTCTCGGTCCAGATCCTCCAGGACGCCGCGGCGCGCGGGTTGAACGTGCTGGTCAACCCGATGCTGATGGACTTCGGCTACTCCGGCGCCTGGGGCGACGCCCTGGTGTCCGCGGCCAACGCGACGCTCGGGCAGATGCGGACGATCTGGCCCTCGAAGACGGACGCGCAGCTCAAGCGGCTGCTCGGCCTCACCCCGATGATCGGCAAGAACGACACCGGCCAGACCACCACGCAGGCGGACGCGCGCAAGCTGCTGTCCTACGCCCAGGCCAACCACGTCGGCCGGATCGGCTTCTGGTCGGCCGGCCGCGACAACGGCGGCTGCCCGAACGGCACCCTCTCGCCCACCTGCAGCGGCGTCAGCCAGTCGGCCTACGAGTTCACCACCATCTTCAAGGCCTTCACCGGCTGAAAGGACGATCCGATGCGCCTGATCCGCTTATGCGTCGCGGCACTGCTCGCCGCGGGCGCCGTACTGGTGGTGACGACGGCCCCCGCCTCGGCGGCCTCGGCCACCGCGACCTTCACCAAGCCGCAGGACTGGGGGAGCGGCTTCGAGGGCAAGTACACGGTCACCAACGGCACCTCCAGCCCGCTGAACGGCTGGACCGTCGCCTTCGACCTGCCCTCCGGCTACTCCGTCACCACCGCGTGGGACGCGGTGATGACCAGGAGCGGCCAGCACTACACCTTCACCAACCCGAGCTGGGCCCCGACCCTGGCCGCGGGCGCCAGCACGACCTTCGGTTTCAACGGCAGCCCCGGAAACTTCGGCGCCCCGCTCAACTGCACCCTGAACGGAGCCTCCTGCTCGGGCGGCACCACCAACCCCGGCGCGCCCGGCACGCCCGGCACCCCGGCCGTCACCGGCACGTCGAGCACGTCGATCTCCCTGTCCTGGGCCGCCTCCAGCGGCACCGTGACCGGCTACCGCGTGTACGAGGGCTCGACCGTCAGGGCCACGGTGACCGGCACCTCGGCCACCATCGGCTCGCTCGCCTCCTGCACCTCGCACACCTACACCGTGAAGGCGTACAACTCGGTCGGCGAGTCGTCCGCGAGCGCGGCCGTCACCGCCACCACCACCGGATGCCAGCAGCCCACCGGCGGCAGCGGAGCCCCCTACCTGTACCTGGGCTGGGGCAGCCCGCCGAACCCCGCCACGGTCATGAACGCGACCGGGGTCAAGTGGTTCACCATGGCGTTCGTCCTGTCCGGCGGCGGCTGCACCCCGGCGTGGGACGGGCAGCGCCCGCTGCAGGGAGGCGCCGACGCGACGGCGATCGCGCAGATCAAGGCGGCCGGCGGCGACATCGTCCCCTCGTTCGGCGGCTGGAGCGGCAACAAGCTCGGCCCGAACTGCTCCACACCCCAGGCGCTGGCCGGCGCGTACCAGCAGGTCATCAGCGCCTACAACCTGAAGGCCATCGACATCGACATCGAGAACAGCGACGAGTTCGAGAACGAGGCCGTCCAGGACCGCATCCTCAACGCGCTGAAGATCGTCAAGCAGAACAACCCCGGCATCAAGACGATCGTCACGTTCGGCACCAGCACCACGGGCCCGACGTACTACGGCACCCGGCTCATCAACCAGGCCGCGGCGCTGGGCGCGAACATCGACGTGTTCACGATCATGCCGTTCGACTTCGGCGGCGGCGCCAACATGTACCAGAGCACCGTCAACGCCTCCGAAGGCCTGAAGACCGCGCTGAAGAACGCCTTCGGCTGGTCCGACGCCACCGCCTACGCGCACATGGGCATCTCCGGCATGAACGGCCTGTCCGACCAGCAGGAGACCACCACGCCCGCGACCTGGACCCAGATCCGCGACTGGGCCAAGTCCAAGGGGCTGGCGCGGCTGGCGTTCTGGTCGGTCAACCGCGACCGCGGCTGCGCGGGCGGCGGCGTCCAGTCGGCGTGCAGCGGCATCGCCCAGAGCGACTGGCAGTTCACGCAGATCACCGCAGGCTTCTGACCGGCGGTCTCGCCTAGATCAGACGAGTGCGAAGACCGAAGCCGCCGAGGACCGTGCGGCCCGCGGCTCCGACCCCCCACGGAGCCCGCGGGCCGCACGCTCGTCCCGCACAGCGCCTTCGGTTCCTCGTCGGTCCCTCGGAGAGGGCCGCCCGCCGTCTCCTCGCCGTCCCTGGACACCTCGTCCGTGACCTGCGCGTGTGCTCGACGGCCGCCTCCGTGGACCGATCTAATGCACACTTAGCGCATGATCGTCACCCATAGGAGTCAAAACACTTCTTTGTGTGAACAATTCTGGATAGATGGTGGCAATTTTCACACCCGAGTGGTCGGTATGGGTTGTGTTCCGGCAGGCTAGTGAGCGTCATGGACAACGCAATTCTCACGGGGTGCGTCCTCGTCTCAGGTGTCGTGCTCGCGATCGTCGCCCAATGGAAGGGCTGGAGACCGTCGCCGGCCGTCACACTCGCCGTCGGCGTCGGGGTGCGCGTCCTGATCATGATCTTGGCCGTGAAGTCCGTCTGGCAGCCCGTGGACTTCATGAAGAGCTTCCAACCGGCGGGCCGGGCGATCTTGGCTCACCAGGACCCCGTGCTCGAGAGCGACGGCGGCTGGCACTTCCTTCCCACGATCCCGTACGTGTACGGCTTACTGCTGTGGATGCACATCCCGTGGGAGGTCGCCGGCCGCCTGGTCACCGTGGTCGCCGACATCATCCTGATCCCCCTGGTCGGCAGGCTCGCCGGGGGCAAGGACGCCCGCCTGCGCGCCTTCCAGTACGCCTGCAACCCGCTCGCGATCCTGGTGGCCGCGGTGCACGGCCAGGTCGAGCCGGTCTCCCTGATGTTCGGCGTCGCGGCCTTCATCGTCGCCAGGAACGCCAGGACGTCCAGGCCCGTCCGCAACGCGATCGTCGCCGGCCTGCTCATGGGCCTCGCGCTGTGCGCCAAGAGCTGGCCGATCTGGCTGGTCCCCGGCATGCTGCTGTTCCTGCCCGACCTGCGCTCGCGCATCTACGCGTTCTTCGCCACCGGCGTGGCGCCGATCTTCTTCCTGGTCACGCTTCCCATCGGCGCGGGTACGTCCCTCGCCCAGCTCCCCAAGGTGATCCAGACCATCGGCGACGTGCGCCCCATCATCGGCGAGTGGGGATGGACCGCGCTCGTGGTCGGCGGCGACTGGACTTTGAACGCCGACCTCGCCCGCTACGGCCAGTGGGCCATCTACGGCACGCTGCTCGTCGTCGGCTTCCTGTGGCGCCGCGCCGACCCCGTCGACCTGACCACGGCGCTGCTGCTCGCGTTCATGGTCGTCACCCCGCGGCTGGGCGCGCAGTACCTCATGTGGTTCATGCCGTTCCTCGTCGCCCGTCCGACGCGGTTCGCCTGGCCGGTCATCATCGGCACCTCCACGTGGGCGGCCGTCGGCTATCTCTACCTGACCCAGTTCAACGACGTGCGCTGGTGGAACCTGCACTCACCGTGGGCGATGAGCTCGGCGGTGCTGCTTCCCCTCCTCATCGCCGCCATGCCCTGGGGCCGCAGGCACGGGAGCTCCACGCTCGCGACGAGCGAGGGAGTCCCCCGCACGGCGGTCGGAGCCTCGGCCTGAGGCGGGCTCGCTCTCCGGCATGATCCGCGTGCGCCCTTCGCGATCGCGCGGACGCCCTGCGAGACGCGTGAACGCCTGCATGGACGCGCGGACGCCTGTCCTGACGCGCGGCCGGCGTCCATTCCTGCCGGGTCACGACCCCGGCCGGGTCACGACCCCGGCCGGTTCGCGGGCAGCTCGCCGGACACCAGGGCGGTCGACCACTTGAGCCCCGGATCGCTGTCGATGAACAGGGCACGGGTCAGCAGAGTGAGCGGGATGGCCAGAAGCGCTCCCAGCGGTCCCAGCACCGTCGCCCAGAGGATCAGCGACAGGAATGTCACCGTGGTGCTCAGCCCAACGGCGTCGCCGAGGAACTTCGGCTGGATGAACGACTGGACCACGATGTTGATCACCATGTAGGCCACGATCACCAGGATCATGCTCCGCAGACCGCCCGTCAGGAGTGCCAACAGGGCCGGCGGCACCAGCCCGATGACGAACCCGATGTTCGGGATGTAGTTGGTGATCAACGCCAGCACGCCCCAAAGCAGGGGAAGTGGCACGCTCAGCACGTACAGCGCGACCACGTCCAGCGCGGCACAGATCAGGCCGAAGATCGTGGAGACGAGCAGGTAACGCCGGGTCCTGTCGGCGAACGTCGTGAGCGCCTTGGTGATCGCCGGCCGCTCCGCCGCGGCGGCCGCGATGATCCGGGAGGTGACCGGTGCGTCCAGGCTCATCGCCAGCAGCAGCACGACGATGAGGAACAGGCTCGAAACTACTCCGAGCACGCTGGACACCAGGCTCTGCGCGATCCCCACCATCTTGCCCGGATCAAAGGACCGCAGCGCCTGGTTCACCTGGGGCGCGATGCCGCGCGCGGCCGCCCACGCCTGGGCGTCGGCCACCAGCTTGTTGAACTGACCCGAGTAGCCCGGCAGCAGCGCCGCCATCTGGACGACAGCGGTGGTGAGGATCGCCACCATGCCGAGCAGGACCACGATGACCACCGAGAACGGCACGGCGACGACCAGCCAGCTCGGCGCGCGCCTGCGGACGAGCCACCCCCTGATCGGGGCGACCGCCACGACCAGGACCAGGGCGAGCACGATGGGGCCGAGGATGGTGTTGACGGCCTTGATGCCGGCCAGCACGACGACGGCCGAGGCCGCCACCAGCAGCATGACCAGCGCCCGGGGGGTACTTCGCTCGCTCACGGTGGTCAGCCTCGATCCGGTTCGTGATCCTCGGTCCTACCGCTTGTTGTACTGGTCTTGCCCCGTGGGCCGAAAGGTTCTACTCGAACGTTGCCTGTATTGGATCGAGGGACGCGCGGACGGTGCTAATCTTTTGTCGTCGGCATCGCCCGGCCACCAACCAAGCCCACCACCTCGAGTGGTTGCGGCCTGGGCGCTGGCGGGAGCGCATGTCGGTACCCCTCGAAAAAATCTTCGCAGAGGCGCTTGCGTCACTACGACAGAGTGTGTAAGCTAGAGGGGTTGCCCTGGAGACGGGGCGGCCTGAATGCTCGTTGGTTCGGGTGGCGGGAGTCAAGTGCCGGTAACGGCGCGATTTGGTTCCGGTCG